>NZ_JAXMNY010000002.1:0-600000 GCF_034670185.1 Nisaea sp.
TCTCTAATCATTCCAGAGACTTCGACCCCCGCCGTCGCGCCCCACTCAGTGGTCCGCTCCCCGACGGGAGGCGCCTTATACGACCCTCCCTCACAAACCGTCAAACACTTATTTAAAAAAAAATGACACGCACCGGAAATTATCTGGCGGACTCCCGGAATTCCGCCAATTTCCGGATCCGGTTTATTCGTGGGAGCGTTCGAGCGTTCCTGATGAGCCCGATCGACGCCCGCCAGACCGGCTGTTTCCAGACGCTGTCCCCGTCCGATCCGACATCCGCGCCCCAGTGTCACCGTTTCATGCATCCACGAAGATACGCCGCAATTCCGTGACCGCTTGGCGAGCTGTCGTCGCGATGCGTATTTCAGCGGCCCCATAGACCGCGAGCTTTCAGCCCCGAGCGCACGATAGGGGCAGTTCTGTATAGAGACCCATATAGAGCTCTCTATATAGGGGGCCGAAACAGGCCCGGATAACTCCACAGTTTGCAGCCAAGGCGCCGCAGCCTATCCGTGATTTCCCACAGCCATCTTCTCGATTTAATTCTCCGCCTTAAGTTTACATCGGCAGGGCACTGATTCAATTGCGGTTAGCCTTGACTTCACATACCAATCACAACAGAATCAGGGGAAATATCGTATATTTCGGGATCGCTTACATGACACAGCGGGTTCGCCCTCGCTCGGCACTAGCTGCCGGCGTACTCGGTACCGTTCTTCTGGCCGGCATCGGCGGCTTCGCAATGTTCGGAACCGTCGGCTCCCCCGACACCGATCCGACGACAGCCGAGGCCTCCAGTGCGAACAGCTTCGCCATTCCCTCCCCGGAGGGCAGCACCTCCACGCTCGAGACCCGCGCGGTCAAGGTTGAGCGCGGCGATACGCTGATGAAGCTGCTGACCAAGAACGAGATCGATCGACGGGAAGCCCATGCGGCCATTGTGGCCCTGACCGAGGTCTACGATCCCCGACGCATGCAGATCGGCCAGCTGTTCGAGCTCTCTCTGGAAGAGTCCTCGGAGAAACCCGACACCCCCAGTCTGCTCTCTATCTCCTTCAAGGCCGATCCGGTCCGCACGATCCAGGTACGCTATACCGAAGACGGCGCCTACAAGGCCGACGTCAAGGAGAAGGCCCTGAAGCGGGGGGATGCGTATGGCGCCGGCCTCATCCGCTCCAGCCTCTATGAGGCCGCTGTCGATGCCGGCATCCCGATTTCCGTACTGTATGACATGATCCGTATCTTCAGTTTCGATGTCGACTTCCAGCGCGACATCCAGAACGGCGACCGGTTCGAGGTACTGTATGACGAGCAGCGCACCGGCGACGGCACCTTGGTGCGGACCGGCGACATCGCTTATGCGGCGATGACGCTTTCCGGCAAGGAACTCGCCTATTACCGCTACACGCCGAAGAGCGGCTTCACCGATTATTTCGACCGCAAGGGCCAGTCCGTCCGCAAGACACTTATGCGGACCCCGGTGAACGGCGCCCGGCTGTCCTCCGGGTTCGGCAAGCGCAAGCACCCGATACTTGGTTATACCAAGATGCACCGCGGGACGGACTTCGCGGCCCCCACCGGCACGCCGATCATGGCCGCCGGTGACGGTGTCGTGGATTATATCGGCCGCAACGGCAGCTACGGGAAATACATCCGCATCCGCCACAACAGCACCTACAAGACCGCCTATGCCCACATGTCCGCCTTCAAGCGCGGACTGACCAAGGGCGCGCGGGTGAAACAGGGCCAGACCATCGGCTATATCGGCACGACCGGACGTTCCACCGGCCCGCACCTGCACTATGAAGTGCTGGAGAACGGCCGCCAGCGTAATCCGATGAGCGTGAAGCTGCCTGCTGGCGAAAAGCTCAAGGGCCAGGAGCTGAAGCGGTTCGCCGCCGTGCTGCCGACACTGGAGCAGCGGATTGCCGTTGCCCGGGACGACAACACGCTGGTCGCCGCCCAAAGCAACTGACCACCCCAAAGCAACTGACCACTGCGAGAGACGGCAAACCGTCTCCCTCCCGCTCCCTTGTTTATACGGTGATCGCCAGCATTATTCGGCGGGGATGCCAAATATCGCGACGGCACCGCAGGACAGCGCCAGCAGCACGCGCCATGCGACCGCCGTCCCGTGCCCACCGGCCTTCACCGTTGCCACCGCCGCTATCGCGCATTGCAGCATGTAGTAAACAGCAAAAGCCCGGCTCGCGAGGGCGATAACCCCGTAGATATCGGTCTCCCACAGCACCAGCGCCGAGACAAAGACGAGCAGCGGGTAGACCTGATGGCCGTTGAGCCTGTGGCTCGCCCCGTTGGCCAGTCCCGCGCCGCCGATGGCGTCTGCCACCGCTGCGCTGAACTGGCTGGCGACAGCCCCGAACATCAGGGCAAGGGGAAGCAGCGGCGACACTATAAGCGCCGCATCCATCACCGCGGTCTCACCCGTGCCTTCCATCGCAGTCAGCATTAGCGGCGAGAGCAGCAGGAAAAAGGTAATATAGATGACCGCCGCGACCAGCTGCGCCAGACGCATTGTCCTGACCCGGGTCGGACGATCGAATTCCTCGCCAAGAAAACGCGAGGTCTCGAACCCCTGCACCATGATCAACATGCCGAGCAAAACCGGCAGGCTGCTCCAGTCGCCATGCGGCCCGGGCGGCATGACAGCTTGACCGTCCGCCAGAAGACCGGCGCCATAGAGCGCGAGCGCGGTCAGGAAACCGCCGATGACCGCCAGTTTGAGGGCGACCACACCGGATTCGACACGGAGCACCTTCCCCAACCCGCCTGACCAGCCGAGCCATCCGATCAAGGCCAACAGGAATGTGGCAATCAGCTTCGCCATCACCGGATCCACGGCTCCGGTCGCCTGTTTCATGACGAAGGCACCGAGCAGCGCCAGATAATAAGCGACGGAGATCACATAGGCGAAGAACAGCGTGAAGGTGCTCAGCCGCTCCAGAACCGCTATGTGGCGTGGCGGCGGTGCCTGCTCCAGCAACTGCTCAACATGCATGATGTTGTATCGGATAGCCCCGCCAATCGCCCAGGCGAAGGCACAGAGGCCGACAATACCCAGGATCGCGAAGCCGCCAAGCTCGCGCCCGAGCAGAGGCGCCGAGACCAGAAAGCCGCTGCCGATGATCGAGGCCAGCGGCGCCACCATCGCCCGCCATGTCACCGAGCGGCTGATACGGGTGAACAGAATGGCCACGAACAGGGCCAGGCTGGCGGTGATAAAGGAAGCTTCGATCATTACCGAAAAGATACCGGGTTGCGGATTGCTGCCGGAGAATAGTCCCCCCTTGCAGACGACGCCACGAGCAGATGACGCCACAAGCACGCGAACGACACCGCGCGGGCAGTCTGTTCAGGCTCTCAGGAATGCCCCCGGACGACAGATTCGTAAACAGTGTCGCAATTGAGAGAAGTTGTGACGCGAGACAGCCATTGAATTCCCGCATCTGCTCTTAAATCCGAAGAACAGCGCGATCAGGCGCCAACGGGATCTGAGGAGAGGGCGATGACCGCGAGCATGACGGATATCCAGACTCTGGTGCGGGGCTTCTCGGTTGAGACCACCCCCGGCTCCGCCGCCAAGGTGGAAGATTTCGGCGCGCTGCTGCCTGCCGGAACCACGGTCAATGTGACCCAGCTCCCCGGCTCCTCCCTATCCGACACCATCGCAGTCTGCCGCAGGCTTCGGGCCGAGGGCATGGAACCTGTCCCCCATATCGCCGCACGCAGCATCGAGAGCGACGCCGTGCTTGCCAAATACCTTGATGGCCTCACCGGCGAAGCCGGCGTGACCGAGGTGCTGGTGATCGGCGGCGGTGTCGACACTCCGGCCGGCGCCTATACGGAAACCATGGACGTGCTGCGGAGCGGCCGGCTGGAAGCCGCCGGTATCCGCAAAGTCGGCGTTGCCGGGCACCCCGAAGGCTCTCCCGACATTTCGGCAGATGGCCTCGCCACCGCCCTCACCGCCAAGAACGAGTGGGCCGCGAAGACCGGGATCGAGACCTATATCGAGACCCAGTTCTGCTTCGATGCGGGCGCCATCCTGAAATGGGAGAAGAGCATTCGAGATGCCGGTAACGCGCTACCGATCCATATCGGCGTGCCCGGCCTCGCCAGCCTGAAAACGCTCCTGAAATTCGCCCAGGTCTCCGGTATCGGTCCGTCCATGCGGGTGCTGACACGGCAGACCCGGAACATCGCCCGCCTGCTCACCGTGCAGGCCCCGGACAAGCTGCTGGTCGGCCTCGCAGACGGCATCCAGGCCGACCCGGACTGCCTGATCCGGCATTTGCATTTCTATCCGTTCGGCGGCCTTGCCAAGACCGTTTCCTGGGTCGACCAGGTTACGGCAGGCGAGTTCAGCCTCAACAACAAGGGGGGCTTCGAAACCGCCCCTTTGGCCGGAAAGACGGCAGCGGCTTCCTGACCCGTCTCTTCAGCCGCATCAAGGGAGAAAAACCGGAATGACCGATACCGTCATCAGCTCGGCAACCAGGGAAATCGTGATCGGTTTCGAGCGCCCGTTCTGCGTCATCGGCGAGCGCATCAACCCGACCGGCCGCAAGCTGCTAGCGGCGGAAATGGCCGCGGGCGACTACAGCCGTGTGCGCGCGGACGCTCTCGCCCAGGTCGAGGCCGGCGCGAACATGCTGGATGTCAATGCAGGCATCCCGATGGCGGACGAGCCGGCGATCCTCGCCGAGTCCATCAAGCTGGTGCAGTCCCTCACCGACACGCCGCTCTCCATCGACAGCTCCATCGTCGAGGCGCTGGAAGCAGGTCTTTCGGTCTATCAGGGCAAGGCGCTGGTGAATTCGGTGACAGGCGAAGAGGAGCGGCTCGAAGTCGTCCTTCCGCTGGTGAAGAAATACGGCGCTGCCGTGGTTGCCATATCGAATGACGAGACCGGCATCTCCGAGGATCCGAACGTGCGCTTCGAGGTCGCCAAGAAGATCGTCGAGCATGCCGCCGATTACGGCATCCCGCGCGAGGATATCGTGGTCGACCCGCTGATCATGCCGGTCGGTGCGATCAACCTCGCGGGCCGCTCCGCCTTTGACCTGATCACCCGGCTCCGCACGGAGCTGAAGGTGAACACCACCTGCGGCGCCTCCAACATCTCCTTTGGCCTGCCGAACCGGCACGCCATGAACGCCGCCTTCCTCTCCATGGCAATCCATGCCGGCATGACGTCCGCCATCATGAACCCGCTGCATGCGGAGGAAATGGGCGCCGTGCTCGGGGCCGACGTGATGATGGGGCATGACCCGGAATGCCGCCGCTGGATCAAGCGCTTCCGCGAACAGCCGGCTGAAGGCGAATCCGCCGGTGCCCGCGGCAATCGCGAACGGCGCCGCAAGCGGGCCTAGAAAACACGGGGAATGGGCAACAGCATAGAAATCACATCATGAACGCACCCGCTGATCCGGCCCCGGACGTCAAGCAGGACGACGTCTATGTCGTCTTCACGCCCTCCGGACGGCGCGGCTTCGTGCCGCCCGGCACCTCCGTGCTCGACGCCGCCCGCTCTCTCGGCGTCGATCTCGACTCGGTCTGCGGCGGCCGCTCCATGTGCGGGCGCTGCCAAGTGCAGCTCTCCGAGGGCGAGTTCGCCAAGTTCCAGATCACCTCGCGGGCCAGCAGCATCAGCCCCAGCACCAAGTCCGAGCAGCGCTATGCCGAGAAACGCGGGCTGAAGCCGGGTCGCCGGCTCGGCTGCAACGCCCAGGTGCTGGCCAATTGCGTCATCGACATTCCGCCGGAAAGCCAGGTGCACCGGCAGGTCGTGCGCAAGCGGGCCGAGGTTCGGGATATCGAGATCCGGCCGGTCACCCATCTGCATTATGTCGAGGTGCGCGAGCCCGACCTGCACGACCAGTCGAGCGATTTCCGCCGGCTCTGCGAAAGCCTGCGCGCGCAATGGCCGAACTGGGGCATCGCCGACGATATCAGCTGCGACCATGCGGTCATGACCATGCTGCAGAAGGCCCTGCGCAGCGGCCAGTGGAAGGTCACCGTCGCCCTGCGCGAGGGCAACCGGGTGGTCGGCGTCTGGCCGGGCCTGCGCGAGAAGATCTACGGCCTCGCCGTCGATATCGGCTCCACCACCATGTCCGGCCATCTCTGCGACCTCGCCACCGGCACGGTGCTGTCCTCGGCCGGCACCATGAACCCGCAGATCCGCTTCGGCGAGGACCTGATGAGCCGGGTCTCCTATGTCATGATGAATCCCGGCGGCGACGAGGAAATGACCCGCGTCGTGCGTGAGGCGGTGAACTATCTCGCCACCCAGACCGCGGCCGAGATCGGCGCCGGCTCGGACGAGATCGTCGAGCTGGTGTTTGTCGGCAACCCGATCATGCACCACCTGATGCTCGGCATCGACCCGACGGAGCTGGGCGGCGCGCCCTTCGCGCTCACCGTCGATACCGCCGTCGAGCTGACCGCGGCCGAGCTGGACCTCTATCTGCATCCCGGCGCCCGGGTCTATGCCCTGCCCTGCATCGCCGGCCATGTCGGCGCGGACACCGCCGCCGTGGTGCTGTCGGAGACCCCCTACAAGCGGGACGAGATCAGCCTGATCGTCGATGTCGGCACCAATGCGGAGATCGTGCTCGGCAACCGGGACCGGCTGCTGGCCTGTTCCAGCCCGACCGGCCCGGCCTTCGAGGGCGCCCAGATCTCCAGCGGCCAGCGCGCCGCCCCCGGCGCCATCGAGCGGGTGCGGATCGATCCCGAGACCCTGGAGCCGCGCTTCCAGATCATCGGCAGCGACCTCTGGTCGGACGCAGCGGGGTTCGCCGACGCGGTGGAAGAGCTCGGCATCAACGGCGTCTGCGGCTCCGGCATCATCGAGGCGATCGGCGAGATGTTCCTCGCCGGCATGATCACCACCGACGGCATGATCGACGGCGCGCTGGCGGCAAAGTCCGACCGCGTCTTCCAGGACGGCCGCACCTTCTCCTACCGGATCAGCGACACCGTCTCGGTGACACAGGGCGACGTCCGCGCCATCCAGCTGGCCAAGGCCGCGCTCTATGCCGGATCGCGGCTGCTGATGGACCGGCTCGGCGTGGAATCTGTCGACCGGGTGGTGCTGGCCGGCGCCTTCGGCAGCCATATCGACCCGAAATACGCCATGGTCCTCGGCATGATCCCGGATTGCGAGCTGGAACATGTCGTCTCCGTCGGCAACGCGGCGGGCACCGGCGCCCGCATTGCCCTGCTCAACGGTCAGGCCCGCAAGGAAATCGAGTGGGTGGTGCGCACCATCGAAAAGGTCGAGACCGCCGTCGAGCCGCGCTTCCAGGAACATTTCGTCGGCGCCATGGCCCTGCCGCACAAGACGGACCCGTATCCGAAACTGTCGGCGGCAGTGAAGATGCCGGCGCCGAGAGTGGCGACACCGCACGACGAGGATGGCGGAAGACGGCGGAGACGGAGAAGGGTTTAGGCCCTCTATCTTCACCGCCTGTCGTCACCTCAGTCGCAGAGCAGGGACTCTGGGATCATAAGGCCGGGGCCTTCATCGCGAGATCGCGGATCAAGCCCGGGATGACAGTATCAGGACTGCGAATTAGGTAGTGCGTTCCTTTAATTCGCCGGCCAACACTCTAAATGAACTTCTTATTAAATGTGTTTCGGAGAGCGGGGCCATATTGGTCTTCCCTTCGTCTGCTCTTGACGGCACGGAAGGCGGAACTCGTTTAGACCGACCAGCCTGCTTTCTTGCATAATCCAGATGCCGCGACGTAATATTTTAAACTTTTCATTGATACGGCCTTTAGTCCCGGCAAAGATATTTGCTCTCAGGGCCCTGCTACGCGAACCGATTTTAGGCACCGGTTCGGTTATCTCTTTGAGAGCGAACGCGACAGGACCGCGGGTTTTGAAGAGACGGGAAGCTCTCGGACAGATTGAACAGAAACGAGTGATTATACCGACCGAATAACTGTACTATCTGGGATCAGGAGGGCGCTTCAATGACGAGCCAAGACGATCAGTTGGAAGCCGAACCGGATCTGGACAGAGATGGTTTCTTCCGCCGGATGATCGCCGACCTCGCGGAAACCCTGCAGGACGTAATCGGTCAACGTGATGCCCGAGGCTTCATATCCATAGTCGGCGCCAGGATGGGAGACCGGCTTGATAGTCTCTATAGAGAGCATCTTGGAAAGAAAGTTCTTTCCCGGCACGACGTCGCCGAAACACTGGTCGATCTGAAGACGCGGATTGGTGGAGATTTCCATATCTCGGAGCAGGACGACGAAAAGATCTTGCTGAAGAATCGCGAATGCCCCTTCGGCTCCGCAGTCGTCGGCAAACCAGCGCTCTGTATGATGACCTCCAATGTCTTCGGGCGCATTACGGCCGAGAACCTCGGCTATGCGAGGGTCGAAATCACGGAGTCCATCGCACAGGGACAACCGGGCTGTTCGGTCGTCATCTCGCTGAGACAGCCGGAAGGGAGTGTCAACGAGGGTATCGAATATTTCGGGCGAGAGCGCGATGACTGATCTCGCTCGCCTTCGGATAGCAGAAGAGATATCCGATCCTATTGTCGCGGTTGCGCGCGACGGCCGGATCTGCTGGTTGAATACCGCGTTCAAAGATCTGACCGGTTTCGCGTCCGTGGGAGATGAGATCGCGCGCTGGCTGGAACCTTCAGGATGCCGCGTGGGCGATATGTTGGGGCTGGCACGGTCAAGCACGATACCCATGCCGTTCCGCGCGTCCGTCAAGACCGACAACGGAACGGAACCCCTGAAGGCCGAGCATTGGCGACTTCGCGACGCCGACGGTCCTGTTGTCGCATTGCGTTTTTTTTCTGCCGGACAGGAAGCGGCGCGCTTCGTCGCTCTGACCGAAACCATCGATCGGCTCAATCAGGAGGTCCGGAGCCGCAGGGAAGCGGAACGTTCACTGCGCAGTGCCGTAGCCGACCTCGAAGCCGCAAACAGGACGAAGGACCGGATACTGGCCGAAGTAAGTCACGATCTGCGGACTCCACTTAATGCCATCATCGGTTTCTCAGATGCCATGCAACACGGGATAGCTGGCCCGCTTACGGCCAAGCAAAGCGACTATATCGATTCCATACAGCAAAGCGGCAACATGTTGCTGGAACTGGTCGAGCTGATTCTCGAAGTTGCGCAAGACAGATCGGAAAAAGAAGAGGTCGTCGATCGCCTGGTCGATCTGGACACCTGCATTTCCCGCTGCGTTGCAGCCGTCAAGATTGCGGTAAAAGACAAGAACGTCGTCTTCCTCGTTCCCGACGACTGCCTCCTTCCCAGACTGCAGGCCGAGCAGGCGACAATCACCACGATCCTGATGAACCTGCTGGACAACGCAGCCAGATTCTCCCCGCCCGGCGGCCATGTCTCCGTCGAAACTGACCGACAGGCTGACGGCGGGCTCACGATCCGGGTCTCGGACCAGGGCCCCGGCATCGAGAGCGACGAACTCGATCGGATTGCCTTGCCCTTCTATCGCGCCCAAGCCTCCACAGTCGCCAACCGCGGCGGATATGGGCTCGGCCTATCTGTTGTAGACAGCCGTTTGAAAGCGCTAAACGGTCACTTCGAAGTTCACAGTCAGATCGGTTTAGGGACCGCCGTCACGGTTCACCTCCCGGCAGATCGCGTGCACTGGCCGCCGCCCCCCGATGCGGGTTCCCCGATTCCGGCCTAGGCGGACCACAACGAAGACGGCGCGCCCAATCTGCCCCCGCTTGTACGGACCGCCGCGGCAGTAAAGATGGCGGTGCCAACGGTCGCAACGCCGGGCGCAGAAGGCAAGTGGCGGTAGGCCAGCGCCAGCACCCTCCCACACGGTCGTCATCCCGAATTAAGGGGACCGGAATTAAGGTGACACACGACTTACCGGAATTAAGTGGCGTGTCCCCTTAATTCGTGTCCCCTTAATCCTGTCCCCTTAATTCCTTAATTCCCGTGTCCCCTTAATTCCCCATTTCTCACTATTCTATGCGATTGATCTCAATTCTCTCATCAAGCGAATACAGCTGCACAAATTAGCATAATGTACTCAAGCCTTTTGGACCGACGATTAAGGTCATCCAGTCGGGCGAGCACTCTTTTCCGCAACCCTCTTCGCCTCAATGTTTCAGGAGCATTCTTTAAGCCATACATAATACCAGCGGCGCTAATAACCACCCCCGCAGGAGGGTTCAGAACTCCAACTCCAACGCCTGCAATGCCTAAAAACGTGGCAACAATAATATCTGCCAAGCTCGTCCGCGGTGGTTTTAAGGCCTCACTAAAATCTTTCAGCTGGCCTGTCAAAATTTTAATTTGATCAACAATCTGATCTGTGTCGGTGACAATACTTTGAAAATCCGGAGTGCTGGTTACAGCACGCCGAAGCAGTTCATCAATTCGTTGAAGCAGTTCATCCGCCTCAACAAAATTTCTCTCTATTTGATTTCGAATATGTTTAACTCGGAAATCGTCAGGCAAAACCTATTTCTCCTAATAGAGAAAATTAATCACCATTCTTGGAGTGCATGTGATTTCGTAACATTGACGCATTGTTTTCATTCAAATTTTCTATTTTCTTAAATAAATAAGGCAGCATATCTTTCGTCACCTCAATATGGCCTACTATTCCTTTGATGTAATTCTGCGCCTCCCTCTCATCGGACGCACCCTCCCTAAAAGCGCCACTATGAAACCGGAGCACACCAAAGAAACTCACTAATAAAACCGCAGACACACCAAGTTCCCATACCCCTAACACACCTAAAATCGAAGCAGAATCAAGAAACAATAAAATCATTAAAGCTCCCGTAAAAACTCCGGATAATATTAAAAATATGTCAGAAAATACTAAAAGGCGCCGAGCCCACAAATCCATTTCATTGGCAGACCATTTCGCATGACTTTTTGGGACTAGATCAGAAGAAGGATCGTGGGTGCCTAAATCATTTTTAGAAGCACTAAACATCATCATGTTCCTATCGTTCGTCACGATGCAAAGATAACAGCTTAAGCACTTTCCAACAATCCTTAAGATTGTAGATGATGAATTTTCAATCAACAGGTGGCTTCCTTGCAGGGAATAACAGGGACAAGGGGATAACAGGGACACGCGACTTAATTCGCTCGTGAACTCCGCAGCCAGATGATCCCAACTAAGTTGGGGCGTGCGTTGCGCAATCCCTCATTTCCCTCCTCGGTCGTCATCCAGGCCGGAGGGCCGGGAACCAGCTTTTCATAGAGCCGTGACAGTGGTCATATGAATCCCGGATCACATCCGGGATGACGGATTGAGGTCAGCGATCTGAGTATCCCGCCCCCTTATTTCTGCCCGCCTCTTTGCCCTTTCTCCGGAGAACCACCATGGACTTCAAAGCCCTACCTTTCGACTCCGACGCCATGTGCGCGGGCCTCCGCCCGTGGATCGAATGCGAGAGTCCGACCCATGACGCCGCGGCGGTCGACCGGATGATCGACCTTGCGAGCTATGACCTCGCGGCCATGGGCGCCACAATAGAGCGCATTCCCGGGCGCATGGACCTCGGCGGCTGCGTCCGCGCCAGCTTCCCGCATCCGAAGGCGGGCCAGCCGGGCATCCTGATCGCCGGGCACATGGACACGGTGCATCCCGTCGGCACGCTTGCCCGCCTCCCCTACCGGCGCGAGGGCGGGAGGTGTTGGGGGCCCGGCATCCAGGACATGAAGGGCGGCAACTATCTGTCGCTCGAAGCGATCCGGCAACTGGCCGCTGCGAACATCGAGACGCCGCTGCCGGTCACCGTGCTGTTCACGCCGGACGAGGAGATCGGCACGCCTGCGACCCGAGAGCTGATCGAGGCCACGGCGAAGACGCAGAAATACGTGCTCGTCCCCGAGCCGGCCCGCCCCGATGGCGGCCTGGTCTGGGGCCGCTATGCCATTGCACGTTTCAACCTCCGAACCATCGGCACCCCGATCCATGCGGGCGTCGACCCGCGCCTCGGGCGCTCGGCGGTTCGGGAAATGGCCCGGCGCATCCTTGAGATCGAGGAGATGAGCACCGACAGCTGCACCTTTTCGGTGGGCTGCGTGACCTCGGACCAGCTGCATGTCAATTGCGTGCCTTCGGGTTGCTCGGCCGAGGCGCTGTCCATGGCCAAGCGACAGGCGGATCTGGATGCGGGCGTCGAGAAAATGCTGGCGCTGAATAATCCGGACGGCGATGTCGGCTTTCACGTCGCGCGCGGCGTCACGCGTCCGGTCTGGGAGCCCAGCGCCGCCGACAAGGCGCTGTTCGACCATGCAAGAAGCCTCGCAGCGGATCTGGGATTCGACATCACGGCCCATATGGCGGGCGGCGGCTCGGACGGCAATTTCACCGGCGCGATGGGCATCCCCACGCTCGACTCACTCGGCGTGCGCGGCGCAGGTCTGCATACGCTGGATGAGCATATCGAGGTCGAGAGCCTCGCCGAACGGGGCAAGCTGATGGCCGGCCTGCTGGCAACGCTGAGCTGAGACCGAAGCCATTCCGCCACATGAAACCGTGCATTGACCCCTGGCGCTGGCCGGGCGGACAGTGCGCCCCAAGCGGAATGCACTTACCCGCAGACCAATAACCAAAAACGAGTTCCAGGGAGATCCACGGCCATGGCGCATGCAATTGTTATCCACGAACAAGGTGGTCCCGAAGTGATGCGCTTCGAGGAGATCGCTGTCGGCGCCGCGGGGCCGGGCGAGGTGCGGTTGCGTCAGACCGTTGTCGGGCTGAACTATATCGACGTCTATCAGCGGTCCGGCGGCTATAAACTGGATCTGCCCGCCAGCATCGGCATGGAGGCTGCCGGTGTCGTCGAAGCCGTCGGAGAGGGTGTCGAGACCGTCAAGGTCGGCGACCGTGTCGGCTATGTCATGGGCACGCCCGGCGCCTATGCCGAAGAACGGATCTATCCGGCCGAGCGGCTGATCCCCCTGCCCGACGATATCAGCGACGAGCAGGCCGCGGGGTCCATGCTGAAGGGGCTGACGGTGTCCTACCTCGTGCGTCGCACCTTTCCGGTGCAGGCAGGTCAGACCGTCTTGCTGCATGCCGCTGCCGGCGGCGTCGGAACGATTGCCTGCCAATGGCTGAAAAAGATCGGCGCGACGGTCATCGGGACCGTCGGCTCCGACGAGAAGGCGGAAATTGCCAGGGCGCACGGGTGCGACCACCCGATTGTCTATACCCGTGACGATTTCCAGGCCCGGGTGATGGAGATCACCGGCGGCGAGGGCGTTCCGGTCGTCTATGACGGGGTCGGTGCCGCTGTCTACGAGGGCTCGCTCGGCTCATTGGCCCGCTTCGGCACGATGGTGCATTTCGGCGCCGCCTCCGGCCCCGCACCGGCGGTCGAGCCGAAACTGCTGGCCGGCAAGGCGCTCTACTTCACCCGCCCGGGCCTCGCCCCGCACACGGCAACGCGGGAGCTGACCCTCGATATCGCGAACGCCCTGTTCGACAAGATCCGTGAAGGGGTGAAGATCGAGATCAACCAGACCTACGCCCTGAAGGACGCCGCCGAGGCCCACCGTGCGCTTGAGGCACGGGAGACCACAGGGTCGACAATCCTTACGGTTTGATCCTGCCGGGGAATAAAAGGACACACGGCTCACTCTTCCAACGGCAGCCCCCAGACTGGGGGCCGCCTGCAATGAATGGTCCGTCAGCACGAACAAGCGCAAAGGAGGGAATCCCATGCCGACAGAAAATCGCGAGATCTCCTGGGAGATCGCTCATGTCGGACTTTGCGTGCATGACAGGGGCGCGGCTGCCCGTTTCTATGCAGACATAGTCGGCCTGACACCGGCGCCGGAGGGTGACCCGCAGTCCTTCTCCAACGGCTTTCAGGGCCTATCGCTGTTTCTGCCCGATCCGGGGTTCGCGCTGGAACGGCAACTCCTGCACAACCCCCTCATGGGAAAATCCGCGACCATTGCCGTGCCCGACCTGAACGCGGTGCAAGGCACGTTGGACAGTGCGGGCATTTCCAGCTCCCGGATTGACGGGATTTTCCCCGGCCTCGACCGGCAGCTCTTCTGTTACGACCCGTCGATGAACCTGATCGGTTTCACCGAGCGGAACGACATGCAAAGCGTGACCGATGCCGATGGCTGGATCCTGCATCACGTCAATCTTCAGGCGCACGACGTCCGGGCGACCGTTGGTTTCTTTACCGGGACGACCGCGATGGTCGAAGGCACTTGGAAAGCGCCGGCGGACAAGGGGGATTTCAGCATTGACCCGAGCGAACTCGCGGTTCTCGACCTCGGCAGTGAAAACAGGGGCCTGCACGTCATCCGGCCGGACGCCGGGTTCGGTCAGCGCAACGGTTTCGCCCACAATCCCTCCATAGGCGGCCACCCTGCTTTCCGTGTCCCGGACATCCACGCCGTGATGCGGCGACTGGAGGAGGTCGGCATCGTTTATTCCGACGCAGGAACCTATGCGATGACCGGCTATCATCAGGTCTACGTCTACGACCCGTCCTTCAACCTGATCGAGATCAACCAGCGTCTGTGATGCGGCGCTTGCGGACGGGACCTGGGATTTAGGGGACACATTTCTTTATTCGCTCCATCACCCGGCCAGGCAAAAGACCGCGTCCTTCCCGCTTCCGGCAGGGCTGGGATCGGGTGATACTGCCGTCCATCAGGGGCGGATGGCCCGCTTGAACACGAATGCCGGATTAACGGCACTGACCGGGAGGAAACCCACAAATGACCGATGCCGTGATGGCGGTTTGGGGCGACACGACGCCCGAATGCGATGCCGAGTTCAGCGAGTGGTACCGCCGCGAGCATATTCCGGAGCGGGTCGGCATGCCGGGGTGGCGGAACGGGCGACGCTATCGCAAGCTCGGCCGGGGCAAGCACAGATATCTCGCGGCCTACGATGTCGAGGGCCTGGCCTGTTTCGACGACCCGGTCTATCGCCATGCGCTCGACCATCCGACGGAATGGACCTCCCGGATGATGCAGGAATTCCGAAATTTCGTGCGCGCGACCAACCGGGTGCGGTTCTGCAGCGGCGAGGTTCTGGGCTCGGTTGTTGCGACCGTGCGCTACGATCCTGGTACGGGCGACCCCGAGGCGATTGCCCGCTGGCTCGCAGGCGCCGCCCTGCATAACCTGCGCAACCGCGAAGGCATCACAAGGGTGCAGCACTGGGAGGCCGATATGGGCCGCTCGCTGGCCGGGACCGGCGAGCAGTCGATCCGCAAGAGCAAGGACGGCGAGGCACCGTTCACGGCGGTGATCGAAGGCACCGACCGGGTCTTCGTCGAAGCGGCCCTCAAGGAGGCGGGGATCGTCAACGGCCTGGCCGAGCGCGGCGCGAAATCCGTGGATGCCGGGCTCTACGCGATGATGTTCGCGCTGCACGGCTGACAAGCTTGCTGCCTGAATCAGAGCGGTACGCTGCTTCGTTCCTCACCACAACATCGTCATCCCCGCGAAAGCGGGAACCCAGAGATGGAAGGTTAAGCCCTTCGATCGTCTGGGTCCCGGCTCTCCGGCAGGGATGACGGCGTGGGTTTGCCCTCAGTCTGGTGTCCAGGGCGTCTTCGGCGCCGGGTATGGCGTGTTCAGGATGGCGATCTGGTTGCCCATACGGGTCTGCACCGCCGGGCTGACCATCTGCGCATCCGTGCCCTCGATCGGCGAGAACAGCAGGATGTTGAGGGAGCCGCCGAAATAGAAATTGCCGAACGCGGTCACGCCCTTGGTGACTTTGGCACCGCGTTCGACCCCTTCGGCGAAGACCACGGAGCCGACCGTGTCGAGCCCGACCGGGATTGACGCGACCAGGCCTCTCAGCATCTCCGGCTGCTTGCCCTGCAGGTTTTTATAGCTGACCTCCATCACGATGACGCCCCGGGTGAAGCCCTGGAACTGGCTGAAGTCGGTGCCGGGGCGGCCGACATCGCCGCTGAGCGGAACCCAGTTCGGCCAGTCGTCATAACCGAACGTGCCGAAGGCGTATTTGGTCCCCGCCTCGACGATCTCCGCATGCAGGATGGTGCCGTCCACCGGGCTGTGGAAATGGTGATAGGTATTCGGCATCAGGACGCAGGCGAGCCCGCTGCCGCCCCTGAACCTGTCCTTGAGCTCCTGCGGTGTGTGGGCGAGCATGTCGTCCATCGACAGGGGGATGCCCTTGACGTCCAGTATGGTGTCGTTCTGCAGCGGGTTCTCGATCAGCCGGCGGGAGACGTCCCCGGCCTCGGTTTTCACGATCTGCACCAGCGGATTCATGATGCAGTCGGTCGGCGAGACCACGACATAGTCTCGGCCCGGCATGGTGACCGGGCGCGAGGGAAAGGCCCCGCTTGCCGAGTCGTATTTCAGGTTGCGGGCGAAGAAGGCATTCCAGCTTTTGTAGGCTTCCGGTTCCTGGTGAACGTAGTCCTCTATCTCCAGCCTCGGGTCTTTCACCCATTCCGGCACGTAGCGCGTGGAGGCCAGGCTGTCCATGTGAGCCTTGTAGTCCTCGTTGAACATGATGAGGAAGGTCTGCACCGACTTCAGCGGCTTGGCCGGATCGTTCGAATCGATCCCCTCGACCATCCGGCGCCCGGCCTCGTTATGGTAGTAGAGCCAGGCGAAATACTGGATCGAGTCGAGCGCATTGTCGTTGGTGCCGACAATCTGCGGCAGCAGGGTGCAGACATCGGAATAGAAAGCACCGACCGCGTCCGCCAACCCGGCGCCGCTGCCCGACTTCTTCCAGGGATTCGCCGTTGAGTTGCCATAGCTGTAGCCCGGCGGCAACGGTTTCAACCCCGCATAGGCCGCATCGAAGGCCGCGCGGGTGGCCGGATCGGAGCCGTATTGTTCATCGAGATAGGTGAGCGATCTTTCGCAAGGCGAGATCTGCGCCCCGGCCTCCTCAACTGGCAGGGTGAGCCCTGCCAGAAGTCCCACTCCGAGCCCTGCAATAGAGGCAAAATTTCTGAACATGACGCCCCCTGATATTGTTTTATGGGGCACTTTATCTCTTTATGCGGGAAATACAATATGGTGCATTTCCGGAAAGCAGAAAGGCGGGCATTCACGGGATGAGGAGGCGCAATATCGAACGGGTAGTGCGTATCGATGAAAAAGCCGGGACCATGGTCGGCAAGGAGACTTGGGCGTTAAGTAGCCCGCCCCTTTAGCTCCTGCTTCTTCAATTCCGCATAGGCAGCCTGATGGGCCATCTCGTTGCTCTTCAAGCGAATTTCGAGGATCCACTCTTTATCGGTCCGCATAATCTTCTTGGTGCCGCTGCGCGGGATGATGATGTTGGTTTCGATGCAGAATCTTACAAAAGCCTCGACCACATGCTGCTGCTCAAGAATAAAGTTATCGTTCCGGATATTCGGGCCAAATTTCATTTCGATAGAGACCAAAATGTTGCCATCCGGCTGGGCTTCAATCCCATGCACGGTGCCGGGCGGCAGAAGCTCCTTGTGGACTCGCCGAAAAGAGTCGATTGCCCCCTTCAGTTCAGTGTCGCTCAGGATAATCGTTCGGATTTCACGTGGCATGGGATCAGCGGTTCAGACTCTGGCTGGTCATCGGGAAGCCGACCTTAGGCTGAACTTCATTAATACGGAGTAAAAGGCCCGAATTTACCGATAACCATACCTCCGGTCAGATGACTGTGTGATCGCATCGCCCAGCCCTCGACCGCCGTCACCTCCTCGTCTCTGGACCTCCTCCCACCAACACGCCTAGAGTCTCCTGGAAAAGCGATGCAGCCGTGCGGCCCTGTTGCCCGCACCAGATCTGGAGTGAGACGATGAAGCGTTTGGGAATCATTGTGGGGACCGTTGTCGCGGTCCTGTTGGTGGCGGTGGTTGCCGTCGTCGTCTTCGTGTTCGGCAATCTCGATTCCCTCGTCAAGGACGTGATCGAGGAGCAGGGCACGCGCGTTGCCGGGGTACCGGTCACCGTCTCCGGTGTGAAGATCGAGGTGCTGGACGGCCGGGCCGGGATCAACGGGCTGACGGTCGGTAATCCATCCGGCTTCAAGAGCGACAGCGCGATCTCGCTCGGCGGAATCAGTATTGCGCTGGATACCGCAAGCGTCAGCGAGCCGGTGATCGTGATCAAGGAGATCTCCGTCGACGGACCGACAGTAACCTACGAGCTGATGCCAGGCGGCAACAATATCGGCACCATCGCGGACAACGTGAAGAAGAACAGTGGCGGCGGTAGCTCATCCAGCGCGGCATCCTCTGGAGAAAGCGGCGGCACAGATAAAAAGCTGATCATCGAAACCCTGAAAATTCGCGGCGGCACGGTGACAGTTGCCGCCTCCCTGCTCGACCAGGGCAAGGCGCTGGAAGCGCGACTGCCGGACATCACCCTCCGAAATATCGGCAAGGAGTCCGGCGGAGCGACGCCGGAAGAAGTGGCTGCAGAAGTAATGGCGGCCCTGACCCACGCCGCCAGCCGGGCGGCCGCGAGCATCGGCGTCGGCAAGACCCTTGAGACCTTGAAAGATCACCTCGGCAAGATCAACGGCGGCAAACTGCCGACTGACTCAGAGGGAGCAAAAAAGGCCGTCGATGATGCGAAGAAAGCGGTCGAGGATACCGGCAAGGAGCTGGAGAAGGCCGGCGAAGGGCTGAAGAAGCTGTTCGGGAACTGAGTGGGGCGATGCCGCACCGCGTCACCCAGCAGGAAACACCCTCTGCGCCGCCTTGGTCAGGCCCTTCGCCACCGCCGTGAACGGATCGGACGGGACGATCCGGGCGGCTGGGACGCAGGCGGTGATCGTCCGGCGCATGTCCGGCAAGAGGGTGGAGCCACCGGTCAGGACGATGTGGCCGACCTGCTCCGGCCGCACCCCGGCAATTGCGAGCGTCTCACCCGCGGCCTTGGCGACCTGCTGTTCCAGCGCCGCGAAATGCTGCGCCAGGGCGGCTTGGTCCACCGTAATGGCCGACAGGTCGTCGATATCGGGGAAATCCAGCGTCGCCACTTCCCTGTCGCTAAGGGCGATCTTCACCCCTTCCACCGCATTCGCCAGCCGATGGCCGAGCTGCCGTTCCAGAAGCTCCAGCAGCAGCTCGATCTTCTCCGGCTCGACCGCCTGCCGCATCACCGCGCGGACATCCCGCTTCATGGCGTAGGTGTAGCAGAAATGGATTTTCTGCCAGGTCGCGAGGTCGCTGTAATAGCTCGGCGGCACCGGCAGCAGGACGTTGGAGGTCAGCGCCTTCATCTCGCTGCCATACCCGAAAGCCGGCATGACGGCCTTCAGGGACAGTCGCTTGTCGAGATCCGTGCCGCCGATATGCACCCCGTGGTTAGCCAGAATCTCGAACCCGGCAACCTCTTTGGCTGCGCCGTCCACCGACCGGCGGGCCAGCGTGAAATCCGAGGTGCCGCCACCGATATCGGCAACGAGGACATAAGTCGGGTCCTGCATCGCCTCCTCGGCATCGATCAGCGCCGCGACCGGCTCGTAGACAAACTGCACCGGCCCGAATCCGACTTCCTCCAGCACCTCGCGCAGCAATGTCTCCGCCCGTTTGTCGCGCGTCTCGTCCTCATCAACAAAACGTACCGGCCGGCCGGCGACCAATCCGGAAATCTCCCCACCGGACGCCTGCTCGACGCTCTTCTTCACCGAGATCAGGAAACTTGTCAGCAGGGAGCGGAACGGCCAGGAGCGGGCACCCATCCGGGTCGCGTCATCGGCAAGGCTGGTACCGAGGATGCTTTTGAGCGCTCGCAAATAGCGGCCCTCATGGCCCTGCAGAAAACGCGCCTCGGCGTCATGCCCGCTGACCAGCACGCCTTCTTCTTCGTCATAGAACAGGGCCGTCGGGACGGACTGGCCGCCATGCTCAAACGTATGCAGGTCAAGGGCGTTGCCGGGCGCGTATCCGATGGCGGAATTCGAGGTGCCGAAATCCAGCCCGGCGACAATCGGTTTCATGGGATGGGGCTCTCGATATGGAAATACAGATTTCCGCCTCAACGGAGCCGACCTGTTTACAGCCACTCCCCCGTGTCGGGTCAAGGCGAAAGTGATGCGGCAACGAAAGCGTCATGGCGGGAGTGGAGACTACGCGGTGGTAACCCTGTCAGTTCCGGAGACGCTCGAGATCGATCCAGCCGCCTTTGCGGTTTTCGACCTTCAGGCCGGTGATCTCGCTAGGGAAGATCGGCGGTGAGGCCGCATTCCATGCTGGCCAGTCCGCCGTCATGTCGCTGGCATGCGCGATTGAGGCGGCCGCGAGCGATGCGACCAGAGCAAGTGCGAGAGTAGCCCTTCGCATGAGTGTTGAGAAAGCGGCCACCCTGTCCTCCCGTCCGGCTTAAGTACCCGGATTTGAAATGGGGAGTCTGGCCGAGGCTTCAATCACTCCAAAGGTTATTCTTCTTCTCCCGTCAAAACCGTCATTCCCGCGCAGGCCGGAATGACGGTAGTTTAGAGAGATCGGGCCGGCGCTCACACAGCTTCTGAGAAAGCCCTAGCCCGCGCGCACCTCTGCGAGGAAGCCGTCGACCGCCTTGGTCAGCTCTCCCGCCTGCCCGCCGAGATGGTTCGCTTTTTCCTTCACCCCGACCGAAACAGAGCGCGTTTCCGCAGAGGCCGCGACGACCTCGCCAATATTGACGGTGACGTCCTGCACGTTGGCGGAAGTGGATTCGACGCTGCGCGCGATCTCGTTCGTCGCGGCAGACTGTTCCTCCGCAGCGGCGGCGATGGTCCCGGCCACTTGATCGATATCGTTCACGGTGCCGGCAAGCGTCTCGATCGCCTCGACGGTGCTACGCACCGCTTCCTGCACCTTCTGGATCTGGCCGCCGATCTCGTCAGTCGCCTTACCCGTCTGGGAGGCGAGAGACTTGACCTCGTTGGCGACCACAGCAAAGCCCTTGCCCGCCTCTCCGGCGCGCGCCGCCTCAATGGTGGCGTTCAGCGCCAGCAGGTTGGTCTGCTCCGCGATGTCGGTAATCAGCCCGACAACCTCGCCGATCTTGTCGGCAGCCTCCGAGAGTTCCCTCACCTTGTTTGAGGTTTCCTCCGCCCGCTGGGCGCCATCCCGCGACATCCGGCTGGTATTCTGCAATTGCTCGGTTATCTCGCGGATCGAGGCTGCGAGTTCCTCGGCGGCAGCGGACACGGTCTGAACGCTGCTCTCACTCTCTTGCGCCGCCGTCTCGACGGTGTTGGCCCGCGAGGAGGCGTTATCCGCGACATTCATCAGTGTGTCGGCGGTCGTACCGAAGTCGGCGGCGGAACCCGCCACCGCATCGACGATGCCCTTGACCTGATCTTCGAACTTTTGCGCCAGAGCGAGCACCGCCCGGCGGCGTTCTTCCTCGGCGCGGGCCTTGTTCGCCTCTTCCTCTTCTTTCAGCCGTTCGGCCTCGACCAGTCCGTCCCGGCATTCAGCCATGGCGCGGGCCATGATGCCGATATCATCAGCGCGGTTCTGGTAAGGGATGTCCATTGAGAACTCCTTCTGGCTAAGACGCCGCAGAACCTCAATCGCGCTTTGCAGAGGCGCGGAGATCAGCCGGTTGACGATAAACAGCAGAACCAGAAGAATTACAGCGCTGACAGTGGCCAGCACACCTGCAGAGATGTAGGCGTTATTGATGGCCCGGTCGAAACGAGCGCGGTCGACCGCCACCAGCGCGGTTCCGATCACATTACCGGCGAAGTCGGTTACCGGCTGGGCTGCCAGAGCAGAGGCCTGGCCTGCGACCGCGATATTCAGGTCGAATATCTCACCCTTTGTCCCCGCCGCAAGCAGCACCGGATCGAATGCCATGTCCTCCGGGAAAGTGGAGGCCAGCTTCTGCATGCCGTCCTTTCGGGAAACGAAAAGCGCCGCATGTGCGCCGTGCTTTTCCCGAAATGCGTCAAAGAAGCTTTGTCCGAACGAGAGGCCAAACTCCACGGAGCCTATATGGCCGTCAGCATCGGCAATCGGCGCGACCCCGCGCATGCCGAGTCCTGCGACCCCGACCTCAAGCCCTTTGGTCGAAACCTTCTCATTATTGACCTTCAGGACCGTATTCCGGAAACCGGACAGATCGTCGCCGAATTTCTCCGGCTTGTGAACACGCAGGAAAGATGTCGCTGGCGGCAGGTGAAACTGGAATTGGCGGACTCCGAAGTCTGCCTTTAACTCCTTGAAGCCTGGAACGAAGATGCCGGCAAGCTTTTCGCGGTCACCAGCGCGCATTGCTTCGACCACATTCGATTGCAATGCGACCAGCTGCGCCATCGAAATGGCGCGCAGCCCTTCCTGCTCGATTTCCTGGGTCAGCGTCGTCGTGTTGGCCGTCAGCCGGTTCTTCAGCGCCGAGTTCGTCAGCTCTAGAGAGTTGTAGAGGCCGGATGCAGTGGCGATCGCGATCGCGATCAGCAACCCTGCCGCAACCATCAACGCGAGCTTGGTCTTTACCTGGAGCTTCCGAAACATTGCGTCATTCCAATAAAATTCCACCGCATATGGAGGAATTTAAACGGCCAAAATTAATCAACCATTAATGTAAAATTTTAATCGGAATTTTGACTGCAATGATCGGCTATCGCCAGGACGCAGAAACGCCCCCAACCTCAAGCATGCGACCAGTTATCCGGATCGTCCGACTGGTTCGGTGACAGGCCGATGATGTCCCCGGCCGTGCTCACTCCAAGCCCGAGGACCGTTCTGTTTGCGTAACAGAAGTAACTGACAACCTGGTTCACCTCCAAAATCCGCCCGTCATCGAGACCGGTGGCGCGCAATGCCTCGATCTCGGCCTCGTTCACCATGGCCGGATCGCGGGTCAGTTTTTCGGCATAGCGGCACATTTCCAGCTCCGCTCCGTCAAAGGCCTGCTCCGGCGCATCAGCCTCGAAAGCCGCCCGGATCGCGTCGGCGCGTGTATCGTCGGCGAGCAGGCGCTTCATGCCCTGGAAATGATGCTCGACGCAGTAGCCGCACTGGTTGATCTGACTGACATAGACGCCAAGCGCCTCCAGCATCCATTTCGGCACCTTGTTGCCGGTGTGGTGCAGTACGTACTTGTAGAGATGCATGTGCCCTTCCATGGAATGCGGGCGCAGGCTATGGGCCATCATGATATTATCGACATTGTCGTCCGGCCCCTTGACCCGGTCATAGAGCGTCTTCAGCCGGCCTGTCGCCTCGGCATAGGGCACGGTCGCGATCCAGGTCATGGGGTTCCTCCGGTTTGAATTTTTTCGTGGAACAGCTTCGGCGCCTCGGCAGAAACGGTCAAGCCATGCCGGATACAACAGCCAATCGACCTCACGCGTCCGTGAGATGCACTGGCGGGACAGATGCGCCATGTCACTCGGGACTATGTTTGGGGGACCGTTATGAACGCTGTTTCGCTTGCCGACTGGCGCCGCCGGATTGCTGAACTCTATACCGATATCCGCCGGGCCGATGATCCGGAGACCGCCTGGGCGCTCTGGCGCGACACGCGCGATGCATTGTTCTGCGAGCATGAGCAATCCCCCATTAGCGAAGACCGCCGGGCGGACTACGGCGCGATCCCGCTATTTGATTACGATCCCGAAATGCGTTTCGAGGTCGATCTGGAAACTCCGGAAAACGAAGACGTGCTGGCTGGCGAGATCGGCAATGACGGGCATATCTCACTCCGCCCCGCAGCCCGCACCCGGGGCCTTGCCTCAAAACTCGGCCGAGAGCTGACCGTCTACTGGATCGAGGGCTATGGCGGCGGCACCTTCTTGCCCTTCACCGATGCCACCAGCGGGAAAGAGACTTACGGCGGCGGCCGCTACCTGCTGGACAGCATCAAGAGCGCCGATCTGGGCCAGACGCCGGATGGCAAACTGATCCTCGATTTCAACTTCGCCTATCACCCGTCCTGCTATCACTCGCCGGACTGGGTTTGCCCCCTCGCCCCGCCGGAAAATCGCCTGCCGAAACCGGTCCGGGCCGGGGAACGAATGGGCTGACCTTTCGCCACGGGCGTTCCCGGCTGCGAGGCATCGACCATACCGGCCCGTCCGAACCGGCATGACAGCCTGCCGCCCGCTGGGCGGAATTCATCTTGCCAGACAAACCGCGCCATTGTGCAGTTCAAGAAAATCGGTGGGGAGATCTCGATGGCTACGAAGACGGCTTTGGTGCTCGGCGCGAGTGGCATGTTGGGCGGCGCGATCTGCCGTCGCCTGATTGAGGACGGTCAAAAGGTCGTCGGTGTCAGCCGTAGGCCGCCGCGCGAACCGTTGCCGATCACCTACCTGTCGATGGACCTGCTCGACCCGGCGGATTGCCGGACAAAGGCGGCGGAACTCTCGGACATAACGCACATATTCTATGCCGGACGCGCGCCTCACGGCGAAGGCGGGAACGAGTCTGTGGAAGACAATCTCGCCATGCTGGTCAACGCGGTCGACGCCGTCTCCGCCGCCGCACCGGGCCTGCGCCACGTCAATCTGATGCACGGCACCAAGTATTACGGCAATCATCTCGGGCCCTATAAGACACCGGCCGAGGAAGACGATCCACGGCCCGGCGTGCCCAACTTCTACTACGATCAGCAGGACTGGATATCCGGGCTCGACGTGCCGTGGAGCTGGAGCGCTGTGCGTCCGCCGCTGGTCTTCGATTTCACGCCCGGCAAGGCGCGCAACCTCGTCTCGGTGGTGGCCGCCTATGCCGAGATCATGCGGGAACTCGGCCGCCCCTTCAGTTTTCCGGGAACGGAGACGGCCTACGACTGCCTCGCCGAGTGCGCGCATGCCCACCACATCGCCCGTGCAGCCGTCTGGATGGCTGGCGCACCCGCCGCCGCCAACCAGGCCTTCAACATCACCAACGGCGACATCTTCCGCTGGAGCACTTTATGGCCGCGTTTCGCCGCCTATTTCGACCTCGAAGTCGGCCCGCCCCTTGGCATCTCCCTGGCCGAGACCATGGCGGAATATGAGCCGGTCTGGGACAGCATCGTCGCCAAGCACGATCTCGTCCCGACGCCATACAGCGACATCGCCCTCTGGACCTATGGCGATTACGTGTTCGCGCCGACCTACGACATCATCGCGGACACGACCAAGGCGCGGCTCGCAGGCTTCCATGATGTGATCAAGTCGGACCAAATGTTCACCGACCTGTTCGACCGCTATCGCGCGGCGCGCCTGATCCCCTGATCCGGCGCATACCGACAAACGGGAGGAATGCATGACCGACGCGGATCTCGCCCGCTTCACCGACATCGAGGCAATCAAGCGGCTGAAGGCGCAATATTGCCGATATATCGACACCAAGCAGTGGGACCGGCTCGCCGGCCTGTTCGCGCCCGGAACCATGTTCGAGGGATTCGGGTCCGCCCCGACCGGGTCCGATGAGCGCGCCTTCGTCACAGGCATTTCCACGCGGATGAAGGATGCGGTCTCGATCCACCATGTGCACAGCCCGGAGATTGCCTTCTTCGGCCCGGACCGAGCGCGGGGTATCTGGGCGATGATGGACCTCGTCGAACTCGGCCCCGGTGTTCCCTTGAAAGAGTTTCCAGGCGCCCGCGGCTATTGTGGCTACGGTCACTATGAAGAGGAATATCTCCGGGCGGACGGCATCTGGCGGTTCAGCTTCCTGCGCCTGACCCGGCTACGCCTCGACCCGATGGCAGCGGACCACCCGCCGATCCGGCACGACCTGCTGGCCCATTCGCCAGACTGGCTGGACGGCTGAAACACCTCGGCGCGGCTCCCAGACACGGCCAGGTTCTGATTGTGGCGCTACAGGAGGGGCTTAGTCGAGAACGGGACGCTACCTATCAGCCAAACATACCGCTGCAGAGACGAGTTTCGTGATTGAGCTGGTTCGGGGGAGGAAGATCCGCTTCGGCCAAAGCCTTCATATCAAGCATGCCAGCCTTATTATTCGCATGTGCATCGGCGGGCGCTCCTTGTTGCGTTTTCTCAAGCAGCGCCCGGAACGCTTCAACAATCATCCAAGGCTGATCCGCAGGGTAGGTCTGCTCGATATCGCGACCGCGCCGAGCAAGCCAAACGGCGGCCGCGCCGGACACGGTCGCCGCCGCATACGACGACCCATCCCCGTCCGGGAGCGGAAAATAATCGTCCTGGAGTTCGCCCGCCCGCCGCTTCGGCTGCGCCCTGAAAATCGTCTCGGCAGGCGCCCAGATATCAATATGTTGATAATCGACCGGATCGAGTGGGTCAGGTTGCGGTTTCCACATTTCAACAGCGGAGAGCCTGTCTCCCTGAAATTCAGGCTCAAGCCCGGCAGCGCATATGGAACGCCAGTACTTCCCTGGATAAGTCGCTTTGTTGTGCACGTTGTTTCCAAGAGCCCCTACGACAACGACTCCGTTCTCATAGGCATCGTCGCAAGCCTGCCCCAGCTTGCGCAATGCCCGTCGAAAGGGCCCAAACGGATTCAAGACCGGACGCGCGCCAAGGCTCATATTGATAACGGAGCAAAAACTCTCGTTCACCGCATGATTGATCGCATCCGCCACACGATTGATGGATTCCGGACTGATCAACGCGACGGAAGTAACTGCGCGATATGGCACGACAGGTACTCTGGGAGCGATACCGACCAGAACATCCGCATCAAATCCGTACATGACGCTGCCGATCCGGGTTCCATGTCCGGGATTGAGACCTCCAGCGACCGGATCAGTCGGCCTGCGATCCCGGTCCGGGTCCACGAAGTTAGCCCCCCGATCGATAAGGATATGCTCACTCTTGCCATCCGCATCCCAATCCCCAAAGACGGAATGCTCTACATATCCGGTATCTATATGCCCAATGCGGACATCGCCATAATCGAAGTCGTCCCCGGCAGTATCTTCAAGGAGCGGCGCCCAAGCGGCCGCTGACCGGACAAACTTCATGTTCCAGTTTTTACGTCCCCGCACATGCTGGACCATCGCAATCTCCCGCATCCACCTCCGACAAACCGGATGGCAGTCGGGCCGACACACCTTATCATTGATTATTCACCCAAGCCATACCCGCTGGAAGGAATGCGTCATTCGGAATCAAAGCACTCAGGCGTTGCCGCCATTCGCGATCAACGCCTTCAGCTTTGCGCCGCCATATTCGCCCTCAAGCGCCTCAGCCGCCGCCTGCGCCTCTGCTTCGAGATCGTCCCCGCACTCCACCGGATCGGCCCGGCGCCAGCCTTCCAGGTAAGCGCCCTCGTCTTCCGAGCCGTCCCTCATGGCCGCCATGTCGATGGCGTGGATAAAGCGCACGGGCAGCTCGATCTTCGCCTGCTCGCGTTTGCGCCCCCGGCCGCGTTCGGCAATGACCTGGGCCGGAATGTCGCGCCAATAGACGATGATGAGATGGG
Organism: Nisaea sp.; assembly: GCF_034670185.1. Classification (NCBI taxonomy): domain Bacteria; kingdom Pseudomonadati; phylum Pseudomonadota; class Alphaproteobacteria; order Rhodospirillales; family Thalassobaculaceae; genus Nisaea; species Nisaea sp. The sequence continues at coordinate 27,365 of NZ_JAXMNY010000002.1, forward strand.
CCATTCCGGCTCTCCGTTAGTGTCCGGCCGTTACTGTCCGGGATGCACGGGATGTGCGTTTTCGATGAAGCTCTGCAGCTCGCCGTAGCCGCGATAGCGGCACTTGAAGGCGAGGCCGAGCCGCTCGGCGGCCTGTTCCGCTTTTGCTTTCAGGCGCGGGTCTTCGGTCTGGGCGATATAAACCAGCGCCGTGTAATTGCCGAAATACATGTCCCGCAGTTCCGGGAAGCGATCCAGCCCCAGCCCTTTGATGATCAGCCGGTCGAAATGCCGGACCAGGTAATCGGTCAGGAAAAAGCAAGCCGGGTCTTCGTCTGTCAGTGCCGTGAACTCGTCCGTGCCCATGAAGAACTGGTAGCAGTGCGGCCCGGCGATGCGCTCGACGCCGAATTCCTCGATCACCTGATCGACTTCTCCGCCGGTGCCGCAATCACCATAGGCGACGAACACCTGCTCATAGCCCTTCGCCGCCTGCAGCTTGCGCCGCAGGCCGGGGGCGATCTTTTCGGGATGATTGTGCCAGATGGCCGGCAGGCAGGTGATGTCCAGCGCGTCCCAGCCAGTGCTCTCTTTCAACGCGACCAGCTCCCGGCCGAGCGCACCGCAGGCAACTACAAGCGCCCGCGGTCTCTCAGGGTATGTCGAGGCGGCCATTGCCGCCCCGCTCAACTGACGCCCATGGCCGCCGAGTTGGAGCGCTCGCGCTCGGCGATCATCTTCTTCGCGGTCTCGACGGCAACCGCTGCATCGCGGCAATAGGCATCGGCGCCGACACTTTCAGCGAAAGCCTCGTTCAGCGGTGCGCCACCGACCAGAACGATGTAGTCGTCGCGGATGCCCTTCTCCTTCATGGTGTCGATGACGACCTTCATGTAGGGCATGGTGGTGGTCAGAAGGGCGGACATGCCGAGGATGTCCGGCTTGTGCTCCTCGATCGCGGCCAGATAGTTCTCGACCGGGTTGTTGATCCCGATATCGATCACCTCATAGCCCGCGCCTTCCATCATCATGGAGACGAGGTTCTTGCCGATATCGTGGATGTCGCCTTTCACCGTGCCGATCACCATCTTGCCCATGCGCGGCGCGCCGGTTTCGATGAGCAGCGGGCGCAGGATGGTCATGCCGGCTTTCATGGAGTTGGCGGCCATCAACACTTCCGGCACGAACAGGATGCCGTCGCGGAAATCGATGCCGACGATGCGCATCCCCTCGACCAGAGCCTCGGTCAGAACCTTGTACGGGGTCCAGCCGCGCCCGAGCAGGAGGTTGACGCCCTCTTCGACTTCGTCTTTCAGACCGTCATAGAGATCGTCGTGCATCTGCTGCACAAGCTCTTCATCGTCCAGTTCGGACAGAACGATATCGTCTTCCTCGGCCATGTCGCCTCCACAAGAAAAGCGCTTGAATTCGTTTTGCTATCACAACACTTACGCGGGGCGCGTCAGAACTCCATGCCCCGGGCGACATCAAGTATCGGCAGCACGACGAAAAATCGACAATCGAAAGCTGTCCCAATCGTTGCGGGGTTGTAATTGGGATAGTAATTCTCCCATCGACTACATCTCGGAGGCCGCCATGCTGCTCGTCACTGCCGTAGACGGACCGGAAACTGCGGAAGTCGGCTCAGTCGCCCGTTATGAGGCGTCAGCGTTCAATCAGCCCAACCCCGAACCGGCGGATCTGGCGCGGATCAACTGGGAAATCCGCTGCGACGGTGTCCGCGTCTCCCGATCCATGGCCGCCGGTCCGACACTCGATGTCAGCATCGCACCGGAATATGCGGGGCGCACCCTGCTCGCCATGCCTTTCGCCAACAGTCCGACCGAACGGGTCTCCGCCAAGACAGCCATTTCCGGCCCGGAGCAGCAGATCACCGAGCCGGCGACCGTATCCATCAGCGTCGACGGGTCGCGATATTCGGCGCAAATCAATGACGGGCCCGCATTCTTTGTCGGCAGCGACGTCCGTTTCCAGAGCCTCCGGGGCCTGATGAACACGACACCTGGTTCCGATATCTACACGCCGGAGGACTACCGGGAGCAATTCGGGATCTGGGCCGACCTTATCGCACCGACAGTAATGTGCGAGAGCAAGGGCAGTTTCCACTGCCTCAACACCTACGACCGTGCCGCCTTCACCTTTGGCTTCATGCAGGATGCCGTTCACGAGCCCGATGAAAACTTCGTCCTGCTGTTGCGCCGGTTCCTGCTGCTGAAAGACGCGCAATTCTATTTCCCTGATCTGATCCTGCAAAATGGCCACATCTCCCAAAAGACACCGGGAGGCATTGTCCAGCTCGAAGACGACACCAGCAGCCAGGGTCTGATGAACTATCTCAACCCGGACCCGGATGCTGTCTGTCAGCAGGAGGCCGAGATCGCGGCGAAATTCGTACACTGGGCGGAAAACAATCCGGAGAACCGGGCGACCCAGGTTGCTTTCACCATCGAGCAGCAACGGCAGAAATACGCGAACTATGCCCGGCGCTACGATCTGGAGGGAGCGGAGGATTCTGTCTGTATCGTGGTCGCCGATATCCGCCATCAGGGGCGTGCCAAAAGCAGCGTTATCGAACAGGCTCTCAAGGCCAGCGATCCCCTGAACGCCCTGCTCGATATCGGCAGCACGACATACGCGCCCCGCATCGAGACATTGCGTCAGGAGATCGAAAAAATGACGGGGGCCGGCATTCTCGGCAAGCACGTCTATAACCTGGAAAAACAGGATTTCGTCGCCGCCTGACGTCAGGCCACAGCGTCCAGTCGAACCTCACCGTCATGCAGGAAGCAGCTCTTGGTGAAGAGACTTAGGTCCACCGGGTTCGGCAGACGGACATCGGACAGGTCAGGCAGCTGCTTTTCTCCCGGATCGTAAGCCCGGTCGATCTGCGAGATCAGGACAACGATATGGCCGGTCGTCTGCGCAAAATTCTTCAGCGCGGCCACCTGTTCGGCAAGTTCGGGGTTCTGGCGTCTCTGGTCCAGCAACTGCAAATAATCGATCACGGCAATACTATTGGGCGGAGCAGCACTCATCTCGGCAATGATATGCGCGGCGCAAATCCCGTCGGATGTATCCAGCGTCACCCGTGAGGAAATCTCCCCCGGCTCGATGCCGATTGCACGAACACGGTCGATGACGTCCGCATCGCTGTAATCCAGTGTGAAGAAGAAACCGTGCCGTCCGGCCTTCGCAGCTTCCGCGAGCAGTTCAAGTCCAAGCAGCGTCTTGCCATGGCCCGGCCGTGCCCCCAACAGAACGAGATCGCCGGGGGAGAGTTGCGCCAGCATTGCGCCGGCCGGCGTCTCGGGGGACGCTTTGGCCGCGAGATGGCTCCAGCTCTTGAAGCCTTCCGCGGCGGCAATACGGTCGAGTGCCTTGTTCAAAGGGATGCCGTCCTCGCGGGACAGCAGACGGGCCTGACGTTTGAGACGGAATACGGGATGAGAAAGTCTCATCGGGAACCTCCTGATGCGAGCGTCTGTCGCAATCCCTCCTTATGCGCATGCCCGAACAGTGGGTTCGAAATGATCGAAGCCCAACATGTCGGATGCTTTCCCAATGGAGGGGGGAGGCTCGGGCGTGCCTGTCAGGTGAGACTAGGCAACGCCTATGCAAAACTCAAGCGCGCTTCAGACGCCCGCGCGAAGAGTATGGGCGTGGTTCAGCGGTCCGTGACCGTGACCGTAACCCGGCGCACTCAGGATCGCCTTGCGCACATAATCCCGCGCCCGACTGACGGCATCCTCCACAGATAGCCCCTGGGCAATCCCGGCGGCCATCGCCGAGGCCGTGGAGCAACCGGTGCCATGCGTGTGAACGGTGTCGATCCGCTCCGAGCGGAAGATGACCGGCTCAGCATCCGCGGACACCAGGATATCGATCAACTCGTCGCCCTCCATGTGCCCGCCCTTCATCAGAACGTGCTTCGGGCCGAGCTTGAGCAGAACCTCGCCGACCCGGAGCATGTCGTCCCGGTTCGCGATCTTCCTTGCTGTCAGAAGCTCCGCTTCCGGGATGTTCGGCGTCAGGATAGTCGCGCGCGCGACCATCTTGCGCTTCATTGCGTCCAGCGCCTGCGGCTCCAGCAGCGGGTGTCCACCCTTGGCAACCATCACCGGGTCGACCACAAGCGGCGTATCCGGCGCCAACTCGGCCAGCGCCTTGTGCACGGTCTCGATCACCGGGATCGAGTGCAGCATGCCCGTCTTGATGCAATCGGCACCGAGATCCTTCAGCACCAACTCTATCTGCTTGGCGATGAACTCCTCATGGACGTCGTAAACGGCATGCACGCCCTCGGTGTTCTGCGCGGTCAGGGCGGTAATGGCTGTCATGGCGAAACCGCCGAGACAGGTGACCGCCTTGATGTCAGCCTGGATACCCGCGCCCCCGCCGGAATCGGAGCCGGCGCAGATCAGGACCCGGCCCTGCATCGGGTGTAAATCGCCGGTCTCTGTCATATCAGCCTGCGGCACGTTCGATCTCCAGTGCAATATCGTTCACCACATCCGCGACGAGCTTTTCGTCCGCGCCTTCGGCCATGACACGGATCAGAGGTTCGGTACCTGATTTGCGGATCAGGACCCGTCCCGTCCCGGCCAGACGCGCCTCGCCCTCACGGATAGCCGTCTTCACGGACTCGCCTTCCAGCGGCGGTGCACCTGTGTAGCGCACATTCTTCAGCAACTGCGGCAAGGGCGTGAAGACCGAGGCGACCTCGCTCATCGGCTTTTCGGACGAAATCAGCACCGCCAGCACCTGAAGCGCCGCGATCAGCCCGTCGCCGGTCGTCGCATGCTCGCTCATGATCATATGGCCGGACTGCTCGCCGCCAAGATTGAAGCCGCCGGACTGCATATGCTCCAGCACATAGCGATCGCCCACCTTGGTGCGGTGCATGGCAACGCCGATGCCCTCAAGATATTGCTCCAGCCCGAGATTGCTCATCACGGTGGTGACCAACGCCTTGCCGCGCAGCAGACCGGCTTCCGCCCAGGACGTCGCTATCAGCCCCATGATCTGGTCACCGTCGATGATCCGGCCATGCTCGTCCGCCATGATCAGACGATCCGCATCGCCATCCAGCGCGATGCCCAGGTGCGCACCATTCTCCGTCACCGCCTTGCACATGGCATCCGGGGCCGTGGCACCGCAGCCGGCATTGATATTCGTGCCGTTGGGGGACACACCGATCTCGATCACCTCGGCGCCAAGCTCGAACAGAACGCGCGGCGCGACCTTGTAGGCGGCACCGTTGGCGCAATCGACCACCAGCTTCAGGCCCTCGAGCCGCATGCCCTTCGGGAACGTATTCTTGGCAATCTCGATATAACGGCCCTGCGCGTCCTCAAGCCGGCGCACCTTGCCAAGCCTGTCGGCAGATGCCCGATCCTCGGCGCCCAGCGTGTCGATCCGGTTCTCGATCTCGTGCTCGACCTCGTCCGACAGCTTGAAGCCGTCCGGGCCAAACAGCTTGATGCCGTTATCCTGATAGGGATTGTGCGAGGCGGAGAGCATGACGCCGAGATCGGCCCGCAGGGAGCGGGTCAGGCTCGCCACGGCCGGGGTGGGAAGCGGGCCAAGCAGCACCACATCCATCCCGATCGAGGTGAACCCCGCCACCATTGCCGGCTCCAGCATGTAGCCCGAGAGCCGCGTGTCCTTGCCGATCACCGCCAGCGGCCGGTGTCCGGTCTTCGGCCTGCCGTTGCTGTGCACGAAGTGACGGCCGGCCGCCATGGCCACGCGAAGCGCTGTCTCGGCTGTCATCGGCTCGGCATTTGCGGTGCCTCTGATGCCGTCGGTTCCGAAGAGATTTCTGGTCATGAAGTTCCAAGCAATATCAGAATGACTGGAGCGAGCACCGCAGCTTACCGCCGACCGGCGATTCCCGCCCAGACTTTTAGCGCCTGTACGGTCTCGGCAACATCGTGCACCCGGACGATCTGGACGCCCTGCTCCACACCGGCAAGGGCAATGGCGAGCGAGCCCGGCACTCGTTCCTTTGCCGGCTCGTCCCGGCTGATATTGGCGATCATCTTCTTGCGCGACGCGCCGATGAGAACGGTGCAGCGGAATCCGTGCAACAGGCCAAGCCGGGCCAGCACTTCGAGGTTCTGGTCCGTGTTCTTGGCGAATCCGATACCGGGGTCAACGACGATACGCTCACGCGGGATGCCGGCCTGCTCGGCCTCCAACACCCGTTGCTCCAGCTCCTCCAGCATCTGCAGAGGGGTGAAATCGTACTGAGCCTCGCTCTGCATGGTCTGCGGCTCGCCCCGCATATGCATCAGCATTACCGGGACCTTCGCTTCCGCGACAATGCGGCGGCTTTCCGGATCGGCCAGCCCGGTCACATCGTTGACGATATCCGCCCCGGCTTCGAGCGCGGCCCGCATCACGTCCGGGCGCCGCGTGTCGACGCTGATCACCGGGCGCTTCGCCCCGGCCCGTCGGCGAATACCCTCGATCACCGGCACCACCCGACGCAGCTCTTCCGCTACCGGCACCGGATCGGCGCCCGGCCGGGTGGACTCCCCGCCGAGATCGAGAATGTCCGCGCCTTGCATCAGCAGCTCGAATGAATGATCCACGGCATCATTGGTCGCGGCAAAGTCGCCGCCGTCGGAAAAACTGTCCGGCGTCACATTGACGATGCCCATGATCAGGGGGCGATCCGCCGGCAATCCGACAAGCACAGGACGCGGCGCGCTGATGAGGTCGAGTTGTTGATCGAAGGTGGTGCCGATCCCTTCGCCCTCAGCCCAGACAGTGGCCGCATCAAGCGGGGCAGGTCCCAGCAGGTGAATGGCATCTGCGGAACGGGCAATGATCTCGACGGCGGAGAATGCGGCGGGGCCGCCAGCCAGGGGGCGGCCGAGTCCGGCCTTCAGGAGCCGGTCCGCCATCTCACCCCGGACGATACCGGTCGGTGCAAGGCGAACGCTGGCCCCGGACGGCAAAAGGCCGCGCATCAGCGCGGCCTCTTTTAGAATGTTGGTCATGGATTACTCGCCGGGCTGCGGATCGGGCTCTAGGCCCCCACCGGTCTTCCCAGTGTCTTCCTTGCCGCCGGTCGGCACCGACGAACGGCGGCCGGCCCCGGGCTTCGGTCCGTCTTCCTTGTTGTTCTTCACCAGGCTTTCGCCAGCGAGCAGGGCTTTGATTTCGTCGCCCGAGAGGGTCTCGTATTCGAGCAGCCCCTTCGCCAGCGTTTCCAGCTCGTTGTAGTTTTCTTCCAGAATTCGACGGGCATCGCTGTAGGCGCCATCCACGATCCGGCGGATTTCCTCGTCGATCACCTTCGCGGTCGCATCGGAAACGTTCTTCTGCTGGGTCACGGAATGACCGAGGAAGACTTCCTGCTGGTCCTGCGAATAGGCCAGGAAGCCGAGTTTGTCGCTGAGGCCCCACTCGGTGACCATGCGGCGCGCCATGTCCGAGACCATCCGGATATCGGAGGATGCACCGGTTGTGACCCGCTCTTCACCGAAGACAAGCTCCTCGGCAAGCCGGCCGCCACAGGCGACCTGCAGGTCCGCATAGAGCTTGGCACGGGACAGCGAGATCCGGTCGCCTTCCGGCAGACGCATGACCATACCAAGGGCGCGGCCGCGCGGGATGATCGTCGCCTTGTGGATCGGATCGCTGTCCGGGCAATGCAGCGCAACCACGGCGTGGCCGGCTTCATGATAGGCCGTCAGCGCCTTTTCCTCGTCGGTCATGACCATGGAGCGGCGTTCCGCCCCCATCATGACCTTGTCCTTGGCTTCCTCGAACTCGGCCATGGCGACCACGCGCTTGCCCTTGCGGGCGGCGAGCAGGGCAGCTTCGTTAACGAGGTTCGCAAGATCGGCGCCGGAGAAGCCCGGCGTACCGCGCGCGATAACCTTGGCGTCCACATCCGGACCCAACGGAACCTTGCGCATATGCACTTTCAGGATGCGCTCACGGCCCAGGATATCCGGGTTCGGCACCACGACCTGACGGTCGAAGCGGCCGGGACGCAGCAGCGCGGGGTCAAGCACGTCCGGGCGGTTGGTGGCAGCGATCAGGATCACGCCCTCATTCGCCTCGAAACCGTCCATCTCGACCAGCAACTGGTTCAGGGTCTGCTCACGCTCGTCATTTCCGCCGCCAAGACCGGCGCCGCGATGACGGCCGACAGCGTCGATTTCATCGATGAAGATGATGCAGGGTGCGTTCTTCTTGCCCTGCTCGAACATGTCGCGGACTCGGCTGGCGCCGACGCCAACGAACATCTCGACGAAGTCGGAACCGGAAATGGTGAAGAAGGGCACATTTGCTTCGCCGGCGATGGCGCGAGCAAGCAGCGTCTTACCGGTACCCGGAGGGCCCACCAGAAGACAGCCCTTAGGAATCTTGCCGCCGAGGCGCTGGAAGCGCTGCGGGTCCTTCAGGAACTCGACGATCTCTTCAAGCTCGGTCTTGGCTTCGTCAATACCGGCGACATCGTCAAAAGTTACGCGTCCGACTTTCTCCGTCAGCAGCCGGGCGCGGCTCTTGCCAAAGCCCATGGCCTTGCCGCCGCCGCCCTGCATCTGGCGCATGAAGAAGATCCACACACCGATGAACAGCAGCATCGGGAACCAGGAAATCAGGATGCCGAGCAGGCCGGACATGCCCTCTTCAGGCGGCGCAGCGGCAATCCGCACGCCCCCTTCCTTGAGCCGGTCCACCAGACCAGGATCGTTCGGGGCGTAGGTCGCAAAAGTGCGCCCGTCGCTGAAGTGACCCTTGATGGTATTGCCCTGGATCACGACGTCGGTTACCCGACCGGACTCCACCGAGCTAAGAAAATCCGAAAATGCAAAATTCGGATATCCACCAGGTTTGTTCGAACTTTGGAATAGATTGAATAGCGCCACGAGCAGGACGCCTACGATAATCCAGAGTGCGAGATTCTTGCCGAAATTGTTCACGCCGATTATGCCTCGGTAGGGTTCCTGTTCAGCCGGACGGCCCATTCTTAGTCTGTCGTCGCGGCCCTGTCATCCCTGCTGGCCCGGAAAGCGTCGGCTACCCATGGCACAGCTGGACGAAATTCAATGTGGAACAAACCAGCTTCCAAGGGCCGCCGACTTGTCCATGTGTCCGAAAGGTGGGGGGCAAAGAGACGCCCGTCAAGGTCAGTTACAGCAGGAAGTGACGCGCGAATGCCCGCTGGAAGTGACATGGAGGCCTTCGCGGCCGCCCCGGTCAGCCGTAAACGGCGCTCACCCCTGCGTTCCAGCATGTGAATCCAGGCCGGCTGCGCACCTGACCAGGTGACGTCAAAACGTCCGTCCCAACGGCTCACACCCTGGCTCCGCAGCATTTCCGGGCCGGTTTCTCGCGGTGTTTCCCTGGCAATCCAGAGCCTGTCCGCCCGGCCGCGCCAGACGAGGCAGCCTCCGAGTGTGACAGGATCGCCAACGCCATCATCCAGCCGCCTCAAAAAACGCTTCATCCGCTCTGCGCGTGGCGGATAATCCAGCCCGCCGATCGATTGCAGCAATCCGGAGAACAGCTTGGCACGCAATGGCAGCGGCAAATTCAGAGCAGCAGAAAGATCGAGCACGGCGAATCCGCGCGGGTCCAGGTCAGCGAACTCAGTCAGAAAGCCTGCCAGTCGGGACTCACTCCAGTCCCTCAGCCGTCCGAATACCCGCGCAAGGCGATTGAGTTGGCGCGCATCCAGCCCGACTTCTGCCATTCCCTGCGCGCCCTGACGAACCCGAACCCGTTCGAAACGCCGGTCACGGTTACTCGGGTCCTCGACCCAGGCTTGCGCCTCGGCGAGGCAATGAGCGCGGAGCCGGACCGGCGGCAGGTTCAACAACGGGCGCAGGACAGCAATGCCACCACGCATCTGCCTTGTCCGGATACCGGCCAGCCCGTCGGGGCCGCTGCCGCGCGCAAGGCGCATCGCCATGGTCTCGGCCTGATCCTGCATATGGTGTGCGAGGAATAGTGCTTGGGCGCCCACAGACAGCGCATGATCCGTCAGAAGCGCAAACCGCGCCGAACGGGCTGCCGCCTGCAATCCGGCAGCCGGTTTCACCCCGCGCCATGTCAGGATCTCGTGTTCGATCCCGCGCGCCGCCGACCAGCCAGATACCCGACGGGCTTCCGCAGCGGAGTCCGCTCGCAGCGCGTGATCAACAGTTACGGCAACGAGACGATGCCCTCGGGCACTGCACCAGCGCGCCAGCATCATGCATAGAGCCATGCTGTCCGCGCCGCCCGACACTCCGGCAATAAAGACTGAAGGTCCGGCAGAGGCGAGCGCCGGATCGGCGTCCTTGAGAAGCGCCTCGAATTCAGAGTCCGAGACTGGTTTCAAGCCTGACAGTCGTTTTCTCCCGCTACCCGGGGATGAGCTAGCAGCCGATCCGCTGCCGTTCCGTCTCCGCCCGGCGCTTGATATTGGCGGAAGCGTTCGGGAAGTCGGTCTTCAGCTGATCGAAGGTGACGCAGGCATCTTCCTTCCGATCCATCCGGGCCAGAGAGAAACCGAGTTTCAGCAGATTATCCGCGGTCTTGGAGCTTCCCGAGTATTCCGTATAGCCCTTGGCGAAGGTCTTGGCCGCATTGGCGAAATCCTTACGCACATAGTAGGTCTCCCCCAGCCAGTAGATCGCATTACCGGCCAGCGGGCTTTTTGGATGACGTTCGAGGAATGCGCTGAGCGCCTGCTCGGCAGATTGGAAGTCCTGCTTCTGCAGATAGGCAAAGGCGTGCTTGTACTGCTCTTCGGGAGAGCCGTCGGGCAGGATCTGCTGGGGAACAGCCGAAGGCGCGCTTGCGACGGTCTCGGGAGCTCTGGCAGGCGCAGGAGGCTGTTTAGCCTCCGTGGCGGGAGCCGGCGCATTATCGAGAGACTTGACCTCGGACTGCTTCAGATAGCCCAGAACGCCTTGCCCCTGCCCCGCGGCCGGCGTCTCCGTCGACGCCGGTTCAGCCGCGGCATTGTTAGAGTTGTCCCGCACGGATCCTGTCTGTAAGGGAACACCGCCACGCTCAAGCGCCTGGAGCCTGAAATCAATGTCTCGCACCAGCCGGTCGATACGGCCGGAATTCTGTTCCACCTCGAACTCAACTTCCTCGATCTTACCGGTGAGAGAGCGGATCAGGGTTTCAAGCTGTTGCAGACGGACTTCGACACGGGCGGCATAGCTTGTATCAAAGCCTGCGCTCTGATTGCCCGCGGCGGCCGAGGTCGTTGACGTCCCGGACGTGATCGGTGCCGGGGTCACAGGTGTCGCCGTGATGCCTGTGCCGCTGCCGCGATAGAGCTGGCGCTGCAGGTCCTGCATGTCGCGCTCCATCCGGTCGATACGGTTCAGCAAGTTCTGGACGTCCTGCGCGGCTGCCGGCAGCGCCGTCAGGGCGAGGACCATAAGGGCCGCAGCACCAATCGTGCGTGCTCCGCCAAATACGAACCGGCTCGTCATCTCTCGAACTCCCAGTCTCACTATCGTCGAGTCTCACAATCGTCGCGACCGTCACATCTAACCCGCCAATCGAGCAGGAATAAGGCACGGCTGCCATCGGAGTGCAGGCAATTCCGCCTCCACAAAAGACAACGCGCCGGTCTGGAAAACCAGACCGGCGCGGTCTAACTCAATCGGGCAGGCCGAAGCCTTAATTGATGGTGGTCACACCGCGACGGTTCTGTGCCCATGCTTCTTCATTGCTGCCGAAAGCAACCGGACGCTCTTTGCCGTAGCTGATGGTGCTGACACGACCGGCATCGACGCCAAGCGCGATCAGATAATCTTTTGCTGCACTGGCACGGCGTTCGCCAAGGCCCAGGTTGTATTCCCGGGTACCGCGCTCATCGCAATGTCCTTCGATGGTCACGGTCGCGCTCGGATACTTGCGCAGCCAGAAAGCCTGACGCTCAAGCGTCGTACGGGCTTCCGGAGTCAGGTCGTACTTATCGAACCCGAAGAACACCCGGTCGCCGACTTCGGCGACGAACTCTTCGCGCGAACCCGGAGCAGCCGTAACAGCCCCTGTAGAGGCTGATGATGTCGAGGGCTGATTCGCAGCCGGTACCGTCGAGCCCGCGCCGCCCGACTGGGACGCCGTTTCCTGGTCGGTCGAGCACGCGGCGACGAGGAGACCCGCAGCCACGATTGAAAGAAACTTCATTGCCATTCTTTAACCCCCACAGAAGTGAGCCTTCGATCCAAGTTTACGGCCGTGCCCCTTAGACTCTAATCGGACGCGCCAATCCTTTGTGTTCTCTAACAGATTTCTACGGATGGCGATACCCGCTCATTACCGGAGAAGGCTTGTCGAGAAAAATATATTTGCATGCCGCTAAGGAATCAAGGGCGACCATGCGGGATCGGAAGCATCCACAGGTGTGACAATCTCGCGCTCGTTATATCCTGTGAGGTCAACGGAGTAGAGTTTGGTTTTACCCCCTCGGCCAGAAGAATCCGATGGGAACTGCTTGAAATATATAAGAACCCGGCCATTCGGCGCCCATGTCGGCGCCTCCACCAGATAGCCCTGGGAGAGCAGACGCTCGCCGGTTCCGTCCGGCCGCATCACCCCAATATAGAACTGACCGCCGACGATTTTGGTGAAGGCAATAAGGTCGCCGCGCGGAGACCAGACCGGCGTTGCATAGCGCCCTTTACCAAAACTGATTCGCCTCACATTGCTGCCGTTCGCATCCATCACGTAGATCTGCTGGCTGCCGCCACGGTCGGAGTTGAAGGTAACCTGACCTCCATCCGGCGCGAAGGTCGGCGATGTATCGATTGACGGGCTATCGGTCAGGCGACGCACCCGCCGGGTAGCGAGATCCATCGTGTAAATGTCGGTGATGCCGTTCCGGGCCATACTCATGATCACCCGGTTGCCATCCGGCGAGAAACGCGGCGCGAAGGTCATGCCAGGGAAGTCGCCCAGCACTTCCTGCTGCCCGGTTTCAATGTTGAAAATATAGACCCGCGGCTTGTCGTTATAATACGCGAGATAGGTGATTTCCTGCAGCGTCGGCGAGAAGCGCGGCGTCAGTACGAGATCCTTGCCGTCTGTCAGGAAACGGTGGTTCGCACCGTCCTGATCCATGATCGCCAGCCGCTTGGTCCGGCGGTCCGGCGGACCGCTTTCGGCAATATAAACGACACGGGTATCGAAATAGCCGGATTCACCAGTCATGCGCTGGTAGATCGCGTCGGAGATGATATGGGCGACACGGCGCCAGTTCGCCGGAACCGTGGTGTAGGCGTTTGCCACCATCTGCTGCTCGGCAAAGACGTCCCAGAGACGGAACTCAACTTTCACAGCACCGCTCGCCTCAAAGCTCACCGCGCCGTGCACCAGTGCCTGCGCATTGATCAGGCGCCAGTCACCAAACCGGGGCAACGCGCTCAGCGATACATTGCGCTGGATAAAGGCGGCGTTGTCGATCGGGGCGAACAGACCGGAGCGCTCCAGGTTGGCCGCAATCACAGCCGCAATATCCCGGCCTATCTGCGCGCTCTCGGCATTGTTGCCGGTGAACTCGGAGACCGCCACCGGCAAAGGATCGACCTTGCCCTGGGTGATGTCGATCCTCAGCTCGGCCCGGGCAGGGCCTGTTGCAAGAAGTACCAGCAGCAGAGCCGGCAGCACCCACCGCCAAAGCATTGCAGCAGGTGAAAACTCCATAGTGCCCATAGAGCGGGACGGTCCAGCGAACCTCATGATCGGCCTCTCAAGTCGGTCGTGATCGCGGATCTTCACAGCAGATCCCTCGGATTGAAAGTCATGGTGATGTTTTTCCATGACTCATATTTTTCAGGCGGCAACGGAAGCTTGCCGCAGCTCAGCACAGCGCGCCGGGCGCTTTCTGCAGCACTCCGGAAGAAACCGTCCCGGGACAGCCGTGCCTGGTCGACGATCCGCGCATCGCGCACGGTGCCGTCTGCCCCCATCTGCAAGGCAATCTCGATATAGAGGTCTTCCGCATCCTTGGCGCCTGCCGGCACGTTCCAGCATTGCGCGATCTGTCGGCGCACTGCGTCGATCTCACTGATCGAGACCTTGTTCTCCGGATCGAACGCCTTGTCGGACCGGCTGCGAGCCGGTGCCTGCAGTTTGGCGAGCACATCCTTCAAGGGATCGGCCTTTTTCTTCGGCTTTTCTTCTTCCGGTTTCGCCGGCTGTGCGGGCTCCGTCTTCTCAAGCGTCTTCAGCAGGCGCGAGAAATCGAGCTTCTTGTCATCTTTTTTCGGCTTCGTCTCAGCTTCTTTCGGCGTCGGCTCCGGCGCGCGCGGCTTGGGGCGCGGTTTCGGCGCGGGTGCCGGGGCCTGCGCAACCTTCTCCGGCTCAGGCGCCTTCTCGGGCGCGGGCTTCGGGATCGGCGCAGGTTCCGGCTCGGGCGCTTCGACAACCGGCTCAGGCGCAGGTTCCGGTGTAGGAGCCGGGGGCGGAGGAGGAGGCGGTGCTGCCGGCTCAGGTGGTGGGGGCGCAGGCTTCGGGGCTTCGGGTTCCGGCTCCTCGGGCTTCGGCTCTTCGACCTTCTCGGGCTCGACGGCCGCCGTCGGCGTGTTTGTTACTTCCGAAATATCCACCATGTCGACAATGACCAGTTGCTCCGGAAGGATATCGTCATTCCGAAGTTGGGGCAGGCCGAACCATGCAAATGCGAACACCGCAACATGGATGCCGATGGATATGGAGAGCCCGGTGCGCATGGCGTCAGCGCGTCCCCTTGCTGTCCGGAATTTCGGCCAATAGCGCGACCTTCTTGAAGCCGGCGGAGCTGATCAGCCCCATGACCTCCATCACGGTGCCATACTGGATCGACTTGTCGCCGCGCACAAAGATCCGCACATCCGGGCGCTGCCCGGTGACGGCGTTCAGCCTCGGTACCAGATTTTCCCTTGGCACTTCGGTGTCCTGCAGGAAGATCACACCCTCCGCGTTCACCGAAACAACCAACGGCTCGACCTCATCCGTCAGCTGCGCCGCCTTTGTTTTCGGCAAATCGACCGGCACACCGACCGTCAGCAACGGCGCGGTGACCATGAAGACGATCAGCAGCACCAGCATGACATCGACCAGCGGCGTCACGTTGATCTCGCTCAGCGGACGATAGCGCCCTCGCGCGCCCCGCCCGTTTCCGATCATGGAAGCGGCCATGGCTCAGCCTCCCTCGTCAAGCTGACGGGAAAGGATGGAGGCGAATTCGCTGGAGAAGGTTTCCAGACGTCCCGCATAACGGCCAAGGTCGGTGGAAATCTTGTTGTAGGCGATCACCGCGGGGATAGCCGCGACCAAGCCGAGGGCCGTTGCGAACAGGGCCTCTGCAATACCCGGCGCCACCACCGCAAGTGAGGTGTTCTTGGTCGCCGCGATGGACTGGAAACTGTTCATGATCCCCCAGACGGTGCCGAACAGCCCGACAAATGGAGCGACGGAGCCGACCGAAGCAAGAAAGGTCATGTGTTTTTCGAGGCGATCCATCTCCCGGGAAATCGAGAGCTGCATCACTTGTTCGATGCGCTGGCGCAGACTGGCCCGGATGTCTGAGCCTTTCGTGGTCAGCCCTTTGGCGGCAGACCGGCGCCACTCCCGCATCGCTGCCGTGAACACACCGGTCATCGGATCGCCCGGCTGCCCGCCGATACGATCATAAAGATCCTCAAGCGACCCGCCGGACCAGAATGATTCCTCGAACTGCGCTGCAGCTTTGGAAAGCCGCCGCATTTTCAAAGTCTTGTCGACGATAATCGCCCAGCTCCAGATCGACGCGCCGATCAGGATGACCATCACGGCCTTCACGATCCAGTCCGCAGCCATGAACAAGCCCCAGATGCTCATGTCCATGGCGGCGGTGCCTCCAAGCGTCACGGTATCGACTAGTGTCTGATCCATTTAGATACTCTTCCCCGACGTCTGTCTTATGGCTTGAGCGGCGATCATCACGATCCCCCTCCGTCGTGCCGGTCCAATTTTGATTTCACCGATTGTGGCACCCGCGCCGGGCGCCCCTTCCGGTCCACACAGGCAATGGTGCTGACCACCCTCACCAGATATCCGTCCGTGCCCGTCTTCGATATGGTCTGCTCGACCAGAAACGACGCGCCCTTGATCCCGGCAATCACCGTCTGAATTTCGAGCGCATCGTCGAGCCGGGCCGGCAGGCGAAAATCGATCTCGCTGCGCCTGACCACGAAAAAAACGCCTTCCTGGTCGGAGAGATCCGACTGGGAGACACCAATGTCGCGGAGATATTCCGTGCGGCCACGTTCGGCGAAACGCAGATAGTTGGCGTGATAGACAACACCACCCGCATCCGTATCCTCGTAATACACGCGGGCGCGGAGCAAATGTGTACCGTCCGCCGTGAACCCCGTCACCGCAGGCTGCAGCAACCGCTCAGACATCCTCACCCTCGGCATTATTGTCGAGAAGGGTCATTTGCGCCGCTTCGGCGGGCGTCCTGTTCGGCATAGCAAGGCCGAGATAGCGGTAGCCGGATTCGGACAGAAGCCGCCCGCGCGGCGTGCGCTGAAGCAAGCCCTGTTGCAGCAGGTAAGGTTCGATCACTTCCTCGATCACGTCGCGCTGTTCGGCCAATGCCGCCGCGAGGGTTTCCGCACCAACCGGGCCACCACCGTAATTATCGGCGATGCAGTGCAGATAGCGCCGGTCCATGGCATCCAGGCCGCGCTTGTCGATATCGAGGCGGTTAAGCGCTCCGTCAGCCGCCTTCTGATCAATTTCATCAACCCCGGCCACGGCCGCGAAATCCCGTACCCGGCGCAGCAGGCGGCCGGCAACGCGCGGCGTTCCGCGAGACCGGCTGGCGACTTCCGCCGCACCTTCGGGCAACAGGTTCATGCCAAGCAGGGAAGCCCCGCGCATGACGATGCTCTGCAGTTCCTCCGGCGTATAGAATTGCAGCCGCAAGGGAATGCCGAAGCGTTCGCGCAAAGGGGTCGTGATCAGGCCCGACCGCGTCGTCGCCGCCACCAGCGTAAAAGGTGGCAGATCGATCCGGATAGACCGGGCCGCCGGGCCTTCGCCGATAATGAGATCGAGCTGAAAATCCTCCATGGCCGGATAGAGCACTTCCTCTACGGCAGGATTAAGGCGATGTATCTCATCGATGAAGAGAACGTCGCGCGCCTGAAGGTTGGTCAGCAGGGCCGCAAGGTCTCCGGCCTTGGCGATCACCGGGCCGGATGTGGCGCGGAAATTCACCCCAAGCTCACGGGCGACGATCTGGGCCAGTGTGGTCTTGCCAAGACCGGGAGGGCCGAAGAAAAGCGCGTGGTCCATCGCCTCTTCGCGAGTCTTCGCAGCCTCGATGAAGACTTTCAGATTCTCCCGCATTTGCTTCTGGCCGACGAAATCATCGAGGGTAACCGGACGCAGCGCCCGCTCGGGCGTGTCCTCGGTTGACCGTTCGCCATCGACGATCCGGCCCTCTTCACCATCGTCCCAGTCGCTCACGAAGCAAGCTCCTTCAGCCCGCCGGTGATTAGCTGGTTAAGGTCCGCATCGGGCCCCATCGCTTTGACAGCGGCATGAACAGCGCCATAGGCAATACTGCGGTCATAGCCGAGATTCACCAGGGCGGAGATCGCATCGGCGACAGCGGCGGACTCTCCCGCCGCGGCGGCCTTGCCGCCCGCAGGTGCAGGCATCGAGGCATCGGCGCCAAGCGAGATGTTCACCGCCTTGTCTTTCAGCTCGTTCACAATCCGGCCGGCCAGCTTGGGGCCGACGCCGTCCGCCCGGGTCAGCATCTTGGCATCTCCGGCGGCAACAGACCGCAGGACCTCGTCAGGCGCCAGCGCGGACAGGATGGAAAGTGCCGCCTTGGCCCCCACACCCTGCACTGTCTGCAGGATCCGGAACATCTCCTGCTCTGCCTTGTCGGCGAAACCGTAGAGATGAATGTGATCTTCGCGGACATGGGTTTCGATATGAACGGAGACAGTCCCGCCCTTGTCCCCCAGTTTCGCGAGAGTCCGGCTGGACGCAAAGATCAGATACCCGACACCGCCGACATCGATCACGGCGCTGCCGTCACCGAAGGAATCGAGAACACCCCGCAACTTGGCGATCACTGGCCCATCTCCTTACGCAGAGCCGCCTGGATCGCGCGCTCGTACCCACCGGTTGCAGATTGTTGTTTGATCCGGGACACGCCCACCGTCTCGCCGAAGGCGTGGCGGCTCTGGGCGAAATGTGCGTGACAGATCGCCACCGCGAGCGCATCCGCCGCATCCGCGGAGTCGAACGCTGCCTCAGGCAGCAGCTTCGACACCATGATCTGGACCTGGTCCTTGTTGGCGTGTCCGGCACCGACCACAGTTTTCTTCACCCGGTTCGGCGCATACTCGGTAACCCGGAGGCCTTGCTTGGCGGGAGCTAGAATGACGGCGCCACGAGCCAGTCCGAGTTTCAGGGTCGATTCCGGGTTCTTGTTGACGAAAGTTTCCTCGACCGCCGCCTCACCTGGGCTGTAACGGTCGAGAATCTCCAGAACACCGTCATGCAATTCGAGGAGACGTTCCGCAATGGACCGGGACGAAGTGGACTTCAGGGTCCCATTGGCGACGTGGCGCAGCCGGTGGCCATCCACATCGACCACACCCCAGCCGGTAAAGCGGAGTCCCGGGTCGAGACCGAGAAGCCTCATCGTGATTGCATCTCCCCAATGGGCTTTTGGCAAATGCCTGACATGGATCTCAGGCGGCCGCCGTCAGTTTCCGCATAACATCGTCCGGGATCTCGAAGTTCGCCGAAACGGACTGGACATCATCCAAGTCTTCCAGCGCGCCCAGCAGCTTCATGATGGTCTCGGCGTGGTCTTCGTCCACCGGCACAGTGTTCTGCGGCTTCCAGGACAATTCGGCCTCCTCGGGGGCACCGAACTGCTCGGAGAGCGCTTCGCGCACCGAACTCAGATCGTCAGGCGCGCACGTGATGACATGCCCGTCCTCGGAAGATTCGACATTCTCGGCGCCTGCTTCCAGAGCCGCCTCGAACATGGCGTCTGCCTCCGCCTTGTCGGCCGGATAGGAGATCTGGCCGACGCGGTCGAACATGAAGCTGACCGAGTTGGTCTCTCCCAGGGTCCCGCCATACTTGGAAAACGTGGACCTGACCTCGGAAGCCGTCCGATTGCGGTTGTCGGTCAATGCCTCGACGATCATGGCGACACCGCCGGAGGCATAGCCCTCGTAGCGGATGTCCTCGTAATTGTCGTCAGCACCACCGCCTTCGGCCTTCTTCAGCACCCGGTCGATATTGTCCTTCGGCATATTGGCCTCGCGGGCCGCCTGAATAGCCGACCGTAGCCGCGGATTGGCACTTGCATCGGTACTCGCCTTCGCCGCGACCGCGATCTCTCGGATCAGCCGGGTGAACAGTTTGGCGCGCTTTTTGTCCTGCGCGCCCTTGCGGTACATGATGTTCTTAAATTGGGAATGCCCTGCCATTTCCTTACAATCCTCGTGGAGCCCAGGCTCATTCGAAATACCGAACGGAGCGCAACACGGCGCACCGAGCGGTCCGGAGGCCGGATCAATCGGCGAATCGGGCTTCAAGTCAAGAGCGACGGGCAAACCTGTTTGCCGTCGCACCGCAGCTTTCTGCCGATCGCAACCGAACACAGCCTAGTCAAAACCAAGTTGATCTATACCAGATATTGTATGAACACGCACCAGAAGAGGCGGATTCCCAAGCTTGGGCAGAATTTGCATTATGCGTAAATCGACAAACTGCGTTGCCACCCTGAATTGAGAAGCGCTCAATCCGACTATAGCCTTCCCCACCGGAAGTCGACTAAACTCCGGTAAGGATAACGAATTGTTAAGATTCTACGGATTTCGGTGTGCCGGAACCGGGGAAGTCATGGTGAATGTCTCAAAGTCCGACCAACGAAGCGCGCTTTCAGCGTCTCTCGGTGATGATCGTCGAAGACAGCCAGCCCATGCGGGAAGTGCTGCGGGCGATGCTGCAGTCTGTTGGCGTCAAAAATATCATTGATGCGCGTGACGGACAGCACGCCATCCGCAAACTCAGCGAATATCAGGTCGATCTGATCATCACCGACTGGGTGATGGAGGAGATGGATGGCATTGAGCTAACCCACTGGATCCGGAACGATCCAGCCAGCCCCGATGAATTCCTGCCAATTATCATGGTCAGCGGTCACACTGAGTCGAACCGTATTGAGCTGGCCCGCGATGCGGGTGTTACCGAGTTCATGGCTAAGCCCCTCACTGGCGTCGGCCTGATCCAGCGTCTTGTAGCCGTGGTCGAACATCCGCGTCCTTTCGTCCGCACTGATAATTATTTCGGGCCCGACCGCCGCCGAAAGGTACAATCATTCGACGGAGAGGAGCGTCGCGCCGCAGAATTGCGCGACCGGGATGCACGCAGCGCCTAACAGATTCAGGATCCGTCGGGAAAACCGGCTCACGAGAGGAAAGAAATGGCCCAGCCCCCGAAAGGTACCTACGAGGTCATTCATCAGCCCAACAAGCTGAAGGATCTGGTCGGCGGGCCCGCGCGCATGGACGAGACACTGATCGCGAAGGCCGAAGCCGCACTGGCGGACGCCGTCTCGAAGATCGACCTCGCGGAAACCGCCAAGGAAAGCATCATCAAGCTGGACGAAGCCGTCGAAAGACTGCGGGCGGAAGGTGCCGAACCGGCTGGGCCCGAGCGGACGATCTATACCGTCATGCACGATCTGCGCTCCCAGGGATCAAGCTTCGGCTATCCCATGGTCGAGAAGATCGCAACCTCCATGAACCGCTATCTGGAGCTGGGCGAGCCCGGGCAGCGCGGGCACAATGACGCAGATGCAATCAAAGCCCATGTGGACGCATTGAAAGCCGTGGTCGCGACCAAGATGAAGGGCGAAGCCGGCGCTATCGGCCAGCAGATCGTCGCCGGGCTCTACAAGATTTCCCGCACCAAGAGCAAATAAGCGGCAGCCTTATTCGAGGCGGAGCTTCTCCATCTCGGCACGCATTTGCTCCGGGATCGGCACCGGCGTCTGCGTTGCCCGGTCGACATAGACATGCACGAAATGACCGAGCGCGGCGATTTCATCGTCGCCTTCACGGAACAGTGCTGTTGCGTAGGTGACGCTCGACCGGCCGAGGCGGTCTACCCGGATACCGGCATCGATGCGATCCGGGAAAACCAGTGATTTCTTGAACTGGCAACGTGTCTCCACCACCAGTCCAACGACAGGGCTGTTGTGGATATCCAGCCCGGCTTCACGGATCAGGTGCGTGTTCACGGCGGTATCGAAATAGGAATAATACTGGACGTTGTTGACGTGCCCGTAGACGTCATTGTCCATCCAGCGCGTCGAAATCTCCAGCCACCAGCGGAACCGCTCCCGGGTCTCGGTCTCTCCCTCCCCGCTCACCGAAGCGCTCCGAAAAAGTCAGCCAGCACATCCAGCGTCTCGTCCGGCTGTTCGATCATCATCATGTGACCCGCTTTCGGCAGAATAACAGCTCGGACATCCGGCAGAGCATCCACCAGCGGCCGGGCCAGCTTGGCCGGGGTCATCTTGTCGTCGGAGCCGGAAAGCACCAGCGCCGGGCATGAGACCGCCGCCGCAGCTTTTAGCGCCCCGTCATAGGCATCACAGGCGGCAAGGTCGGTCGCCAGCACCGCATAGTCGCCAGCCTCCAGCAAGCGCATGCTGGCGCCGCAGACCCAGGCCCCCGGTGCCCTGTGACCACCGATCTGGGCGCGCTTGCCGACGCCCCAGCCGACCATGGTCTCAAGCGCCACGTGATTGCCGGTGCGGGCGGCATTCAGCAGGTCCGGATGCACCTTCATTTCCGGTACCGATCCGAGCAAGGCCAGCGCTTTCGCACGAGCACCCAGACGGGCTGTGACCTCAAGCGCGATGAGCGAGCCCATCGAATGCCCCATGACCATCACCTCTCCGGCGCCGACCGCATCCAGCGCCGCGAGACACCAGTCAGCAAAAGCGGGAATAGTCTCCGGCACCGTCCCGGCACTGCGGCTGTGCCCCGGCAGATCGACAGCCAGGACGGAAAAACCGTGATGCGCGAAGTAGCGCGCCTGCATGGACCAGACCGTGTGATCCATCCCGGCACCGTGCAGCATCAGGATCGTTGTCTTGTCACCATCAAACGGACGGCCGCCTGTCGCCGCGAACGCTTCATCCCCATTTACGTCGAACTTCATCTCTAGCCCGCCTTGCGCGCAGTTGCGGCGCGCAGCGCCTGTTTCAAGTCGCCTATCAGGTCGTCCACATCCTCAAGCCCGACCGAAAGCCGGACCAGATCCTCGGACAGTCCCGCCGCCTTCATCATCTCCGCATCCATCTGCTGATGCGTCGTGCTGGCCGGATGAATGACAAGGGACTTTGCGTCACCGACATTCGCCAAGTGAGACCAGACGCCGAGCCGGTCGATGAAGGTTTTCCCGGCATCGCGGCCGCCCTTTATCCCGAACGCTATTATCGATCCCGCCCCCTTCGGCATCATCCGCGTCGCCAGCTCCTTGTCCGGGTGGCTGTCGAGCTCAGGATAGAGCACCCACTCCACCGCCTCAGACGCTTCCAGGAAGGCCGCGACCTTGCGGGCGTTGGCGACATGCCGGTCCATCCGTAGCGGCAGCGTCTCGATACCCTGCATCAGATGAAACGCGTTGGTCGGCGACATGCAGGCGCCGAAATCGCGCAAGCCCTCGGCCCGGGCGCGCATACACAGGGCCTGCGGCCCGAATTCTTCGGCGAAATCAAGGCCGTGATAACCGGCATATGGTTCCGTCAGGGTCGGGAACTTGCCGGAGGCCTCCCAGTCGAACCGCCCGCCATCAACCAGCACGCCGCCGATGGCCACACCATGCCCGCCGAGCCATTTGGTGGCGGAATGCATGATGATATCGGCACCATGCTCAAACGGTCGGCAGAGATAGGGCGTGGTGAAGGTCGAATCGATCATCAGCGGGATACCAGCTTCATGAGCGACTTCCGCCAGCGCGGCGATATCAAGCACCTCAAGGCCTGGGTTGCCGATCGTCTCGGCAAATACCAGACGGGTCTCCGGCTTGATCGCCTTGCGGAAGCCGTCGATGTCGCGCGGATGAACCTTGGTGGTCTCGATGCCGAAGCGCGGCAGGGTATGGCTGAAAAGGTTGTGGCTGCCGCCATAGAGCGCGCTGGAGGCAACAATGTGCGAGCCCGCGCCCATCAGCGTGACAATGGCGAGATGCAGGGCCGCGTGACCGCTGGCCGTTGCCACCGCGCCGACCCCGCCCTCAAGCGCAGCAATGCGTTCTTCCAGCACCGCGACGGTCGGATTCGAAATCCGCGAATAGATGTGCCCGGCCCGCTCCAGGTTGAACAGCGAGGCCGCATGCTCGGAGTCCCGGAACACATAGGACGTGGTCTGGTAGATCGGCACCGCCCGGGCGCCGGTATCGCTGTCCGGCTGCTGTCCGGCATGCAACGCGAGCGTGTCGAAACCGAAGAGATTTCCGTCTGAAGCCATGTTCTGCCCCTCCATCCTGCACTCTGGTCAGGTTCGGCGCGATCTTTAACGGATGGAGGATTGGACGCAAGCGCGATGGCGCTTCTGGGAGGATATTTTAAGGAGTCCGGCTCCACTCTGTAGAGTCGTCCGGACCATCGGCCCAGAATCAAAGGACCGCGCAAAAGCGCGGCCCCTTTTTTATTCTTTTTAGAGTTTGAGCACCCTGTTCAACTTGCCCGGGGCAGACGGTAATGCCCCCACCAGAAATGTCAAGTCGGAGTCAGCGCGGCGACAAAAATGTGACATCGAACAGTTCAAACGAACACTCCGACTCCCCCCGGAAAGGCTCATGGCAGCGGCAGAACCATGTGCTGTATTGGCACGCTAACGCCTTGAACGATAAGCCCTCCCGGCTCCACTCCCCAGACTGAGAATCCGAGACTGCCATAAAGTGCACGCGCCGGACCAGCCTGCTCCGAGACACTCAAATATATGTGAGTTACACCCTCGAGTGTACCCGCATGAGAGATCACGATTTCCATCAAGGCGCGACCCGCGCCAAGCCCCCTCACAACCGGTGCGACATATATGCTCCATATATAAACCTTATGCCGTGCTTTCTGTTTCCGCTCCCGGTACAGCCCCGCCATTCCATACAGACGATCGGTAAAAATCCCGAAGACGGCATCACCATTCCGCCGAGCGAACAGCTGACGAACATCTTCTTCGGTCTGCAGGAAATCGTCTTCCGGGGCGGCGGCAAAAGATGTTGGACACCCAGTCAGCGCCTCTCGTCTCAGAGCAAGGAACGCGGCTTCGTCGCCATGGCCAAGCGTGCGGACGGAAAAGGCTGTTTTCCCTACCGGGGTCACGGCGCAGCGTCTTCCTTCCAGCGGCGGACCGTGCCGCTGTCGATATCGAAAAGATCCAGCACCCGGCCAACGGAGTGGTCCACCATATCAGCGATGGATTCCGGCTTCGCGTAGAAGGCTGGAACGGGCGGCGCAATGATCGCGCCCATGTCGGACAATGCCAGCATGTTTCGCAGGTGCCCGGAATGCAGCGGCGTCTCCCGCACCATGCAGACCAACCGGCGGCGCTCCTTCAGGATCACGTCGGCCGCGCGCGACAGCAGCGTGTCGGTGACGCCCGTTGCAATCTCCGCCAGACTCTTCATCGAGCATGGGGCAATGATCATGCCCATCGTCCGGAACGATCCGGAGGCGACGGCGGCGCCGATATCCTTGTTGGCATGCACCACGTCGGCCAGCTTCTCGACATCCCGGACCTTGAGATTCGTTTCATGCGCCAGCGTGATTTCCGCGGCACGGCTCATGATCAGATGTGTCTCGATTTTCCGCTCGTCCGGCAGAGCTCTGAGCATTTCAAGCAACCGGATGCCGTAGATCACTCCCGAGGCCCCGCTGATCCCGATTATCAGCTTGTTTTTTTGAGGATTTCTCATAAAAAAAATTTACCTCGGGAATCCAGCGCCTTGCGCGCTTTGAGCAAAAAACCGCGCAACATGCCCGAAGCGGACTCATTGCACAAGCCCCTAAAGATACCTATTCTCTGAATTGTAACGTTTGAAAGTTCACGATCAAAAAAAGGAGAGCATAGGCATGGCCCAGGCACAGCGGATTGAATCGCTGAAACAACGCCACGAGACCTTGGAGCGAAACCTTGATCAGGAACGTACCAGACCCATGCCGGACAGCGCTGCTGTCGCAGAAATAAAACGGAAGAAACTTGCGATTAAAGATGAGATGGAGAATCTCAGGCCCTAGCCGGGCAATCCCGTTACTTCACCGCTTTTATCAGAAAGCCATTCGCACCCGCCGGATTTTCGGCGGGTGTTTGTTTTTCCGCTCCAATAATCGCTAGATAGCCATCCAGCCGCCGTCGAGTGTCAGCGCGGTACCGGTCATATTGTCGGCGGCACTGCTACACAAGAACAGAGCGGCACCCGCAAGCTGCTCGACCGTAGTGAACCTTCCAGACGGCTGCTGGTCGATCAGCAGGTCATAGGTTGCCTGCTCGATACTGGTTCCGTCCCTTTTCGCCCGATCTTCAATCTGCACTTCGACCAGCGGTGTTTTCACCCAGCCGGGGCAGATCGCATTACAGGTCACACCTGTCTGGGCGTTCTCCAGGCCGATCACCTTGGTCAGGCCGACGACACCGTGCTTGGCCGCCACATAGGCCGACTTGCGGACCGACCCGCCCAGTCCCGCATTGGACGCTATATTGACGATACGCCCCCAGCCGCGCCGCTTCATGCCAGGCAGGGCCGCGCGCGTCGCATGAAACGGAGCCGAAAGGTTGATCGCGATCAGTGCGTCCCAGCGCTCGACCGGGAAGGCCTCAATCACTTCGGTGTACTGCACCCCGGCATTGTTCACGAGGATATCGACGGCGCCGAACTGGCCCTCGGCCGTCCGGACCAGATCTTCGATCTCATCCGGGATGCTCATATCCGCGCCATGGTAGATCACCGGAACACCATGCTCCGCTGCCAGGGCCGCGCGTCGCTTCTCGATCTCCGCCGCATCGCCCAGTCCGTTCAGCACGATATTCGCACCCTCGGTGGCGAACCCTTCGGCCAATGCCGCGCCGATCCCGCTGGTCGAACCGGTTACGAGAACTGTCTTGCCTTTCACAGAGGCCCTTTCGATTAGCAGAGCGATATCAAGCGAATATCGGCAGTGGGAGCGAAGCCGGAGAAGACGTTACTGGGCCGTCCAGCCGCCATCGAGCGTGACAGTCGTGCCCGTCATGTTGCTGGCGGCATCGCCGCACAGGAACACGGCGGCTCCCGCAAGCTGCTCGACCGTGGTGAACTGTCCGGAAGGCTGTTTTTCCAGCAGCAGCGCCTGGGTCTCGTCCTCGACACTGGTACCGTTAGCCTTGGCCCGCGCCTCGATCTGAGCGACGACCAGCGGCGTTTTCACCCAGCCGGGGCAGATCGCGTTGCAGGTCACTCCGCTCTGGGCGTTTTCCAGAGCGGCAACCTTGGTCAATCCGACAATGCCGTGCTTCGCGGCCACATAAGCCGATTTGTTCACCGAGGCGACAAGGCCATGTGCCGAGGCCACATTGATGATCCGGCCCCAGCCGCGCGTCTTCATCCCCGGCAGAACGGCCCGCATGCCGTGGAAGGCGGCTGAAAGATTGATGGCGATCACAGCATTCCACTTGTCCACCGGGAAATCCTCGATGGGAGCGGTATGCTGGATGCCGGCATTGTTCACGAGGATATCGACGGAACCGAACTGCCCTTCGGCTGTCCGGATCAGATCCTCGATCTCCTCCGGCCTGGTCATGTCGGCGCCATGGTAGATCACCTGAACGCCATGTGCCGCTCCCAGAGCAGCGCGTCCTTTCTCGATCTCCGCCGCATCGCCCAGGCCATTAATCACGATGTTCGCGCCTTCGGCAGCGAATGCCGCCGCCATGGCCGCGCCGATGCCGCTGGTCGATCCAGTGACGACTGCCGTCTTGCCCTTCATGCCCTTGTCCCCGTATCCGTCCATTTTTGTCTATCTCGTGCGATACAGAGAATAATGCTGCACCGCAAGGTTCGGCAGGCCGCCGCCTAACGCTTGAAAAGAGATTCCGCCGCCGAGGAGACAGACTGCTTTTCGGCTATCATCGCTTCCGCGCGACTTATTTCCGTCTTCATGTTCTCGATATAGAGCTCAAGGTCCTCGATATTCCAGGTCGAAAGATCGACCGGCTTGCGGGTTACGTTCTTCGGCTCCAGATCCTCGAATGTCATCAGCCCTTCTCCCGTTATCCGGTTTCGCCTCGATCCGTGTTCAAGCATCGCACATTTGACGAAGACTATGATTGGATCGTTCCGTATCTTGCTCTATATAACCATCATTCAGAACATTTCAGACAACCAAGAAAGAACGGATCCGTATTCCTTAAGGCATACGGATAACGCGCTTCAAAGGAGATATCATGGCGAATCCGCTGATGCCGAAAGCGACGGCCGTCTGGCTGATCGACAATACGGCGTTGTCGTTCGAACAGATCGCCGATTTTTGCGGCTTGCACCCCCTCGAAGTTCAGGCCATCGCCGACGGCGAGGTCAGCTCCGGAATCCAGGGCATTGATCCTCTGCAGAACGGCCAGGTGGCCCGTAGCGAGATCGACAAGGCCGAGGCCGACACGTCCTACCGGATGAAAATTCTGGTCAGCACGCTGCCGCAACCGAAAGCCCGTTCCAAGGGACCGAAATACGTCCCGGTATCCAAGCGCGGCGACAAGCCGGACGCGATCGCCTGGCTGGTCAAGCACCATCCGGAACTTAAGGATGCCCAGGTCGCGAAACTGGTCGGCACGACCAAGGACACGATCGACAAAGTGCGCGATCGCACGCACTGGAATTCCCAGAACATCACGGCACGCCATCCGGTCCTGCTCGGCCTCTGCTCGCAGATCGATCTGGATCAGGCAGTGACCAAAGCCGGCGGTACTGTTGCCCCGCCGGAAGCCCAACTCGAATCGATCTCCGAAGTACCCTGACGCTTCGGATCACAGAAATATTAAACGGCCGGTCATCTGACCGGCCGTTTTTCGTTCCGCTCTATGTCAACTATTTGGGCCAACTATTTGGGCCAACTATTTGGTGCTTTGTTCCAGGGCACTTCCGTTAAACGCTGCCATGTGAAAAGCCAACTGCGCCGCCTCGTAGACATAGTCCCGGCCGACGGGACATGCGCGACGGGCGAGACATGAGCTTTCGAGACAGCGGCCGCCCTCAGGCGAGCGGAGATGGGAACGGCAGGCCTGCACGTCATAACCACTGTCCGAAAACGCCGTGACCGGACACGTCGTAAGGCATGGCCGATCGAGACAGCCATCGCATGGGTGACAGTCGTCCGCGCCGGGGTCTGCGCTCGCCGGCAACTCCAGAACCGCCGCGAACAACAATGCTCCCCGATATCCGTGCCAGAGACCGTAGACAGGATGGATCAGGATACCGATCGGGGACGGAAAAACCGGCTCGGCCCGCATCGCCCATTGCTGAAACGGCCGGTAGGGCGGGCCGTCGGACGGCAGCGCCACCTCAGCACCGAACTGTCGAGCCACGGCCCCCAGCACATCTCCGCTCCAGCGATCCAGCGGGTCCGCACCCGCAGGCTTTTGTGCAGAAAAAGCCTCCCACATTCCCGGCCCCGCATTTCCGACGAGCAGAACGGTCCCGGCTGATTCGCCCCCCGCGAGCACTGTTTCCCTCGCATCTGGATGAAATCCGCCGCGCAACAACAGTCCATGGTGCGCAAGGGCGGCCGCGATCCTGTCACAGTCGGTCATCGGATCCTCCTTCGCCCCCTCAAAGCCCCGCTGGAAATCGCCTATTCCCGACCCAGTGTCCCGCTGCCGACATAGCTAGAGCCAGAGCCACTCGAAAACATATACCTACACCTTATTTTCGTTGCTCCGGGGCACCGACTTGGCTTTATCCTTTTCACGACAGAATCACGGGACTGGAAAAAAACCAAAACCCGTTCGGTGGAGAGTATGGCCAAATATGTTCGACGACCCAAATGACGTCCCGCTCACTGTCGACTTCTTTCTTACGCCGAACTTTTCGCTGCTTCCCTTTACTGCGGCCGTAGAGCCCCTGCGCTCGGCCAACCGCATGGCGGGAAAGACGCTGTATCACTGGCGCGTACTGAGCGAGGACGGCAAGCCCGTGCAGGCCAGCAACGGTGTCGAGGTGAATACCGTCGGAACCCTCTATGACCTGACCAGTTCGGACGCCGTCATCGTCGCCGCCGGCATCGATGCCCAGCACTACAAGAACGACCGGGTGTTCGGCGCCCTGCGCCGGCTGTCCCGTCAGGGCGCGGCTATCGGTTCGGTCTGCACTGGTGCCCATGTTCTGGCCCGGGCCGGCCTGCTGGAAGACCGGCGCTGTACCATTCACTGGGAAAATCTCGGCGGCTTCACAGAAGAATTCCCCGAGATCGAGGTCACATCGGACCTGTTCGAAATCGACAGGGATCGTTTCACCTGCTCCGGCGGAACCGCCGCCCTCGACATGATGCTGCATCTGATTGCCAAGCAGCACGGCTTCAAGCTGGCAAACGAGGTCTCTGAGCAATTCATCCACGACCGCATCCGCGAGCCGCATGATCATCAACGGATGGAGCTGCGTGCCCGCCTTGGTGTCAGCCATCCAAAACTGATCAACGTGATCGCCGAGATGGAAGCCAATCTCGAAGAGCCGCTGAGCCAGACCGCGCTGGCGGACAAGGCTGGGCTCTCAACCCGGCAGCTCGAACGGCTGTTCCGGAAATACCTATCGAGCACGCCGACACGCTATTACCTCAATCTCCGCCTGCAGCGCGCCCGCCAGCTGCTGGCCCAGACCAGCATGTCGATCCTGTCGGTCGCCCTCGCCTGCGGTTTCGTCTCCGCCAGCCACTTCTCGAAATGCTATCGGGAGTGTTTCGGACGGACACCCCGTGCGGAACGCGCGGTCCGGCATGATGCGCCGACACTGGTGATGCAGAAGCTCGCAGGCTGACCTCCACACGTTACCGCGCCTAATTGCATCGCAACAAAATCTCGTTTGACCTCGTCCGCTGCCGGACGCACATCTAGCCGGCACCTGACGGGATTTACGATGACGACGTTTACTTCGACCGGCATGCGCAAGGGCGCATTTATGATCTGGCCTATTGCTGTCAGCGGCTTCTTCTTTGCCGTCGCGGTCGGCGTGATCAGCCGCAATGTGGGAATGAGCTGGCTGGAAGCCGTCACCATGAGCGGCTTCGTGTTCGCCGGTGCATCCCAGGTTGCTATCGTCAACCTCTGGCAGGACCCACTGCCGCTTCTGATCATCGCCATCACCACACTCGGCATCAATTCCCGCATGCTGCTGATGGGTGCCTCGATCAGGGAATGGTTCGAGCCGCTCCCCCGGCACCTCACCTGGATCAGCCTCTTCTTCCTGACCGATGCGAACTGGGCCGTCGCCATCTCAGAGCGCCGAAAAGGCGCGACCGATGCCGGAATTCTGCTCGGCTCCGGCATCGTGCTCTGGTTCAGCTGGGTGTTCGGCACCGGGCTCGGCCATGCTCTCGGCGCCGCGCTGGACCCGAAGGCCCTCGCCTTTGACGTGCTGCTACCAGCCTTTTTCGTCATCATGATCAAGCCCATCTGGACCGGTCGAAAACAGATCCTTCCCTGGGCCGTGGCCGCCGCCGGCGCCATTCTCGCCAATGAGTACGTCCCGGGCGAAGCCCATGTGGT
The DNA here is from genome assembly GCF_034670185.1 of Nisaea sp. Taxonomy (NCBI): domain Bacteria; kingdom Pseudomonadati; phylum Pseudomonadota; class Alphaproteobacteria; order Rhodospirillales; family Thalassobaculaceae; genus Nisaea; species Nisaea sp. The sequence goes on from NZ_JAXMNY010000002.1 coordinate 58,144, forward strand.
GATCGGCGGTATTGCCGGATCTCTGGTTGGAGGACTGCTCCGTGAACGCTGAGTTCCTCGCCCCCTATCTTGCGTTCGACTGGACCGCGATGCTCGCCATCCTGCTGATGGGCCTGGTGACCTATTTCACCCGGATCGGCGGCTTCCTGATGATGCGCTGGGTTCCGGAAGGCGGGTTCGTATCCCGCTGGCTTGCCGCCATACCCGGCGCCGTTCTGGTGGCAATCCTGGCGCCGACGATCTGGCATACAGGCTGGCTCGAGCGCGCAGCGCTCGTCATCGTCGCCGCCCTCTCGCTCCTCGGCGCCAACCCGCTCGTCGCCGTTGTCGTCGGCACTGCGAGCGTCGCCGCGGGCCGCGCCCTGTTCTGAGCACTCGCTTTCCAATTGGCACAACGTTTTCAGGATGATTTACTGACTGCAATCAAAAGATAAAAAAATGAGCATCAACACATGTGGAAAATGAACAAAAGTTTCCTGCGTGCCGTCGGCTTGGCCCTGTTTCTAATTGCCACTTCCTGCCCGACAGGGGCCCAAACATACCTGCTCTTCGCGCCCAAAAACCTTGCGCAGGCAAAGCTGTTGGACCAGCTGACCTACTATTATACCGTCCCCAAACAGCCTTCAATATCCGCACTTCTAGCGAACATAGAAGACTCGCAGATCCTGGAGACGGATTGGGAGAACGCCCAGTATCCAGTCGTCGGCTTTCTAAGCCAGGTCCTTGCGGCGAAACCTGAGCTCCTCGCAAAGGAAATCAGCTCTCGATACAGCCCAAGACTGAAAAAAGTTATCCTCTTGGCGCTAATGACAGAGTTCCTCGACATCTATGCTCCGCCCGCCTACCAGCGGATCATCAACAAGATGCCGCTCGGCAAACGACCGCCACCTATCACCGCCATGGCCGTCAAGCACCCCAAACAGCTAGACATGCTTTGGGGCGCCCTGTTCGCAACCGGCGATCCGAAATTTTTCGGCGCTATATTTAAGGTTTATGAAGCCCCGAACGGGCCAACTGGCAATTCCAAGCTGAATGCAGCCCTCAAGAGAGTCATCGAATGGGCGACGTGGAGCAACATGCAGCAACACACCATGGTCGAACGTCTGATTCGGGAGCGTATGGCTTCCGCAGCGCCCAATGTCGCCAAACGTTTACAGACCATAGTCTCCCGTTTCGAAACCAGCCTGGAATCGCTAAATCTCGGCACGCGGGATGGTTTTTTCTCGGCGTCGGTCGCGCTAACGGATGCGTCGATTATCGACGAACTGAAGAAGCCGTCCAGCAGCGGTATCCGCGTCGTGAGAAAGAGCCGATTCTCGCGCCGTGAAAGCATCTTCGTCCACATCGCCTTCAACGGCATGGAGGTCTCCGAGGATTATAAAGCAAACGTGACGTTCTCCGCCATCCTCCGACAGCCGGACGGACATGAGCAGACGCTTTACGAGAACCGCACGGCGATCATCGGACCGGCGCCGGCGCGCTACAGCATCCTCTCGGCCCGAGACCTGAACCAATTCCGCCTCCCGGAAGATGCGCCGACTGGCGATTACCTGCTACGAGTCAGTCTGAGCGATAATCTCTCCGGTAAAGACCTCGAACTTACGGCGAACTTCAAGCTCGTCGAATGACTCGTATATGAAGAGCGGATCGGACCAATGCACTGGTTGCCCCAGGCGGCTTCGTGTCGCCCTGGTCATCGTCACCGCCCTCTCGCTCCTCGGCGCCAACCCGCTCGTCGCCGTTGTCGTCGGCACTGCGAGCGTCGCCGCGGGCCGCGCCCTGTTCTAAGCGAACAGCCAAGATTGCCTTGCACCACATTGATCGGGCAAACTCCCGGTAACACGAATTGGATGGACGCCCGCATGCAGACCGAAGAAGCGGAGCTGCTGGCTCTGACAGAAGACGCCACGGCCGGTGACACTGATCGCACGGCGATTCTGATCGACCTGTCCTCAATCCCCCATATCAACGATCCGATTTTCTTCCGGACGCTGATTGCCCGCATCGATGTTGTGCCGAAGGACGGGAAATCCCAAATGTTCCGGCTCGCGCATCATATCGTCGCCATCGTCACCCCGAGTGACCAGACGCATCTGGCGGTCTACGCAGTCGACCGGCTCGACGCCTTTCTGAAACGCAGCGGACGCGGCGCCGCGCGACATCAGGAACTCAGCCTCAAGACGGAAGCAGGCAAGCTTGCAAAGATCTGCCGCAAGCTCATGGCTGAAGTCGACAACACACGGCAACCCAACCGCGATAGTGGCGAGCTGCAGAGTTTCATGCGGCTGTTCGAATCGCTCAGGAATGCCGATATTTCCAATCTGGTGCGCGAGCAAACCATCTGGGATCTTACCGACCTGCATCAGCCAACTTCCCTTGCAAGTGCGCTCACCGTCTCCATCGACGCACTCGACGACATGTTCGGGCAGGACATCCGCGCCAACCCCTGGCTTTTCGAAAAAGTGATCGAAGTCGTCGATATCCGCATGCTCGACCATCTGGTGGAAGATCGACTGAAAGCGGGCAAAACCTACACAGTGAACGTTAACAGCACAGTGGTTATCGAGAGGGAACTGGACGAGGCCTTCGCCGCCATTCCGATAAGCACCCGCAAGCGCATCATTCTTGAAGTACCCTATGTCGAGGCCCTGCATGAGCGGACCGAGTTCGACCGCATGGTGAGCGATCTAGAACACGAGAAATTCCCCATCGCACTGGATGGTGTCCGCTGGACGTCCTTGCCGAAACTCGAAGTGCCGCCGGAGCGTTTTACCTATTTGAAAATCATGTGGGACCGGCACCTGACGCCCGGCAGTGAAGCCGAATGGACTGCGTTCTCGGAGTGCGTTGCCAGGCTCGGGCCCGAACGCTTTATCCTCTATAATTGCGTCGACGAAACGGCCATCCCGGATCTCGCTGCACTTGGCATAACCCTGTTCCAGGGCCGCGGTGTCGAGAGCTTCATCCGCCACGACCGGGTCGAGCTCCTGCATCCTCGTGATGATGACGAGCAGGAAGAACGGCTCGCCGACGAAACCAGCCGGACCGGCAGCAAAAAAGGGATTCTCGGGAAAATCCTCGGCGGCTGAGATGCCATTGCCAGCACAGCTTCAACTGCGGCAATCTGGGGCTTGATTTGCATCCCACGCCCGCCGACCATGCCGGTGGACAGCAAGTAAAAAGAACACCATCAAGGGAGGCTCTGAATATGGGCCAGTTTGACGACGTCTATCGGCATTCTCTCGACGACCGGGAAGCATTCTGGGGCGCGGCGGCCGAAGACATTTTCTGGTTCAAGCGCTGGGACAAGGTGCTCGACGACAGCAAGCCGCCCTTCTATCGCTGGTTTTCTGGCGGCACGACGAACACCTGCTACAACGCGCTCGACCGGCATGTCAAAGAAGGCCGCGGCGACCAGGCGGCTCTGATCTATGACAGCCCGGTCACCGACACCAAGCAGAGCTTCAGCTACAGCGAGTTGACCGACAAGGTGGCCGCCTTTGCCGGTGTGCTCGCGAAATATGGTCTCGGCTACGGCGACCGGGTCATCATCTACATGCCGATGATCCCAGAAGCCGTAATAGCCATGCTGGCCGCGACAAGGATCGGCGCAGTGCACTCCGTCGTCTTCGGCGGCTTCGCCTCGAACGAGCTGGCAAAGCGGATCGACGATTGCAAACCGAAGCTGATCGTCAGCGCTTCCTGCGGCATTGAGCCCGGTCGCACAGTCGCCTACATGCCGCTGCTCGACGGCGCCATCGAGATGGCGGCACACAAGCCGGATCATTGCATCGTCCACCAACGCCCGATGGCCGAAGCCGTGCTGACCCCCGGCCGGGACATCGAATGGAACGCCGCCCATGACGGCGTGGAGCCAGCGCCCTGCGCCGAAGTGCTTGCGACCGACCCCGCCTACATTCTCTACACTTCCGGAACCACTGGTGTACCGAAGGGAGTGGTGCGCGACACAGGCGGGCATCTCGTCGCCCTCAAGTGGTCGATGAAAAACATATATGGCGTCGATCCGGGCGAAGTCTTCTGGGCAGCGTCGGACGTCGGCTGGGTGGTCGGCCATTCCTATATCGTCTACGCACCGCTATTCCATGGCTGCACCACCATGCTCTATGAAGGCAAACCGGTCGGCACGCCGGATGCGGGTGCCTTCTGGAGGGTCATCTCGGAGCACAAGGTGAGCACCATGTTCACCGCGCCAACCGCCATCCGGGCGATCAAGAAAGAAGATCCGGACGGCAAGCTGCTCGCGGATTACGACCTCAGCCACTACAAGGCCCAGTTCCTTGCGGGCGAGCGCTGCGATCCGGACACACTGCACTGGTGCGAGGAAAAGCTGAAAGTCCCAGTGGTGGATCATTGGTGGCAGACCGAAACCGGCTGGCCGATCGCCTCCAACTGCCTCGGCATCGAGGAGCTTCCGGTCAAGGCTGGCTCGCCCACACGTGCCGTGCCCGGCTGGGACGTGCAGATCCTCGATGAGGCGAACAAGGAAATGAAGCGCGGCGATATCGGCGCCATCTCGATCAAGCTGCCCATGCCGCCAGGCTCCCTGCCGACTCTCTGGCAGAATGACGACCGCTTCGTTGAAAGCTACCTCGCCGACTATCCCGGCTACTACAAGACCGGGGACGCGGGCTACATGGACGAGGATGGCTACCTCTATGTGATGAGCCGGACAGACGACATCATCAACGTCGCCGGACACCGGCTCTCCACCGGCGGCATGGAAGAGGTGCTGGCGGCACATCCGGCCGTCGCCGAATGCGCTGTCATCGGCGTCGCCGACCAGCTCAAGGGTCAGGTCCCGCTCGGCTTCGTGGTGCTGAAGGATGGCGTGAACACGCCGGACGAGCAGATCCTGAAAGAACTGGTGCAGATGGTCCGCGACCGGATCGGGCCGGTGGCTGCCTTCAAGCAGGCCACCATCGTCCATCGCCTGCCGAAAACCCGCTCCGGCAAGATTCTGCGCGGCACCATGCAGAAAATCGCGGACGGGCAAGACTATCCGATGCCGGCCACCATCGACGATGCGTCGATCCTGCCGGAGATCAAGGAAGCGCTCACGGAAATCGGGTACGCGAAGTAGTTCCACGCCGACCCTTCACCGGTAGCGGACATTCACCATTGCTTGAAATCAAAAAGGCCCCGGGGAACGCACCCCGGGGCCTTTATTCTTCAAAGCACAGTATCTGTGCCTCTTGGTCTGTGTGATTGAGCTCTAAGCTTCCAACCCTTCCGGGATCGCCGGCTTGCTGATGATCGGTGCGTCCGGAATGCGGCCTTCCTCGATGCCGTGACAGGCGACGAGTGCACCGTCTCCGGTCGGCCTCGGATCCGGGCGTTCGCTTCTGCAACGATCATTCGCGAAGGGGCAACGCGGATGAAAGGCGCAACCGTCCGGCGGATTGATCGGGTTCGGGACTTCGCCAGCCACCGGCATCCGCTCACGACCGGACATTTCAAGATCCGGGATCGTATCCAGCAGCAACCGCGTATAGGGATGGCGTGGTTTGCTGAACAGGAGGTCAGTCGGCGCAACCTCGGCCAGACGGCCAAGATACATGACGCCGACGCGGTCGGAGACATGACAGACCACCGCGAGGTTGTGGCTGATGAACAGATAGGTCAGCCCCAGTTCCTTCTGCAGATCCCGCATCAGGTTCAGGATCTGGGCCTGCACAGACACGTCGAGCGCCGAGGTCGGCTCGTCGCAGACCAGGAAATCCGGCTCGCTCGCGAGGGCGCGTGCAATCGAGAGCCTCTGGCGCTGACCGCCGGAGAACTCATGCGGATATTTGTCACCATCCGCCGGCGCCAGGCCGACCTGTGTCAACAACCGCCCGACCCGCTCCAGCACCTCGTCCGGACTGTCCGCCAGATCGAAAGCGCGGATCGGCTCGGCAATGATATCCCTGACTTTCCAGCGCGGATTGAGGCTGGCATAGGGATCCTGGAAAATCATCTGCAGGCGGCGGCGGATCGGCGCCATCTCCTTGCGGGAGCGACCTGCGATATCCATGCCCTCGAACTCGATGGAACCGCTGCTCGGCCCATGCAGGCCAACGATCAGTTTCGCCACCGTGGACTTGCCGCAGCCGGATTCTCCGACAAGGCTGAAGGTCTCACCCGGTTTGATAGCGAAATCAATGCCATCCACGGCCTTCAGGATCTGCTTCGGTGCCCCTTCGAGGACACGGTTCAGCCATGGAGCTGAAACGTCGAAGTAACGCTTCAGGCCCTTCACCTCGAGGATCGTTTCGAAAGGCACCTTCGCCTCGGCCTTTTCCCTGGCGATCATCTTATCAGACGTCATCGCATCAGACATGGGCCGCCTCCTTGTCATAGAGCCAGCAAGCCACCTCGGTTCCGTCCACATCAATCGTGTTCGGCCGCTCCTTGAAGCAGCGATCGAACGACTTCGGGCAACGCGGATTGAAAGCACAGCCGGTCGGAATGTTAGTCAGACGCGGCATGGAGCCTTCGATCTGCTGCAGTTTTTCGCCGGTATGGCCGATCATCGGAATCGAGCCCATCAGACCTTCGGTATAGGGATGCTTGGCCTGCTTCACAACCTGACGCACAGGACCGACCTCGGCGATGCGACCGGCATACATGACGGCCACGCGGTCGGCGGTTTCGGCGATAACGCCCATATCGTGGGTCACCAACATGACCGCTGTGCCATGATCCCGGCACAGCTTCTTCAAGAGCGCGATGATCTGCGCCTGGATCGAGACGTCGAGCGCCGTTGTCGGCTCATCCGCCACCACCAGCTTCGGATTGACGCACAGGGCGAGCGCGATGACGACGCGCTGGCGCATACCGCCGGAGAACTGGTGCGGATACTGATCGACCCGCTTCTCCGGTGCCGGGATGCCGACCTCCGTCAGCAATTCGATGGCACGTTCCCGGGCTTTCGTCGGCGTCATGTCCGTATGGGTCATGATCGTCTCGGTAAGCTGGCGACCAACCGTGTAGAGCGGGTTGAGGCTGGTCAGTGGATCCTGGAAAATCGCACCGATTTCGCGGCCGCGGATCTTCCGCATTTCCTCGTATCCGAGGTTGTCGATCCGGCGACCGTTCATGATGATCTCGCCACCGGCGACGCGCCCTGGCGGCTCCAGCAGGCCGATGATGGCCGCTCCGGTGAGGGATTTACCGGCGCCGGATTCCCCGACCACGCCGAGCACTTCGCCTTCGTCAATGTGGAAAGACACATCGTCGATGGCCGTCAGCAAGCCTCTCCGCGTCGGAAACTCGATACGGAGGTTTTTGACTTCAAGAAGATGTTTCGACATCAGCGCAGCTTCGGGTTGAGGGCGTCACGGAGCCAATCCCCGAGGAGATTGACGGCGAGCACGAGGACCGCCAGCGTCATTCCCGGGAAGATCGAGATCCACCAGAGGCCAGAGAACAGGAAATCGTTACCGATCTGGATCAGGGTGCCAAGCGACGGCTCGGTCGGCGGCATGCCGACGCCGAGGAAGGACAGGGTCGCTTCTGTCAGGATGGCGAAGGCAAGACCCAGCGTTGCAATAACCAGCACCGGCCCCATCACGTTCGGCAGCACGTGCCTGATCATGATCAGGATCGGATGCAGGCCGATAATCCGCGCCGCCTGAACATATTCCTTGTTCCGCTCGACCAGGGTCGAGCCGCGCACCGTACGGGCATACTGCACCCAGTTGGAAATGCCGATGGAGAGCACCAGCACCGGAATGATCATCGCGTCATGCTGTTCCCGGTCCAGAATGCCACGCATGATGCCGTCGATCAGCAAGGCGATCAGGATGGTCGGGAAGGAAAGCTGGATATCCGCGATCCGCATGATGACGGCATCGACCTTGCCGCCGATATAGCCGGCAACGAGACCAGCCGAAATCCCGATGACCGCTGACAGCACGACACTGGCGAAACCGACCAGCAGCGAGATCCGCATGCCGTACAGGATGGTCGAGTAGATATCGCGGCCGAGATTGTCCGTTCCGAGAAGGAACCGGGCCTCGCCATCTTCGGTCCAGGCCGGTGGCAACTCTGAATCCATCAGGTCGATGGAGGCCAGATCGAAGGGATTGTGCGGCGCTATGACCCCGGCGAACACCGCCGACAGGATCATCAGCAGTGTGACCACCGCCGCCGCCACGGTAAGAGGAGAATTCCGGAAGCTGTAGCAGAGCTCGTGATCCCAGATCCGGTAGAGCAGACTTGGCTTCGCGGAGGCGAGTTTGGGTGAGGTTGTATCAGTCATCTGCCGGCCCTCAGTGTCCGCCGCCGTGGCCTTCGACGCGCAAGCGCGGATCCACGACGTAATAGAGAATATCGACGACCAGGTTCAAAACGACAAAGAGGAACGAAATCATCACCAGGTAGGCGGACATGACGGGCAGATCCACTTCCTGGATCGACTGCAGGAACAGACGTCCCATCCCCGGCCACTGGAACACGCTCTCAGTGATGATCGCGAAGGCGATCAGGTTGCCGAGCAGCAGGCCGGTCACTGTAATCACCGGCACCAGCGTGTTTTTCAGGGCATGGCCGAAATTGACAGCCCGGTTGGTCAGCCCCCGGGCGCGTGCGAACTTGATGTAGTCCGTGCGCAGCACTTCCAGCATCTCGGCCCGTATCAGGCGCATGATCAGGGTCAGGGTGAACAGGCCGAGCGTCAGGGCCGGCAGGATGATCGCCTTGAGGCCGCTGGCCGTCAGCAAGCCGGTGGTCCAGCCGCCCGGCAGCGTTACGACATCGCCTCGCCCAAAGGACGGCAGCCAGCCGAGCACCACCGCGAAGAGATAGATGAACAGAATACCGATCAGGAAGGTCGGTACCGAAATCCCGATCAGTGACAGGGTCAGCATCGCCTTGCTGCTCCATCGATTCCGGTAGAGCCCAGTATAGACACCCGCTGGAAGCGCCAGTGCGAAGGCGATTACGGCGGAAACCATGCTGAGCTCGATGGTAGCGGGCATCCGCTCCAGCAGCAGGTCTGTCACAGGCGACTTGTGCTGGTATGACAAACCAAATTCGAGCTGCGCCGCGTTCACGACGAACTTCCCGAAACGAATGATCAACGGATCATTCAGGCCGAGCCGTTCGCGCAGGGCTTCGCGCTCAGCGACCGGAGTGTCGACCCCGACCATCTGGTTCACGGGATCCCCGAGGAACTGGAACATGAAAAAGGCAACGAGGCCGACCACGAGCATCACAATGATGGACTGGGCCAGCCGACGAAGAATGAATGCGGCCATGAACGGTCACGCTTTCCGGCAGGTTAGCAAATCTCTCAAAAAGGCAAGGGCCGGTCACAAGACCGGCCCACACCCATTCGCCCGTGAATTACTTCACGTTGACGTAGTAGAAGCGGAACTGGTTGTCAGCACGCTGCTTCAGCTCGATGTTGTCGCGCTTACCCCAGGCGAGAGCCTGCTGGTGAAGCGGGATCGTGGCAACTTCAGACGTGGAGATCTTGAAAGCTTCCTCGATCATCGCGTCGCGCTTTGCCTTGTCCGTTTCGACACCGATCATGTCGGTCAACTCGTCGACACGTGCATTGCTGTAGCCAGAATAGTTATACGGGCCACGGCCTTCCGCCGGTGTCGGCGTGTTCAGAAGATTGAACAGCACGTTCCAGGAATCGAAGCTGCCCGGGGTCCAGCCGAGGAGGCCGAACGCGTAGTCGCTGCCGCCCTTCGGGTTGATCGCAGCGAAATACTTCGCTTTCGGCTGCGCAACCAGAGAGGACTTGATGCCGACCTTGGCAAGCATCGAGACGATGGCCTGACAGATCTGCTCGTCGTTGACATAGCGATCGTTCGGGCAATCCATCCGGGTTTCGAACCCGTCCGGATAACCGGCCTCGGCCAGCAGAGCCTTGGCTTTGTTCCGATCGTACGGCAGACGCTGGAAGCCTTCGGACTTATCGAACAGCTTCGGAGAAATCATGATCGCGGACGGATCGGACAGACCGCGCATGATCTTCTTCTTGATCGCCTCGATATCGATCGCGTGATACATCGCCTGACGGACCTTGAGGTCCTTGAACGGGTTCTTGCCCTTGACGTTGGAATAGAGCAGTTCGTCACGGAACATATCGAAGAACAGGAAGATCGTCCGCAGTTCCGGACCGACGAGCACGCTGGTGCCGTCGTTGCTGTTCACCCGCTTGATGTCCTGCACCGGCACCGGATAGACCATGTCAACTTCGCCGGACAGCAGAGCCGCGACGCGGGTCGCGTCCTGGCCGATCGGCGTCATGATGACTTCGGTCAGGTTGTGCTGCGGCTTGTCCCACCAGTCCTTGAACGGAACCAGAACCGTCTTCACGTCGGTCTGGCGCTCGGTGATCATGAAAGCGCCTGTGCCGTTTTCGTGGTGAGCGGCATAGCTCTCGACACCCGTAGAGGTGTTGGTCGGGGTCGTGGCGCCCTTCTCTTCGGACCACTCCTTGTCCATGATGAACCAGGTATCCCACTCATAATAAATGATGGGATTCGGTTTCTCGGTGATGAAGTCGACCGTGTAATCGTCAACCTTGACGACTTCCTTGATGCCGACGACGCGGCCGCGCAGGTTGGCGTCCTCGTTGTTCGTCCGCTCATAGGAGAAGAGTACGTCGTCCGCGTTGAAGTCGTTCCCGTTGTGGAACTTGACGCCTTTGCGGAGATGGAACCGCCAGCGGGTCGGCTCAAGGTTTTCCCACTTGGTCGCAAGACCCGGCTCGAACTTCAGATCCGCGTCACGACGGACCAGACCCTCATAGATGTTTCCGAGGAAACCGAGGGTGAAGGTCACGTTGTGGGCGTGCGGATCGAGAGATGTAGTGTCTGTCTGGAAACCCCACTTCAAGGTCTTCGCCTCGGCGAGACCTCCGGAAGCGGCAACGACGGCCGCTACCGCAAGGGCGGTGAATGCTTTGCGCATGAAAAGCTCCCCAATGATGCCTCTGTCGCGCCCGATGCAGACCCTTCTATGACTTTCGGAATCTCGATCTGGGCGCGGCCCGGCAGAAACGACTGGCCGGGATTAATGCATAAAACCCCCTCGTCCTGGTGGCGTCAATGACATTGATGTCTGCGGAAGCCTTGGAAAAACAGCGCAGAAACGCACAACGCGAAATAGCACGCCACGCACATTACCTATGCTTCAGTGCAGTGCAACATAGGCAATACAGTTCGCCGATCCTTTTTCTTTCGGGGATCGCGCTCTGGCTTTTCAAGCCCAAATGACGTGATATGTTTGCGGTCAGTCCCCACGGCCTGTTCTGCGCCGTTCCCAAAGGAGAATCGCAATGCCTTTCCAGCCGAATTCACCGGCGGCGCGTGACGTCGCTTATGTGCTGCATCCCTACACGAACTTTGAGGCTCATGAGGAAAAGGGCCCAATGATCATCGAGCGTGGGGAAGGCGTCTATGTCTATGATGATTCCGGAAAGAAATATATCGAGGGCATGGCCGGCCTCTGGTCGACCTCCCTCGGCTTCAATTCAGAGCGCCTGAAACAGGCAGCAATGAAGCAGTTCGATACCCTGCCCTACTATCATACCTTCGCGCACAAGGCGCATCTGCCGAGCATCGATCTGGCCGAGAAGCTCATTTCCAAGATGCCGGTGCCGATGTCCAAGGTGTTCTTCAACAATTCCGGCTCGGAAGCGAACGACACCGCGATCAAGATCATCTGGTATTACAACAACGCCCTCGGCCGGCATCACAAGAAGAAGATCGTCGGTCGTATGAACGGCTATCACGGCATCACTCTCGCCGCGTCGAGCCTGACCGGCCGGGCGATGAACCATCGCGGCTTCGACGTGCCGCTCGCCAACTTCATTCACACGGACGAGCCGCACTACTATTCCAAGTGCAATCCCGGTGAGAGCGAAGAGGATTTCGCCACTCGCTTGGCCGAAAATCTCGAGAACCTGATCATCGAAGAAGGCCCGGACACGGTTGCCGCCTTCTTCGCCGAGCCCGTGATGGGTGCCGGCGGCGTGATTGTTCCGCCAAAGACTTATTTCGAGAAGATCCAGAAGGTCCTCAACAAGTACGACATCCTGCTGGTTGCCGACGAAGTGATCTGCGGTTTTGGCCGAACGGGCAATTACTGGGGCTCCCAGACCTTCGGCATGAAGCCGGACATTCTGGTTTGTGCGAAGGCCCTGTCTTCCAGCTATCTGCCGATCTCCGCGACCGTCATCAACGAGAAGGTCTATGAGCCGGTGAAGAAAGCCAGCGCCGAGCTCGGCGCCTTCGGCCATGGCTACACTTATTCCGGCCACCCGGTCTGCGCCGCCGTTGCCCTTGAGACATTGAAGATCTACGACGAAGAAAACATCATGGAGAAGGCGCAGGGCGTTGCCCCGCACTTCCAGAAGGGGATCCGCTCCTTCTCAGACCATCCTCTGGTTGGCGAAGCCCGCGGCGTCGGTCTGGTCGGCGCCATCCAGGTGATGCAGAACAAGGCCACAAAGAAGCCGTTCGAAGCCTCCGCCGGCGTCGGCCCGATGATCGCCGACCTGGCGACCGAGGAAGGCCTGATGCTGCGCGCCATCGGCGACAGCATCGCCTTCTGCCCGCCATTGGTCATCACCGAGGCTGAGGTCGACGAGATGTTTGACTGCTTCCGGCGCGGCCTCGACCGCGGGCTGGAACATCTGCGCAAGGAAGGTCAGGCCGTCGCCTGATCTGACGCTAGCGTGTAAAAGAAAAGGGTCGGCATGTTTGCCGGCCCTTTTTCTTGTGCGCTTCTTTGAGCTTTCACGCCTCGAGATCCCCCCGGAACCGGCATCTGGTGGCCACGTCATCAACGGTTGAACTCAGGGTCATTAGCGCGGAATGACAGCGCCCCGCCGCGCTTAGCTCGTGGACGCCGTCATCAGCATGCCAACAAGTTGGTATTTCCTGCTGTTTTCGCTTATCTTTTCACCACGCGTTATGCAGTTGGAGTTTCGATATGTCGGCACCGGACAATCCCGACGAGAAGAACGATCCGAAAAAGACTCCGAACGATCAAAAGCCGGAAACCTCCGCCTCCGATAAAAAGGATGCCGCAGAATCCAGTGTAGTGGCGTCCGATGCGAAGGATCCGGCCTCCTCTAAAAAAGATCCGGCCTCCCCGAAAAAAGACAGCGCGACGAACGCCAAAAGCGCCTCGGCTCAATCTGGCAAAAAACCTGATCTTTCCGCCAAGAGAGATACTGAAGCCAATCAGGCTGAAACGGCCGCCAAACCGCCGCACCGGCGCAGGCGCCTGGGCATGGCGATTGCCGCTGGTCTCGCAATTATCCTGCTCGGCGGCCCGGCTCTGTTCGCATTTTGCCTGTCGCAATCGTCACAGACCTTCGAAGCCGCTATCGCACCGACCGGCGGCCCGGTCGCCTGCCCGGTGGTCGCCGGACATTTCGATGACTGCTATCTCTCTGAAGAAATCACGGTATCCGCTCCCGCTGCGGCGGCTAAGTCGGGCATGGAGGCATTCTGCTGCGACTTTGCCGTCGAGCGATCTTTGATAATCAAGGCCGAGTACACTGATGCGTCCGGCACCCTGCCAAAGACCCTGAATGCGGACGGAAACAGCCTGTCTCTCGACGATGGCGCCCGTATCACAGGAAACCCCGTTCTGCTGAGCGGCACCTCACCCCCGCAGCGTTCCCTTCATCTATCCGCCGTGCCGGAGTTTTCCGTGCCGCTGCTGGAGCAGGCCGAAACATTCCTTGGCCGCCCCACCGGCGTTCCCATTGAGCGGCTGATCGCCGCTATCGCCCCGAGCGCAGTGGAAAAACATGTCATCCAGAAAGACGTTCCTCTGACCGAGGGCGGAACCATGGTGCGCATTTCCACCGGCACGCCCGAATTTCAACAGATCAGCATCCGCGCACGGACATCCGGCACCCTGCTTTTCAGCGATACGCTTTCCGGTGGCACAAGCGCGGCGGAGATCCTGACTGCCCCAAGCGGACTTCAGCGGGCCGATGACGGATGGCTGATGCGCAGGATCGCATCGGCCGGTCCAAGCGGCTTAGCCGGTATCGGCGCAACCTACGACACCCTGCAACGGCAATCGGTATCGCGCATCACGGCCAGCGACGAGGCGCCGGACGAACTACAGACCGCCGGACGTGCCTGTGTCGCATTCTACAGCGCCATGCGTGAGGATTTCAGTCGCTTCGACGCGGCTGTCGCCACCTATCTGGCGGCTAGGCCGACCGGTCTTCTTACCGCGCTCTCACCGGCTGATCCGCATGGCTGCACCGATAACGGCAACTCCGGGCGGTCCTCAGAGTTGGCGGCGGACTGGCTGGCTCTGAATGCGCCAATGGTCGAACTTGTCATGGTGTCTGCAAGCGAGACGGAAAAAGCATCCGACGCCGGTGAAGCCGGCCAGGAGCTTGTCAAGAAGCTGCTGCTCGACTTTGCTTCCGCGGCCAAGAGCGGCGCCCGTCTTCAGGACATCAAGGCAGCCATCAATGACCCGGTCGCCATCCGCTTTGGCCGCAAGGGAGAAACAACGCCTGGAGCCCGCGATTCCGTATTACGCATGCTGCATCAGCAATGGGCCCATGTCGGGTGCTGGATCTACGCGCCGTCTAATGGTGCAGGCGGGATGGCGATGATGCTGGCGGAGGCGCAATATCCTTATCTTAACCGCATCGTTCTTGGGTTCGACGCCGGGGGACAGGTTGAAAAGGTCGAGGTGGCCGGCGTCACCTTCGACGACATCCTGCGTTTCAAGGCAGCCAATCGCGGCAGAGGATGCCAGGAATTCCTGAACCCCGTCCGGCTTGCCGATTATCGGGACTGGTATGCGGACAATCCAGCTGGTACAGCGACCCCGTCCGACCATGCAGAGCGGCTTTTCCACGAAGGCCTGAAGCGGAAGTTTCGTCTCAACTAACCCTCCGATGACACATGCCAGATGAAGACCACCTCGTCCCGAACCTCGACGGCACGAGACGGGGCGGACTGATCTCCGCCGTCGAGCTTTCGCGCGACGCACCAGCGGTGCGGCCTTCCCTTCACATGCTGGAGCGCTGGGAAAGTTGGACCGGGCCTGGCCTGCCGCCGCGTTCCCATTTTCCGCCCGAGAGCTTCGGTAAACTGATGGGCCGCATTTCCCTGCTGGAACCCGTCAAAGACGGCGCAGACTTCATCTACCGGCTCTACTCAGTCATTGCCGCCAACAAGGGCGGCATGGATTTTACCAACATGCATGTCAGCGACATGCCCTATCCGGACTATGCCGCCGCCCTCATCCGGCAGAACCGGCAATGCCTCTCATCAGGCCGCCCGACCATTCACGAAAACCGCTTCATATGGCGCAATCAGACATACGGCATTTGCTGTGTCCGGCTGCCGATCCGCGACAAAATCGACGGGCATGACATGCTGATGGCGATCGACCTGCACGCCAACCCGGACAAACGACCGGACGCGGCGGATTACATTCCGAATCTCTAAACTCCCGCGCTTGCGGTAAAAGAACCCATCCGGCCTGTTCCAGCGGCGTCACCGCAGGTCGGGCCGGAACAACAGGGGCTGGACAGCTCCGATTACGGTCCGGATCATTCTGGCTATTCTTAGGTTCTATGGGAGCATGGCGATGAAGGGTTCCGCGAACGGCATGCGGGCACTGAGGGGCGGGTCTTCCCGCTACTCGATCTTCGCACTGGCGCGCAACGCGCTGAGCTATCACGAGAACTGGCAAAAGGCCTGGCGTTCGCCGGAGCCGAAGCCCGAGTACGACGTAATCATTGTCGGCGGCGGCGGCCATGGGCTGGCCACGGCCTACTATCTCGCCTCCGTGCACGGCATCAAGAATATCGCTGTGGTCGAAAAGGGCTGGATCGGCGGCGGCAATACCGGCCGGAACACCACTATCATCCGCTCCAACTATCTCTGGGACGAAAGCGCCGGCATCTACGAGCATGCGCTGAAGCTCTGGGAAGGCATGAGCCAGGAGCTGAATTTCAACGTCATGTTCTCCCAGCGCGGCGTGCTGACGCTGGCGCATTCAGAGCATGAGCTGAAGGAAATGCGCCGCCGGGTCGAGGCGATCCGCCTGAACGGCATCGACAGCGAGGTGATGAGCCCGGCCCAGATCAAGCAGCTGGTGCCGATCATCGATACCAATCCCGGCATTCGCTACCCGGTCATGGGCGGCTTCATCCAGCGCCGTGGCGGCACCGCCCGGCACGATGCGGTGGCCTGGGGCTATGCCCGCGCGGCCGACGATCTCGGCGTCGACATCATCCAGAATTGCGAGGTCACCGATATCCTGCGCGACGGCGGCAAGGTTATCGGCATCGCAACAAACCGCGGAACGATCAAGGCGAAGAAGGTCGGCGTTGTCACCGCCGGTCATTCCGGCGTCGTCGCGTCCATGGCCGGTCTGAACCTGCCGATCGACTCCCGCCCGCTACAGGCGCTCGTCTCCGAGCCGATCAAGCCCTGCATCGACACGGTCGTGATGTCGAACGCGGTGCATATGTATATCAGCCAGTCCGACAAGGGCGAGTTGGTCTTCGGCGCCGGTGTCGATGCCTACAATTCCTACAGCCAGCGCGGCAGCTTGCCCACGGTCGAGGGGCTGCTGGCGGCGGCGGTCGAGCTTTACCCCATCGTCTCACGCCTGCGCGTGCTGCGGACCTGGGGCGGTATCGTCGATACCTGCCCGGACGCCTCGCCGATCATCTCGAAAACACCGGTCGATGGGCTCTATTTCAATTGCGGCTGGGGCACCGGCGGCTTCAAGGCGACACCGGGCTCCGGCCATGTCTTTGCCGACCTGATCGCCAAGGACGAGCCGAACGCCATCGCCGCGCCGTTCAGCCTGAAACGGTTCGAAACCGGCTATCTGATCGACGAGCACGGCGCCGCCGGCGTCGCGCACTAGGGAGACGAGACATGCTGCAAATCACCTGCCCCTGGTGCGGCCCGCGTGACGACAATGAGTTCCATTATGGCGGCGAGGCTCACATCCTGCGCCCGCTGACACCAGAAAATCTGAGCGACGGAGAATGGGCCGAATACCTGTTCCTGAAGCAGAACGCCAAGGGTCCGTTCCTGGAGCGCTGGTCGCACAGCGCCGGCTGCCGGCAGTGGTTCAACGTCGTGCGCAACACCGCCACCGACGAGATCATCGAGATCTATCCGATGGGCGCATTGCCGAAGAGTGCTGAGGGCATCAAGGCCTATGAAGGCAACTGGCGGCGCCAGAGCGCGGCCGAGAAGAACGCGAAAGCGGGAGTGTCGGGCACATGAGCGGGCAGTCTTTCCGGATCCGCGACAAGGGGCGCATCGACCGTTCCAAGCCGGTCCGCTTCACCTTCGACGGCAAAAGCTACGAGGGCTATGAGGGCGACACGCTTGCCTCCGCCCTGATCGCCAATGGCGTTCACCTGATCGGCCGCAGCTTCAAGTATCACCGTCCGCGCGGCATCCTCGCCGCCGGCTCGGAAGAGCCGAACGCCCTGATCCAGCTCGGCAGCGGCAACAAGTCGGAGCCGAACCTGCGGGCAACGCAGATCGAGGTCTTCGATGGCATGGAAGCCGCCAGCCAGAATCGCTGGCCGAACCTGAAGTTCGATGTCGGCGCCATCAACTCCGTCTTCCACCGGCTGTTCCCGGCAGGCTTCTACTACAAGACCTTCATGTGGCCGGCTTCTCTGTGGCTCAAATACGAGCATGTCATCCGGCATGCCGCCGGTCTCGGCAAGGCGCCGCCGGATCGCGATCCGGACCGTTATGAGAAGGTCCATGCCCATGCCGACGTGCTGATTGTCGGCGGCGGCCCGGCCGGTCTCGCGGCAGCACTTGCAGCCGGCAAGACCGGTGCCCGGGTAATCCTGGCGGACGAGACGGCGGACTGGGGCGGCTCACTGCTGTCCGAGAGCGACTGCGAAATCGACGGCAAGGAGCCTGCCCGCTGGGTCGAGGAAACCGTCGCCGAGCTGGAAGCGATGCCGGAGGTCACTCTGGTCAAGCGCTGCACCATAACCGGCTATTACGATCACAATTATCTGACCGGCCTGGAGCGGGTCAGCGACCATCTCGGCGCCGCGCCGGAACATACTCCGCGCCAGCGGCTGTGGAAGATCCGGGCGAAACGCGTGGTGCTGGCGACCGGCGCCCTCGAACGGCCGTTGGTCTTCACGGACAATGACCGTCCGGGCGTCATGCTGTCCTCGGCTGTGCGCACATACGTCAACCGGTACGGCGTACTGCCGGGCCGCAAGGCTGTGATCTTCACCAATAACGACGATGCCTACCGCACCGCCCTCGCCCTTGAAGAGGGGCACGGCCGGGTCGCAGCCATCGTCGATGTCCGCAAATCCGTCACCGGCCCGCTGGCCGACGCGGTTCGGGCCAAGGGCATAACCGTCTACGAGAACCACGGCATCGTCTCGGTGCAGGGATCGCAGAAAGTGTCCGGTGTTGAGGTCATGCAGCTCGACGCGGACGGCACAGGCGTCACCGGCACAGCCAAATCGGTCAATTGCGATCTGATCGCCATGTCCGGCGGCTGGAACCCGACGGTCCACCTGTTCTCCCAGTCCAAGGGAAAACTCACCTGGGATACGGAGATGGCGGCGTTCATCCCCGGCACGGCAAGCCAGGCGCTTGCCAGCGCCGGTGCCTGCAACGGCACAATGACTCTCGCAGACAGCCTGAAGGAAGGCGTCAAACTCGGCGCCGAAGCCGCCCGCGAGGCCGGACACAAGGGCCGAGCGCCAGCCGCCCCGAAAGCCACCGAGCCGGAACAGGGCAGCCTGCGGCCGCTCTGGATCGCGCCGGGCAAGGCCAGGCTCGGCCGCAGGGGCAAGCATTTCGTCGATTTCCAGAACGACGTGACCGCCGCCGATGTGCAGCTCGCCGCCCGCGAGGGCTATCGCTCGGTCGAGCATCTGAAGCGCTACACCACCACCGGCATGGGCACGGATCAGGGCAAGACCTCCAACGTCAACGCGCTGGCCATCCTGTCGGACGTGCTCGCCGCCGAGATCCCCTCGGTCGGCACCACCACGTTCCGTCCGCCCTACACGCCTGCCACCATCGGCGCCTATACGGGCCGGAATGTCGGCAAGCTGTTCGAGCCGATCCGGAAAACCCGGATCGACGAATGGGCCCGGGCCAACGGCGCCACGTTCGAGCATGTCGGCCAGTGGATGCGCGCCTGGTATTTCCCGAAGGCGGGCGAGACCTTCCGTCAGTCCATCGACCGCGAGGTCAAGGCCGTGCGCGACGGCTGCGGTATCCTCGACGCCTCGACCCTCGGCAAGATCGATATCCAGGGCCCGGACGCCGCCGAATTCCTCAACCGCATCTACACGAACGCCTGGCTCAAGCTTGATGTCGGCCGCTGCCGCTACGGGCTGATGCTGAAGGAAGACGGCATGGTGATGGATGACGGTGTGACCACCTGCATCGGCGAAAACCACTATCACATGACCACCACAACCGGCGGCGCGGCGAACGTGCTGTCCTGGCTGGAGGAATGGCACCAGACCGAGTGGCCGGACCTGAAGGTCTTCTTCTCCAGTGTGACCGAGCAATGGTCCGTGGTGGCGATCAACGGCCCGAAAAGCCGCGCGGTCATGCAGAAACTCTGCACCGACATCGACTTCTCCGCCGAGACCTTCGGCTTCATGGATATGAAGGAAGGCACCGTTGCGGGTATCCCGGCACGGCTTTTCCGGATTTCCTTCACCGGTGAGCTGTCCTTCGAGATCAATGTCCCGGCTCGCTACGGCCTGGCCCTCTGGGAAGCCCTGATGGAGGCCGGCAAGGAGTTCGACATCACGCCTTACGGCACGGAGACCATGCACGTGCTGCGGGCCGAGAAAGGTTTCATCATCGTCGGTCAGGAAACCGATGGCACGGTGAACCCTCTCGATCTCGGCATGGACTGGATCGTCTCGAAGAAGAAGCCGGACTTCGTCGGCAAGCGCTCCCTTGAGCGTGAGTCGATGGCCTCGGCGGACCGCAAGCAACTGGTCGGTCTGCTAACGGACGATCCGCAGACAGTGCTGCCGGAAGGCGGCCATGTGGTGGAAAAACTGAAGCCAGAGCCGCCGATGGAAATGCTCGGCCATGTCAGCTCGAGCTATTACAGCCCGAATTGCGGCCGCTCCATCGCCATGGCTCTTATCAAGGGCGGTCATGCCCGGCACGGCCAGACCCTGCATGTCCCGCTTGAGGACAAGGTCGTGAAGGTCAGGGTGACCGAACCCCGGTTCTTTGATCTGGAAGGAGAGCGGATCAATGGCTGATCTGGAAACCCTCACCGCCCGCACCGCGCTCGACCCGCTCGACATCGTCATCGGCGGCCCGTCTGATGCCGGGGTCACGCTGACCGAGATCCCGTTCCAGACCAGACTGGTGCTGCGCGGCCTGACGTCGGACAAGAAGTTCACCGCCGCTGCCAAGAAGGTTCTCGGTGTCGAGCCGCCGGCAAAGCCAGGCACCGTCGCCAGATCGAAGACCGCCCGTGTGCTCTGGACCGGCCCGAACGAATGGATGGTCTATAGTGACGATGTTGGCCTCGCCGCCACGCTGACGAAAGCCGTCGCCGGGCTGCATGCCGCCGTCACGGAGGTGACCGAGCATTACACGCTGATCCGGCTCTCCGGCAGGCATGCCCGCGATGTGATGATCAAGGG
Source organism: Nisaea sp. (assembly GCF_034670185.1). Lineage (NCBI taxonomy): Bacteria > Pseudomonadati > Pseudomonadota > Alphaproteobacteria > Rhodospirillales > Thalassobaculaceae > Nisaea > Nisaea sp. The sequence continues at coordinate 78,806 of NZ_JAXMNY010000002.1, forward strand.
CTGCGCCATCGACCTGCATCCCCGCGAGTTCGGCCCCGGCCAGTGCGTGCAAAGCCATCTCGGCCGGATCACCGTGCTGTTCGACCAGACCGACGAGACACCGACCTACGACATTCTCGTCCGCGCCAGCTTCGCCGAGTATCTCTGGATGTATCTGGAAGATGCCGGGCTGGAATTCGGCGTCCGGATCGAGCCTCAAGGTTAAGCCCAAAGCGGGCGGAAGCAGTGCTTCCGCCCGTATTCCAGCCACTTAGATTAGCTGACCACCGGACACTTCGATCCGCTGTGCCGTCATCCAGCCGAAATCGCCTGCCAGATAACTGCTGACGGCACCACCAATATCGTCCGGCAGCCCGACCCGGCCGAGCGCGATGGTCGAGGCCATATGGGCATTCATCTCCGCATTATCGCGCACCATACCGCCTCCGAAATCCGTCTCGATGGCGCCCGGCGCAAGCACGTTCACGGTGATCTGCCGTTCCGCCAGCTCTTTCGCCATATACGTTGTCAGCACATCCATCCCGCCCTTCATCGTCGCATAGGCGGCGAAGCCCGGCACGACGAAGCGGGACAGGCCGGACGAGATGTTCAGGATACGGCCGCCATCCGCGATCATCGGGGCGAGCTTTTGCGTAAGGAAGAAAACACCCTTCAGATGCACGTTCAACATGGCATCGAAATCCGCTTCCGTGGTCTCCGCGAAAGGCTTGAAGACGCCGGAGCCGGCATTGTTCACCAGGAAGTCCAACTGCTCCCGCCCCCATGTCTGTTTCAGCGCCGCCGCGAGACGGGAGGCGAAATCGTCGAAGCCGCCAACCTCCGCCGTGTCGAGCTGCAGGGCAACGGCCGTACCGCCCACCTTCCCGATTTCGGCGACGGTCTCATCCGCCGCCGCTCTGTCCGCGCGGTAGGTCAGGATCGTGTCGATGCCCTTGGCGGCAAGGTGGATTGCGCTATTGCGGCCAAGCCCTCGGCTGCCCCCTGTGATCAGGGCGATTTTTCGTTCGGTCGTCATGCTCTGTCTCCGGAAAGTCTGCGATGACCCGGAGGTGGGAACACGGAAGCGTCGCGGCCTGCCGCTTTCTCCGAATGATCTGCCCGATTCTCCAAATTTAACGGTTAGGCGCATTGATCCCGGCGCCGGACTGGCCCACCCTGTAACCGATGCAGAAAGATGCTTCGAAAGATCTCGCCCCCCTGATCACCGCCGTTACGGATTATGCGGACAGGGAGGGTGCCGGCGCCGGGCCGTGGCCGACCGTGATCGACGGCCTGAGCCTGATCCGCAGCCGCCAGCCGACGATACTGGAGCCCTGTTGCTATCAGCCGATCTTCTGTCTGGTTCTACAGGGCGCGAAAAAAGCCTGCTTCGGTGACGCCGTAGTCACATTCAGCGCTGGGCAATCGCTGATCGTCAGCCATGACGTCGTACTGAACAGCCGGATCGTCGAGGCCAGCCCGGCAGCGCCCTACGCTGCCCTGGCTCTTGCGCTGGATACGGCACTGCTGCGTGAGCTGGTGCGGGAGATCCGCACCGAGCCAACATCATCCGACACCAACGGCAGGACAATCGCGGCCGGCCGGACACCGCCCGAGATCGAAGATGCGATGGCTCGCCTGTTCGCCCTGACGGACAGGCCGGAAGCCACCGCCATTCTGGCGCCTCTGATCAAGCGCGAGATCCACTACTGGCTGCTGACGGCGGAACACGGCAGCATGGTCCGCCTGTTAGCCCGCTCGGAAAGTCACGCCAGCCGGATCGCGAAAGCCATCGCGCTGATCCGCCGGGACATCACCGCCCCGCTGAAAGTCGCCGCACTGGCCGACGCTGCCGGGATGAGCCCGTCGTCCTTCCATGCGCATTTCAAATCCATCACCCAGATGGCCCCGCTGCAATTCCAGAAACAGCTCCGGCTGCTGGAAGCGCGCCGGCTGATCTATGGCGGAAAACTCTCCGTCTCGGAGGTCGCCTTCGCCGTCGGTTATGAAAGTCCGACCCAGTTCAGCCGCGACTACAGCCGACGGTTCGGCGTCAGCCCGAGCCGTGACACGGTCCCCGCCACGTCCGCTACAGTCGCAGCCGCATAGATCCGACAGGAGCCCCGCCATGCGTTTCGCCGCCATCGCCGACATCCACGGAAACAGCCTCGCTCTGGAAGCCGTCCTCGCCGACATCAAGGCCGAGGGGATTTCCGACATCGTCAATCTCGGTGACTTTTTCAGCAGCCCGCTGGATGCCGAAGGCACCGCGGAACTGCTGCGCGGCATCGACGCCGTCTCGATCCGCGGTAATCACGATCGCTGGCTCATCGAACGCGCCCCCGAGGATATGGGGACGTCCGACCGCCTCGCCTATGACCAGTTGGCGACGGAAACGCTCGACTGGATCCGGGAGCTTCCGGCAACCATGGTCTGGCGCGACGAAGTCTTCCTCTGTCACGGCACGCCGGAAGACGACAACACCTACTGGCTGGAGCAGGTAACCCCGGACGGAAGGGTTCGCAGCGCGGCGCTCACCGACATCGAAGCGCGTGCGCAAGGCATCACGCAACCGTTGATCCTCTGCGCCCATACCCATCTGCCGCGAACGGTGGCCCTCGCAGACGGGCGCCTGATCGTCAATCCCGGCTCTGTCGGCTGCCCGGCCTATATCGACCTCGAGCCCATACCGCACAAGGTGCAGGCCGGAAAGCCCCACGCCAGCTACGCCATTCTGGAAAAACGGCCGGAGGGCTGGTCCGTCACCCACCGCCACGTCCCCTACGCGCATCTGGACATGGCGACACTTGCCATGGAGCGCGGACGTCCTGATTGGGCGGAAGGTCTCGCCACCGGATGGATCAGTAACGAGACCTTCGCCACGATAGCCGGAGCCTGATCAGGCAGCCTTGCCGATCAGACCCTCAGCCTGCATTGCTGCCTGCACCGACGGACGCTCTGCCATCCGGCCCATATAGGCAGCCAGGTTCTGTCGTTCGCCGAGCCCGAGGCCGGTGGGGTTGGTCCAGTTGGTGACGGTGAAGAGATAAGCGTCCGCAATCGAGAAATCCTTGCCGAGGAAGTATGCCCGCCCGTCGGACAGCACCGCTTCCACGTCATCCAGACGCAGGGCCACCTTCTTGCGCGCGGCGGTTTTCTCACCCTCGGTTGAGTCCTTCTTGAACAGCGGGCCGAACGCCTTGTGCAACTCCGCGGAAACGAAGTTGAGCTGCGATTGCAACCGGGCCCGCTCGATACTGCCTTGCGCCGGGGACAACTCTGTCCTGGTGGAGGTGTCCGCGAGATATTGCAGGATGGCTGCACCTTCGGTCAGCACCTCCCCGTCATCGAGCTGCAGAGCGGGAACGTAGCCCTTGCGGTGCACCTGGTAGAAATCGGCACCTGTTTCGGTTTTATGCGTGGCGCCGTCGACCTTCTCGATATCGACGGTGGCTCCAGTCTCGTGCAGGATGATATGAGACGCGAGGGAACAGGCGCCGGGGATATAATAGAGCTTCATTGTCTTGGTCTCCTCTGGATAAAACCGCCGGATCGGCGCCGCACACTGCGGCAATGGATGAGCCGATCCGACAGCAGGGGTGTCCCGCGGCATTCAGGCGACGCGGACGGAGTCGAGATCGCCGGTCAGATCATCCATCAACGCGATGGCCGAGCGGTGTTTCAGGTTCGGCGCTGACTGGCCAGCATAGAGCGAGACCAGATCGTCCCTCCCCTGCCTGAGCGCGGCGGCCTTGATGGCGCCGAAGAACCAGCTCTGCACCGGGAATGGCGGCAGCGCGCTCTCCCGTTCCGCCATCTCGTTGATCCAGCGATTCCGGATGCCCCGGGCCAGTCGGCCGGTATAGGAGCGGGTAAGAGCCGTATCACGGGCAGCATCGGTGAAGAGCATGTCCCGGTGCGCCTGATTGGTGCCGGATTCGGCGCAGGCAAGAAAGGCGGTGCCGATCTGCGCCGCCCCGGCGCCGAGCGTCAGCGCCGCACGGATACCGCGTCCGTCGACAATACCGCCAGCGGCGATCACGGGCGCCTCGACATGAGATGCGGCGACCTGCGTCAGCGAGAAGGTTCCCGTCAGGCTTTCCTCCGCGGATTTCAGGAAGGAGACCCGATGCCCGCCGGCCTCAAGCCCCGTAGCAACGATCAGATCGACGCCGGCCGCATCCAGCGCTTCCGCCTCGGCCAGCGTGGTCGCCGCGCCCATGGTGCGGATACCGAGTCTGCGGCATTCCTCCAGAACCTTCCCGGATGGAATACCGAAAACGAAACTGAACACCGGAGGACGCGCCTCCAGCAATGCTTCAATCTGGTCCTCGAAGCGGTGGTGGAAACGTTCCGGCGGGGTCGGCTTGGCCAGCCCGAGCTCCTCGAAATAGGGCGCGAAGACCGGATAGAGCCGCTCGAAACCGGCATCGCTCAGATGCTCCCCGCCCGGATCGTGATCCGATACCCAGAGATTGAGTGCGAATGGCTTGGCGGTGGCGCTTGCAAGCTCATGCGTGAGCGCGCCAATTTCCTCCGGTGCGGTGATATGGGCTCCGTAGGAACCAAGCCCGCCCCTGTTAGAGACCGTGGCCGCCAACTCGACGGTCGAAAGGCCGCCGCCGAATGGCCCCTGGATGATCGGGTGCCGGATGCCCAGCCGGGCAACGGCGTCTTGGGTGAACGTCATTCTGCGCTCCTCCTGCTGCGATGACGCTCTTCACCTAGGGCCACTGGTTACTATTGTAAATCAAGTTACATTTGGTAATCTTATTATCCTGTTACGGCTTGGTAACCAGCACACCAAAAGGTAATCCCGCCATGGCCCTGAAGATGCGGAAGAACACGGTCACCCCGCCGCCGGAGGAGTGCCCACTCGGAACCTGCCTCAGTATTATCTCCGGCGCCTGGGCGCCGAACGTCATCTGGTATCTGAGCGAGACCCCGCGCCGCTTCAGCGAGTTGAAGTCGGATATCCCCGGAGTCTCGTCGAAAATGCTGACGGCACGGCTGAAGGACCTGCAGCAGCACGGTGTCATCTCCCGCACGGTCAAGCCAACCTCCCCGCCATCGGTTGAATACGCGCTGACGGATCTCGGTCTGGAACTGGTTCCCGCGATCAACGCCATCATTGAAGTCGGGCACAAACTGAAGAAACGCAAGGAAGTGGCCGCTGCCTAGGCTTACTGCGCGACCGGCGCTTTCAGGATCAATGTCGCCGATCCATTGAAACGGACTAATTGCTGCCTTCTGTTTCAATCTTCAGCGGCTCACCGCAATGCTTGCAGTGAACCGCATCTTCCTCATGCCGGTTCAGACCGCATGACGGGCAGGTATAGGACACCTTCCGCGGCCGAAAAATTGCCTGGGCCAGTTGCAGGAACAGAGCCACGCCGACGATCATGATGACAATCGCAAGCAATCGCCCGGTCGTTCCGGTCAGGACGATATCGCCGAACCCCGTCGTCGTGAGCGCGGACACAGTGAAGTAAAGTGCGGCGATGAAATCCTCGATCCCCGGATTGGCGCCGAACTGCAGCACGAACACCAGCGACGTAACGAAGAACACGAACACACCGAGATTGACCGCGCCGAGGATGACGTCCTCGTTTCGGCGGAAAAACGGGGTTTCGGATCGAAGATCACGCAGCACGTGATAGGAATGCAGCAGCCGAAGCGCCCGGAGAATACGCAGGAATGCGAAGCTCTGGCTGAAGATCGGCGCCAGCAGCAGTGACAGGATCACGAAAACATCCGCGATCGTGTAGATTTGCCGGAGCATGCGAACCTTGTTCGGCGCAATCCAGAGCCGGGCCATGAAATCGCCAAAAATCAGTAACCCGACCGCAACATCGATCAGGAATATCTTGGTCGACGGCGCCATGGGGATCGTGACGATAAAGAAGGCAATCGTGAAAATATCAAAAGCAATGAGCGCGTAGCGGAACAGAACCGCCCTACGGCTCCGACCGGTGTAAAGAAGTTCCAGTTTTTCTTTCAGGTTCGTCTCAGCCATGGATTTGAATTATCGCCCTCATCCGCACGCATTTCCCAGACAGCTCCCGCAAGGCCGGACCCGATGCCATACAAGCCCATATCGGTTTGATTGAAAACAAAACTCCGTAAAGTGCAGAAGCATTCGATTAGTCCCTTCCTCGCCGTTTTATTGATTGAACGGCCCGGCGGCACTAGGCTGCTCCTCCCGCCGACACCAACCCCCGCGAGCCACCATGAAACTCTCCGATCTCCAGACCCCCTGCCTGATCCTCGACAAGAGCCGGGTGGAGCGAAACTGTGCCCGCATGAGCGCGCGTGCCGCTACGCTTGGCGTGGCCCTGCGCCCGCATATGAAGACCGGCAAATCTGCGGAGATCGCGAAGATCGCAACGGCGGGGCAGACTGATCAGACGGGCAAGACCGGCGGCGTCACCGTCTCCACGCTGGCGGAAGCGGAATATCTGTTCGAACACGGTTTTGCCGACATCCTCTATGCCGTCAGCATCCCGCCCTCGAAGCTGGACCGCGCCGCCGCGCTGACGGCCCGGGGCGCGGACCTGAAGATCCTGATCGACAGTGTGGAGGTGGCAGAGGCCATTGCCGCCCATCCGGGCACTCACGCGGTCATGATCGAGGTGGATTGTGGCGAGCACCGCACGGGTGTGGATCATGACAATGATCGCCTGATCGCCATCGCCCGCATTCTCGACAATTCCCCGCGCGCGCGTCTCGCCGGTGTGATGACCCATGCCGGCCATTCCTATCGCGGCCGAACGCCGGAAGACATGCAAGCCGTCGCCAGCGTCGAACGGGACGCGGCCGTCGCGGCGGCGGAGCTGATCCGGGCGGACGGCATCGCCTGCCCGATCGTCAGCGTCGGCTCGACCCCGACCGCGCTCTATGCCGATCACCTCGACGGCGTCACCGAAATGCGCCCCGGCGTCTATACGCTCGGCGATCTGTTCCAGGCCGGCATCGGCTCCCACGGCATCGACGATATCGCGTCATCCGTCGTCGCCAGCGTCATCTCACACAACAAGGCGCGCGGCACCCTGATCCTGGATGCGGGCGGCATCGCCCTCTCCAAGGACCGCTCGACCGAAGCCCTCGGCAAGGACGGCGATAAGGGTTTCGGCCTGCTGGCAGACCTCGAAACCGGCAGACCTCTGCATGGCCTCACCATCCGGGGCACGCATCAGGAGCACGGCGAAGTCCACCTGCCCGACCCGGCGCTGTTTGAGACGCTCCCCATCGGCGCCCGCGTCCGCGTCCTGCCGAATCATGTCTGCATGACGGTTGCCGCTCACGAGATTTACGAAGTGTTCGAGGAAGGCTCGGACGAAATCATCGCCCGCTGGGACCGGCGCAACGGCTGGTAGGCCGCCGCGCCGGCCTCAATCAGATCAGACCATCGAGTCCGGGAACGATGCTTTCCGCTTGGTCATGAATTCGACCAGCGCCTCGTCCACCGCCGGATCGATCTCCGGTGCCTGGTATTCCGCCAGCATGGTCTTCACCCGGTCGCCGGTGCGCTGATAGGCATCGCGAGAGCCTTCGGCGGACCATTGCTCGTAGGTATTGTTGTCGGCGACCTTCGAGCGGAAGAAGGCGTTCTCGAAATTCGCCTGGGTATGGGCGCAGCCGAGGAAATGCTTGCCGGGGCCGACCTCGCGGATCGCGTCCATGGCCTGGCCGTTTTCGGTCAGATCGACGCCGCCAAGCAGGGTCGGCATCATGGCGAGCTGGTCCGCATCCATCAGCAGTTTCTCGTAGGAGGCCACCAGACCGCCTTCAAGCCAGCCGGCCGCGTGCAGCACGAAATTGACGCCGCCCATCACCGTCGGGTTCAGGGTTTGCGCGGACTCGTAGGCCGCCTGCGCGTCCGGAGTCTTGGAGCCGCAGAGCGAGCCGCCGGAGCGGAACGGGACGCCGAGGCGCCGGGCGAGCTGGGCGCAGCCATAGAGCACCATGGCAGGCTCCGGCGTGCCGAAGGTCGGGGCGCCGGACTGCATGGAGATGGAGCTGGCAAAGGAGCCGAAGATCACCGGCGCGCCCGGCCGCACGAGTTGGGCGAAGGCGATCCCGGCCATTGCCTCGGCCAGGGTCTGGGCCAGCGTGCCCGCCACCGTCACCGGCGACATGGCGCCCGCGAGGATGAAAGGCGTCGTAATGCAGGCCTGATTGTTGCGGGCATAGGTCTTCAGCGCGCCGAGCATGGTGCCGTCCCAGACCATCGGCGAGTTGGCGTTGATCAGGCTGGTGCAGACCGTGTTGTTCTCGACGAACTCGGCACCAAACAGGATCTTCGCCATGTCCACCGTATCCTGCGCCCGCTCCGGCGCGGTAACGGAGCCCATGAACGGCTTGTCGCTGTATTTCATGTGGGCATAGACCATGTCGAAATGCCGCTTGTTCACGGGCAGATCGACCGGCTCGCAGACCGTGCCGCCGGAATGGTGCAGCGACGGGAGCATATAGGTCAGCTTCACGAAATTCTGGAAGTCCTCGATGGTCGCATAGCGGCGGCCACCATCCACATCGCTGACGAAAGGCGGGCCGTAGACTGGCGCGAAGATCGTGTTCTTGCCGCCGATCTCGACCGACCGGGCCGGGTTGCGGGCATGCTGCGTGAAGGTGGAGGGTGCCGTCGCGCAGAGTGTGCGGGCAAGACCGCGCGGGATATGCACCCGCGTGCCCTGCACGTCCGCACCGGCATCGCGCCACAGGGCGAGGGCTTCCTCGTCATCCTGAAACTCGATGCCGACCTCTTCCATGATGGTCTCGGCATTGGCCTCGATGATTTCGAGACCTTCCTCGCTGAGGATTTCATACACCGGCACGTTGCGGGTGATGTATGGCGCCTGCACCTGCGTCGATCTGGACCGGGAGGCGCGGCGGGCTTCACGTCCGCCGCCGCTGCGGCCGCGACGGCCACGGGCTTCCCCAGAAGCATCAATACCGTTACCGGCTCCTTCGAGATCCCGAGCTTCAGCGGCCATCTCGTATCCTCCAAAAATTCGTTCGCTGAATTGATATGAGCACGATTGGAAGTGTGAACTTTCAAATGCGCGTCATCTGTTGTCGCCCTTGAGCCAGATTTTGATCTGGCGCAATCCCTTGCTGAGCCTGCGACACAGCCTGCCCCGGCAACCGGCACGGGCTTCCCATCCGCGTGAGCGGTCAAATCGGCAATTGAACCGATGCGCGCCGAGTGAGATGCTTTCCTCAACGCATAAAGCCGGATGTCCCGGCCTTCATGGTTGCGGGACCGACCGGCCAGCTCCGGAGGAAACAGCCATGTTCCGACACATTGCGTCTTTCGCCCTCTGTCTGGGCCTTGCCGCCGGTATCGCCAGCAGCAAAGCCGAGGCCAGCGCGGCCCAGACCAAATTGCCCCAGGTGCTCGGCCTCATCGCCACCAAGCTCCCCGTCCCGCTCAATTGCACGGACGGCACCTGCACCGGATTCTTCTCTGCCTTCTGCCTGCAGGAGCACCGTCCGAAACCGGATGCCGGCCATGTCTATGACGTCGCCGGAGAAGGCGATATCACCATGGTGGTCGTGAAGAAGGACGGCAGCACCGCCGAATTCTCCGCCGCCGGCCTGCTGCATTTCGAAAGCACCGGCGCCTATACCTCGGTCCGGATCTCCATGGGTGCTGAGCGGCTCGCCGCTCTGGATGCGGCCTCGATCTCCCTCAGTGTGCCGCGCCGGGTCTCCCTGCTGCCACGCTCCGAGCCGACCGTCGCCGCCCGTCCCAGCAAAGAGGACCTGGAAACAGCGCTCGGCGAAAAGCGGGTACTGGCGGAAGGCTATTTCGAGAATGGCTCCCCCCGTGCCGACAGCGGCGCGCTGATCTCCCGGATGATCAACCTGCTGCCGGCGGACGGGTATGCAGGGAAAGCCCTCCGGGGCGGCATCTGGGACAAGGCGACTACGCCCGCCAATCTGCGGCAGTTCGCGCCGCAGGGCATCGAGGCCGCCCGTGACGCTTACGCGCGCTGCAAGGCCTATGGCGATCAGGGCTACAACGTCCGCCTGCGCGGCTGCTTGGAAAAGAGCCACGACAAACTGATGCGCAATCTGAACGACAAATACTGGGAAGGCGATGCCGGGTTCTGAGCCCGCTTTCCATACGTCGAAACAGACCACCGCCGCTCCGGGTGGAGGAGCGGCGGTGGTCCTATCACTACGCCTTATTCCGCATCGTCGGAAACGTAGATCACTCCGCGAACGGTCTGACCGCCTTGCGGCAACTGTGCCTTCACAAAACCAACGGACTGGACGGTTCCGCACGAGCCTGAGGACACACGCAACGTCCCCTCGCTCACACTATTTGACGGATCGATCAGCTGTATATTGAAGCTCACCTGCGTGCCGTTGCCCTGACAGAGGCAAACCGTCGCCGTATGCCGGTTTTGTTGAAAATCCGAGAACAGCTCGCGGGTTGCCTCCGCCGATGTCGCCTCGGAAGCCGGGATCACAAACTGCAGTCCCTGGCCCACTCCCTCCGACCCCGAGCATAGAAGCTGTTGCGCATATGCCGTCCGGGGCAATCCACTCACTGCAGCGGCACAAACAGCAGCTACGCCGAACACGTTTGATATGAGTTTTAACGTCATCTCACCCTCCTCTTAATGAGAGGCACAACTATAGCGCGATTATGAATAAGTTTATACTCAAATTTAAGTAACTTCAGGATAAGGGAGATTCTTCAGTAGTGAATCACTCTGCAATTCACCGATCGTCATCCCGGCCGGAAAGCGGGGTGAGGGATTTGGGAATTGCCTACAGCGTGCGCCGTTCTTCAAGAACCGCTTCCTCAACCTTTATCCGATAGGCCAGCAGGGCCAGGTTGGTGGCACCGAACAACACGGCGATGTCCCAGGCGCCGAAGGCGAACGGCAGCAGCGGGATTTCCACCGCGACAAGCAGGTAGTTCGGGTGCCGGAGAAAGCGGTACGGCCCGCGCCGGACCAGTGGCGCGTCCGGCAGGGTGACGATCCGCGTGGTCCAGTATGGCCCGAGGCTGGCGATGATCCAGACGCGGACAACCTGCAGGGCGGCGAAAACAGCGAGCAATGACAGGCTTGGCGCCTTTGCCTCATGCACCAGAAAGAACAGGGCAAGCAGCCAGCTTCCATGCAGCAGGACGAACAGCGGGTAATGCCCGGCACCATGCTCTTGCCCGCCCCGCGCGATCAGACGCGCGAAGTTGCGCCGGGCGTAGACCAGTTCAGCCAGGCGCAACCCCGCCACAACCAGCGCCGTCCATTGCGCCCATCCCAATTCCATCCCGCTCACCCTTCCAGCACGGCAAAACCGGCAGTGAAACCGGGGCCGAGCGCCTGCACCAGCACCCGTTGGCCATCTATTCCATCCGCCCGCATACGCTCCAATACAAAGAACACGGTCGCCGCCGACATATTTCCATAGTCCCGCAGCACTGACCGGGAATCCTCAAGCCCGCCCTCAGGCAAATCGAAGGCTTCCTCCAGAGCGGCCGCAACCTTCGCGCCGCCCGGGTGGCAGGCGAACAGGTCAATGTCGGACAAGCTCAGTTTGTGAAGGGCCAGAAACCGGTCCACTTCGCTCCGCATTCCGGTCCGGACGATCTCCGGAATACGCGGGCTGAAGATCACGCCGAAACCGTCCTCCTCTACCGACCAGCCCATGACGTCGAGGGAGTCCGGCCAGGTATGCTCACCCCAGGCCGTGACAGCCGCGCCATCCTCGTCGCGCGCGCCGCGCAGCACCGCCGCCGCTGCACCATCGCCGAAGAGCGCGGTCGCGACCTGATTGGATTTACCGGTGTCGGACCAGCGGAAGGTCAGGCTGCACAGCTCGACCACCAGCAATAGGACCGTCTCCCCGTCCCCACTCGCAGCGAACTGCGCCGCCCGGCCAAGGCCGAGGACACCACCGGCGCAGCCAAGCCCGAACAGCGGCACCCGTTTCACATCGTCCCGGAAAACCAGCCTCCGCAGCATCCGCGCGTCCAGGCTCGGTGTCGCAATGCCCGTGCTGGAGACAACAATCAGCGTGTCCACGTCCGACGCGGCGAGACCGGCCTGCTCCAGTGCCCGGCCTGCGGCCTCGGCCAGAAGGTCCTCGGCGACCTCGAGATAGATCCGGTTCGCCTCGGACCAGCTGCGCGGCCTGGCGAACCAGTCGAGCGGTACGGACAGGTAGCGCGTCTCGACCCCGGCATTGCCATAGACCGGCGCCAAGCGGGCAAAGGCCGGCACCCGCTCTTCGAAGATCTGGCGGGCATGGGCAAGGGCATCGGCTTGCGACAGGCGGTGACGGGGCACGGCGGTCGCGACGCTGAGAAGCTTCGGATTAACCATGCTGTCAATGTGCGCCTGATCCTTCACACGACAAATGAAAAACCCGCGACGCATTTTGTCGCGGGGTTTTCATTCAGGCGCGGGACGGTTTTGGCAATCCAGCCCTCAGGCCAGTGCAGCCGTTTGAGCACCCCAGATGCCGGTCAGTGAGGTCCGCTTCGCATAATCTGTAAAACGACGAGGCGGACGGCCAAGCGCCTGGCTTACACCATCGGTCACATTGGCATTGCGACCGTCCAGGACGTTGGTGAAGAGGTAAAGGACGAGTGAAATCATATCTTCCGGCACGCCAGCCTGTTCCATCGCGGCCTTGTAATCTGCCGCCGGGATCTGCCGGTATCGAATCGGCCTCCCCGATGCAGCTGCGATACTGGCAACGGCTTCGGAAAAGTTCAGCAGCTCCGGGCCGGTGACCTCATAGAGTTTGCCTATATGTGCGGGATCGGTGAGGGCCGCCGCCGCCACATCGGCGATATCCTCGACGTCTATGAACGGCTCCTTCACATCGCCGATCGGCAGCGCGACCTCGCCCGTATTGATGGCATCGGCCAGGAAGGTCTCGCTGAAATTCTGGAAGAACCAGCTCGCCCGGACGATGGTCCAGTCGGCGCCCGAGGAGATCAGCATCTGTTCCGTCTGCTCGGCCTCTTCCTCGCCCCGGCCGGACAGAAGAACCATGCGCTTCACACCTGCGCGGAGCGCCGTCTCGACAAAGTCGCCGACCGTTTTCAGAGCGCCAGGAACAGCAAGATCCGGATGATAGGCGATGTAGATGGCCCGTGTTCCCTCGACCACAGGCGCCCAGGTTTCCGGCGCGTCCCAGTCGAACGGCAGCGCTGCTTCACGGGAGCCGATGCGAACCGGTTGCCCCTGCTCGATCAGCCGTCTCACCACCCGTTGCCCCGTCTTTCCCGTCCCGCCCAACACCAGGATCGGTGCCGTCTCGTCATATCTGTTCATCACGCTCTCCATAAATGTGAGGAATGCTCATATTTTTAAATCTGATAAACTCTCACATTTACCAAGTCAACGAAATTTGCTCTGATGCGGGCTGAGTTCACGGAGTGGTTATATCGAAAGAACTTATGACGAAAGAACTGCCGGATATGTCGCACGTCGCGCTGGAGCACATCTCGCTCCGGCGCATGCCCAATCAGGAGCGCAGCCGCGCACGTGTCGAGCACATGCTGAACTGCGCCATCAAAGTGATCGCAGAGAAGGGCAGCGAAGCGATGACGATGAGCGAGGTGGCCCGGCTCGCGGGCGTCTCCATCGGCTCGCTCTACCAGTATTTTCCGGACAAAAGCGCGATCATCCGGGCACTCGCAGAGCATTACGGTGCGGAGTGCCTCAAATGCATAAAGGACGGGCTGGCGGAAGCGGAAACGCTCGACGCGCTCTGCGATGCGCTGAACGAGCTGATCGACGTCTATTTCGGCCTGTTCCGGGCGGAACCGGTCATCCGGGACATCAATTCCGCTATGGGCGCGGACAAGACCCTGAGAGACCTGGAGATCGCGGAGAGCCGGAAGAGCGGCGAGGTTCTGACCGAGGCGCTTTGCCGTGTGGCGCCGGACCGCGACAGACAGAGGGCCGCCATGGCATGCTTCCTGATCATGCATCTCGGCGAGTCGACCATGCGGCTCGCGATCTCGATGGGCCCGGATGAAGGCGCGAAACTCGTCGATGTATATAAACACATGGCACTGAACGAGGTGCGCCGGGCCGGAACAGAGCGCTGACACGGCGCCGATGCGCCCGTTCCGACTTTTCGGCTCTATTCCATTATTCCCCTCTCGACAGGACGCCCGATTGACCACAGAAAGGCCCCGCAAACGGGGAGAGACAGATGACCGATACGGCCGGATCAGGGCCAGTTTGTGCTCGTAGGCCGCCTGGTCCCGCCGGCCCGCCAGGCATCCGCCGATATCCCGTCCGCATCGAATCACAGTCACTGTTTTCCCGTCAGCGTGAACGCGCTCACGCCATCGGTCCGGCGCGCCAAAAATCGATCAGGAATTGATCGCCATTCGAATGAATTGAATAATTTTTATTTATTCATATATGTGAATATAAAGTGCCCATTCGATTCGAATGTTCGACAACCTTGTTCGGGAAATGGGTGGCCTTCTCAACCGACTTTTCCACCCAAACCACTGACAACATACCGGTAACAGCAATCGGGAGACCTGAGATGAGAGCCAAGAGGAGTTTCCCGCTCATCGCCCCACCGGTGCATCTCAGGGGGGGTTCCCGTGTCCACGCCGCGGTGTGAAGCCCGTTTGGTCATTTCACCCTGATCCGGCGATCCACTCGCGGAAGCGGCGAAGATCCGTGCTGCAGAGACGGCCCCGGACCGTCGCGCCGCCCGAACGCAGCGAACTGATTGAACAATCGTACGACTGGATTGAGTTCCCATGGTGCAATTCGCGAACGGAGTGGGCGGAACAGGTGGTGACCAAGGCCGTTCAATCACGGTCGACAGCGGCGGCAACAGCTACGTCACGGGACGCTTTCAGGGAACGGTGGATTTCGACCCCCGCGCCGGGACTGCGAACCTGGCCAGCGCGGGCAACGACGATGTTTTCATTGCCAAGTACGACAGCAGCGGCGACCTGCTCTGGGCAAAAAACGTCGGCGGAACAAGCATTGATCGAGGCGAGTCGATCCAGGTCGACAGCAGCGGCAATAGCTATGTCACGGGATACTTCAGCGGCACGGCGGATTTCGATCCCGGCGCCGGGACCGCCAACCTGACAAGCGCGGGTTTCGACGCAGTTTTCATTGCCAAGTACGACAGCAGCGGCGACCTGCTCTGGGCAAAAAATGTCGGCGGTACATCTATTGACACAGGACAGTCGATCGCCATCGACAGTAGCGGCAACAGCTATGTCACGGGGGATTTCGGTGGCACGGCGGATTTCGACCCCGGCGCCGGGACCGCGAACCTGACCAGTGCCGGCGGGCAAGATGTATTCATTGCCAGGTACGACGCCAGCGGCGACCTGCTCTGGGCAAAAAACGTCGGCGGGACGAATGCCGACCTGGGCCATTCAATCACGGTCGACAGCAGCGGCAACAGCTATGTCACCGGACGCTTTCAGGGAACGGCGGATTTCGATCCCGGCGCCGGAACCGCCAACCTGACAAGCGCCGGATCGGAAGATGTATTCATTGCCAAATACGACAGCAGCGGCGATCTGGCCTGGGCAAAAAACGTTGGCGGGACAAACACCGATCGAGGTCATTCGATCCAGGTCGACAGCAGCGGCAACAGCTATGTCACGGGATACTTCAACGGCACGGCGGATTTCGACCCCGGCGCCGGGACCGCGAACCTGACCAGCGCCGGGTCGAGCGACGTCTTCATTGCCAAGTATGACAACGGCGGCGACCTGCTCTGGGCAAAGAATGTCGGCGGCACACTCAGTGACTATGGCCGATCGATTCAGGTCGATAGCAGCGGCAACAGTTACGTCACGGGGAGTTTCTCCGGCACGGCGGATTTCGATCCCGGCGCCGGGACCGTGAACCTGACAGCCGCCGGGCTTGAGGATGTTTTCATTGCCAAATACGGCAGCAACGGCGATCTGGTCTGGGCCAAAAGCGTCGGCGGAGCATCAGAGGACGTAGGCGAATCGATCAAGGTCGACAGCAGCGGCAACAGCTATGTCACGGGATATTTCCGTGACATAGCTGATTTTGACCCCGGATCCGGGACCGAGAACCTGACAAGCGCCGGGTCGACCGATGTTTTCCTGCTCAAGCTCGACAGCGACGGCAACTTCGTCTCGGTATCATCGGAAACACCGGACAGCGGCAGCGGTCTCACCGTAACCAACCGGTCGTCGGAAGACCTCGCCGGTTCGGCCACCGGACGCACGCTGGTGAACAATTCCGGCGAGGCCGCCAGCGGGACGCTGATCGAGAATACCGGCAACGGCAACGTCGTGACCGTCGTCCTTCCGGACAACATGTCGCTGACCATCTCCGGCCCGGCCAGCGCCGAGGTCAGTTCCCTCGCCCGGAGCACGCTGGCCGGGCAGATCCAGGACAGCGGCGCCGACCCGGCGAGCAAGAGCCTGCTCGACGGCCACGGCCAGAGTTTCTTCGACCATTACACCGACGCCATGTCCGTGGATGTGCGCTCGATCAGCTTCGCAACCACCGAAACCGGGGCGCAGACGGTCCAGTTCATCGGCTCGACGGGTGAATCCATCTACACAGAGGCTTTCGTCATCGATACTTCGGGTCTGCCTTCCGGCTCGACCCTGCAGCTCGACAATATCGAGTTCGCGGCCATCGTCGGAAATGCCTCGGTCACCGGTGGGGCCGGGCAGAACTACGTCGTTGGCGACGATGCGGTGCAGTTCATCTCGCTCGGCGCCGAGGACGATACGCTGGCCGGCGGCGGCGGCAACGACACCGTCGGCTCCAGCTGGGGCGAGGATGTCGTCTACGGCAACCAGGGCCAGGACTCGCTCTTCGGCGGCGGCGGCATGGACACACTCTATGGCGGCCAGGACGCCGATACGGTCCGGGGCGACAACGACGCGGACGTGCTCTACGGCAACAAGGGCGGCGACACTCTCTCGGGCGGAGAGAACGAGGACACGCTCTTTGGCGGCCGGAACAGCGATATCGTCTACGGCAACCAGGGCGCAGACCTGGTTGCCGGCAATACCGGCAACGACCAGCTCTATGGCGGTCAGGACAATGACTCCCTGTCTGGCGGTGCCGGCGACGACCTGCTGGCCGGCAACAAGGGCGACGACACGCTCAACGGTGGCGACGGTGCGGACACCTTCGTCTACGACTTTGGGGGTGGCGACGACGTGGTGACGGATTACGAGGTTGGAGCCGATGCGCTAAGCTTCACGGACGGGCTCAGCTACACGGCCACGGAGAGCGGTGGCAGCACCGTGTTGACCCTCTCCGACGGAGGAACGCTGATCCTGATCGGCGTCCAGCAGTCCCAGCTCGCTGCGGCAAGCGGGTGGGAGTTTTAGGTCCAACATCGCATTTCGCCGTCTTCTCGGGCCTGACCCAGGATCTCCCGGAAGACCGGGATCGATGTTCGAAAAGGTCCCGGCTCTTCGGCCTGGATGACACTGCCGGGTTCGAGATCGAGGAACGCTGGCAGCCGGGACCGGCAAAGGCGCTCTTCGTAAATCTCCCGCGAGCGCTAACGGCGCGATTTCCCCTCAGAGCCCGACCGGCGTTCCGCCGCTGATCGGCATGGCGATCCCGGTGATATATTCCGCCCGGGGCCCGGCCAGAAACGCAACGGCTTCAGCCACCTCTTCCGGCTCCCCGGCCCGGCGCATCGCTACCGTTTTGTAGCGCTCCAGCTTCACATCATCGATCGGGCGGCTGCTTTCACGGGCCAAACGTTCATTCGCCGCCGCATGCATGTCCGTTGCGATGAAGCCGGGGCAGACCACGTTGCAGCGAATGCCATCGACGCCGAACTCCGCCGCGACCGTCTTGGTCAGACCGACCAGCCCGTGTTTCATGGTGGTATAGGCGCCGAATCCGGCATCGGCACCGAGACTGCCGGTGGAGCCGATATTGACGATGCTGCCGCCACCGGACGCTTGCATCTCCGGGATCACCGCCTGGGTGAACATGGCCGGGCCTAGCAGGTTCACGGCAAAGCTCGCTTCCCATTCGTCCGGCTTTGTTTCCAGGAAAGGCGCCGACCCGCTCAGGGAGCCCGCATTGTTCACCAAAATGTCGATGCGGCCGAAATGCTCCCTCGCCAGCTTCACCGCGGTCTCGATATCTGATTTCCGGGTAACGTCGACCGCGACAGCCAGTGCCGCCCCCCCGGTAGCCGCGATCTCCGAGACGATATCCGCGAGCCGGTTCGATGTTTCAGGTATCCCGATGTCGCTGACGATGACAGAAGCCCCCTCCGCCGCCAGACGCAGGGCAACAGCCCGCCCAATCCCGCGCGGAGCGGACGCCCCGGTCACGATCGCAACCTTCCCGTCGAGTTCAGCCATGATCCATCCCGATTGATCGCCCCAAGAAGCAGCAGACGTGGGTGTGGCGAAGGCAACTGTCAATTGACGGGTGGATTTGCCTGAGAGGAAAGCCGTCGCGGCTTAGAACTTTCCGTATTTGAGGTAAGCTTCCTGTGGATCGGTTCCATTCAGGATCGCGGTGCGGACCTTGTTCTCGGTCGTGATCGCAGCCTCGGCCTTCTCCACAACCTCCTCGACGATTCCAGACGGCACGCGGATAAGCCCGTCGCGGTCTCCCAGCATGTAGTCGCCCGGTTCGATCACCACATCGCCGATCCGAACATCGACATCGGTCGCCGCCGGCAACCACCAGCCGACGATGTCCCGCGGGGTGAAGCCGCGCGACCAGGACTGGAAGCCGATATCGAGCAGGAAATTGACATCCCGGACGAACCCGTCGGCAACACAGCCGCGCACGCCCTTGTCCTTGAGTGTCTCGGCCGACAATTCTCCCATATGGGCGACCACCCGGTCGTTCGGCTGGCTGACCCAGACGGAACCGGCCGGCGCTTTCGACAACAGCCCGGTCCAGGCGAGCAGCGTCTCGTGCGCGTCGACCGTCGGGTCGACCTTGCCGAGAATTGTGAAGGCGGGGCCGGCCATCGCCTTTTCCGGCATGATCGGGCGCAGTTCAGGCGGCAGGGTGAAGTCCTTCAGGCCCATTGCCCGCATGACGTCGTGAACGACACCCGTATAGCAATTCTCCAACCGCTCCGTGATCGACGTGGCAGACATGTATTCTCCCCGGATTTTCCGTTTCTTGTTCTTATTCCGCCGCCGGCAGACAGGCCGGTCCGATCGGCTCGAATGACTTGTAGGTCAGGATGAACTCCTGATGCCCGAGTTCCTCCGACCGGGTCCGCGCGCCATCCGCAACGGCCAGCACCAGATCCCGGATTTCAGCTCCGACATCGTCCAGCTCCGCCGCCCCCTCCAGAATGCGCCCGGCATCCACGTCCATGTCATCCGCCATGCGCCGGTAAGTCTCCGGGTTGGCGCAAATCTTGATGACCGGAGAAATGGCGGAGCCGACAACCGACCCGCGCCCGGTGACGAACAGATTGATGTGGGCACCGCAGGCCATCAGCTCTGCGATTTCGGCATTGTCGTTGATATTCGGAAACCCGAACCGGACCTCCCCGTCCGGTACCACGTCGAGCAGATAAAGCCCGCCAGTCGGCGGGACGTCGCCCGGCTTCAGCAAGCCGACAATCGGCGAGGCGCCCGACTTGGCATAGGCGCCCATCGACTTTTCCTCGATGGTCGTCAGCCCGCCCGTGGCATTGCCCGCCGCGAAGGACCCGTATCCGAGGGTCGCGTAGTAACGTGCTGCCTTGGCCACGCTTTCTTCCAGCGCGACAGCGAGCGCCGGCGTCGCGGCACGGGCAGCCATGATATGCTCGCAGCCGATTAACTCACCGGTTTCCTCGAAGATGCAGGCGGCACCATCGCCGATCAGCATGTCGAATGCCCGGCCCGCCGCCGGGTTCCCGGTGATGCCGGACGTCCCATCGGAGCCGCCACAGATCGTGCCGATCACGAGTTCGTCCACACCCATGGGGACACGTTCGGCGTCTTCCAGTGCAGGCAGATGTTCGGCGATGAAGGAGGTCCCCTCCGCTATCGCCGACCGTGTGCCGCCGACCTGCTGGATGGTGATCGACTTCACCGGACGCCCAGTCGCCTCGATCTGCTCGCGCAACAGCCGGTTGTTGAAGGACTCGCAGCCGAGCGATATTAGAAGCGCCCCGCCAATATTCGGATGCGTGCAGAGCGCCTGCATCATCCGCTGCGCATACGCGTTCGGATAACAGCCGGGAAATCCGATCAGATGGACGTCGTGATTTCGGAACCCAAGCACGATCTCGCGCGCGACGTGATGAGCGCACTCGACCAGATACGCCACGACGAAGACATTCCGGATACCCTTGCGCCTGTCGCTCCTTGGATATCCGGTAAAGCCGCTCATCGCGTCTCCTCCGGCAGGCTATATGTCGGCGTGTAGTTGCTGCGGACATTGTGCACATGGACGTGTCCGCCTGCTTCAATGGGCATGGTTGCAACGCCGATCACGGCGCCGTATTTCAGGATTTCCTCGCCTTCGGAAATAGCCCGGCGGGCGACCTTGTGGCCGAGATTGAGGCTGCGGTCGGTTTTCACATGGCCCGGCTCGATATCGAACCGTTCACCCGCGGCAATGCCCTGGCGCAACACCAGAACATTGTCATCCTCATTCAGGAGCAGCAAGCGACGGTCGGTCATCGGTCGGCCTCAAATAGTAAACCCGGAAGCCTGTGCCCAGCCGAAAGATCGAGTCAACATCCCTACCGGGGTTTTCCACGGATGGCGCGATACATCCAGCTCGACGGATCGCATTTTCCAGAGGCCGACCGGCGTTTCGCCGCTGATCGGCACGGCGCATCGCCACCGTTTTGAAATGCTCCCGCTTCATCGCCACTCCACACCCAATTTCCAATTTTTCCAAAACGTTTTCCAATTTTTCCAAAGCGTTTTCCAAAAATTCCCATAATTCCAATATCTTGATACTCCCCACACCAGCATTGTGCGCTTCCCGAACTATCGCTTCATCTTTCAGAGCCAGCGGGTACGTGAAGTATGAACCAGAACACGCGCTATATCTTTATCGACCCTGCAGTCCGTGACGCCGGTCTCCTGACTGCCAGCCTGCGGACCGGAACCGAGATACACCGGCTCGCCGCTTCGGGCGATCCGCTGGCGGAAATCGCGGCGCTGCTGTCCGGCACGTCGGACGTCAGCCATCTCTCGATCCTGGCGCACGGCGCCCCCGGCGCCGTCGAACTCTCGGGACAGCGCATCGACAGCGCGGAGCTGAAGGCCAACCGGCACAATCTTGACCGCATCCGGGACGCGCTTGCGCCCGGTGCTGAACTGGCGCTGATCTCCTGCGAGACCGGTGCCGGACACGCCGGATCGGAACTGGTCGAAACCTTCGAGCAGGCGCTAGGCATCACCGTGCACGCCTCCACGAGACCGCTTGGCGGCGATGCCGGATGGACGGGTCTACCGGTCGCGGTCGCACTTTTCACAGCCGATGCACTGCATGCCTATCCCGAACGGCTTGCCGTGACAGGGACGCCCTCCACCGGTGACGACACACTGACCAGCGATGGCGACGCGGACGATATCGACGCGCTGGCCGGCAACGACCTCATCATCGGCAATGGTGGCAACGATACGATCACCGGTGGCGACGGCAACGATACGATCTCTGGCGGCCTGGGTGACGACCTCGTCTACGGCAATGCCGACAACGACGCTCTTAGCGGCGATGGTGGCAACGACACGCTCTATGGCGGCGAGGGCAATGACTCGCTCCGGGCCGGGACCGGCAGCGACGTGCTTTTCGGCGGCGACGGCAACGATACGCTCGGGTCTTCGCTCGAGTCCGACACCAGTGCCGACACCTATTACGGCGGGGCCGGGGACGATTTCAGCTCGGGCTTCATCTTCAATACCGGCGCGGTGTTCTATGGCGGCGATGGCAACGACACCGTCCAGGGCCCGGGCGGCTCCGGCACCGGAACCACCACCGGGGCGGTGCTATACGGCGATGCCGGCGACGATTGGATCCACTCGGACGACGGCCCGGACACGATATATGGCGGCACCGGCAACGACACGCTCTACGGCGACGACGGCGGAGGCAAGGCTCTCAACCTGCTCTATGGCGACGAAGGCAACGACGTTATCTATGCCGGAGCGAAAGCCGACGACGGCGGCGGGGGAGCTGGGAACACGCTCTATGGCGGCGTGGGCGACGACACCCTCTACGGGGGCAGTGACAGAGACATTCTCGTCGGCGGATCCGGCGCAGACCTCTTCGCGGGCGCGTCCTTTGGCGCAGTCTCAAACCTGAACGGCGACACCATCTACGGCCTCGAGATCGGCGACTCGATCTATGTGAAAAGCACGGATCTGAGCTCCCTCAACGGGTCTATCGTCGGCAGCTCGATCAGCCTCGGCGGCTCGAACGCGGTGAATATCGCGAACGCGTCCGGCAGCCTGCAGATCTCCGTCTCTTATGACGGCACGAACTCCACCCTGACCTTCTCCAACGCGCCGCAATCCTCCGGCAACAGCGGGTTGACGAAAACCGGCCAGAGCTCCGGCGACAGCTCCGGCACGGAGACCAGCCATACGCTGACAAACAATACCGGGTCGGCCGCGAGCGGCGTGCTGATCTCGGACACCGGTAGCGGCAATACCGTCACCGTCACCCTACCGGCCGGACTCTCCCTGACGAACAGCGGCACCGGCACGGCGGTCAGCGGCGATGCGGCGGGAATCACATTCACAAGCCAGATCCAGGGATCCGGCACTTCAACCACGAACCAGACCTTCATCGACAGCCACGGCCAGGCCTTCGTGAACAGCCTTGGCGGAGCCCCGGTTGATATCCGGACCATCACCTTTTCAGACAGCAGCGGATCGCAGCAGACAATCCAGTTCACCGGTACTTCCTCGGGCAGCGGCGAGGCCTTCATCATCGACACCTCCGGCCTTGCACCCGGCTCGACCCTGCAGCTCGACCATATCGACTTCGCCGCCATCCTTGGCAACGCCACCGTCATCGGCGGCGACGGCACGAACTATGTCGTCGGCGACGATGCCGTCCAATTCGTCTCGCTCGGCAACGGGAACGACACAATCGCCGGAGGCGGCGGCAACGACACGCTCGGCTCCAGCTTCGGCGAGGACCTGATCTACGGCAACCAGGGGGCGGATTCGATCTTCGGTGGTGGCGGCATGGACACGCTCTATGGCGGACAGGGCGCGGACATCGTGAACGGCGGCAACGACGCGGACATGCTCTACGGCAACAAGGGCGCGGACACGCTGTCCGGCGGCGGCGGCCTGGACCTGCTCTATGGCGGCCAGGGCAACGACATGGTCTACGGCAATGCCGGCGCCGACACGCTGTTCGGCAATCTCGGCGACGACGCGCTCTATGGCGGACAAGGCAACGACGCGCTTGCCGGCGGGGAGGGCAATGATCTGATCTGCGGCAATGCGGGCGACGACACGCTCTCCGGCGGGGCCGGCGCAGACACCTTCGTCTTCAGCTTCGGCGGCGGCAACGAGACGGTGACGGATTTCCAGGCCGGCACCGACACGCTGGCGCTTGAGGCCGGGCTCGATGTCAACGGCGGAGTGGAGAGCGGCGGCAACACCACCGTCACCTTCTCCGACGGCGGCACCGTGACCGTCATCGGGGTCAACAAGACCGACCTCGCCGCCGCAACCGGCTGGGAGCTTGGGTAGCACTCCTCGCCGTCACCCCCGCATCAGCTTGCCAATCGGGTCGTGCAGCGGCGAGTCCACCCGGTGCGCCTTCAGGATCCTGCCGAGGATTTCGACCTCGAAGCCTTCCGTCTTGTCGGCGAACGCCTTCGGCACGTAACCGATGGCGATGCTCTTGCCTGTCGAGTGGCCATAGCCTCCCGATGTCACCCAGCCGATGGCTTTGCCGTCATGGAAGATCGGCTCGTCGGCGATCGGATCGATCTCCTCGACATCGATGGTCAGCGTGATCAGCCGGTAGGTGCCGCCTGTCTCTTTCTCCGCGACCAGCGCATCGCGGCCGATAAAGCTGTTCTTCGACATGTCGACGAAGCGGTCCAGCCCGGCCTCGAAGGGTGAATAATCCGGCGTGAATTCCGCCCGGAAACCGCCAAAGCTCTTTTCCAGACGTAGGGAATTGAGCGCCCTGCCGCCGAAATGCTTCAGCCCGAATTCCGCACCCGCCGAGACCAGCATGTCATAGAGCGTGATCAGATAATCCGGCTTCACCCAGATCTCGTAGCCGCGCTCGCCGGTGAAGGAAACCCGGCCGACCATGGCATTCAGCATGCCGAGATTCATCTCCCGGAAAGACATGAACGGCATTGCCTTGGTGGAAACATCCTCATGCGTCAGTTTCGCCATCAGGTCAGCCGATTTCGGCCCGGCGATTGAGAGGCCGACCAGTTCCTGACAGCGGCTCCGGATGGCAACGCCGGTCTCCGGCAGGTGATCCCAGAACCAGCGCAGGTGGAACATTTCCGCGATGCCGGAGCCGAAGATCATGAACCGGTCGTCGGCCAGCTTGGCGACGGTGAAATCGCCGATGATCTTGCCCTGGCGATTGAGCATCGGGGTCAGCGCCATGCGGCCGGTGCGCGGCATCTTGTTTGCCATCAGCTCCGATAGCCAGGCTTCCGCGCCCTCGCCCATGACCTCGTATTTGGCGAAGCTGGAAATCTCGATCATGCCAACGCCGGTGCGCACAGCCTTGCATTCCTCCGCCACCGGGCCGAAAGCGTTGGAGCGGCCGAAGGTCACATTCTCCACCGGCTCCATGCCTTCCGGCGCGAACCAGAGAGCATGTTCCAACCCGTAGGACGCGCCGAACACGGCATTCTGCGCTGCCAGCCGGTCATAGATCGCCGTTTTGCGCAGCGGACGGCCCGCCGGCAGTTCCTCGTTCGGGAAAGTGATGGAGAAGCGGCGGGAGTAGTTTTCCTTCACCTTCTCGTAGGTATAGCCCTTTGTCGCGTAGGAGCCGAAGCGGGCGCAATCCATGGCGTAGATATCCATGTCCGGCTCGCCCTCGATCATCCACTGGGCGAGCGCGAGACCGACGCCGCCACCCTGGCTGAACCCGGCCATGACACCGCAGGCGAGATACATGTTCTTGAGGCCCGGCACCGGGCCGACCAGCGGGTTGCCGTCCGGCGCGAAGGTGAACGGCCCGTTGATCATCGACTTCACCCCTGCATTGGCCAGGAACGGGAAATGCTGGTAGGCGATATCGAGAGACGGCGCGATCCGGTCGAGATCCGGTTGCAGCAGCTCATGCCCGAAATCCCACGGTGTCTGGTGCGGCGACCATGGCACGCAAGCTTTCTCGTAGGTGCCAAGCAGGAAGCCCTGGCCTTCCTGACGGGTATAAAGCTCGGCTTCAAAATCGATCAGGTGCGGCAGCTCGGCATCCAGCGCCTTAATTTCATCCAGCGCCTCGGTGATCAGGTAATGGTGCTCCATCGCCAGCACGGGCAGCTCAAGCCCGACCATGCGGCCGATCTCGCGGGCCCAGAGGCCGCCCGCATTCACCACTTTCTCGCAGCGGATCGTGCCCTTGTCGGTAACCACCGACCAGCCGCCATCCTTTTCCGCCACGAGTTCCTCGACCTTGGTGTGGCGGTAGATCTCCGCACCGCCCTTGCGGGCCGAGATGGCATAGGCGTTGGTCACGCCGGAAGGATCGACATGGCCCTCGTTCGGGTCGTAGACGGCGCCGGTGAAGTGACTGGCATCGACCAGCGGATGCAGGCGCTGCGCCTCGTCGAGGGAGATGAAGTCAATATCGAGGCCCATATATTTGCCCTTGGCGACCATCGTCTTCAGATAGTCGAGGCGCTCGGGCGTCCCCGCCGCCATGATCCCGCCGGACAGATGCACGCCGGTCGCCTGGCCGGAAATCTCCTCGATCTCCTTGTACAGATCGATGGTGTATTTCTGCAGCTTGGTGACGTTCGGGTCGCTGTTCAGCGTGTGCATGCCGCCCGCCGCATGCCAGGTCGAGCCCGATGTCAGCTCGCTGCGCTCCACCAGGACCACGTCTTTCCAGCCCAGTTTGGTCAGGTGATAGAGAACGCTGCAGCCAACGACGCCCCCGCCGATAACAACGACTTGCGCATGCGATTTCATCGATTATCTCCCCTCGGCACCGGCGCGCCCGGCGACCTTGACTCTGACACTAGTGCATCAGGCTCAACGACGCGAAGCGCGCCGGGCGGCGACATTGAGCACGGAGGTTTCGTCGGAAATTGAGCATTGGGCGGAGAGAGGGGCGCGTTGCCCAGTCGCGATTGACTTGCATTCGCATTTTCCATAGACCTACGCGCATTATCGAACGAATTCAGCCGTATATCTTTGGCAATGCCAGTGCCTGCCTACCTTTGGCAATGCCACTGCCCGAAGGGCCTGCAGGAGACGAGACGTGGACGACGCGGGAAAGAACAGCAGGACGGCGTCGCCTTCCTTTATCCAGCCGAGCCGCCGTGCCCTGCTGGCCGGCTGCGGGCTGCTCCTCTCAAGCCTCGCCGCACCGCCCGTCTTCGCGTCAGAACAGGAACTCCGCTTCAAACATGCGTTCGGCAAAACCGTTCTGCCTAAACCGGCCAAACGGGTGGTCTCACTCGGCTACACGACACACGATCCCCTACTCGCGCTCGGCACCGTCCCGGTTGGAATCCGCGAATGGTACGGAAACCTGCCCTATGGCGTCTGGCCCTGGGCAACACCGTTCCTCGGCGATGGAAAGCCAACACTGATATCCGGCGAGGTCTCAGTGGAAATCGTCGCCTCGCTCGCACCCGACCTGATCGTCGGCATTGGCTCCGGTATCTCCCGGGCGGAATACGATCTGCTCTCGCAAATAGCGCCGGTGCTCATGCAACCGGACGGCAATGACGCATACGGCACGCCGTGGGATGTGGTGACGCGCATTCTCGGCCGGGCCACCGGCAAGGCCGAGCAGGCGGAGCACTTGATCGCCGAGACCAGAGGCGCCTTTGCCGGCGCCCGGCAAGCCCACCCGGAATGGGAAGGAAAGACGGCTGTTTGCGCCTATCATTATAGCGGCGAGACCGGCGCGTTCGTCGGTACCGACACGCGGGCGACCTTCCTGAAGGAGCTGGGCTTTACCGCGCCCGATGCGATCGCCAGCCTGTCGGCGCCGGACTCGTTCTTTGCCCGGCTCTCGCCGGAAGATCTGTCCCCGCTCGATGCCGATTTGCTGATCTGGATATCCTCTCAGGAAAAGGCACCGGACATTGTCGCCCTGCCCATGCGCAAGACCCTGAACGCCCATTGGCAGGGACGCGAGGTCTTCGCGGGGCCGCTCATCGCCGGCGCCCTGTCATTCGGCAGCGTTCTGTCCCTGCCTTTTGCCCTGACGGCGCTTGAAGGCTATATCGCCCTTGCCCTCGACGGCAGCACAGAGACGCCCGTGCCTTCAAGCGTCAAGGCCGGGCTGACACGGTGAGATTTGCCCTTCCCGTCCTGCTGCTGGTTTGCGCCGTCATCGCGACTCTCGCCGCCGGTGTGCGCTCTGTTCCCGTGCCGGAGATCTGGCACGCCCTGATCGCGTTCGACCCGATGAACCCTCTGCATATCGTGGTCCGGGATATCCGCCTGCCGCGCCTGATCGCCGGACTGGCGGCGGGTGCGAGCCTGGGGGTGGCCGGGTCCGTCATGCAATCGCTCACCCGCAACCCGCTGGCGGACCCCGGCCTGATGGGCGTCAATGCGGGCGCCGCCTTCACCATCGTTCTGGGCGCTTTCCTGCTTGGCCGGGCGGATGGCGGTTTCATCGCCGCCCTGTCCTTTCCCGGCGCCGCCCTGGCATCGCTCGGCGTGTTCGCCATCGGCGGGGGCTTGCGCGGCGAGACAGGCCCGGTCCGGTTGACGCTCGCCGGGATCGCCCTCAATGCACTGCTGATGTCGCTGGTCTCCGCCATCGTGCTGACGCGGACCGAAGCGCTGGAAGTCTTCCGCTTCTGGGCCGCCGGATCGCTCGCCCAGGCCAATGTGCGTCCGCTGCTGGAAATGAGCGCCATTGCCGCCCTCGGCGCCGGGTTTGCCTTGCTGCTGGCACCGAGGCTGGAAGCCCTCGCCCTCGGCACCGGACTTGCCAAGGGTCTCGGTACAAAGCCGGGCCGTATTCAGCTCGGCGCGCTGGCTGTCCTGACCCTGCTGACGGGCGCCGCCGTTTCGATCGCCGGTCCGATTGCCTTCCTCGGCCTGATGGTGCCGCCGCTCGCCCGCCGCATCAGCGGCCACAACCTGCGCATGGAGCTCCTCGTCTCCGCCCTCTTCGGCGCCACCATCCTGCTCTTGGCCGATACCGCCGGGCGCCTGCTGGTCGCCCCGACTGAAATCCGCGTCGGCATCATGACTGCCCTGATCGGTGCGCCGGTCTTTATCTGGATCGCCCGGCGCCTGCGGCCGGGGGCGCTGACATGAAGGGCACATTCCTCATCATCGTGCTGCTGCTGCTCGCGGTCCTGCTCGGCCTTTCCATAGGCCAGGTCATGATCGGCCCGGCCGCGCTCTGGGACGGGCTCTGGCACGGCTCCGGGCCCGGCGCGCTGTTCCTCCGGGTACTGCGCGGCCCCGGCGTCGGAACGGCGCTCGGCGCTGGCGCGGTGCTCGGCATGTCCGGTGCGATCTTCCAGATTTTGCTGCGCAACCCGCTGGCCTCGCCGGACGTCATGGGTTTCACCTCCGGTGCCGGGCTGGCCGCGATCTGGGGCGTGTCCGCCGGAATCGCCCTGCCCATCCCGCTGTTCTCCGCCATCGGCGGGCTGGCTGCCGCCGGCGCCGTCATCTTCCTCGCCTCGGGCCGGAGCGGGGCGCATGCGGCCCTGACGCTGATCCTTGTCGGTCTCGGGGTCGGCTTCTTCGCCGCCGCCGCCAGCAGTTTCATCATGACCCGCCTGCCGCATCATGAAGCCACCGAGGCGCAGCGCTGGCTGACTGGATCGCTTGCCGCCAGAAACTGGGACCACGTGTGGCAGGTCTTCGGTCTCGGCGCGGCCCTGACCCTTGCCCTCGCCTTACAGACACGCTCCCTCGCCCTGCTGGAGCTGGGGGACGATCTCGCCGCCGGGCTGGGCATACGGATCTCCCTGTCGCGCGGACTGCTGGCCGTGACCGGCGTGTTGCTGGCCGCAACCGGCGTCGCCGTCGCCGGGCCGCTGCCCTTCATCGCCCTGATGGCCGCCCCCCTGGGCGCGAGACTGACCGGCGCACGGCATCCGGCGGGCAAACTGGCTTCGGCCGCCGTCGCGGGTGCCATCATCACGGTGCTGGCCGATCTGGCCTCAAGGGCAGCCATACCCGGCCTGCAACTGCCGGTCGGGGTGATGACGGGCATCTTGGGGGCGCCCTATCTGATTTGGCTTCTGCTACGAGAAATGGAGACGGGGGACCTGTGACGCACACCGTTCTGAAAACCGAAGACCTGACCCTCGGCTATGGCGACAAAGCCGTGATCGCGGATCTGTCTCTTGCCTTCCCGGACAGGCAGGCAACCTCCATTCTGGGCCCGAACGGCTGCGGAAAATCCACCCTGCTCCGCGCCCTTGCCAGATTGCTCCGCCCATCCCGAGGGACCGTCACCCTGGATGGAGAGGATGTGTTCTCGCTCGACACACGGGCGCTGGCCCGGCGATTGGCGATCCTGCCGCAAGCGCCAAACGCACCGGACGGCATCACCGTCATGGAGCTGATCAAGCGCGGCCGGACGCCGTGGCGCGGGTTGCTTGCGGCCTGGAGCGCGCAGGATCTGGAAAAATGCACCGCCGCCCTGCGTCATGTCGGTCTGGAAGACCAGATAGACCGTCCGCTGAACACGCTGTCCGGCGGGCAGCGACAGCGGGCCTGGATCGCGCTGGTGCTGGCACAGGACACGCCCTACCTGCTGCTGGACGAGCCGACAACATGGCTCGATCTGCGCCACCAGCTTGAAGTCCTTAAGCTATTGCAGGAGCGTAACCGACACCACAGCACCACGGTCATCACTGTGCTGCATGACCTCAATCTCGCGGCCCGCTATTCGGATCATCTGGTCCTGCTCGGCCCCGACGGGCTGGTTGCCACCGGCACGCCGGATGCTGTTCTGAGCGAAGAGAACCTGCACCGGGCCTTCGGGCTCGACGCATTGGTCACACCCGATCCCGTCACCGGCACACCAATTGTGGTCCCGCGTTGATGAGCCCCGATTGATATCTGGGACTTTGCCTTATCTTCTTCAGGGTTTACCCTGCCATATCTTGAGTCGAGGGAGGACGATGATGGCGACTGTGGACATGAGCGTGAAGCTGGCGGCATCGGCCGCCGAAGTCTGGGAAGTCATCGGCGACTTCCTTAACCTCGACAAATGGCACCCGGCCGTCGAAAAAAGCGAGACTATCGGCGAGGGCGGCATCCGGCGCCTGACCTCCGGCGGTGGCGGGCCAACCTTTGACGAAGTACAGCTTGAGCGCGACGAGGACGGCCGCAGGATGCGCTATGCCATCCTCGGCAAGCCGTTTCCGCTGGAAAATTACTCCTCCTGGATGTCGGTCGAAGATACCGACGGCGGCTGCGTAGTGCGCTGGCGCTCGGCTTTCGCCCCGGACGAAGGCAGCGAGACCAAAGCGAACGGCATCGTCTCGTTCATCTACAAGAGCGGTTTCGACGCACTGGTGGCGCGGTTCGGCGCCGGCTAGCCGGCCTTGTCCACCAGCTTGATCCAGAACACCAGCGCGAGGCCCGCCAAACCAAGCCCGATCATCGGCAAATGCCCGTTCGACCAGCCGCCGAAATAGGTCACCACCGTGGCAAAGATCGGCGCCGCCAGCAGGTTGCCGAGGTTGGAGCCATGCACGACCACGCTGCTGCAGGTCGCGACCTCTGAGGCAGTCCGGGCATGTGAAGGCGCACCCGCGAGACAGGCTGCCGGCAACACCCCGCTGATGCACGACATGGCGATCGCGGCGGGCACCCGAAGACCGTCCGGTGCCCCGCCTGCAAAGACGAACCAGGCTGTCCCCATGATACCGATGAAGCTGATGGCGATGATGAGCCAGCGCGGCATCTGGCGGTGCATCAGCCAGGCCGCGCCAAGGTTTCCAACAATGTTGACCAGCACCACCGCCGCGCCGATCAGGGCCGCCCCTTCGAGAGAATATCCCAACCGCTCGATTAGGAAGGTCGGCATCCAGGTCATCAACGCAAAGATCGCGCAGGCATAGAGAAAGAACGCCGTCGAGAAAAGATAGGGGGCCGGCAGGCGCAATGTCCCGAGCACCTGTTTGAAACCGCGCTCCCGGCTGGGACGCGGCACACCAGGCCAGCGTGACGGTGTCGTCAGAAAAACAAGAACACCGGCGAAGAGAACACAGATAACCGCATCCGCAAGCCAGAGCCCGCGCCATCCGGCGGCGGCCATCAGCATCGGCGCGGCAACCATCGCAATCGCGGCGCCAATGGGGAAATAGGCGGACCAGAACCCAAGCGCCAGAGAGCGATGCATGGGTCTGGCGGCGGCAACGATCAGGGTCGGCGCGGCGATCGAGGTGGCAACAAAGCCGAGACTTTCGAGCGCCCGCCCGGCGAACAAGGCGAACATGGAGCTGGATGTTGCCCCAAGCGCGGAGCCAACCGCGATGACAAGCATCGCCGCAACCAACAGGCGGGCGGGTCCGATCCGGTCCGTGGCCATGCTGATGAGAATGGCGAACAGGGCCGCGAAAAGATGCAGCAGCGAGGCGAGCCAGCCACCGCCGACCAAGGAAAGGTCCAGATCTGCCCGCAGGGCCGGAAGGGCCGGCGGGACTTTACCGACCTGAAGGGCTGCGACCACGCCCGCGCCGACGGCGAGCGCGACAATGTCCCAGCGGGTTCGCTCCGTCCCCCATACCGGCGCCTCGGCGCCGACACTCACGGGCGGGCACTCACGGAATTGCCAGCCGCGCCAGCTCGTCCGCTCGCTCGTTCTCCGGATGGCCGGCATGGCCCTTGACCCAGTGCCATTCGATCTCGTGCCGCTCGACGGCGGCCTCAAGGCGCTGCCACAGCTCCATGTTCTTCACCGGCTTCTTGTCGGCGGTGCGCCAGCCACGCTTCTTCCAGCCATGAATCCACTTTGTGATGCCGTCACGGACGTAGGTGCTGTCCGTATAAAGATCCACATGCATTGGCCGGGTCAGGGTTTCCAGAGACGTGATCGCCGCCATCATTTCCATGCGGTTATTGGTGGTCTCTTTATCGCCGCCGGAGAGTTCTTTCTCGGTATCGCCATAGCGCAGGATCGCCCCCCAGCCGCCAGGGCCGGGATTGCCGCTGCAGGCACCGTCTGTATAAATCTCGACCCGTTTCTTCATCATCAGATGCCGTAACCCGCACTGGAGGTGACGCTCTGGTGGAAGCTGAGCTTGCGGTGATACTCCATCGGATCCTTCGGCTTCACAAACGCGCCTTCCGGGTGGTTTAGCCAGTCGTAGAGGCGGGTAAGCAGAAAGCGCGTGGCGGAACCCCGGGCGAGCACCGGCAAGGCGGCAAGCTCGGCGTCGGAGAGTTTGCGAACACTCTCATAGGCCGTGATCATCAGCCGCGCCTTGGTGATGTTGAAACTGCCGTCACTCTCGAAACACCAGGCGTTCAGACAGATGGCGAGGTCATAGACCAGCATGTCGGTGCAGGCGAAATAGAAATCGATGAAGCCGGACAGCTCGTCTCCGAGAAAGAAGACGTTGTCCTGGAACAGATCCGCATGGACAACACCGCGCGGCAGGTCCGCCGGCCAGTTCTTTTCCAGGAAATCGATTTCGGCTTCGAGGAAGGCATAGAGACCGGGTTTCACGCTGTCCGCCTGCGGCCCGCAGGATTCCAGCAATGGCCGCCAGGACTGCACGGAGAGGCTGTTCTCCCGGACCATCGGGAAATCCGCCCCCATCGCGTGCATTCTCGCCAGCTCCGTGCCGAGCGCCCGGCAATGCACCGGCATGACCTTGCGATGCCAGACCCCGTCGAGGAAGGTCACGATCGCCGCCGGTCGGCCGTTCAGTGTGCCGAGCGCCTCACCCGACTTCGCCAGAACCGGTCGCGGGCAGGACAATCCCTTGTCAGCCAAATGGCTCATCAGGTTCAGGAAAAACGGCAGATCGTCCGGGTTCACCCGTTTTTCATAGAGCGTCAGAATGTAGGTGCCGGTCGTGGTCCGGACCATGAAATTCGTATTCTCGACCCCTTCGGCGATGCCGGAGAAGGACAGCGGATCGCCGATGTCATAGTCAGCGAGAAAAGACGCAAGGTCCTCATCGGAAATAGCAGTGTAAACGGCCACGGATTCAGCTCGCCAGTTCGCGGGGCAACTTGAAATGAACGTCCTCGCGAGCGACCGTCACCTCTTCGATGGTGACGGTGCGATGGGCCCGGCAGGCCTCGATCACCTCGTCGACAAGGATTTCAGGCGCGGAGGCCCCGGCGGTAATGCCGAGAACCGTCACGTCGGCCATCCAGTCCCAGTCGATATCGACAGCACGCTGGATCAGCAACGCCTTGTCGCAGCCGCGCCCCCTGGCGACCTCCACCAGACGCTTGGAGTTCGAGGAGTTCGGCGCACCGATGACGACCATGCCGTCGCAGCGCTCCGAAATGGCTTTCACCGCTTCCTGACGATTGGTCGTGGCGTAGCAGATATCTTCCTTGGCCGGCCCGACCATCTCCGGGAACCGGCTCTGCAGGACCGAGACGATCTCCGCCGTATCGTCCACCGAAAGCGTGGTCTGGGTGATGAAGGCAAGATCCGGATCGCCGTCGAAACTGACCGTCTCGGCATCCGCCCGGGTTTCCACCAGGGTGATGGCACCGTCCGGGACCTGCCCCATGGTACCGATCACTTCGGGATGGCCCTCATGCCCGATCAGGACGATGTGCCGGCCTTGCTTCAAATGCCGTTCGGCTTCGAGATGCACCTTGCTGACCAGCGGGCAGGTGGCGTCGAGATAGACCATGTTGCGCCGCGCGGCCTCGGCCGGAACCGATTTCGGCACGCCATGGGCGCTGAATACGACGGGCGCGTCGAGCGGCACCTGGTCCAGTTCCTCGACAAAGATCGCCCCCTTGCGTTCCAGCCCCTCGACCACATAGCGGTTATGCACGATCTCGTGCCGGACATAGACCGGCGCGCCGTACTTCTCGAGACTGCGCTCGACGATCTGGATGGCACGGTCCACCCCGGCGCAAAACCCGCGCGGTGTGGCCAGCAGAATTGTGAGATCGGCTTTATTCATGCCCGCGATGTAGTCCCTCGGTAAAAACTTGTCCATAGAAGACGGCAGCAGGCCATGCCCATTTGCGGGTCTGCTGCACCATTCAACACGGGCCCCCTCGCCAATTGCGGGGGCGCCTGTGAGCGAGTAGTGTGGGCGCCGACCGAACCCTAGCAGAGCTGAGCCATGTTTTCTCAATCGCGATTCCGCTTTCCAACCCGCGCCCTGCTGCCGCTCGTGCTGCTGGCGTTCGTGGCCGCCTGCGCCGGTGACGAGGCCCCGCCCCCGGGATGCCCGGTGACGAATTTCGTCAACGATCTGGACCATGTGACGGTCTTTGTAGACGGCGCCGTCGGCGATCTCACCGATGTCCGATTCGACGCCCAATTGAGCAGCCTCAGCGCGATCTGCAATTTCGAGAGCGACGAGCTGGTCATGGATATCGCGTTCCAGGTCATTGCCACCCGCGGCCCGGCCAACAAGGACAATCAGGCGGCGGTGACCTACTTCCTTGCCATCGCAGACGAGACCGGTGTCGTCATCGCCAAACAGACCTTCGACAACACTCTGCCGTTCAAGGGCAACCTGCGCCGCGTCGCCATCAAGGACGAGTTCGAGCCGACCATCCCCTATCCGGCGGACCAAAAAACCCTGAACAGATATCGGGTGCTGATCGGCTTCCAGCTCACCCCGGAACAGCTCGCCTATAACCGGGCACGGCGGCGTTAGTCGCCAACGCCCCTTTTCTTTTTATCGGGCGAGGACTATTGTTTCGCCACTACCGACGACCCTCAAGGGAGAGACCGGCCACATGGTCGGCGCCGAAGGAGCAACCGCCCCCGGAAACTCTCAGGCAAAAGGACCTTGAGGCGAGGAACTTCTGGAAAGTAGACGGGAAACCGTCTCACCCACGGTGAAAGCCCGGCACAGAGTTCGCCGGGTGAATCTCTCAGGTTAGCGACAGAGGGGGCAGGTTCCGGCGTTTTGCCGGGGTGCCTTTACGCTGACCGGAGAGTGCCATGACGGAACAAACCCTTCTCAAGACTCCCCTGCACGGCCTGCATGTCGAACTCGGCGCCAAAATGGTGCCGTTCGCGGGCTATGACATGCCGGTTCAGTACCCCGCCGGGGTCAAGGCCGAGCATCTGCATACCCGCACCAAGGCCGGGCTGTTCGATGTCTCCCACATGGGGCAGGTCAAGCTGACCGGCGCCGATGCCGCGCGCGATCTGGAACGGCTGGTGCCCGGCGATCTCGACGGGCTCTCTGTCGGGCAGATGCGCTACAGCATGTTCACGAACGACAAGGGCGGCATTTTGGATGACCTGATGGTCTGCCGGATCGAGGATGGCCTGATGGTCGTCGTCAACGCTGCCTGCAAGGATGCCGATATCGCCCATATGCGGGCCAACCTTTCCTCCGAGATCACGGTTCTGGAAGACCGCGCGCTGATCGCCTTGCAGGGCCCCGGCGCCGAGGTCGCGCTGTCCGCCCTCGCCCCGGCCGCCGCGACACTCAGCTTCATGACCGGCGCCGAAATGAATGTGGACGGGGCAGCCTGTTTCGTCACCCGGTCAGGCTATACGGGCGAGGACGGTTACGAGATTTCCGTGCCCGCCGATCAGGCCGACGCGCTTGCCCGCAAATTGCTGGCGCAGAACGACGTGGAAGCCATTGGGCTTGGCGCCCGGGATTCCCTGCGCCTCGAAGCCGGACTTTGCCTGTACGGCCACGATATCGACGAGACCACAACACCGATCGAGGCCGCGCTTGCCTGGTCCATCGGCAAGCGCCGGCGGGAGGAAGGCGGCTTTCCCGGCGCGGATATCATTCTCGACCAAATCAAGAACGGCGCCCCGCGGAAACGGGTCGGCATCCTGCCGGACGGCCGGGCACCCGCCCGCGAAGGCACCGAAATCCAGGCACCCGACGGCACCAGCATCGGCATCATCACCAGCGGCGGTTTCGGACCTTGCCTGGAGGCTCCGCTGGCCATGGGATACGTCACCACCGAACACGCAGCCGCCGGTAGCGCTGTAAATGTTGTCGTTCGGGGCAAAGCCCTGCCCGCCAAAACCGCCAAAATGCCGTTCGTCCCGAATGGCTACAAACGTTAAAACAAAGCACCAGAGGGGATCAGATATGAGCGAGCGTCGCTTTACCGAAGACCATGAATGGATCGATCTCGACGGCGAGATCGGTACCGTGGGGATTACTGATTTCGCGCAGGAACAGCTTGGCGAAGTCGTGTTCGTGGAAGTCCCGGATGTCGGCAAGACCGTCGCCAAGGGGGACGAAACCGCCGTCGTTGAATCCGTGAAAGCCGCAAGCGAGCTTTACGCACCGGTGACCGGTGAAGTGGTCGAGGCCAATGCGGCACTGGCCGACACGCCGGATCTGGTGAACAGCGACCCCGAAGGCGCTGCCTGGTTCTACAAGATCAAGATTTCCGACAAGGCCGAGTTCGACGCCCTGATGGACGCGGACGCCTACAAGGCGCACGCGGAGGCCTGAGGCCGGGCGCCGTTCGGGCGCCTGATGCACGAGATGACGTATGGCCTGCGGGCCACAAGGAGCAGAAGAGATGATGGACAACAGGCTGGCCTTCGCCGAACAGGAAGAAAGCGAAGAGTTCATTCGCCGTCATATCGGCCCCGGCCCGGAAGATCAGGCAACGATGCTGAAGGCGCTCGGCTACGAGAACCTCGGCGCCCTGATTGATGCCGCCGTTCCGGCAAAGATCCGCATCAAGGAGCCGCTCGACCTGCCGCCCGCACAGACCGAAAGCGCGGTGCTGCAGAAGCTCCGGCAATATGCCAACACCAACACGGTGAACCGCACCCTGATCGGCATGGGCTATTACGGCACCCGCGTGCCCGCCGTCATCCAGCGCAACATCCTGGAAAACCCGGCCTGGTACACGGCCTATACGCCGTACCAGCCGGAAATCAGCCAGGGGCGGCTGGAAATGCTGCTGAACTTCCAGACCATGATCGGCGATCTGACCGGTCTGGAAATCGCCAATGCATCGTTGCTGGACGAAGGCACGGCGGCAGCGGAGGCCATGGCTTTCTGTCACAAGGCCTCGAAGAACAAGGGCAACGTCTTCTTCGTCTCAAAGAACTGCCATCCGCAGACCATCGACATTCTGCAGACCCGCGCCGCTCCAGCCGGGCTGACTGTCATGGTCGGCGACGAGAACGACACCCTGCCGGAAGACGCCTTCGCCATCCTGCTGCAATATCCGGATACCAACGGCGCCGTGCATGATTATGCCGGCATCGTCGAGAAAGCCCATGCCCAGGGCGCGCTCGCCGTGGTCGCGGCGGACCTGCTCGCCCTGACTCACCTCACCCCTCCGGGCGAGTTCGGCGCGGATGTCGCCATCGGCACCAGCCAGCGCTTCGGCGTGCCGCTCGGCTTCGGCGGCCCGCACGCGGCCTATTTCGCCACCAAGGACGAATACAAGCGCTCCATCCCGGGCCGCATCGTCGGCGTATCGGTCGACAAGAATGGTGACCCGGCCTACCGGCTGGCCCTGCAGACCCGCGAGCAGCATATCCGCCGCGAGAAAGCGACCAGCAACATCTGCACCGCCCAGGTCCTGCTCGCCGTCATGGCGGCGGCTTATGCCTGCTATCACGGGCCGGACGGGCTGACCAAGATCGGCCGCCGGGTGCACCGCCGGACCGCGATCCTCGCACAGGGCCTGCGCGAGCTCGGCTACACCATCGCGCACGACAATTTCTTCGACACCATCATCGTTCAGACGGACGACTGGACCGGCTCCGTCATCGAAGCAGCCCGCATTGAAGGCGTCAATCTGCGCATCTTCGAGAACAGTGTCGGCATCTCGCTGGACGAGACCTGCACCCGCGAGCTGGTCGAGCGGCTCTGGGCCATGATGGCCTTCGACAGCATGAAGGAACTCACCTACGAGGCCGTCGCCGACCGCACCCCGGACGCCATCCCGGCGAAACTGGAACGCAGCTCGGACTTCCTGACCCATCCGGCCTTCAACAGCTATCATTCCGAGACCGAGATGCTGCGCTACCTGCGCCGCCTCGCGGACAAGGACGTGGCGCTGGACCGGTCGATGATCCCGCTCGGCTCCTGCACCATGAAGCTGAACGCGACGACCGAGATGATCCCGGTCACCTGGGCATCTTTCTCCGACATCCACCCGTTCGCACCGCGCGATCAGGTCGAAGGCTATCATCTGATGATCACCGAGCTGGAGCACATGCTGGCGGAGATCACCGGCTATGCCGCCGTCTCCCTGCAACCGAACGCCGGCTCACAGGGCGAGTATGCGGGCCTCTTGGTGATCAGTGCCTATCATGAGAGCCGGGGCGAAGGGCATCGCAATATCTGCCTGATCCCAAGCTCCGCGCATGGCACCAACCCGGCGTCAGCCGCGATGGCCGGCATGAAGGTCGTGGTCGTGAAATGCGACGATCACGGCAATATCGACATGACCGACCTGAAAGCCAAGGTCGAGCAGCACAGCGACACTCTCGCCGCCTTGATGATCACCTATCCTTCGACCCACGGCGTGTTCGAGGAGACCGTCACCGAGATCTGCGATCTGATCCATGAACATGGCGGACAGGTCTATATGGATGGCGCCAACCTCAATGCCATGGTCGGTGTCTGCAAGCCCGGCCAGTTCGGCTCCGATGTCAGCCACCTGAACCTGCACAAGACCTTCTGCATCCCGCATGGCGGCGGCGGCCCCGGTGTCGGCCCGATCGGCGTCGGCGCGCACCTGGCGCCGTTCCTGCCCGGCCACCGCAACATGAACGCTCAGGAAACCGCCATCGGCCCGGTCAGCGCTGCGCCCTATGGCAGTGCCGGCATCCTGCCGATCTCCTGGAGCTATATCGAGCTGATGGGCGCCAACGGTCTGAAGCAGGCAACCGAGGTCGCGATCCTCTCCGCCAACTATCTGGCCCACCGCCTCGAAGAGCATTTCCCGGTGCTCTACAAAGGCAAGAACGGTCTGGTGGCGCATGAATGCATCATCGATCTCCGCCCGCTGAAGGACGAGACGGGCGTTACCGTCGACG
This sequence comes from Nisaea sp., assembly GCF_034670185.1. Taxonomy (NCBI): domain Bacteria; kingdom Pseudomonadati; phylum Pseudomonadota; class Alphaproteobacteria; order Rhodospirillales; family Thalassobaculaceae; genus Nisaea; species Nisaea sp. The sequence goes on from NZ_JAXMNY010000002.1 coordinate 118,075, forward strand.
ATGTCGCCAAGCGCCTGATGGATTACGGCTTCCACGCACCGACCATGTCCTTCCCGGTGCCGGGCACGCTGATGATCGAGCCTACCGAGAGCGAACCTCTGGCCGAGCTGGAGCGGTTCTGCGCGGCGATGATCGCCATCCGGCAGGAAATCCGCGATATCGAGGACGGCAAGCTCACTCGCGACGAAAGCCCGCTGGCCCACGCGCCGCATACGGCAGGCGATCTGATGGCGGATGACTGGGACCGGAAATATTCCCGCGCCCAGGGCGCCTTCCCGGTCGAAAGCCTCCGGGCCGATAAGTATTGGCCGCCGGTCGCCCGGATCGACCAGGCCTACGGCGACAAGCACCTGATCTGCTCCTGCCCGCCGCTGGAGGCCTATCAGGACGCGGCAGAGTAAACCGTGCAAGGCGGCATCTTGCGGGGGACGAGCAAACGCCCCGTCCCTCTCCGCCTTGATGCGTTGCTATTCGATCTAGACGGCACGCTCGTGGACACCACCGAACTACATGTCGCCGCGACCAACGCCGCTCTCGCGACATTCGACCGACGAATCTCCCGCCAGGAGTATGAGGAGCACCTGCATGGCGGCGCCAATGACGACACCCGGCACTTTCTGTTTCCCGACGATCCCGAGGGCAAGGGCCGGGACTATGTCGAGCTGAAGGAACAGCTGTTCCGGAACAGCGTCGTCCAGCTGGAGAGAATGCCAGGACTGACCGAGCTTCTGGACTGGGCCGCCGAGCACAGTCTGAAAACCGCCGTGGTAACCAACGCTCCACGCGCGAATGCGGATCTGATGCTGCGCGCTCTTGGCCTCGCGGACCGCTTCGACGCAATTGTTGTCGCGGAAGAAGTGCCCTTGGGTAAACCGGACCCGGGACCTTATCTGGAAGGCCTGTCCCGCATCGGCTGCACGGCAGAGGCGGCAATCGGGTTCGAGGATTCGCCAAGCGGGCTGACCGCGCTGATCGGCGCCGGCGTCTTTTCAGTCGCAATTACCGGTGCGGGCGATCCAGCTCCACTCATCGGGGCTGATCTCTTAATTGACGACTTCCGGTCGCCCGCGCTTCAATCGCTTCGTCACGTCATCCTCAAGCCGGACCCCTCATAACAGCCCGTTCCGGAAGCGGCCCAAGCCAATCGGCTCCTATGTGCCGCGTGTTGGACCACGAGCCCGGATATTTGCATTTCCAGCGGCATTGCCGGAAGGTGTGCGGCATTGACGGAACGACATGTCGTCACAACCAGTTGAGAGAGGCTTTGCGTGCGCATACTCCTGATTGAGGATGAGCATCATCTTGGTGCGGCTGTCCAGGAGCAGCTTCGAAGCGAGAGCCATGCCGTCGACTGGGTGCAGACGCTGGCCGATGCAGACGCGGCGGCTGTCGCAACGGACTACGATCTCTTGCTTCTGGATCTGAATCTGCCGGACGGAAATGGCATTGATCTGCTCAAGTCCATGCGTGAGCGGGGTAGTAGCTGCCCTGTTCTCATTCTTACCGCACAAGACCAGATCAGCGACCGGATCGCAGGCCTTAACGCCGGTGCGGACGATTACCTTGTAAAACCCTTCGACCTGGAAGAGCTGTCGGCGCGCATTCATGCGGTGATCAGACGTTATGTTGGAAATCTGAAGCAGGTTGTCGATTTCGGTGACGTTTCGGTCGATATTACGGCCAAGCTGGTTCGAAAGAACGGTGAGGAAATTGCTCTCACGCGGCGGGAATGGGCGATACTCGACCAGCTCTCGCGCCGGCCCGGCACGGTCATATCGAAGGAAAAGTTTGAGGAAGCGCTCTACGAGTTCGGCGAGGAAGTCGAAAGCAACGCCGTGGAGGTGCATATCAGCCGTTTAAGGAAAAAGCTCGGCGCCGAGTTGATCAACACGCAGCGGGGCGTGGGCTACAATCTGGTGATCTGAATATGGCACGATGGAGCCTTACGCAGCGATTGACTGTCCGCCTGAGCGCGGCTCTCGCACTCCTCTGGATCGCGGCGGCGGTAACGACCGCGTTTGTTATCCGGTACGAATTCAACGAAGTATTCGACAGCGCACTTCAGGAAATCGCACAGCGATTGTTGCCACTTGCGGTCGAAGACCTGAAGGAGCGAGGCGAGCCCGTGGAATGGTCGCGCGAGATCCGCGAAGAGATCGTTGTCGCAGAGCATGAAGAATACCTCATATACCAGATCCGGGCATCAGACGGCCGCGTGCTCATCCGTTCGCACGATGCGCCGAAGCAGGGTTTCAAGACACCCCTGACCCCAGGCTACGCGAACCGGAATGGCTGGCGCGTCTATACCGAGCCGAGTGCCGGTCAGGATGTCTTCATCCAGGTCGCCGAAGCCCTGGATCACCGTGACGAAGCACTCTTCAATCTGGTGCTTACCCTGACGGCGCCTTTGTTCGTGTTGTTGCCCCTTTCCGCCTTCATCGTTCGCTGTTTCGTTCTGGGAACGCTACGTCCGATTACAAGCGTCCGCGCGTCGATCGCTTCTCGCGGAGGCGGTAACACAGCGCCTATCGACGATGAATCACTCCCGCAGGAACTGAGCCCGATCGTGGAAGATGTAAATCGGTTGCTGGAACGCCTGCAGAAATCACTGCAGGCGGAACGCGCCTTTGCCTCAAGCAGCGCTCATGAGCTGCGCACACCCGTGGCCTCTGCCTTGGCGCAGGTATCCCGCCTCAAGGCTGACCTTCAGCAGCATCCGGCAACGGATCGGGTTAGACGGATCGAAGAGATCCTTCGTGAGCTTGGTGGCCTGGTCGAGAAGCTGCTGCAGCTTTCAAGAGCAGAAGCCGGGGTGGCCCTGAAACGCGAGCCGATGAAACTCGGCTACGTCGCACAGTATCTCGTGGATGAATTCGACCGCAAGACACCCTATGCAGGGCTGGTGAAGCTCGTCAATGAGACCCACGAAGAAGGTCAGGATGTTGTAGAGACCGATCTCGATGCGCTCGCGATCGCCCTCCGGAACCTGATTGAAAATGCCTTGGTTCACGGCGCGAAGGATTGCACGGTGATCGTGCTGATCGGGAAAGACCGTTCGATTCGGGTGATCAACGAAGGCGCGGTCGTTCCCGGTGAGAAATTGTCTCACCTGACGGACCGGTTTTCCCGCGGCCGTTCCAGATCCGAAGGCAGCGGTCTCGGGCTCGCGATCGTGAAGACGATCGTGGAGCAGGCTGGAGGAACGCTCGAACTCCGGTCCCCGGCGACCGGACGCAATGACGGGTTCGAGGCGATCATCCGCTTTTAGTAACCCAACCGTTTTTTTTCAAAGCTGTCAGGTTCACGTCAGGTTTGCGTGAGAGTGTTACACGCTATACGGCGACTCTCGTCGCGAATGGAGCCGAGGAGAAACTAATGGCTAGCTTCGACGAACTCGATGACGACTGGAACGAAAAGTTGTTCGCAGAACTCGCCCATGACGACGACGACGACGACGATGATGAAGATGATCATTACGACCATCTTTATGATAGCGATGACGATGACGATGACGATGATGATGATCTGGATGATGACCATCTGGAAGGGCACGAAGGTCATGACGATCTGTATGGCGGCATCGGCTCGGACTTGTTGTATGGCCGAAACGGCGATGATGATCTCTACGGCGAAGCCGACGATGACATCATCTACGGCAACACTGGCTCCGATCACCTCGACGGAGATGATGGGTACGACATTCTCTACGGGGGACAAGACAACGATACCGTCCTCAGCGGGAACGGCGACGATTTTGCCTATGGCAACTTCGGCGATGACACGCTGGATGGTGGCGCTGGCAATGATTGGCTGCATGGCGGGCGGGACAACGACACGATCGACGGCGGTGACGGCAACGACGTCGTGAACGGCGGCCGCCATGACGATCAGCTGACCGGCGGAGCCGGTGCCGACACGTTCGTGTTCGCAGGCCAGTCCGGTCAGGACACGGTCTATGATTTCGCCCCGGACAACGGTGATGTCATCGCGTGGGACCCGATTGATGTCGAGGGTGATGCCAACGATGGTCCCGAAAGCGCTCAGGAATTGCTGTCTCGGGTTACCGAGAACGAAAATGGCGATGCGGTGATCGCGCTCGGTGGGGACAACACTGTCACCCTTATCGGCGTCGCGCCAAGCGATCTCAGTGCGGCAGACTTCTTGATCATCTGATTGCAGATTAATGTGGACGAGCCCCGCAATCACTGTTGCGGGGCTCGTTCTTTATTTCCAACCTCGGTTGAAGAGCCCGCCCAATTCCGCACGGCCAATAGAGAGACACGCGCCGCTGCCATCGGGTGGCGATTGACGACTCCTCCGCGCCTGCGCTCCACTCCTCTCTTGCCCCCCTCCTGAAAGACGGACCCCCATGAGCAAGAGCGTCAATCGTGTGAAAGCAGCCGCCGAGGCGGCCGGGCTGACCATCGAGATCCTGCGTATGCCGGACTCTACACGGACCGCCGCCGAAGCCGCCGCCGCCTGCGGCTGCGATGTTGCGCAGATCGTGAAGTCACTGATCTTCAAGGGTGGCGAGACGGGCGCGCTGAAGCTGCTGCTGGTCTCCGGCGCCAATCAGGTGGATCTGGAAAAGGCGGCGGCGCTGGTCGGCGAGCCGCTGGAACGGGCCGATCCGAAGGAAGTCCGCGAGATCACCGGGTTCGCCATCGGCGGTGTCTCCCCGCTCGGACATCTGACCCCGGTCACGACCTGGATGGACGAGACTTTGCTCGGCTTCGGAACAGTCTGGTCGGCGGCCGGAGCGCCGAACGCGGTATTCGAGATCACCGGCACCGCGCTGCGTGACGCCACCGGCGCCACAATCGCAGATCTCGGTTAACGCTCGGCCGAAGAGGTTTCTTCCGGCGCCTCCATCCCTGGCAATGGGCCGCCGAGCAGATCGTCAATGAACAGGCTGACCAGTTGGGAGCGGCTGGTCACCCCGGCCTTGGCATAGATACGGGTAAGCTGGGCCCTTACGGTGCTTGCCGCCGTCTTTCGGATCTCCGCGATTTCCGCAATCTCGAACCCCTTGATGGCAAGCATCGCAACGTTTGCTTCGGCACCAGTCAATTGCCAGTGCTTGAAATGCTCTCCGATCATCGTACCAAGCGCGCCGGACGCAATCGTCACCGCTTCTTCCGCCCTGCCCGCCTGCTCGATCGTACGGCGCATTTCAATTGCACCGAAGACGATGCCTGACACAAGTGCGACAGCAACAGCCGCCTCCAGCACATCGTGCCCGGACAAGCCGGAGAAGTGCAGATCCCTGATCGCGTCGCCGACAAAGAACACCGCGCAAACGGACTGCAGAACAAGAACGGCGGCGAGCCCATAGACCCGCCGCCGTAATCTGGCTTTTGAATCAGTGTCGCCCAAGAATGCCCCCTCACACAGGCCCGGACTTGCCGCGCCGGCTCCATGTCATTTGCCGGATCAGATTGATCCCGGAAAGTTTCGACTCCAGCAATACACCGCCGACATGCAGAGCCGCCATGAGAACCAGGAGATTTGCCGTAACCTCATGCACCTCTTCAGCAACCTCGCCAATCTGGCTGGCCTCACCGAAATTTTCCAGCAGGATGCCCGTTCCGGCAACCGCGAACAACATGCCCCACAGCCCATAGACCATCAGCGCGCCCAGCGGATTGTGGGACCGGCCAGCTTCCGCGTTCCCGTGCCTGCCGGGGCTCAACATTTTCCGGGCATGATCCCGCGCAGCCGTCAGGCTCGGAGGGAAGGAAGAGAACCGGGCGCGCCGGGTCCCGACGACACCCCAGATCATCCGCAACACGACCATCGCGAGCGCCACATATCCGAGCCATTCATGCAGTTCCGAATGTTCCGAAACGACAGTGAAATTCAGCAAAACACAAACCGCGACGGTCCAGTGCGTGATGCGGACGACCGGGTCCCAGTGTCGAAGAGACACCGGCCGACGCCCGTCCATCAGTGCTTGCGCTCCTGTTCGCGGATGTTGCCGGTCACCGGGTCGAGTTCCAGCTCCCAGGTCTCGCCATTGCGTTTCACATAGACTTCAATCTCATCGCTGTCGTGTTTCAGTCGGATGATTTCGTATCCCTGCTTTTCGAGCAGGGTCCGGACCTGTGCATCCGACAGCCGCTCACCGGACTTGTTGTCCGTTCCGGCAACGCTGTAACCGACCAAGGGAATGGCGATGAGCGCCGCAGCGCAGGCACCGAGCATCAGCTTCTTCATGACTGTCTCCAATCTTCAGATTGTCCGACAACATGATTGCCGCCGGTGATCTGCAGATGGCGCATGACAAAGCGTCGCGGAATGCGCTTTTCGCTTATGGCCGACTTTGTAAGCGGATGCTTACGCGGGAAATTGGCTCAGAGCTTCAGCCCCTTGCCGTCGCCGTCATTGTCGCCTGACTTGTCCGTCTCTCCGGCTTTTGGATTGACCCGTCGAATGATGATATCGCCGTTCGGCAAGACCTCCGGCGCTTCATATTGCGGGATCGAGGAAAAGAAGGCGCGCAGGCCGTCGAGCACCATCTGCGCTCCGCGCTCGATCGTGTCTGCAGGCGGCTCTTCGGCGGCCCTTGCAGGTCCGGTGGCGACGGCCATGGACAGGCCAAGAATTACTGCTAGCGACGGTAGAGTCTTCATCTATGGCTCCTTTGTCAGGACAACCCATCATAGCCATGATTTAGCCGATAAAAAGGCAAAGGCACGCTACCTGCCCCGGCCTGCGACCACGGCACCGGTGACACCGTTTACATCCTCGATGAGTGCTCCGATCTCTTCCCGGGTCATGCCGATAGTCTCAAACAGACAGGCTGCGACCTCTTCAGACCTCTGCTTCAGCGCCCGCCCCTCCGGCATGAGGGAGACCAGCACCTGACGTTCGTCATTGGCGGCGCGGCGGCGGCGTACCAGCCCCGCGCTTTCCAAACGTTTCAGCAAGGGCGTCAGGGTGTTCGATTCAAGATGCAGCAGCTCGCCAAGCTGACCGACGCTCTGATCATCCTGCTCCCACAGGGCAACCAGCACCAGATATTGCGGATAGGTCAGTCCGAGCTTCCCCAGAAGCGGCTTGTAGAACCGGTTCATGGCGTGATGGGCCTTGTAGAGTGCGAAGCACAGAAAGTCGTCCAGATGGGGCGGACGATGCTTTTCCGAATCCGAGTCCGTCATGGATCTCTCCAGAGAGGTTCAGAAGAAATTTAATCGCACACGATTTAATCGCAAGCCCTTGACGCTATCGGCATAGGCATTATTTATATCGTGCACGATATAAATACCCACTCAAACCAAGGAGCCACATCATGTCAGTGAATGTCCTCTATACCATCGGCGCCACCGCAACCGGCGGCCGGGACGGTCAGGCAAAAACCAGCGACGGCGCACTCGATGTCACGCTCTCGACCCCGAAGGAACTCGGCGGCGCGGGCGGCACGGGTAACAATCCGGAACAGCTTTTCGCGGCGGGCTATGCCGCCTGCTTCCTCGGCGCCATGAAGTTCGTCGCCTCCCAGGGGGACTCGTCGGTGAAGATCACGCCGGACACCACCGTCTCCTCCGAAGTCGGCATCGGCCCGCGCTCGGAAGGCGGGTTCGGGCTTGAGGTATCGCTCTCGGTTTCTGTCCCCGGCGCCAACAAGGACGCGGTGCAGAACCTGATCGAGAAAGCCCATCAGGTCTGCCCGTACTCGAACGCTACGCGGAACAATATCGACGTGAAACTGTCCGTCGGCTGAAGCCGAACGCAAATGAGAACGATGGCTAGATGTTGTCCTCGCATTTGATGTGCCAAGGGGGCGTAAAATTACGCCCCCTTTACTCTACTCGAATAAATTCTCATAAAAATCTCTACCAAACACCGCTCGCTGCATCGATGGATGGTTCTTTCGATCTTTGCTCACACATCAGCGATGGAGCCGTCAGGCTACGCCTGCTAACCTTCTTGCCATTCCCCTCGCATTGAATTCCTCACCTGTAGAAGCGGAAGATTTCATGCTGCCTCTCCACCGCACATTAGCGGTTATCGTCGCCACTCTTGCTCTCGCTGCGTGCCAAACTCCCCAGACCATACATGCACCAACAGCCATAACACTTGCCGCAGGACCAAAACTCCCACCGGCACCCCTCCAATACGCACCAGCCGGCACAAAGCTATATTGGACCGGGTGGAGACTTAAGCATGGCACGCGCACCAGCTGGGAGAACTCCCCGACGGTGTTCGAGACCGCAAACGGCATAGAAGCGAGATACCGCAATGAATACGGGAACGAACTGAGGCAAATACGCTTTTGTACTTACTGCGAAAACGCCCTTAACACGTTCGAGAAGGATAAATACCTGGCACTCTGGCCTCTTGAAACGGGCAAAAGGGTCACGTATCTACGCAAACGCAAGAGCCAAGATCTCGCTTGGCAACATACGGTCACGGTGCTGGGCACCGAAACCATTGACACCGGTTTCGGACCAGTGGACACATATGTTGTACGCGAAGACATGGCAGCCGTCTTCCGCACATGGCAAGGCACACGCACCCACTGGTGGGCTCCCTCAATAGGGTACGCGGTGAAAGCTATCAGAACTGATAATAAGGGATACAGTAGCGAGGTGCGCGTCGTGAGAGTCGAGCGCCCATAGCCCTCTTCGCCACTCTGTTTCTCTTCGTTGTCCAGATCTTGGCGGTGGCATTATTGCGCCACCGTCTCGGATACTGGAATACTTGGCTCGCGTGCGTCCGGATTAGCTATTCACTAATTGTCCGGTCACAGATACCTACTCCGCGGCCATGATCCGGGCCTGCCCGGATACCCGGATCGAACTCCCGGGCTCGGATGAAAACGCGGCATGCAGGCGTGAGAGCATGCCCATGTCTTCGCCCTGGATGACCTCAATCTTCCCCGCATGCGGCCAGCCGATATCCCGGAGGTATCCAGCGAAAGCTGCTGTCGCGGCACCGGTGGCCGGGTCTTCATAGACGCCACCCGATGCAAAGGGGTTCCGCGTGTGAAACATCTGCGGGCCTTCCGGGTAGACCAGCAGGATCGTCACCAAACCGTGCCGCCGCATCAGTTCCTGACCCGCCCCCAGATCGTATTTCATGTCGGCCAGTGCCTGACGGGAATTCAGCGCCAGCACGAAATGATCCGCTCCACCATGGATACGGGCTGGCGGGATATCCGAGTCCAGGTCCTCCGCGGAATAGCCGAACAGCGCCATCACCTCGGATGTGAGCTCGGCCGAAGGCGTGTCACTGCGGGTCGGCGGGGATTGCAGTGCCGCCGATAAGGCACCGTCTTGGTTGGCGCCCTCGACGGTGATGTTCGCATTGTTCAGTGTCAGCCCGAAAACGCCATCACCCTGCTTCAAAGCAAGCGCGGCTCCAAGGGCGATCGTTGCGTGCCCGCAAAACGGAACCTCGGACTCCGGGGAGAAATACCGCACCCGCCAGCTCTCGCCTTCCGGCACGGCGAAAGCTGTTTCAGAAAACTCCACCTCGGCAGCAACGCGCTGCATCTCTTCCGCAGGCGGTAATACATCGGCGATGACGACACCAGCGGGATTGCCGCCTTTGTTTCCTTCGGAGAAGGCCGAGATCCGTTGCACGTTCACTTTACAGACACCCTCTTCATTCGTTGCGCAGCAGCGGTCCGGCTTTCTGGGACAGGGCGCTCCAGGTGCCAATCAGGCCGAGCGTGATGGTGATCAGCGTCGAGAAGGCAGCCGTCAGCACCACCGACGGCGTGTCGAAGGCGAAATCGCCCCGCATCAGCTGGGTGATAACCACATAGCCGATGACCGTGCCGATCAGGGCCGCCACCAGAGAGGTGACGAGGCCGAGCAGGCCGTATTCCATGACATAGGCGGTCAGCACCTTGCGTCGGGTCGCCCCCAGCACCTTCAGCACGACCGCATCGTAGATCCGCCTCTGATGGCCGGAGATCACCGCCCCCGCCAGCACCAGCACGCCAGCCAGCAACGTAACCGACGCTGTAATCCGAATGGCAATACCGACCGCGTCCATGATCCGCCCCGCATTGTCGAGCGCATCCTTGACCCGGATGGCGGAGACATTGGCGAACCGGTCCGTGACCGCTCGCTGCACCGCTTCTTCGGCCTCCGGCGTTTCCGCATAGACCGTGGAAATAATGCTGTGCGGCGCCGCCTCCAACGTGCCTGGGGCAAAGACGAAGACGAAATTCATGCCCAGCGACTGCCACTCGATATTGCGCAGGTTATGCACCGTCGCGGTGATCTCACGGCCGAGTACGTTCAGGGTGATGGTATCGCCGACGCCAATGCCGTAGCCGCGCGCGATTTCCGCATCGAAAGAAAGCAACGGCGGTCCACTGTAATCCTCCGCCCACCAGTCACCTTCAACCAGATCGGTGCCAGCTGGCGGCGTGGCGGCATAAGTCAGGCCGCGATCGCCATTGATCGTCCATTGCACGTCCGGATCGACCTTGCGTTCCGCCACCGGGGTTCCGGCGATCTTGACGATCCGGCCGCGCACCAGCGGCGTGCGCTCCATCTTGGTGATGCCGGGCACGCTCTCCACCGTCTCGATAAAACCGTCAACCTGATGCGGCTGGATGTCGATGAAGAAATAGGACGGCGCGATTTCCGGAATCTGCTCCTTCAGCTGGCGCGACAGGTTGGCCTCGATCAGGGCAATCGCAACCAGCACCGTGAGGCCAAGCCCGAGAGATAGGATCACGCTGGCAGTCGGCGCACCGGGCCGGTGCAGATTGGCAATGGCGAGCCGCAGGTCCGGACGTTTTGGCGCCGGCATCATGCGGGCGCCCCGGACGATAAGCTGCGCCCCGCCGCCGAACAGCAGCAGGACACCCACCGCCCCGGCGATAAACCCGCCCGCGAGTTTCGGATCGTCCGTCGCGACCACGGCCAGACCGGCCAGGATCAGGGCACTGATCGCACTGGCGACAATGTATTTACCGGCAGGCCGTCCGGACGGCGGGACGATCAGGGCGCGGAAAAGTTGCGCCGCACGCACAGCCCCCGCCCGGCCGAGCGGCCAGAGCGAGAAGGCGACGGTGGTCAGGTAGCCGAAAGCACCGGCAGTCAGCAGCGGCTTCCAGTAAAGTCCGCCCGGCACCTCGAAAGGCAGCATGCCGGAAATGAGCTTGCCCGCCACCAGCGGTGACAGCGCGCCGATGGCAAGCCCAGCGCCGATGCCCACAGTGGCGACAGCCAGTATCTGGATGAAGTAGGCAGTGAAAACGGTTCCGGTCGTGGCACCAAGGCATTTCAGGGTAGCGATGGTCGCCATCCGCCGGTCGAGGAATGCCCGCACCGCATTGGCTATGCCCACACCGCCGACCAGCAGCGCCGTCAGCCCGACCAGAGTCAGGAATTGCGTCACCCGGTTGATGAACCGATCAAAACCCGGGGCAGCGCGGTCCACGCCGCGCAGGCGCCAGCCCGCATCCGGGAACTTCTCGTTCGTCTGCTCAATCCAGTCAGCGCCCGTGACACCCTGATTCAAGCCAATCAGATAGTGGAAGCGGATCAGGCTGCCGCGCTGGACCAGGCCGGTCTCCGGCAGGGCCGCCGCCGGGATCATCACGCGTGGCCCGAAAGAGGCAAAGCTGACGGCTCGATCCGGCTCCTTGGCGATTACGTCGCGGACCTCGAAGACGGCCTCGCCGATCTTCAGGCGATCGCCCGGGACAAGCTCAAGCCGGGTTGCAAGGGCGGCATCCACGACCGCGCCGTAAGTTCCATCGCGCAGCGCCAGTTCCGTCTGGATTGCGCCACCCTTCTGCAGATCGAGGGAGCCGAACAGCGGATAGGCGTCGCTCACCGCTTTCAGTTCCACCAGGGTGCGCCGGTCCGCGTCCGTTTTCCGCGCCATGGCGCGCATCTCGACCGTTTCGGCGACTGTGCCGGACCGGCGGAACCAATCCACCTGCTCCGGACCCGCCTCGCGATGGGTGTAGCGGATCTCGATATCGCCGCCGAGGATCTCACGAGCATCCCGCTCTACCCCCGCCATCATGGCAGAGGAAACGGACCCGACACCGGCCATTGCCGCCACGCCAAGGGCGAGACACGCCAGGAACACGCGGAAGGAAGAGACCGCACCACGCAGCTCCCGGCGGGCAATCGTCAGGGCAATAAAAAAATTTCGCATCAGGCGCGCTGCCGCTCGGCTGCCGCACCGTCATCCGGTTGGGCGACCTCACCGGGTGCCGCGCGTCTGGTATCCCCCACGATCTTGCCATCGGCCATGGAGATCACCCGGCTGCAATGCTCGGCCAAGGCCATGTCGTGGGTGATCAGCACCAGGGTAGTGCCGTGCGTCTCGCTCAACTCGAAAAGCAGTTCCATGATGGTGTCGCCGGTAGCACCGTCGAGATTTCCCGTCGGTTCGTCCGCCAGCAACAGTTTCGGCCGGGTGACAAAGGCACGGGCGATAGCCACGCGCTGTTGCTCGCCGCCGGAAAGTTGGTCCGGGTAGTGCGTCACCCGATGCGCCAGTCCTACCTTGGCGAGGCTCTCTTCTGCGACGGCAAATGCGTCGCGGGAGCCCGCGAGTTCGAGCGGTATCGCCACATTCTCCAGCGCGGTCATGGTCGGCACCAGGCGGAAGGCCTGGAAGACGATCCCCACCGTGTCCCGGCGAAACACGGCAAGCGCATCCTCGCTCATGGCGGAGAGATTGTGATCGGCGACGGAGACGCTGCCCGAGCTGGCTTGCTCCAGCCCGCCCATCACCATCATCAGGGTCGACTTGCCGGCGCCGGACGGCCCGACGATGCTAACCGTCTCACCGGCTGTGACGTCGAGATCAATACCGCGGAGGATATTGACCTCGCCCGCCCCGCTCCTCAGGTTAAGGTGCAAGTCGGACAACCGGATCAATGCCATGAGTGAGTCTTCCAAGATTAAGAGGCGGGTCAAAGTAAAACTCTGGGGCAGTCCGGCAATGCCAGACACCCCGGAACTGTGCGCACCTTCGCCATATAGGGTCACCATTGTGCATTGCAACGCCGTCAGCCGTGCTTTTCGCTTCTGTTCAGCGGCTGTTTTCCCTGTGTTCTTGTTGGTTTTTCTCGCGTTCAGCTCCGCCACAAAGGCCGAAGTCCGTCTCCTCGGCCTCGGTGACAGCCTGATGGCGGGGTACGGCCTGCCCCCGGGCGACGGCTTCCCCGATCAGCTGCAGGACGCACTACAGGCAGCGGGTATCGACGCCGAAGTGGTGAATGCCGGTGTCTCCGGCGATACCAGCGCGGGCGGGCGGGCCCGACTGGACTGGGCTCTTGCCTCCAATCCGCACGCAGTGATCCTGGAACTCGGTGCCAATGACGGACTGCGCGGACTGGAGCCGACGGAGACCAAGCGCAATCTCGATGCCATCCTGACCGTCCTCGGCGAGAAAGGCCTCCCAGTCCTGCTCGCGGGCATGCTGGCGCCGCCCAATCTCGGTCAGGAATACGGCACAGAGTTCGAGGCCGTGTTCCGCTATCTGGCCGAGAAGCATGGGGTGCTTTTCTATCCGTTCTTCCTCGACGGGGTCGTGGGAGACCCAGCGCTTAATCAACAAGACGGCATTCACCCGACCAAAGAGGGCGTAGCGATTATCGTCGAGCGCATCCTGCCGAAAGTGCTGGAACTCACCGGTCAAACTGGCCAGTAGCCCAACGGTTACAAGCCTCTCCGCAATCGTGACTTCATGCGGCCGCCTCTTCCGGCGGCACGAACATGTAGTAATGATATTTTTATCTTGTTTTACACGTTTTACGTGCATATAAATTGAATACTAAAATACTCACCCCGCTTTGCCGTCCCGGAAAAGGAGATTTGGCATGTTGGACCGGATTTCAGAAAGAATACGTTCATTCGCTTGCCTCGCCGGCAGGCTTTGTGCGGCAACAATACTGTTGCTCACGACCTTGCCCGCACTTGCCCAGGACGTCTCTACCCACCCCCGCCTCAAGATCATCAACGGATGCAGCGAAGTAATTTCAATCAACCACATCGTCGGTCACAACGGCGGAAAACTGACCGCACCGAACCCCGCTGTCCTGCAACCCAGCGGCCAGGCCGGGGATTCCGTGACATTCAATATTCCGGACAAAGGGCTTGCCGGCACACGGTTCTGGCCGAGCATGAAGGTGCAATGCGCCGATGGTAGCTCAGGCTGCTCGATCGGGGAAAGCGGCGGTCCGGGTCTCGTATGCCCTGCCGGGATCGGCTGCGCGCCGCCGGTCGACTCGAAATTCGAAGGGACCTTCGGCTGCTTCGCGGCGGAAGCGGCAAAAGGCAATTGTCAGATCAACCCGTCCGGTAATGGCGCTCCTCTTCCGGATACCGACGGCTGGGACACCAGCATGGTCGATGGATATACGCTGCCCTACAAGGTCGAGATAAAGGGAAGCTGCCCGAACGGTCCGAAGAAGAACAAGATCGATTGCAGCAAACTCAATCTCTCGCAATGCCCGACCAGTGAGGATCTCAGCACCAACGGCGCCTATCCGACGCTCGCCAACGAGGATCTGACCCTCAACTTCCCGACACCGAGTGGCGGCACAACCGATACTCAGACAGGCTGCTATTCACCCTGCTCCAAACTCTCCATCGGTGACTGGCAAAACATCCCGCACCCGCCATTCTCAAACGGCCCGACCACCTATGAGCCCTCCGCCCCCCAGGCCGACTATTATTGCTGCGGCGGGTCGGTCGGCGTTGAAGCCTGCCGGAATGGTCCTGTGGTCAAGACCGACTACGTGAAATTGATCCACAAAATCTGCCCGCAGACCTACGCCTATGCCTATGACGATGGAACCGGCAATTTCTCCTGCCCGGCCACCGCCGAGACGATCTACGAAGTCACGTTCTTCTGCCCGCTGCAAGACAGCTAGACCGCCCGGACGAGACACCCTGCTCGTCCGATGCTCCCACCTCAGGATCAGGGCTCGTTCAGGGCCTTGATCCTTCTTTCCGTTCCTTCCCGTTGATCCCGAACGCGCCGCGCGCTTAAACTCGCCGCCTTCGGGCCCGGCAGGCCCGGTCATCAACCGCCCGTCTGCAATCAATGGAAGTGAGTTGCCAATGGAATACCGCCCGCTCGGACGAACGAACCTGCGCGTCAGCGTCATCTGCCTCGGAACCATGACCTATGGTGAGCAGAACAGCGAAGCCGAAGGCCACGAGCAGATGGACTACGCGCTGGAACGCGGCGTCAATTTCTTCGACACGGCGGAAATGTATTCCGTGCCGCCCCGGGCCGAGACCTATGGTCGGACAGAGGAAGTCATCGGCACCTGGGTCAAGGCCAGCGGCAAGCGGGACAAGGTGATCCTGGCGACCAAGGTGGTCGGTCCGGGAGAGCGTTTCGCCCATGTCCGCGACGGCAATCCGAAGTTCAACCGCGAACACATCACAGCCGCTGTCGATGCCAGCCTGAAACGGATGCAGACGGACTATATCGACCTCTACCAACTGCACTGGCCGGAGCGCTCCACGAACACTTTTGGCAAACTCAACTATGTGCATGCCGAGGAACAGGACTGGACGCCGCTGGAAGAGACCCTCGGCGTCCTCGCCGACCTGATCAAGGAAGGCAAGATCCGGCATATCGGTCTTTCCAACGAGACGCCCTGGGGCACCATGAAATGCATCGCGCTGTCCGATGCCATGGGCCTGCCGCGACCCGTTTCGGTTCAGAATCCCTACAATCTGCTGAACCGCAGCTTCGAGGTCGGCCTCGCCGAAGTGGCGATCCGCGAGGATTGCGGGTTGCTGGCCTACTCGCCCATCGCCGGCGGTGTGCTCAGCGGCAAGTATCTTGATGGCGCTCAGCCGGAAGGCGCCCGCATGACGCTGTTCCCGGGTAATTTCTCGCGCTATCTGAAGCCGAATGCCGAGGAAGCCACAATCGCCTATGCCAAGCTCGCCAAGGAGTACGGATTCGCGCCTGCGGACCTCGCAAACACATTCGTTAACACCCGCCAGTTCACCACCTCGAACATCATTGGCGCGACAACGATGAAGCAGCTCGAAAGCAATATAGACACTGCCGAAATGGTGCTTCCGGAAGCCCTTCTGGAAGAGATCGAAAAGGTTAACCAGCTGTACTCAAATCCCTGTCCTTGACAGCCTGCGCGAGCGTGATAGCCAATTATGTATGAACAGGTTGTTCGTCGCGCTCGCGCTACCCGACCATGTCCGCGCCGCACTCTCCCGGCTGCGCCGCGGTTTTCCCGGCGCCCGTTGGGTCGCGGAAGAAAACTTTCACCTGACATTGAGATTTATCGGCGCGGTCGATAACCGGGCGATGGACGACATCGCCGCGCAACTGGATCGTGTCCGCGAGCCGGGTTTCGACCTTGAGCTCGACGGTTTCGGCTGCTTCGAGACAAAGGGCCGGGCCCGCGCGCTCTGGGCCCGGGTCCTGGCCAGCGACGAATTGCTTCATCTGCAACGCAAGATCGACACCGGGCTCGATGCGGTCGGCGTTGAACGCGAGACCCGCAGGTTCAAACCACATGTGACACTGGCCCGCTTCAAGGACGCGCCGCTCGGTCCGGTGAATGATTTCATCTGCGAGGCGAGCCCTTTCAGCACCGGGCCGTTCCCGATCGGCTCCTTCACGCTCTATCGCAGTTTTCTCCATCGGGACGGACCGATCTACCGTCCCGAAGTGGTCTATCCGTTGGACGGTGATGCCTTTTCAGATCCCTATTTCGACGAATTCAGGGACGAAGAGGATTACGAAATCACAGACGGCACCGCCATTTCGTCGCATTAAGGCGGCATCGACACGGTTTTTTCACAAAGACCTGCAAGGATAGCTGACCGGCAGGAAGGCTTTGGTGAACCATGCTTCGTCTCTTTTGTTTTGTGCTCGTGTTGGTCTGTTCCCTGCCGCGCATCGGTGCGGCTGATATCCCGGTCGATATCGAGCTGGTCCTGGCCGTCGACTGCTCCTCCAGTGTCGATGACGAGGAATTCGCACTGCAGGTCTCCGGCATGGCCAACGCATTCCGCGACCCGATGATCCAGGACGCCATCCAGAATGGCGTCGAGGGCGCCATCGGGATCTCCATCATCCAGTGGTCCAGCGAGCGCTTTCAGAATGTCGCCGTGCGCTGGCGCCTGCTGACAGGTCCTGACGACGCGCACAAACTCGCGAACGAGATCGAGGCAATGCCGCGCACCATCGGCACCGGCGCGACCTCGATCTCCAATGCGCTGCTCTTCGCCGCCAACAGTTTCAGCGGCAATGGCATGGAGGGATACCGCCGGGTAATCGACATGTCCGCGGACGGCGAAAACAATCAGGGCCTTGATATTCATATCGCCCGTGCACAGGTCCTGGCCCGTGGCATCACCATCAACGGCTTGGCGATCCGCAACGAATTCCCGAATCTCGATATCTATTTCGAGGATCGGGTGATCGGCGGCGACAGGGCTTTTACCGAAGTGGCGAAAGACTACGAGGACTACCGAAACGCCATCTTCCGGAAACTTTTCCGCGAATTGCGCGATGTCCCCGTTGCGGACGGGTCCGGCATTGCCCCATCATGGGATCCGTCATGGAAAGAAGCGCGGCTTATGCAGCGGCGCTGACGGGACACTTCAAACACGAAAAACAGGGTGACGGCTTGAGACTTCTGAAAACGGTTCTGGGCCTGCTTTTTTTCTGCGCCGCACCGTCTTCCGTTGCCCAGACCGAATATCCGGTCGATGTCGAACTGGTGCTCGCCATCGACTCCTCCGCCAGCGTCGACCGCGATGAGTTCGATCTGCAACTGCGCGGCCTTGCCCTCGCTTTCAACGATCCGGACGTGCAGCAAGCCATCAGGAACGGCGCATTTCAGGCCATTGCGGTGACTCTGGTCGAATGGTCCAGCGTCGACCGGCAGGCGATCAACATTCCATGGCGTCTCATCAACAGCGCCGAAAGCGCCGAAGCTTTCGCCACGGACCTCGCCTCCTCCGCCCGTGTGGTGGAGACCGGCGCCACCTCGATCTCGGCCGCCATTGCTTACAGCGTGCCCCTGTTTGCCGCGAACGGCTTCGCCGGACAGCGTCAGGTGATCGATATTTCCGGAGACGGCTTCAACAATTCCGGCCGGTTGATGCAGGAGGGCCGCGAGATCGCCAGCAATGCCCGCGTCACCATCAACGGCCTCGCAATCCAGAACCAGGTGCTGGATCTCGGCGGCTATTTCGAGGAAAACGTCATCACCGGCCCCGGCGCCTTCGTCATCACCGCCGCGGACTACGAGGACTACATCCAGGCAATCCGGCGAAAATTGCTGCGGGAAATCAAGGCAGCGCCGATTTCCTAGCCGCGCACGCCCTCGAAGCCATCCAGAAACGCCGCCAGATTGTCCCCAAGCTGGTCGGAGATATACCCGCCTTCCTGAACAAGCAGGCTTGGATACCCGGCCCCCGAGATCGTCCGCCCCATGCGGCGGAAGCCTTCCGTGGTGACCTTGCAGAACGCCAGCGGATCGGCCTCGGAGGCGTCGAGACCGAGGGCGACGACCAGCACGTCCGGCTTGAAGGCGGCCACGCTTTCCAGCGCGTCGGCAAGGACGTCCATATAGGCGTCGTCGCCGGTGCCTTGCGGTAGCGGGTAATTCACGTTGCAACCCGCACCGTCACCTTCTCCGGTCTCGTCGGCGAAGCCCGTGAAGAACGGATAGTAGGTCGCCGGATCGCCATGCAGGGAGACGGTCAGCACGTCGCCGCGCTCGTAGAAAATGCCCTGCGTGCCGTTGCCGTGATGCACATCCACGTCGAGGATCGCGACCTTTGCCGCTCCCTTGTCGCGCAGGCGCTGGGCGGCGATGGCGGAATTATTCAGAAAGCAGAAGCCCCCAGCCTGATCCGCATAGGCATGGTGCCCAGGAGGGCGGCAGAGGGCATAGAGATAGGCGCCCCGCTCTCCACCGCCGATATCCTGCGCCAGCATGTCCGCAGCGGTCACGGCGACGTCTGAGGAGGCCAGAGCACCTTCCCAGGTGCCGGCCCCGATCGGACAGGCCGTGTCCGCTTGGTAATGGCCGGACTGAGCCACGATATGCTGCGGCGGCTGCGCCATGTTGCGGCCGGAATGCACGTTCGGGATGATCTCGTCCGCATGGTCCGGCAGGGCGCACCAGCGCTCCCAGGCGTTTTCCAGAAAGTCGAGATAGCCCGCATCGTGTATCCGGGCCGCAGGAGCAGCACCGTGGGTACTGGTCGGGATCAGCGCATGGGCGGCATCCGTCGCCGCCTTGAACAGGATTTCCGCCCGCTCTGGCCGCTCCGGGCACTGCACGATCGCGCCCCGGGTAATGAAGCGTTTCGGGGCATGCACCGCATGCCCGTCCGTATAAACCACACGCATCTTGTCTACTGCCGCCAGAGAGGAAGGTTAGAGAGGAATGTTGTCGTGCTTCTTCCAGGGATTTTCGAGCTGCTTGTTCTTCAGCATCGAGAGTCCCCGGCAAATCCGCCGCCGCGTGTTATGCGGCAAGATGACATCGTCGATATAACCGCGCGCACCGGCCACGAAGGGATTGGCGAATTTCTGACGGTATTCCTCGGTCCGCTCGGCGATCTTCTCCTCATCGCCAAGATCGCCGCGGAAGATGATCTCCACCGCGCCCTTCGGCCCCATCACGGCAATTTCCGCCGTCGGCCAGGCGAAATTCAGATCGCCGCGCAGATGCTTCGAGCTCATCACGTCATAGGCGCCGCCATAGGCCTTGCGGGTAATGACTGTGATCTTCGGCACCGTGGCTTCTGCATAGGCATAGAGCAGCTTGGCGCCATGCTTGATGATGCCGTTGAATTCCTGCGAGGTCCCCGGCAGGAAGCCTGGCACGTCGACGAAGGTGACGATCGGAATGTTGAAGCAGTCGCAGAAGCGGACGAAACGGGCCGCCTTCTTCGAGCTTTCGATATCGAGGCAACCGGCCAGCACCATCGGCTGATTGGCAACGATCCCCACCGTCGAGCCCATCATGCGAGCGAAACCGACCAGGATGTTGCCGGCATAGTTCGGCTGAATCTCGAAAAAATCGCCCTCGTCGACGACCTTCTCGATCAGCTCCTTCATGTCGTAGGGCTTGTTCGGATTGCTCGGGATCAGCGTATCGAGGGAAATCTCCGGCCGGTCCATGGTGTCGGCGGTCGGCCGTACCGGCGGTTTTTCCCGATTATTCAGCGGCAGGAAGTCGATGAAACGGCGGAGCTGCAGCAGCGCCTCGACATCGTTCTCGAATGCCATATCGGCAACGCCGGACTTGGTCGAGTGCGTGATCGCACCGCCCAGTTCTTCCTGAGTCACCGTCTCGTGGGTCACCGTCTTCACCACGTCCGGGCCGGTGACGAACATGTAGGAGCTATCCTTCACCATGAAGATGAAGTCGGTCATGGCCGGGGAATAGACGGCCCCACCGGCGCACGGGCCCATGATCATAGAAATCTGCGGCACCACGCCCGAGGCCAGAACATTGCGCTGGAACACTTCGGCATAACCGCCGAGCGAAGCGACGCCTTCCTGGATGCGGGCCCCGCCACTGTCGTTCAGACCGATGACCGGCGCACCGACCTTCATGGCCTGGTCCATCAGCTTGCAGATCTTCTCCGCATGGGCTTCCGAGAGGGAGCCACCGAAGACGGTGAAGTCCTGGCTGAAGACGAAGATCATACGGCCGTTGACGGTGCCGTATCCGGTCACCACGCCATCGCCCGGCACCTTGTTCTCGGCCATGCCGAAATCGGTGCAGCGATGCTCGACGAACATGTCCCATTCCTCGAACGAGCCTTCGTCGAGCAGTACCTCGATACGTTCTCGCGCTGTCAGCTTGCCTTTGGCATGCTGCGCCGCGACCCGCTTCTCGCCACCGCCCGCACGCGCTGCATCGCGCATTTCCCCGAGCCGCTGAATGATTTCCTGCATACGTCTAATCTCCCTAGATTGCGCCACGATAGGCGCAGCCCGCGCGGTGCGTCAAACCCGGCAGAAGGTAATGAAACGGGCGGCGTTCGTCATGTCCTCCGCCATCGCCTTGCGACGGGCCGTCGCTTCCCAGTCCTCGCCCCAGCGCTCGGCCTGGAACAGCTCGTCCAGCAGTGCGTATTCGATGCCTTTTTCCGCCTCGATGCGGCCTTCCAGAACGGACAGCGCGATGACGAGCGAACCGAAACCGGTTGTCAGCTGATAGAGCCCGGAGAGCACCAGATGATTGTGATCGGCAATCCCGCCACGCAGTGCGGCAAGAGACTCTTCACTCTGGGTCAGAGGCATGATCCCCGCCGTGACAGCAAGCTCCGCCCCGAATCGCTCCCGGCACCAGTCCAGCAGCGGCTGCCAGGACTTGGCCTGCCGGACCACCAGATCGTCGGGATCTTCCGCCCGGTAGCAGACCAGATCGGAGCCGCCATAAGCAACGATCTGCTCGATCACGGCGTCGCGCTGCGGCGTCACCCGATCGATGCCGGTCGATGCCAACGACATGAACGGCATGGAAGCCGGGAGAATTTTCTCCTCCTGGGCATTCCATTCGGTCGCGATTTCCGCCGCGAGTTCCTCCCCCGGCAGCAGCAGCGGCGCCTTCGCCGGGGTAAGGACCGGTCGGTCATCAAGCAGAACCTGATAGCCGCCTTCCGCCGCCCCGACCGAGGCGGCCTTGTAGAACCGTTTCACGCACTTACTCCAAGACTTTTTTGATCCCGCCGAACAGACCCTCGACCGCCTTGCCGGGCAGTTTCAGAACATCCTTGCCGGTCTCGACAGCACCGCCGTTCTTGCCGGAAGCCTTGTTCGCCGCCTTGCCGATTGCAGCGGCTTCTTCCGGACTCTTGCCTTCTGCCAGCGCCAGAGCCGCCGGGCAAGGGTCATCCGACTCACCGGAGAAGATCAGGGGCAGCACGAGAGCAAGTGGATTGACCGCCGTCAGGGCTACGGTACCAGCTCCGCGCACAACGGTTTTCGCCGCGCCCGCGGCGTCAGGCAGGAAAGTCGGGTCGGACAGCGGACCAGATATCCGGATCGGGGTCGCCAGACTGAGGAAAGCGAAGTCCTTGGGCTTTGGATGCAGCAGGAAATCGATCTTCTCATCCCGCAGGTTGATATTGCCCGCCCCGCCGACTGTGACCCGGGCGCTATCGACCAGAAAGACCGTCGATTCTGCCATGCCTTCGGCAATATCAAAACGGGTGGCCATGCAATTCAGTTTCGATTCCCGTTCCGCCTTCTTGCCGATAGAAGGCAGCAGGCTGGTTACCAGATCCGCGGCGATCAGCTCCCAATAGGAATTCGAAACAGTCCCGTCTTTCAGGTAAAGCGCGACATGGCCGTTCACCGTATCCATCGCCTCACGCGGGGTGCTTCCGTCCGCGGTCAGCTTGGCCGACATATTGCCGTAGCCGCGGAACACGTCGGTATCGAAATATTCCCGCAGCGCGTTCCCGAAATGAGCGCCGGTCCAGGCGCTGTCCATCGAGAAACCCGTCATCGGCGCCTTGCTGCCGTCGACCTTCGCTTCCAGCTTGACCAGCCCCTCGTTGAAGACGCCTTCGGACGGGTAGACGGTGAACACCTTGTCCTGCAGGGCAGCGTTCAGGTCCAGATTGGTTACGACCAGACCCGGCAGGCGAAGATCACCAACAGTAAGCTTGATGGTTCCGTCGGCCCGGTCCAGCACTTCCGTCGGAAACGGCTTGTCCAGCGCCTCGTCGGACGGCACATCTGCCTTGACCTTCTTGGCCGGATCACGTGGTTGCGCCGGCTCCCCGTCATCAAGATAGGGCTCAAGGTCGAGGAAAGTGCTGGCCAGATCTATGGACCCTTTCGGCCGCACGCCTTCCATGCTGAGCTTCAGGGAGCCAGTCAGATCCGACTTACCGATACGGGCATCCAGGCTGGAGATCTTGAAACTGGTGAAACGGTCGTCTACCTGCACCAGTGTCAGCTGGCCCTTGATCGCCACCTTCTCGCCAGCAGCCATACCGTTGAAATCGAACGGCAATGCCTGTTCCTTTTCAACCAGGGCCTTGAGGGAGGGAAACTCGCCGGCGATATCGATCTCATTCTTGCCGAACCGCCCCGCGATTTTCCCGGCGATCGGTTTCAACATGGACACAGCCGCCAGGGACAGAGTGTCGATTTCGACACGCTCGTCCGGACCGGCCGAAGCCGCCGTGTAGCGCACTTTGTCCATTTCGATGCCGAAGGTACCGTCAATTGAGGACAGCATCGTGGCAATCGTGCGGCCCTGACCGATCAGATCGATATCGATATCCGCCTTCCCGGAAGCCTTGCCGTCGACGCCGAGACGGTCCGCGGCGGCACCGAGATCGATACCCTTCCAGAGCACGCGAGAGGACACCTTGGTGCGAATACCCGACGGCTCGACCCGCACGGAAGCGGACAGTTTCGCCTTGGCCAGCATCATTTCCGGAATGGAGACCGACAGCACCTGATCCTGCAGGCTCACCGCGATATCGAGATCCCGCACCTTGTCCTGCGCCGTCGTGACTTCTGCTGCCCGGATATGAGCCTCACCGGAAATGCCTTTCAGAACGATCTTGTTCAGCGGCGTATCGAGTCGGATATCGGCAACATTCTCAACCAGCTTCAGGACCGCTTCCGGATTGGTGCCGCTGGCGTCGAGCTGGATATCAAGCTTGGATATGGTGGCATCCCGGCCCGCGCCCGGGCCAGCCGGGTCAGTGTAACGGACCAACGGAAGCGCGGCTTTGGCGTTGACCGTAGCGCCCGCCATCAGCTCTCCCACGGTCTTGCCGGATGTCTTCACGGAAACGCTCAGATCGCCACCTGCCTCAAGGCCGGCCGTATCCATTGCGGTGCCGGCGAGCCGGTCGAAATCGGCGCCCTTGATGGAAAGATCCACCGCGGCCACCAGGGCGCGGCCGTCCTTCTCTACCTCCGCCTGCAACTTGATCGGCGAGTCCGCATAGACTGCCCAGAAGGGAGAAACCGACAGCTTTCCGTCCTTCAAGGCGACGGTCAGCGCAATGTCCGAGGCCTCGGCGGCGCTCGATTTGAAGGCCTTCACGTTCAGCGAAAGATCGATGTCGGCCTGCTCCAGCCAATCCGTGGAGATACGGTCGTCCAGGATCTCCCGGATATCGCCGGTCGCCGAACCGCTGCCGCTCTTCGCGCCACGGCCGGATTCCGCCAGCGCTTCGATCTGACGCAAATCAATGAGTTGGGACTTCAGTGTACCGGAAAGACTGGGAACGCGACCGGCAGTATCGAGTTTCAGATCGCCCGAGATATCGGAGGAAAACAGCCGGGCCTCCAGCCCCTGAATGGCGATGTTGGCGGGCACACCGTCCTCATAGGCGAACAGCAATTTACCCGCGACGCGGAAAGGCTGGCCCATGGCCTCGCCACTGATATCGAAGGGCTGCGGCGCGCTGGCATCTCCAAGCGCCACGGCGGGCGGCAAGGTGCCTGCCACATCGATGCGCTTGCCGTTGACGGACATCTTGACGATGGCCTCAACCGGGTTTTCGAAATCAGGCGCAACCAGATCGACGGAATCGATATCGACGCGATGCTCCTGTCCCTCAAGCTTGTCGCTGTAGATCACATCGACATCGATCAGGGTGATGCTTTCGATAACCGGAAAGATGCTGCTGCGAGAGGGTCCGGCCTCGCCGTCCTTGTCCTCGCCTGCCTCGTCGGCACCAAGCAGCCAGTTCGCCCGGCCGTCGGCTTCCCGTTGCAGGTTCACCTTGGCATGCTCAAGAAACAACCTCTCGACGATCACGACACCGTCGAACACCCGGTTGAGATCGAGGTCCAGTTCCATGATCCCTACCGAGACCATGTCCTCGTCACCGGCCCAGGCCGCATTCTGGAAACGCACATCCTCGACCCGGATTTTGGGCTCCCAGGACAGCTCATAGGTCAGGGGACCGGTGATCGTCAGCGTGCGGCCCGTGGCCTTCTGAACCTGTTCCGCAACGATCCGCTTAACATCCTCCTCGTCGAGGGACGTCAGGTAGACCGCAGCACCTCCCGCAAGGGCAACAACCAGCCCAAGGAAAGACAACAGGAGAATTTTCAGAATGCGCATTTAGCCGCTCCTATCAGATTGCGAGAAGCCGCTCGACCTCCGCATCCAGCTCATCAAAATGATCAATCACCGCTCCGGGACGGAAAGACACAAGGTCTTCACGACCGTGATAGCCCCATGTAACCGCCACCGAGGCGACAGAGGCGTTCCGCGCCGTTTCCAGATCGTACACCGTATCGCCGACCATGATTGTGGCGGAAGCCTCAACCCCAGCCTCGTTCATCGCCTGACAGATCATACCGGGATGTGGTTTCCCCGGGGCCGTGTCAGATGTCTGAATACTGACGAAGCGATCGATCAGCCCATGCACTTCCAAAGCATGTCGTGCGCCCCGGCTGCCTTTTCCAGTCGCCAGCGCGATCAAATATCCCGCCGCGTCCAGCCGCTCGACTACTTCGCGGGCCCCCGGCATCAACGGCTCATGCCGTTCGCCCCGGTCCAAACGTCCGCGATGGTCGTCGCGATAATCTCGTGCCAGCCGCTCACGCTGTTCCGGTGAAATGTCCGGCAGCAGCGACCCGATGATGGCTTCCAGCGGCAGGCCAACCCCCGCCCGCACGACGGCCGGATCGGGAGCGGCAAAACCATTGCTCTCAAATGACCGGGTCATTGAGGCGATAATATGGTGCTGGCTGTCGATAAGGGTACCGTCCATGTCGAAAACGACCAGCCGCAATGGATCGGATGACCGCATTCAGACACCCTCGCGCAGCGCATCCGCGCCGCCTTCAGGATCGAAACCGAAGAAATCCCATGCCTTCAGCATATGGTCCGGCAAAGGTGCGGTGACCTTGAGCAGGGAGCCGTTCGGCCGCTTCACCTCGATCTCGCGGGCATGCAGATGCAGCTTGCGGGACAGGCCCTCGGCCACCAGGAAGGCTTCCGGGCCACCATACTTGCCGTCACCGAGGATCGGCGCCCGCCGTTCCATCATATGAACGCGGAGCTGGTGGGTCCGGCCCGTGATCGGGCTGAGCGCCACCCAGGCGACGCGTTTGCCGAGCTGCTCGACCACCTCGTAGTCCGTCAGGGCCTTTTGACCCGTTTCGTAATCAACCGCCATCTTCTCACCGGCCTTGCCGGGCAGCTTGGAGATGGGAATGTCGATCCGGGCCGCCCGCGGCTTCACCTCGCCGAGCACCAACGCCCAGTAGATCTTGCGCGTGGTCTTTTCCCGGAACGCCGCCGTCAGCCAGCGGGCTGCCGCGGTCGAGCGAGCGATCAGCAGGATGCCGGAGGTATCCTTGTCGAGCCGGTGCACCAGCTTCGGCCGCTCGGAGCGGCCAAAGCGAAAGCCGTCCAGCATGCCGTCGACATGTACCTTCTGTCCGGTTCCGCCCTGGGTGGCAATGCCGGCCGGCTTGTCCAGCACGATCACGTCGTCATCCATGAACAGGATCCGCTCGCGCATTTCCTCCAGCAGGGCCTCGTCGATCCGGGATTCCTTGCCGGGCCGGCTATCGGCTGTCGGCGGGCTGGTTTCCTTTTCGCCAAGCGGCGGCAGGCGCAGGTACTGGCCCGCTTCGAGGCGCTGGTTTGCCTTCACCCGCTTGCCGTCAACCCGGACCTGTCCGGTGCGCAGCAGTTTCTCCAGCCGGCCGTGGCCGAGGCCCGGATAATGCTTCTTGAACCAGCGGTCGATGCGCATATCCGCATCGTCGCCTTTAACCTGAACTGTCTGAACCCCGCTCATGCGAAGAGTCCTCTCATAACGGCGAGACCGCCAAACATGGCAATAATGGCACCCGCAACCGACAGCGCGACATAGAGGCCCGCGAGCATCAGATTGCCGCGCTCCGTCAAGGTCGCAACGTCGAGTGCAAAGGTGGAGAAAGTGGTAAAAGCACCGCAGAAGCCGACTATCAGGAAGGCCCGCGCTTCCAGCGGCAGACTGAACCTGAAGGCCAGCCCGCCGGCCAGCAGGCCGAGCAGGAAGGAGCCGACAATGTTCACCATGATTGTGCCGTACGGGAAGCCGCTGCCAAAAAGATGCATGGCAACGGAACCGACTTTATGGCGGGCGAGCGCACCGAGCGCTCCGCCGCACGCAATGGCAAGGAGCATGTACATCAGCGCTTGCTAGCCTAAGCCGCGCCGAATATCCAGCCTTCCTTGGAGGCACCAGCCCTGCGTGCCTGCCGCCAGAGCGCGGGATCGGCTTGTAGCAGCCTTAATGCGGCCGCCGCGATCAGGGCATCCGCCTCGTCTTCGGTGCGGATCTCGGGGATTTCCCCTGCACTGGCGCCGAAGTGACCGCAGACGGCAGTGAGATTGTCCCGGTTGCCCCAGGCCCGTGGATCGCCGCCAGCCAGCTTGTAGTAAAGCCGGGGGAAGATCTCGATCATGGTCAGCTCCCCTCCCGGTTCCGGGTCGAACGGCCAGACACGGATATCCCGGTTCAATCCACGCAGCCGGTGCAGCAATCGCATCCCGGCGAGGGACCCCGTGCCGACATTGGCCGCGCCGATACATTTGAAGACCGGGTGCGGCGTGGTCACGGAAGCGGCCGCCTGTTCCGCCAATCTCTGCCGGTATCGGTACTTCTTCCCGCGCCAGCCCGGCGCCAAGAAGTAATCCCTGTAGGGCAGGTCCGCGCGCTTGTAGAGAGCTGCACCATAGAATTCGGGGTCATCCTGCCCAACGTGCTCCACAAGCGACCAGACCGCCTCCGGAGAGCCTGGTGCGTCCGGCAGGCCGGGGAAATAGGCACCCTCATCCTCGAAGGCGTAGCAGAAGGCGAAATCGAACCCGGCCAGCACGCGCCGGCCTTCATCCATTTGAGCAATCAGGTAAGCCAGCACATCGGGCCGGGACCAGATGCCGTGCGGCCGGTAGGGGTTGGCGATCAGACGAGGCACTGCCTCACCGGGGCCGGCGGCAGCAACCTGAATTCCCCTGGTACGCGCGCCCTTTGCCCCGGACCAGTCGATGCCGAGGAAAAGATCGAAGCCGGGATCAGCCGTCACCGTCCGGACCGCCGGCCACGCGCTGGCGGCGCAGCTTGTCCCAGTAAGCCAGACGCTTCTGGATTTCCCGCTCGAAACCGCGCTCGACCGGACGGTAGAATTGCTCCCGGCGCATATCCTCCGGGAAGTAATCCGCACCGCTGAAGCCGTCCGGCGCATCGTGATCGTAGGCATAGCCCTTGCCGTAGCCGAGATCCTTCATCAGGTTCGTCGGCGCGTTCAGGATATGCGCTGGCGGCGCCAGAGAGCCGGTCGTCTTGGCCGCGCGCTTCGCCGCACCGGCAGCCTTGTAGGCGGCGTTCGATTTCGGCGCGGTTGCCAGATAGATCACACATTGCGCCAGCATCAGATCACCCTCGGGGGAGCCGATCCGCTCATAGGCATCCCAGCAAGCCAGCGCCTGGGGCAGCGCGGCCGGATCGGCCATGCCGATATCCTCCGACGCAAACCGGGTCAGCCGCCGCATGATGTAGCCCGCATCTTCCCCACCAGCCAGCATTCGCGACAGCCAGTACAGCGCCGCATCCGCGTCCGAGCCGCGCAGGGATTTATGCAAGGCGCTGATCAGGTTGTAATGCTCTTCCCTGTTCTTGTCGTAGACCGGCGCCCGGTGCTGCACCGTCTTCGCCAGTCCGGCACCGTCCAGCAGAGGCTCCGGCGGCAGCAGAAAGACCTCTTCGGCAAGATTGAGCAGATAGCGCCCGTCTCCATCCGCCATCGCCTTGAGAGCCTCACGGCCGTCCGGCGTCAATGGCAGGGCGCGGCCCTCGATCTCTTCGGCACGGGTCAGCAGCAGATCCAGCGCGGTATCGTCGAGCCGCCGCAGAACCAAGACCTGGCACCGGGAGAGCAACGCCGCATTGAGCTCGAAGGACGGGTTTTCCGTAGTCGCGCCGACCAGGACGACCGTGCCGTCTTCGACATAGGGCAGGAAGCCATCCTGCTGGGCCCGGTTGAAACGGTGGATCTCGTCGATGAAGAGCAGCGTACCGCGCCCCATCTGCCGCCGCTCTTTAGCCTTCTCGAACACCTTGCGCAGATCGGCAACGCCTGAGAATACAGCCGAGAGCGGCTCGAACTCCATGTCCGTGCCATCCGCCAGCAGGCGGGCGATCGTGGTCTTGCCGCAGCCGGGTGGCCCCCAGAGCAGGATCGAGGCGACCCGCTGGCGCGCCAGCATACGGCCGAGCGGCGCTTCAGGGCCGAGCAGATGATCCTGCCCGACCACTTCGGTAAGCACCTTCGGACGCAGCCGGTCGGCCAGCGGCCTCGGTGCGTCGGCTTCAAACAGACTTGCCACCAGTCAGCCCTTGATTTCCGTCGTCAGCACCTGCCCCTCACGGCGGATCGAAATCCGCCAGGCATTATTGGCTGACATCAGGGCCGGCTCGAGGCTCGAGACCAGATCGATCGTCTCGTCATTGATCTTCAGCACAACGTCACCCGGCCGGAGTCCGACACGAGCCGCAGGCGATTGCCGCGCAACCTTGAGAACCACGACGCCCCGCGCCATGTCGTCGAGCCCGTGCTCCAGGGCGAAAGCCGGCGACAGGTTTGCCACGCGGGCCCCGGACATCGGATGCTGGCCAATCATGTCCCGCAGGTCCGGGGCAGGTTCGGTGAGCGGCGCCCGCATCGAAACCTCGACAACCTGATGCACACCACCCCGGAGAATCTCGATCCGCGCCACCCCGCCAAGCGGGCGCGTTGCCACGCGGTACCGCAGGGCTTGCTCGTCGACAATCTCCCTGCCGCCCACATTCAGAATAACATCGCCGACCCGGATCCCGGCTTTGGCGGCCGGGCCGTCAGGATAGACGTCGGTCACGGCAACGCCGATCGGCCGGGGCAATCCGAACTGTTCGGCTAGGTCTGAGGTCATGGTCTGGCCGGAAACGCCGATCCAGGGCCTCACCACATTGCCCTTGTCCACCCCGTCAAGAATAGTCCGGACCATGTTCGACGGGACGGCAAAGCCGATCCCGACAGACCCACCGCCGCCTTTCTGATTGCTGAAAATCGCTGTGTTCACGCCGACCAGGCGCCCGTCCATGGAAATCAGCGCGCCTCCGGAATTGCCTGGGTTGATGGCGGCGTCGGTCTGAATAAAGAAGCTGTAATCGGTGATGCCCAGGGCTGTCCGGGCCAATGCCGAGACAATCCCGCTGGTCACCGTCTGGCCGACCCCGAACGGATTGCCGATGGCCAGAACGAGATCTCCGACCTCCAGCTCGTCGCTGTCCCGGATCTCAAGATGCGGAAGCTTTTCACCATCGGTTTCGATCTTCAGCACGGCAAGGTCGGTGCGCGCCTCCTGAAGCAAGATCTTGGCGTCGAACTCGCGCCGGTCAGACAGCACAACGGTGATCTCGTCCGCGCCCTTGATGACGTGATGGTTGGTCACGACCAACCCATCCTCGCGCATTATGACCCCGGAGCCGAGCGATTGCGCCGTTCGCTTGCGGGCTTCGCCTGGAAACACATCGCCGAAGAAACGCCGGAAGAAGGGATCGTCGAACAATGGCGATGCACGGCGCTCGGTCACTTCCGCTCGGGCATAAATATTCACGACTGCCGGCCCGACCTTGCGCACCAGAGGGGCGAAGGAATACTGGATCTCCGCTCGCGTCCCCGGCACCTGTTTCACGGCTTGCGCCGTCACCGTCCCAGCCCCGGCAAATACCAGAAAAAGCCCACCAAGACAGGCCGCCGCCACCATGTGGCGCGGCTTGAAAGCGACTGGCAAAGAGAAAAACCGAGAAGAATCAGGGCGGCGCATCGGTTGCTATTCCGTTTGTTGTCACAAAATTAAGTCGAAGGTAGGCTATCCTATATGGGTTGTCGGTGCATGGGGCAAAAGGGACGCACCAGACAGCGCCAGACCGGGAATGGAGGGGTCAATGCCAGGCGCCCAGAACGCCGGGAAAGCAACGATTTCCAAAGCCGGAGAGTTGGCCGATACGATCAGCTCTCTCGGCGATAGCGACGGCGAGATCAAACACGCCCGCGCCTGCTACGATACTCTCTACACTCTCGCCAGCGCCCATGCGAATTCAGCAGACATACGAGACCGCCTTATATGCGGGGCTCTCAGGCTCGCCGCCTGCCACGCCCGGCGCAGCGAGTTGAGCGCCATTCACGACATCCGGACCCATCTGGAGCGCTACTCTCTGGGGCACCCGCATGACCCGGGTATGCGGCGCGGCTATTGCGAATTGTCGGTCACGCTTTGTCTGGAATATACCCGCCAGGGAAAAACCGCCGAGGCTGACGCCACCTTCGACGAAATTCAGGTCATCGCCGCCCGTCATCCGTCTGACCGTCTGCTGCGCTCCACCCTGGCCAAAGCCATCGCGAACAGGATCGCGGCCCATTGCGACGCGGGCCGGACAAGCGAAGCCCAACACCTGCACAGCTCTCTCTGCGCCCTTGCCGCGGTATCAAACAGCGAGCCAGACACGATGCTGCACAGGGCAAACGGCAGCTTCAATCTAGCGACCCACCTAGCGCAAACCGACGCGTCGAAGAAAGCCATCGATCTCTACTTCAATCTGGCTGTCTTCGTGGATAGTAAAAGACGCACCGCCAGCCTCCGGGACGTGCTGGCAGATGCGGGCTTTGGTCTCATCACCGTATTCGGCGACAAGAAAAAACTGGCTGCGGCCGAGACCATTTATATGGATTTGAGGAAACGCGCGGCGACGGACATAAAGATGCGCGAGAAGACGATGCTTGCGGCGTTTAATCTGATGACCGATTTCTGCCGGGACGGCGCAATCGGAAAGGCCCGGCACATCTATGACGACATCCTCGCGGCATCATCCGAAGAGCCCGCTAACGAGCAGATGGCCCTGCTCCATGCCAAGGCCTGCACGAACCTGCTCCTGACCGCAGACGCACTCGCTGAGGAAGCGCACGCGGATCTGCTCTGTCAGGAGCTTACGGCACTGGTCTCCGCCTGGCCTGACGATCCCGAGATCTGGGATATCGCCGCCCGGCTCAGCCTGCTCCACACGACCTAGCCAGGTCCCGGCTGGATCAGGACGAACCAACAAAAAGAAAAGGCGGCCCGAAGGCCGCCTTTCGTATTCCTGGAGCGACAGGCGCGATCAGATCGCGGCCGGCATCGCACCTTCGAGGGCTTCTTCTTCCTCGACCTGCACCGGACCGGAATCCTGGCCGCGGGCATCTTCGTCACGATCCACAAGCTCGATCACAGCCATCGGCGCGGAGTCGCCATAGCGGAAACCAGCCTTGAGAACCCGGGTATAACCGCCCTGACGTTCCTTGTAGCGCTCAGCCAGGACGTCAAACAGCTTGCGGACCATGATCGGATCCTGCAGCGCCGACGTCGCCTGACGACGGGCATGGAGGTCCTGGCGCTTGCCGAGGGTGATCAGCTTCTCAACAACACTGCGCAGGTCTTTGGCCTTCGGCAGGGTCGTGATGATCTGCTCATGCTTGATCAGCGCGTTGGCCATGTTCTTGAACATGGCTTTGCGGTGGCTGGACGACCGGTTGAAACGGCGGCCCTTAAAACGATGTCGCATCGCGAAAACTCCAGTTTCGTATTCGTCAGCGCCTCACGGCACAAACAGTATTCAATTACGCTCAGCCGATCAGAACGGCTCTTCGAGCCGCTTGGCGAGCTCTTCGATGTTGTCCGGCGGCCAATTCAGGATATCCATGCCCAGTGCCAGCCCCATCTGACCAAGAACTTCCTTGATCTCGTTGAGGCTCTTCCGGCCGAAGTTCGGCGTGCGGAGCATTTCCGGCTCAGTCTTCTGAACGAGATCGCCAATATAGACGATGTTGTCGTTCTTCAGGCAGTTCGCAGAACGGACGGACAGTTCCAGCTCGTCGACCTTGCGAAGCAGGTTCTTGTTGAACGGCAGCTCGGTCTTCTCTTCGGCCTCGACAACCTGCTGCGGCTCTTCGAAGTTGATGAAAAGTTGAAGCTGATCCTGAAGAATGCGCGAGGCGTATGCCACGGCGTCTTCCGGGGTGAGCGAGCCATCGGTTTCGACGAGCATGGACAGCTTGTCATAATCGGTGACCTGTCCGACGCGGGTGTTGTCGACCTTGTAGGTGACCTGGCGCACCGGGCTGAAGATCGCATCGACCGGGATCAGGCCGATCGGGGCGTCTTCCGGACGGTTGGCACTGGCCGGGACGTAGCCCTTGCCGGTCTCGACCGTGAACTCCATGGACAGGGTGGCACCATTATCGAGGGTGCAGATCACCAGATCCGGGTTCATGACCTCGATGTCGGACCCGGCTTCAATCATGCCGGCCTTCACTTCGCCCGGACCCTCTGCCTTCAGGCGCATTTTGCGCGGGCCTTCGCTGTGAGCCCGCAGCGCGATCGCCTTGATGTTGAGGACCATGTCGGTCACGTCCTCACGGACGCCGGCGACGGAGGAGAATTCATGCAGCACGCCGTCGATCTGTACAGCCGTCACCGCCGCGCCCTGAAGGGACGACAGCAGGATACGGCGCAGCGCGTTGCCGAGGGTCAGACCGAATCCACGTTCCAGCGGCTCGGCCACGATCGTTGCCTTGCGGGCGGGATCCGAGCCCAGTTGCACATCGAGCTTGTTCGGCTTGATAAGAGCCTGCCAGTTGTTCTGAATCACGGGAGTGACCTCATCGCTAACGAGACCCGCGGGCCTCTAACTTATGCTTTCGGCCCCAAAACCGTTCGCTTCGGGGCCACGGGCTGTACCGGTCGGGCGGCCGAGGCCGCCCTAACAGCTTAAACCCGGCGCCGCTTCGGCGGACGGCAACCGTTGTGCGGGATCGGCGTGACATCGCGAATGGAAGTCACGGCAAAACCGACGGCCTGCAGTGCGCGCAGAGCGGATTCACGTCCCGAACCCGGGCCGCTGATTTCGATCTCGAGGGTCTTCATGCCATGCTCGGCAGCTTTCTTGCCGGCATCCTCGGCCGCGACCTGCGCCGCGTACGGGGTGGACTTACGGGAACCCTTGAAGCCCATCGTACCGGCGGAAGACCAGGAAATCGCATTTCCCTGGGCGTCGGTGATGGTGATCATGGTGTTGTTAAAGGTCGCATTCACATGCGCGACACCGGAAGTGATGTTCTTCCGTTCGCGGCGCTTCACGCGTCCCTGGGTCGGTTGTTTTGCCATTAATTTGCCGCTCCGGCTTGTCGGGTCAGACCCGAATTATTTCTTCTTACCCGCGATAGCCTTCGCCGGGCCCTTACGGGTCCGTGCGTTGGTATGAGTACGCTGTCCGCGCACCGGCAGGCCTTTACGATGACGCAGACCACGATAGCAGCCCAGGTCCATAAGACGTTTGATATCCATCGCGATCTTGCGGCGGAGATCGCCCTCGACCACCTGATCGCGGTCGATGATCTCACGCAGCCGCGCGACTTCGTCTTCAGTCAGTTCATGCACACGGCGTTCGCGCGGAATACCAACGTTCTCACAGATCTTTGTGGAAGTGGTCCGGCCGATACCATGAATGTAAGTCAAAGCAATCTCGACACGCTTTTGCGTCGGGATATTCACGCCTGCGATGCGCGCCACGGGCAAACTCCTCAGTACAACGCTTGTCAGCGTCCAACAAAAATACGGGTCATTCGACCCAGGCACCGAACTCGGAAAATCCGCGCGAGCAAGTGCGCACGGTTTCACTGAAACCGAGGGCGCGGAGTATACTCAACCGGATTGCCGAGTCAACCGGTTTACCCACACCTTCAAACAGCTTGGTCAGGCCGCAACAATGCTGTCGATCTGACCACTTACTTCAGTAATGGACGCCATACCGTCCACACTCTTCAGCGCACCGCGATCCGAATAATACGGAATGATCGGTGCGGTTTGTTCCTTAAAGACACCAAGGCGCTTGCGCAGCGTCTCCTCGGTGTCATCAGCACGCCGTTCGGCTTCCGGGGTCTCCGCGATGCGGGACCGGATGCGGTCAAACAGAATGCTCTCGTCCACTTTAAGCTCGATCACGTGATCGATCTTCAGTCCCTTGTCGGCCAGCATCGTATCGAGAGCTTCCGCCTGCGCGACCGTGCGCGGGAAACCGTCGAGAATGAAGCCGTTCTTGCAATCCGGCTGGTCGACCCGCTCGGAGATAAGCTGAACCATGATACTGTCGGAAACGAGATCGCCGGCATCCACAAGGCTTTTCACCTTATTGCCGAGGTCCGAGCCCGAAGCCATTGCCGCCCGCAGCATGTCACCGGTGGAGAGCTGGATGATTTTGAATTTCTCTTCCAGACGTTTCGCCTGGGTACCCTTTCCTGCGCCCGGAGGGCCGAGCAGTATCAAATTCATCGACGTTTCCCCCGCAATTTCGATTTTTTAATTAGCCCCTCATACTGATGTGCCAGCAAATGCGACTGGATCTGGCCCACGGTGTCCATTGTCACCGTCACCACAATGAGCAGGCTCGTTCCCCCGAAGTAGAAAGGCACCTGGTACTGGCTGATCAAAATCTCCGGCAGGATACAAATCGCTGCGAGATAGGCGGCACCGAGCACCGTCAGCCTGGTCAGAACATAGTCAAGATAGTCGGCGGTATTCTTGCCCGGACGGATACCGGGGACGAAGCCACCATATTTACGCAGATTGTCTGCCGTATCGGCCGGATTGAACACGATAGCCGTGTAGAAGAAAGCAAAGAATACAATCAGGCTGACAAAGATCGCGAGGTACAGCGGCTGGCCTCGGCCGACCATCGCCGTAAAGGTACTCAGCCACTCCGGACCGCCGCCGCCCGCCGCGCTCATCTGCGCGACCGTCACCGGCATCAGCAACAGCGAGCTGGCGAAGATCGGCGGGATCACACCCGCAACATTGATCTTCAACGGAAGGTGCGAACTCTCGCCGCCAAACATCCGGTTGCCCTGCTGACGCTTCGGATACTGCACCGTGATCCGGCGCTGCGAGCGCTCGATGAACACGATGCCGGCAATAACGGCGACCGCCATGATCATGATCAGCACGATCACCACGGCTGAAAGAGCGCCTGTACGGCCAAGTTCCAGCATCCCGACCAGCGCCGTCGGCAGCTGAGCCACGATACCGGCGAAGATGATCA
This sequence comes from Nisaea sp., assembly GCF_034670185.1. Lineage (NCBI taxonomy): Bacteria > Pseudomonadati > Pseudomonadota > Alphaproteobacteria > Rhodospirillales > Thalassobaculaceae > Nisaea > Nisaea sp. Next base: position 154,179 of record NZ_JAXMNY010000002.1, read on the forward strand.
GCGAGATGCCGTTACCGACACCGCGGGCGGTAATCTGCTCGCCCAGCCACATCAGGAAAACCGTGCCGCCAACCAGCGTGATCACTGCGGTTGCCCGGAAAAAGTATCCAGGATTAGCAACAGCCGTACCGTCAGCCATTGATTCAAGGCCAGACGCAATACCGTAGGCCTGAACGGCAGCCAGCAGCACTGTCAGATAGCGGGTATACTGATTGATCTTCTTCCGCCCGGCCTCGCCTTCCTTCTTCAGGGTCTCGAGGCTGGGGGATACCGCGGTCATCAACTGCATGATGATGGCCGCGGAAATGTACGGCATGATATTCAGCGCAAAGATCGTCATCCGCCCGAGGGCACCGCCCGCGAACATGTCGAACATGCCGAGGATACCGCCCGAGTTCTGCTGAAAGATCTGCTCCAGCACCGCCGGATCGATGCCCGGAATCGGGATATAGGTCCCGAGGCGATAAATGATCAACGCACCCAGTGTAAACCAGATGCGCTTTTTCAGTTCCGCCGCTTTCGCGAAGGCTCCGAAATTGATCGATGACGCGTATTGCTCGGCGCTGGAAGCCATTTCACTGAACCCAATCAGTCGGTGGAGGAGTCGCCCGCCTCATCAGCCGGCTTCGCAGCAGGTGCCGCAACCGTCACGGAGCCGCCGGCCTTTTCAACAGCTGCGATAGCAGCCGCGGAAGCACCGGAAACATCCACCTTTACTTTGGCTTTCAGCTCGCCATTTGCAAGCAGGCGCACACCATCACGCACCCGACCGACAAGACCAGCAGCCTGAAGGGCAGCGATATCGATCGTTTTCTTGGCATCGAGCTTGCCGGCATCAATCGCCGCCTGGATCGAGCCGACGTTAACCGGCGAGAATTCCTTGCGGAACGGATTTTTGAAGCCACGCTTCGGCAGACGCCGATGGATCGGCATCTGGCCGCCTTCGAAGCCATTAATGGCAACGCCGGAGCGAGCGCTCTGACCCTTATGACCTTTACCGGCAGTTTTGCCGAGGCCGGAACCGGCGCCACGACCCACCCGTTTGGCGGGCTTGTGCGCGCCCGGATTGTCGCGAAGTTCGTTGAGTTTCATCGTTCTTGCCCTCGTTCCGGCATTGACCGGATCGCCTATATGTTCTGCCCGGTTGCCTTAGGACGCGTCTTCGACGCGCACCAGATGAGCAACCTTGCCGATCATGCCGCGAACCGCCGGAGTGTCTTCCAGCGTACGCGTGCGGTGCATTTTGTTCAGGCCCAGGCCGACAAGCGTCTGCTCCTGGTCCTTGGTGCGGCCGATCGGGCTGCCGGTCTGAGTGACCGTAACAGTCGTCTTGGCCGCTTTCTTCTTCGTTGCCGCCATGGCTCTTCTCCGTCCTTAGGCCTGAGCCGCTTCGGCTTCGCCAGGAGCCCGGCCGAAGATCTCAGCGACCTTCTTGCCACGCTTGGCTGCTACCGCGCGCGGAGACCTGACGTTCTTCAGCGCTTCAAAAGTGGCCTTGATCATGTTGTGCGGGTTGGACGTACCAGTGGACTTCGCCACCACATCCTGCATACCCAGCGCTTCGAAGATGGCGCGCATCGGGCCACCTGCGATGATACCGGTACCGGCCGGAGCCGAACGCAGGATCACGCGGCCAGCGCCGAAGCGCCCGCCAATATCATGGTGCAGCGTACGGCCTTCGCGCAGCGGAACGCGGACCATGCCACGCTTCGCCTGTTCGGTTGCCTTGCGGATTGCTTCCGGCACTTCACGGGCCTTGCCCGCGCCGTAGCCAACGCGACCGCGACCGTCACCGACGATCACGATGGCGGCGAAGCCGAAACGACGGCCACCCTTCACAACCTTCGCGACGCGGTTGATACCGACTAGCTTTTCAACCAGTTCCGGATCTTCGCGCGTGTCGCGATCTCTTCTTTCGCCTCGTGCCATGTCCCGGCCCTTTCTAGAACTTCAGTCCGGCTTCACGAGCGGCGTCGGCAAGTGCCTTGACGCGTCCGTGATACCGGTAGCCGCCACGATCGAACACGACGTCGGTAACGCCTTTGCCCACCGCACGCTCGCCGATCAGCTTGCCGATCTCCGTAGCCGCGGACTTGTCCGCGCCTGTCTTGAGCTGCTCGCGCATTGCCTTCTCGAGAGAAGATGCGCTCACCAGGGTCTCGCCCTTCAGATCGTCGATGATCTGAGCATAGATGTTCTTGGAAGACCGGAACACAGAGAGCCGGGCCTTGCCGTTTGTCTTGGCGCGCAGCGCGGCACGGGTCCGCTGGCGGCGACGCTGGAAAAGTTGTTTTGATGTCAGCATGCCACGAATCCTTACTTCTTCTTGCCTTCCTTGCGGAGGACGGTCTCGGTCTCGTACTTGACGCCCTTGCCCTTGAAAGGCTCCGGCGGACGATACCCGCGAATTTCAGCCGCGATCTGACCAACCTGCTGCTTGTCGGCACCATGGATCGAAATCGCTGTCGGGCGCTCACACTTCATGGTGATGCCTTCCGGGATCGGATAGTTCACCGGGTGGCTGAAACCGAGGGCCAGAACGAGGTTCTTGCCTTCGACCGCCGCACGATAACCGACGCCGTTGATTTCCAGGTTGATCGTGAAACCATCAGACACACCGGTTACGGCGTTCTGGACGCGAGCACGCATGGTGCCCCACATCGCCCGCGAACGCTTGGAGGCATTCTTCGGTTTCACAGTGACCAGGCTGTCCTCGATCACGATGTCTACGGCATCGCTGAGCGGAACAGAAAGCTGGCCGAGTTTGCCCTTCGCAGAGAAAACGTCAGCGCCGATTTCGGCGGTAACGCCACTCGGAAGAGCGACTGGGTTTTTACCAATACGTGACATTCGCCCGGCTCCGATCAGAATACCTTGCAGAGGACTTCGCCGCCAACATTGGCAACGCGGGCCTCATTGTCGGAAAGAATGCCGCGCGGCGTCGACAGGATCTGGATACCCAGACCGTTGTAGCACCGCGGCAGATCCTTGATCTTCGAGTACACCCGGCGGCCCGGACGGGAAACGCGATGGATCTCGCGAATGACCGGCTCACCGTCATGGTACTTCAGTTCGATCTGCAGCTCGCCAATGCCCTTGCGCACTTCGGCGCTGGAATAACCGCGAATAAAACCTTCGCGCATCAGCACTTCGAGCACATTGCTCCGCATTTTCGACGCCGGGCTGACCACAACGCTTTTACCAGCAGTTTGGCCGTTCCGGATTCGGGTCAGCATGTCCCCGAGAGGATCACTCATCGTCATCGTAAGACTCCTCTCTTACCAGCTTGACTTAACCATGCCCGGGATCTGGCCAATCGAGCCAAGATCACGCAGGGCAATACGGGACATCTTCAGCTTGCGATAGTAACCGCGCGGGCGGCCACTGACCTCGCAGCGGTTACGAAGACGGATCTTCGCACCATCGCGCGGCAGCTCGTTCAGCTTCAGACGGGCTTTAAACTGCTCTTCCAAAGGAAGATCCTTGTCGCAGGCAATCGCCTTCAGACGGGCACGCTTTCCGGCGTCCCGCTGGACAATCTTCCCGCGGCTCTTGTTCTTTTCAATCGCGCTTTTCTTCGCCATGACTCTTCTCCAGCCCGATCAGTTTACGAACGGGAAGTTAAAGCGACGCAGCAGTTCGCGCGCCTCATCATCGGTATTGGCAGTCGTCACCACGACGATTTCCATGCCCCGGATATGGTCGACCTGATCGTAGTCGATTTCCGGAAACACAATCTGCTCTTTCAGGCCCATCGAGTAATTTCCGCGTCCGTCAAAGCTTTTCGGGCTGAGACCACGGAAGTCACGCACGCGCGGCAGGGCGATGTTCACCAGACGATCCAGGAACTCGTACATCCGTTCGCGGCGGAGGGTGACTTTACAGCCAATCGGCATACCCTCGCGGAGCTTGAAGCCGGCAATCGACTTCTTCGCGCGGGTTACAATCGGACGCTGACCGGTGATGATGGCAAGCTCTTCCGCAGCGGCTTTAACCCGCTTGGAATCCTGTACCGCCTCACCGACGCCGATATTGACGACGACTTTCTCGATCGACGGGCACATCATCGGGTTCGCATATTTGAACTCCGACAGCATTCCCGGCTTGATCTCGGCTTCGTAAACTTCTTTTAATCGCGACATGTCTGGCCTCGTTTCGAGCGCGCTTAAGCGTCGAGCACTTCGCCGGACCGTTTCGCGAAGCGGACCTTGCGGCCATCCTCGAGAAGACGAATCCCGACGCGCGTCGGCTCGTTGGATTTCGGGTCGATATGCGCAACGTTCGAAACATGAACGGGCGCTTCTTTCTCAATAATACCGCCGGCTGAGGTCTGGGTCGCACGCGTGTGGCGCTTGACCATGTTCACACCCTGGACCAGGACACGGTTCTCGTCCGTGATGACGCGCAGAATTTCGCCCGTCTTTCCTTTGTCCCTGCCGGTGGTGACGACGACTTTGTCGCCCTTCTTCACCTTGAACTTCGTTGCCATCACAGCACCTCCGGTGCAAGCGAGACGATTTTCATGAACTTCTTGGCACGAAGTTCACGGGTCACCGGACCAAAGATACGGGTCCCGATCGGCTCGTTCTGCTTGTTGATGAGCACCGCGGCGTTGTTGTCGAACCGGATCGAGGAGCCGTCATTGCGACGGATTTCCTTGGCGGTCCGGACGATAACGGCCCGAAGCACTTCACCCTTTTTAACGCGGCCCCGCGGAATTGCTTCCTTAACGGAGACCACAATCACGTCACCGACGGCAGCGACTTTGCGCTTGGAGCCGCCGAGAACCTTGATGCACTGAACACGGCGAGCGCCGGAGTTGTCTGCGACATCAAGGTTGGACTGCATCTGGATCATGTCGTCGCTCCTCGCCGCTTAGGCGTTGCTGCCAGCAGCATCGGTGACAACGGTCCAGTTCTTGCGCTTCGAAATCGGAGCACATTCTTGGATCCGCACAATGTCGCCGACCTTGTACTGGTTCTGTTCATCATGTGCAGCGAATTTCTTCGAGCGCTTGATGAACTTCTTGTAGATCGGATGCATGACGCGGCGTTCGACGCGAACGACGATAGATTTTTCGCCCTTATCGCTTACCACGGTGCCCTGCAAAATTCGCCTCGGCATTTCTCGTCTCCTAAATCCAACGCTGCTTAAGCGCTGGCCTGCCCGTGCAGGATCGTCTTGATGCGCGCGATCTCACGGCGCACCTGCCGCATCCGCGCAGTGTTTTCCAGCTGACCGTTGGCACGCTGAAAACGAAGGTTGAATGCCTCCTTCTTCAGGTCCACCAGGCTGGTTTTCATCTCATCGCCCGTCTTCGCGCGAAGATCTGTTGCTGCCTTGTTTGCCATCATTCTCTCCCGCGGCCTTATTCGCCAAGCCGGGCTATGAAGCGCGTATCGAGCGGAAGCTTGGCAGCAGCAAGCGTAAACGCTTCTTCTGCCAGGTCCCGCGGAACGCCTTCGAGCTCGAACATGATCCGACCGGGCTTCACACGGGCAACCCAGAATTCCGGGGTACCCTTACCCTTACCCATACGTACTTCCGCCGGCTTCGACGACACCGGAACATCCGGGAAAATCCGGATCCACACCCGACCGGAACGGCGGATGTGACGGGTAATCGCACGACGTGCGGCCTCAATCTGACGAGCGGTGACACGCGCTGGTGTCAGTGCCTTCAGACCGAAAGAACCGAAATTCAGCGTCGTACCGCCTTTTGCATTTCCGTGGATCCGGCCTTTGTGGGCCTTACGGAATTTTGTGCGCTTCGGACTAAGCATCTATCTAACCTCTATCCTATCCGCCGGCTCAGCGCTGATGACCAGGCTGGTCGGTCAGCCGCTTTTCGTGGGCGAGCGGATCGTGTTCAAGAATCTCGCCCTTGAATACCCAGACCTTGACGCCGCAGGCGCCGTAGGTGGTCTGCGCGGTGGATTCGCCATAATCGATGTCCGCACGCAGCGTGTGCAGCGGAACGCGACCTTCGCGGTACCATTCGGTCCGGGCGATTTCCGCGCCGCCAAGACGGCCTGCGCAGTTGATCCGGATACCCTGGGCACCAAGACGCATTGCCGACTGAACGGCCCGCTTCATGGCGCGACGGAAAGCAACCCGGCGCTCCAGCTGCTGCGCAATGTTATCGGCCACCAGCTTGGCATCGATTTCCGGCTTGCGGATCTCGAGGATATTCAGGCTGACCTCGGTGCCGACCATCTTCGAGAGATCCTGACGGAGCTTCTCGATATCCTGGCCCTTCTTGCCGATCACAACGCCCGGGCGGGCGGTGTAAATGGCAACGCGGCAACGCTTCGCCGGACGCTCAATGACGATCCGGGAAATCCCGGCCTGCGCCAGACGCTTGTGGAGGTAGCGCCGCATACGGATGTCTTCGTGCAGAAGATCGCCATAATCCTTGGCAGCGAACCAGCGTGAGTCCCACGTCCGGTTGATGCCGAGGCGAAGCCCGATCGGATTAACTTTATGACCCATTATTCGGTCTCCCCGCGCTCACGCACGACAACGGTAAGGTGCGAAAACGGCTTCAAGATTTTGCCGACACGCCCCCGCGCCCGCGGACGGAAGCGCTTCATGACGATGCTCTTGCCGACGGAGGCTTCCTTGATGAAAAGCCGGTCAACATCGAGCTGATGATTGTTCTCAGCATTCGCGATCGCGGACTGCAGAAGCTTCTTAACATCGTTCGAGATGCGGCGGCGGGAGAAGGTCAGGGCCGCGAGGGCCTTTTCCACATCCATGCCGCGGATCATCTGTGCGACGACATTCAGCTTTTGCGGGCTAACCCGCACATTGCGGAGCACCGCTTTCGCCTCGGTATCGTCCAGTCGGCGTTCGACCGCACTCTTGCCCATGGTCTCTGCTCCAGTCCTAGCGCCGCGACTTCTTATCGGCCGTGTGGCCGTAATAAGTGCGGGTCGGCGCGAATTCGCCGAGTTTGTGTCCGACCATGTTCTCGGTCACGAGGACCGGGATGAATTTCTGGCCATTATGAACCCCGAAGGTCAGTCCTACGAACTGCGGCAAAACCGTCGACCGACGTGACCAGGTCTTGATGACCTCGTTACGACCGGACGCGCGCGACGCATCGGACTTCTTCAGGAGATACCCGTCTACAAACGGGCCTTTCCAAACAGAACGTGACAACGTCTATCTCCTCTTACTTCCGGCGCCGACGCACAATAAGGCGATCGGTTTTCTTGTTGCTGCGCGTACGCTTACCTTTGGTCGGCTTACCCCACGGGGTCACCGGATGGCGACCGCCCGAGGTCCGGCCTTCACCACCACCATGCGGGTGATCGACCGGGTTCATAACGACACCGCGAACGTGCGGGCGTTTGCCGAGCCAGCGGGAACGGCCCGCCTTGCCAAGCTTGACGTTCTGCTGATCCGGGTTTGACACCGCACCGACAGTTGCCATGCATTCGCCGCGAACCATCCGCACTTCACCAGAGGTGAGGCGCAGCAGGGCATAACCCTGATCGCGACCGACGATCTGCACGTATGCACCGGCCGAACGGGCAATCTGACCGCCCTTGCCTGCCTTGAACTCCACATTGTGGACGATCGTGCCCACCGGAATGCTCTTCAGCGGCATAGCGTTGCCCGGCTTGATGTCCGCGCGCTCACCGGCGATGACCTTGTCACCAGCCTTGAGACGCTGCGGAGCCAGGATGTAAGCCTGCTCGCCGTCGTCATATTTGATCAGCGCAATGAACGCGGTCCGGTTCGGATCGTATTCAAGCCGCTCGACCGTCGCCGCCACGTCGAATTTGCGGCGCTTGAAGTCGATGATGCGGTATTTACGCTTATGTCCGCCGCCACGCCAGAAAGACGTTGTGCGGCCCGTGTTATTCCGTCCGCCGGACTTGGTCAGGCCACGGGTCAATGCTTTGACCGGCTTGCCTTTCCAGAGTTCCGAGCGGTCGACGATCACCAGGTCGCGCTGGGACGGCGTCGTCGGATTGAATGTCTTCAACGCCATGGATCAGACCCCCTGCGTAACATCGATGTCCTGACCGTCCTCGAAAGTGACGATCGCTTTCTTGTAATCCGACCGCTTGCCGAGTTTGCCCCGGAAGCGTTTCACCTTGCCTTTGGTCAGCACGGTGTTGACGGCTTTAACCTTGCGATCGAACAACCTTTCGACGGCGACCTTGATTTCCGGCTTGGTCGCATCGAGGGTGACTTCGAAAGTCACCTGGCCGAACTGCGATCCGAGGCTGGATTTCTCGGTGACGATCGGGCGGACGATAATGTCGTACGCGCGCTCGTCGCTCAGCCGAACTTGGCTGGCATTGTAAGGACGCATGCTCATTTCAGGCGAGCCTCCAGGCTTTCCACCGCGGCCTTGGTCAGCACCAGGGTATCCCGGCGGAGGATGTCATAGACGTTCGCGCCCTGCTCCGGCAGCACATCCACATTCGGGATGTTCCGCGCGGCCCGGGCAAAGCCCTCGTCGAGCGCACTACCGCCGATGAACAGGACCGAATTCCAACCGAGAGCGGTAAGCTTCTTGGCCAGTTCCTTGGTCTTGGTTTCGCCCGCCGCATCGTCGATCACGATCAGCTTGCCTTCGGCCTGCTTGGCTGACAGCGCAGAGCGCATGCCGAGCTTGCGGACCTTCTTCGGCAGAGCAAACCCGTGGTCACGAGACATCGGACCATGGGAGATACCGCCACCGCGGTACTGGGTAGCCCGCAGCGAGCCCGCACGAGCCCGGCCGGTACCTTTTTGCTTGAACGGCTTCTTTGTCGTGCCGCTGACCTGGGAAACAGTCTTGGTCGCGTGGGTACCGGCTCGGCGCTTGGCCAGCTGCCAGTTTACCACACGGGCAAGGATATCCCGGCGCGGCTCGACGGCGAACACGGAGTCCGCGACTTCAATGTCGCCAGACTTCTTGTTGTCGAGTGTCGTAACAGGAAGCTTCATGACCCTCAGTCCTTATTCTCGGCGTTGTCGTCAGCCGAGGTTTCGGCTTCAGCCGGCGCATCAGCAGCGGCTTCGACAACTTCCGGCTCGGCCACCTCTTCCGCGGTCGGCATGCGCACGGCAGCCGGGAACGGAAGATTTTCAGGCTGCTTCACCTTTACGGCATCGGAAATCAGAACCCAGCCGCCCTTGGCGCCCGGAACCGATCCCTTGACCAGGATCAGACCACGATCGACGTCGAGCTGAACCACTTCGAGGTTCTGCGTCGTCACCCGCTCGTCGCCCATGTGGCCGGCCATCTTCTTGCCCTTCCACACACGTCCCGGATCCTGGGAGTTACCCGTGGAACCGTGTGCGCGGTGGGAGATGGAGACACCGTGGGAGGCGCGCATGCCGCCGAAATTGTGCCGTTTCATGGCACCGGCGAAACCCTTACCGATCGAGGTGCCGACAACGTCGACCTTCTGACCTGCAACAAAATGGTCCGCGGTGATTTCCGCGCCGACCTCGATGAGAGCATCGGGGCTGACACGGAATTCGGCCAGCTTACGCTTAGGCTCGACTTTCGCTTTCGCGAAGTGGCCGCGCATCTGCTTGCTGACGCGCTTGACCTTGGCTGCGCCAACGCCGAGCTGAACGGCGCTGTAGCCGTCATTCTCTTCGGTTCGAACACCTACCACCTGGCAGCTGTCCATCTTCAGGACCGTGACCGGAACGTGATCACCTGAATCGGTGAACACTCGGGTCATGCCCATCTTCTGTGCGATTACTCCGGAACGCATGAATCTAATCCTTCAGCGTTAGAGCTTGATTTCGACGTCAACACCGGACGCGAGATCAAGCTTCATCAGAGCGTCGACCGTCTGCGGGGTCGGGTCGACGATGTCCAGAACCCGCTTGTGTGTGCGGATTTCGAATTGCTCACGGCTCTTCTTGTCGACGTGCGGACCGCGAAGAACGGTGAAGCGCTCGATACGGGTCGGCAGCGGGATCGGGCCCTTGACCTGCGCGCCAGTGCGCTTCGCCGTGTTCACGATTTCGCCGGTCGATTGATCAAGGATCCGATGATCAAACGCCTTGAGGCGAATTCTAATGTTTTGACTGTCCATATTCTTCTATCTCCGGCTCGGTGACCGAGCCCAATGTCCAGCTTTACTCGACGATTTTGGCAACGACGCCGGCGCCAACGGTGCGGCCACCTTCGCGGATAGCGAAGCGCAGGCCTTCATCCATGGCAATCGGCGCGATCAGGTTAACCGTCATCGCGATATTGTCGCCCGGCATCACCATCTCGGTACCTTCCGGAAGCTCAACCGTCCCGGTCACGTCCGTCGTACGGAAGTAGAACTGCGGACGATAGTTCGAGAAGAACGGCGTGTGACGGCCACCTTCATCCTTCGTCAGGATGTAAGCCTCACAGGTGAACTTCGTGTGCGGCGTGATCGAACCCGGCTTGGCCAGAACCTGACCGCGCTCAACGTCTTCACGCTTCGTGCCACGCAGAAGAACACCGACGTTGTCACCGGCTTCACCGCGATCAAGCAGCTTGCGGAACATCTCGACGCCCGTGCAGGTCGTCTTCACCGTGTCCTTGATACCGACGATTTCGATTTCGTCGCCAACATTCACAACACCGCGTTCGACGCGACCGGTCACAACCGTGCCACGGCCAGAGATCGAGAAAACGTCTTCGATCGGCATCAGGAACGGCAGATCGATCGGACGCTCCGGCTGCGGGATGTACTTATCAACTTCGGCCATCAGCGCGAGAATGGCGTTCTTGCCGATTTCCTCGTTGCTGTCTTCCAGAGCCGCGAGAGCTGAGCCCTTCACGATCGGAATGTCGTCGCCCGGGAAGTCGTAGGAGGACAGAAGCTCACGAACTTCGAGCTCAACAAGCTCAAGAAGCTCTTCGTCGTCAACCTGATCGACCTTGTTAAGGAACACAACAAGCGCCGGAACACCAACCTGGCGTGCCAGAAGGATGTGCTCGCGGGTCTGCGGCATCGGGCCGTCAGCGGCCGACACAACCAGGATCGCGCCGTCCATCTGCGCGGCACCCGTGATCATGTTCTTCACATAATCGGCGTGGCCCGGGCAATCGACGTGCGCGTAGTGACGCGCTTCCGTCTCGTACTCAACGTGGGCCGTCGAGATCGTGATACCACGAGCACGCTCTTCCGGCGCCTTGTCGATCTGGTCGTAAGCCGTGAAGCTCGCACCACCGGACTCCGCCAGGACCTTCGTGATCGCTGCCGTCAGAGACGTCTTGCCGTGATCAACATGGCCGATCGTGCCAATGTTGCAGTGCGGCTTATTCCGCTGAAACTTTTCCTTAGCCATCGTTCTAGGCTCCGTACCTTTTGTTCTTCGTTTTCGTTACCGACACCAGCGGAGCATTAGGCCAGTTTGGCGCGGACTTCATCCGCGACAGCCTGAGGCACCTGCTCATAGTGGTCGAACTGCATGGTATACTGCGCACGTCCCTGGCTCATCGAGCGCAAGGTATTCACATAGCCGAACATGTTGGCCAGCGGGACCATGGCTTCGATCACGCGCGCATTTCCGCGCTGATCCATACCGCCCACCTGACCACGACGACTGTTCAGGTCGCCGATGATGTCGCCCATATAGTCTTCCGGGGTCACAACCTCGACACTCATGATCGGCTCGAGAAGCCGGGGTCCGGCTTTCTGCATGCCTTCCTTGAAGGCGGCACGGGCCGCGATCTCGAACGCCAGCACGCTGGAGTCGACATCGTGAGACGCACCGTCAGTCAGCGTGACCTTGAAGTCGATGACCGGGAAACCGGTGAGAACACCGCTATCCTTGGAGCTGTTCAGGCCCTTTTCGACGCCAGGGATGTATTCCTTCGGAATGTTACCGCCGACGACCTTGTTCTCGAAGACAAAGCCTTCGCCGGTTTCAGCCGGAGCAAACGTCATCTTCACCCGGGCGAACTGACCGGAACCACCGGTCTGCTTCTTGTGGGTGTAGTCGATATCGGCGGTCTTCGTAATCGTCTCACGATAGGCAACCTGCGGCGCGCCAACATTGGCGTCGACCTTGAATTCGCGACGCATACGGTCAACCAGGATCTCGAGGTGAAGCTCACCCATACCCTTGATCACCGTCTGGCCGCTTTCGTGGTCAACGGACACGCGGAAGGACGGATCCTCGGCCGCGAGGCGCTGCAGAGCGGTCGACATCTTTTCCTGGTCGCTCTTGGTCTTCGGCTCGACCGCGACTTCGATGACCGGATCCGGGAACTCCATGCGCTCCAGGATGACCTGTGCTGTCGGTTCCGTCAGGGTGTCACCGGTCGTGGTGTTCTTCAGGCCGGCGATGGCGACGATGTCACCAGCGCGCGCTTCCTTGATGTCTTCACGGCTGTTGGAATGCATGAGGAGCATGCGGCCAACGCGCTCGCGCTGATCCTTAACCGTATTCTGGGTCGACGTACCTGTTTCAAGCACACCCGAATAGACACGCACAAAGGTCAGGGTCCCGACGAACGGATCGTTCATGACCTTGAAAGCGAGGCCGGCAAACGGCTGGTCATCGGACGGCTTGCGCTCGATCACCGTTTCGCCGTCCATGGCAACGCCCTTGACGGCGCCAACATCAAGCGGGCTCGGCAGATAATCGACAACCGCGTCGAGGAGCGGCTGAACCCCCTTGTTCTTGAATGCGGAACCACAGGTCACCGGGACGAAAGCGCCAGTAACGGTACCCTTGCGGATGCAGGCCTTGAGGGTCGCCTCATCCGGCTCGGTGCCTTCGAGATACGCTTCCATCGCGGCATCGTCCTGCTCGACGGCAGTTTCGATGAGCTGGGCGCGGTACTCTTCGGCCTTGGCTTTCAGGTTGTCCGGAATATCGATGATCTCGAATTCGGCACCAAGGCTCTCGTCCAGCCAGCGAATGGCCTTCATCTTCAGGATGTCGACAATACCGACAAAATCGGACTCAGATCCCATCGGCATCTGCATGACCAGCGGGGTCGCACCAAGGCGATCGATGATCATGTCGACACAGCGATAGAAGTCAGCGCCGATGCGATCCATCTTGTTGATGAAGCAGATCCGCGGGACATGATACTTGTCCGCCTGACGCCAGACCGTTTCGGACTGCGGCTCGACACCGGCAACGGAGTCGAACACGGCAACCGCGCCATCGAGAACCCGAAGCGCACGCTCGACCTCAATCGTGAAGTCAACGTGACCCGGTGTATCGATGATGTTGACCCGATGATCGTTCCAGAAACAGGTCGTTGCAGCCGAGGTGATCGTGATCCCCCGCTCCTGCTCCTGCTCCATCCAATCCATCGTGGCGGCGCCGTCGTGGACCTCACCGATCTTGTAGGAACGGCCTGTGTAATACAGCACGCGTTCCGTGGTCGTGGTCTTACCAGCATCGATGTGAGCCATGATGCCGATATTACGATAGCGCTCGAGCGGATGTGTCCTAGCCATGGCGTCCGTCCAAAATCCCTGGGTTACCAGCGGTAATGCGAGAATGCTTTGTTGGCGTCAGCCATACGGTGCGTGTCTTCACGCTTCTTCACTGCGGCGCCGCGATTGTTCACGGCATCCATCAGTTCACCGGAAAGCCGATCAACCATCGTGTTTTCAGAGCGCTTGCGCGCTGCGTCGATGGTCCAACGAATAGCCAGCGCCTGCGCCCGCTCGGTGCGGACTTCGACCGGCACCTGATAGGTCGCACCACCGACACGGCGGGAACGAACTTCAACAGTCGGCTTCACGTTGGCGAGCGCCTCGTGGAACACGGCGACCGGCGCCTGGCCGGTACGGGCCTCGACGCGATCGAAGGCACCGTAAACGATGCTTTCAGCCACGGACCGCTTGCCGTCATACATGAGGCAGCTCATGAACTTTGAGACCACTTCGTCGCCAAATTTGGCGTCGGGAAGGACCTCGCGTTTTTCTGCGCGGTGACGTCTGGACATCCGGTCTCTCCTTACTTAGGACGCTTCGCGCCGTATTTCGAGCGGCGCTGACGGCGGTCCTTGACACCCTGGGTATCCAGCGTGCCGCGAATGATGTGATAGCGCACACCCGGAAGATCCTTCACACGGCCGCCGCGGATCATCACGACGGAGTGTTCCTGAAGGTTGTGGCCTTCACCCGGAATGTAGCTAGTGACCTCGAAGCCGTTGGTAAGACGGACACGCGCGACTTTACGAAGCGCGGAGTTCGGCTTTTTCGGCGTCGTTGTGTAAACGCGCGTGCACACGCCACGCTTTTGCGGGCAGGCTTCCAGCGCAGGTACTTTATTGCGCTCGACAGGAGCCTTACGGCCCTGCCGAATCAGCTGGTTGATCGTCGGCATTCAGTCGACCCTCTCGACTTAAAACAATTATGCAAACAACAATCGGCCCCAGGGCACCGCCCTGCCGGCCAACCATTTCTTTGCGCGGCGTTCGAATTCGAACCTAGTGTTCAAGCGTTTCGCCGAGACTGCGTCTGAACAAACGTGCCGTTACCGACATCCTTGTCACCACCAGCCTCCAAAGGCTGGCGGATACTATTGACGCACCCTTGTGCGGTCAAGGACTGAATCCCGCTTTTTTCCGCATAGCGCCTATTTGCTGTCTGCAGATCGGAAAGCCACTAGATCCGGGCTTTCCAAGGAAATACCCGAACCCGGTTAAGGCTTTTCGCGCAAGATTCCGTCCCTCGTATGCCGAAGTCGCGCTCCGGCCGGAAAGACAACGGCGCCCGGAAGGTAATCCGGGCGCCGTCTGCGTTCGACTCGAACGATGTTTCGCGCTTTCGCGCCGTGTCTTATTCCGCGGCCGGGGCCTGCGCCTCCGACTCGGCTGCTTCCGCAATTGCCGGAGCTTCTTCCTTTGCCGGAGCCAACACCCGGTCGCGATCGGCGGCGATGCGCTTCAGGCGATTCATCACGCTGCCGGTACCAGCCGGGATCAAACGACCAACGATGACGTTTTCCTTCAGGCCTTCGAGCTGATCCTTCTTGCCGGAAACTGCCGCCTCGGTGAGGACGCGGGTGGTTTCCTGGAAGGACGCGGCGGAGATGAAGGACCGGGTCTGCAAGGATGCTTTGGTAATACCATGCAGGATCGGGATCGCCTTCGCCGGACGAAGATCTTCGGCAAGAGCCTTTTCGTTCGCCTCGTCGAACTCATCCCGGTCGACGGTCTCGCCAATCAGCAGCGTGGTATCGCCGGCGTCGGAGACTTCGACCTTCTGCAGCATCTGACGGACGATCACTTCAATATGCTTGTCGTTGATCTTCACGCCCTGCAGTCGGTAGACGTCCTGGATCTCGTTGATGATGTACTCGGCAAGCGCCTCGACACCAAGAACGTTCAGAATGTCATGCGGAACGGGGTTACCGTCCATCAGCAGATCGCCGACTTGAACAAAGTCGCCTTCCTGAACCGCCAGGTGCTTGCCCTTCGGGATCAGATATTCGACCGTTTCCTTCTCGGCCTCCTGCGGCACGACCATGATCCGGCGTTTGGTCTTGTAGTCCTTGCCGAATTCAACGCGACCTTCGGATTCGCTGATAATCGCGTAATCCTTCGGCTTGCGAGCCTCGAAGAGTTCCGCAACCCGCGGCAGACCACCCGTGATATCGCGGGTCTTGGAAGATTCCCGCGGGATACGGGCCAGCACGTCGCCTGCACGGACCTGCGCACCATTATCAACCGACAAGATGGCGTCGACAGACATGAAGTAGCGAGCCTCAAGACCGTTGGCCAATTCGATGACCTCGCCCTTCTCGTCCCGCAGGGTAACCCGCGGGCGCAGGTCGCCACCGCGCTGCTGCTGCTTCCAGTCGATGACCACGCGTGAAGCGATACCCGTTGCTTCGTCCGTGACTTCGTTCATGGAAACACCGTCAACGAGGTCGACATAGTGCGCCGTACCTTCCCGCTCGGTGATGATCGGGATCGTGTACGGATCCCAATCAGCGATCTTGTCGCCCGGCTTCACGATCTGCTCGTCATCGACGAACAGGCGGGAGCCGTACGGGATCCGGTGACGGGCGCGCTCACGGCCCTGGTCGTCCTGCAGGATCACTTCCGTGTTCCGGCTCATCACGATCAGGATGCCTTCGGAGTTCGTCACAACGTTCCGGTTCAACACCTTCACACTGGCGTCGAACGCGGCTTCGATGCTCGACTGCTCGGCACCACGCTGGGCCGCACCGCCGATATGGAAGGTCCGCATGGTCAGCTGTGTGCCCGGCTCACCGATGGACTGAGCGGCAATGACGCCGACCGCTTCACCGATATTGACGCGGGTACCACGGGCCAAGTCACGACCGTAACAGCTGGCGCAAACGCCGACCTTGCTATCGCAGGTCAGCACCGAACGCAGGCGCACCTGGTCGATACCGGCACGCTCGATCGCGTCAACCAGCGGCTCGTCGATGATAGTCGTCGCATCCGCAATCTTCTCGCCCGTCAGCGGAGCGATCAGTTCGTCCGCACAGGTCCGGCCAAGGATACGCTCGCTCAGCGGATCGATCACTTCGCCGCCTTCGACAACAGCCTTCACCGTGATGCCGCGCTCGGTGCCGCAATCCTCTTCGGTGATGATGCAATCCTGGGCGACGTCGACCAGACGGCGGGTCAGGTAACCGGAGTTCGCGGTCTTCAACGCGGTATCGGCCAGCCCCTTACGGGCACCGTGGGTAGAGTTGAAGTATTCAAGGACGGTCAGGCCCTCCTTGAAGTTCGAGATGATCGGCGTCTCGATGATCTCACCAGACGGCTTGGCCATCAGGCCACGCATGCCGGCGAGCTGCTTGATCTGCGTCGCAGAACCACGGGCACCGGAATGGGCCATCATCCAGACCGAGTTGACGGGCTTGCCCGGCTCCTCGTTGGACATGTGCTCCATCATCTTTTCGGCGACCGCATCGGTGCAACGGGACCAGACGTCGATGACCTTGTTGTACTTCTCACCCTGGGTGATCAGGCCGTCGAGATACTGCTGCTCGAATTCCTTCACCTCGGAATGGGCCTCATCGACCAGTTCCTGCTTGGCGTCCGGGATGATCAGATCGTCCTTGCCGAACGAAATACCGGCGCGGCAGGCATGACCGAAACCGAGGGTCATCAGACGGTCGGCGAAGATCACCGTGTCCTTCTGACCGCAGTGGCGATAGACCTGATCGATAACGCTCTGAACTTCCTTCTTCGTCATCAGCTTGTTGATGACAGTGAAGGGAAGGTTCGGGTTTTTCGGCAGCAGCTCCGCGATCTTCAGGCGACCCGGCGTGGTTTCAACGCGCTTGGTCACTTCTTCACCGGTCTCATCGAACGTGTCGACACGGGCGTGGATCTTGGTATGCAGATTTACCGCGCCGGCATTCAGCGCGTGCTCAATCTCGGCCATTTCTGAGAAGACCATGCCCTCACCTGGCATGTTCTCACGCTCAATCGTCAAATAGTAGAGACCAAGAATGATGTCCTGAGACGGCACGATGATCGGCTTACCGTTCGCGGGGCTGAGGATGTTGTTGGTCGACATCATCAGCACGCGCGCTTCGAGCTGGGCTTCCAGGGAAAGCGGTACGTGGACCGCCATCTGGTCACCGTCGAAGTCGGCGTTGAACGCAGTACAAACCAGCGGATGCAGCTGGATCGCCTTGCCTTCGATCAGCACCGGCTCGAAAGCCTGGATACCAAGACGGTGAAGGGTCGGTGCACGGTTCAGCATGACCGGATGCTCGCGGATAACCTCTTCGAGGATATCCCAGACTTCCGGACGCTCCTTCTCCACCATCCGCTTTGCAGCCTTGATGGTGCTGGCGAGGCCATAGAGCTCTAGCTTCGAATAGATGAACGGCTTGAACAGTTCGAGCGCCATCTTCTTCGGCAACCCGCACTGATGCAGCATCAGGCTCGGGCCGACGACGATGACCGAACGGCCGGAATAGTCGACGCGCTTGCCGAGCAGGTTCTGACGGAAGCGACCCTGCTTACCCTTCAGCATGTCGGAGAGGGACTTCAGCGGGCGCTTGTTGGCGCCGGTGATGACCCGGCCCCGGCGGCCGTTGTCGAACAGGGCATCGACGGATTCCTGCAGCATACGCTTTTCGTTACGGACAATGATGTCCGGCGCACGCAGCTCGATCAGCCGCTTCAGACGGTTGTTCCGGTTGATCACCCGGCGATAGAGATCGTTCAGATCCGAGGTAGCGAAACGGCCACCATCCAGCGGAACCAGCGGGCGCAGTTCCGGCGGAATGACCGGGATCACGTCGAGGATCATCCATTCCGGACGACAGCCGGACTCCTCGAAAGCCTCGATCAGCTTCAGACGCTTGACGAGCTTCTTGCGTTTGGCTTCGGAACCGGTTGTCCGCAGCTCTTCGCGAATGGTTTCCTTCTCCTCGTCAAGATCGAGGTTAACCATCATTTCCTTCAGCGCCTCGGCGCCGATCATGGCCTTGAAGGTATCCTCGCCGTACTCGTCCTGCGCGTCGTAGAAATCTTCTTCGCTGAGGAGCTGGCGGTATTTGAACGGCGTCAGTCCCGGCTCGACGACACAGAAGCTCTCGAAATAGAGGATCCGCTCCAGATCCTTCAGGGTCATGTCGAGCAACAGACCGATGCGGCTCGGCAGAGACTTCAGGAACCAGATATGGGCAACCGGGGAGGCCAGTTCTATATGGCCCATCCGCTCGCGGCGTACCTTCGAGAGCGTGACTTCAACACCGCACTTCTCGCAGATAATGCCGCGGTATTTCATCCGCTTGTACTTGCCGCACAGGCATTCGTAGTCCTTGATCGGGCCAAAGATCCGGGCGCAGAACAGGCCATCGCGCTCCGGCTTAAAGGTCCGGTAGTTGATGGTCTCGGGCTTCTTGATTTCACCGAATGACCATGAGCGGATCCGCTCCGGGCTCGCGATAGCGATCCGGATGTGATCAAAGCTCTGAGGGCCGGACGGCTGACCAAAGATGTTCATCAACTCGTTCATCAAGCATCTCCTTACGTCACTGGGACGTTGTGCGCCGACTTACCATAGTGTGGGCGACGCGGCCGGGTACGGCAAGTCCGCACCAGGGAGGATAGAACCGGGCGGCCTCTTAAGAGACCACCCGGAATGGCTTACTGCTGGTCTTGTCCGAGCTCGACATTCAGACCGAGGGAGCGGAGTTCCTTCACGAGAACGTTGAAGGATTCCGGAATACCCGCCTCGAAATTGTCGTCGCCGCGAACAATCGCCTCGTACACCTTGGTCCGGCCGGACACATCGTCCGACTTCACCGTCAGCATTTCCTGCAGGGTATATGCAGCGCCGTAGGCTTCCAGGGCCCAGACCTCCATTTCCCCGAAACGCTGACCACCGAACTGCGCCTTACCGCCCAGCGGCTGCTGGGTAACAAGGCTGTACGGGCCAATTGACCGTGCGTGGATCTTGTCATCCACCAAGTGGTGCAATTTCAGCATGTAGATGTAGCCGACGGTCACCTTCCGATCGAACACCTCGCCGGTCCGGCCATCGATCAGGGTAACCTGACCGGTGGAGTCGAGACCTGCCGTGTCCAGCATGGCGACAATGTCGTCTTCCTTGGCGCCATCGAACACCGGCGTACCCATCGGCACACCGCGGCTGAGGTTCCCGGCGAGTTCAAGAATCTCGCCGTCATCCAGCGGCTCGATCTCGGCCTTGTACTGCTTTTCGCCGTACACTTTCTCGAACAGCGCCTTGAAGCCGCCGGTCTTGGCCGTGTTGTGGATGTCGGACAGCATCTCGTTGATCTGCAGCCCGAGGCCATGCGACGCCCAACCGAGGTGGGTTTCAAGGATCTGCCCGACATTCATGCGGCTTGGCACGCCAAGCGGATTGAGCACGATGTCGACGGCGGTACCGTCCTCGAGATAAGGCATGTCCTCGACCGGGTTGATCTTGGAAATGACACCCTTGTTGCCGTGACGGCCGGCCATCTTGTCACCCGGCTGAAGCTTGCGCTTCACCGCGACGAAGACCTTGACCATCTTCATGACGCCCGGCGGCAGCTCGTCACCGCGCTGCAGCTTTTCGACCTTGTTGTCGAAGCGGGACTGGAGTTCTTCGACACTCTTGTCGAACTCGCCCTTGATCCCTTCCAGATATTCCATCCGGGATTCGTCTTCGACAGAGAACTGACGCCACTGGCCCTGGGTGTATTCGGCGAGCACCGCTTCGGTAATCTCCACGCCGCCCTTGAAGCCCTTCGGGCCCTCGACCGACTTCTGACCGAGCAGCTGTTCTTTCAGGCGGGCAAAGAAGCCACGCTCCAGAATCTTCCGCTCGTCATCACGGTCCTTCGCAAGACGTTCGATTTCCGACCGCTCGATGGCCAGAGCACGCTCGTCCTTGTCGACGCCACGGCGGGAGAAGACGCGCACCTCAACGACCGTACCGGTGCCCCCCGGCGGAACCTTCAGGGACGTGTCACGAACGTCGGAAGCCTTCTCACCAAAGATCGCACGGAGGAGCTTTTCTTCCGGCGTCATCGGGCTTTCGCCCTTCGGCGTCACCTTACCGACGAGAATATCGCCCGGGTTCACCTCGGCACCGATGTAAACGATACCGGCCTCGTCGAGGTTCTTCAGGGCTTCTTCGCCGACGTTCGGAATGTCGCGCGTGATTTCTTCCTGACCCAACTTGGTATCGCGGGCCATGATCTCGAATTCCTCGATATGGATCGAGGTGAAGACATCGTCACGGACGATGCGCTCGGAGATCAGGATCGAATCTTCGAAGTTGTAGCCATTCCACGGCATGAAGGCGACGAGCACGTTACGGCCGAGCGCGAGCTCGCCGAGATCAGTGGACGGGCCATCAGCCATGATGTCGCCGGACTGAACCCGGTCACCAACCTTCACCAGCGGACGCTGGTTGATGCAGGTGTTCTGGTTCGAGCGCTGGAACTTCAACAGCGAATAGATGTCGACGTTGCTTTCCGTGCTGGCTGTCGCGTCGGTCGCACGGACAACGATACGGGTCGCATCCACCTGATCGACAATACCGGAGCGCTTGGCGACGATGGTCACGCCACTGTCGCGCGCGACGCGGGCTTCCATGCCGGTGCCGACATACGGCGCTTCGGCTTTCACCAGCGGCACCGCCTGCCGTTGCATGTTCGAGCCCATCAGCGCGCGGTTCGCGTCATCGTTCTCGAGGAACGGAATGAGCGCTGCGGCAACGGACACCAGCTGCTTCGGCGAGACGTCGATCAGATCGATATCTTCCGGACGGGCCAGACCGAAGTCGCCCTGACGGCGAACCGGGATAAGCTCTTCGACGAAACGGTTGTTGTCGTCGACCGGGGCGTTGGCCTGGGCCACCGTGTACCGGCCTTCTTCCATCGCGGAGATGTAACGGACATCGTCGGTCACCGTGCCGTCGACAACCTTGCGGTACGGAGTCTCGATGAAACCGTACTGGTTGACGCGGGCATAGGTGGCGAGAGAGTTGATCAGACCGATGTTCGGGCCTTCAGGCGTTTCAATCGGGCAGATCCGGCCATAGTGGGTCGGATGCACGTCACGCACTTCGAAGCCTGCACGCTCACGGGTCAGACCGCCCGGGCCAAGCGCCGAAAGACGGCGTTTGTGGGTGATCTCGGAGAGCGGGTTGGTCTGGTCCATGAACTGGGACAGCTGCGATGAACCGAAGAATTCACGAACGGCAGCGGCCGCCGGCTTCGCATTGATCAAGTCATGCGGCATCACGGTGTCGATCTCGACCGAGCTCATCCGCTCGCGGATCGCCCGCTCCATGCGCAGCAGACCGACACGATACTGGTTCTCCATCAGCTCGCCGACGGAACGGACACGGCGGTTGCCGAGATGGTCGATATCGTCGATATCACCCTTGCCGTCCTTCAGGTCGACCAGGATTTTCAGGATCGCCAGGATGTCGTCCTTGCGCAGGGTACGCAGCTGATCGTCGGTTTCCTGATCGAGACGCGCGTTCATCTTCACCCGGCCGACCGCAGAAAGGTCGTAGCGCTCGGAATCGAAGAACAGGCCGTTGAACAGGTTTTCCGCAGTCTCGAGGGTCGGCGGCTCACCCGGGCGCATGACCCGGTAGATATCGACCAGCGCTTCCTCGCGGGTGGTGTTCTTGTCCATCGCCAGCGTATTGCGCAGGTAGGCACCGACCGTCATGTGATCGATTGCCAGCACCGGCAGCTCTACAATATCTGCTTCGGCAATCGTCTCGAGCAGCTCCTCGGTGATCTCGTCACCGGCCTCGACGATGATTTCGCCGGTGTCCGGATTGATGATGTCGATCGAGATGTACTGGGTGATCAGCTCTTCGCTCGGGACGTAAACGTCCTTGAGGCCGGCTTCAGCCAGTTTGCGTCCCAGTCGCGGGGTCATCTTGTCACCGAGCGAGGCAACAACCTCGCCGGAATCCGCATCGACCAGATCGCGGGTAAGCTTCTGGCCGCGCAGGCGGGAAACATCAAAAGCGGTTTTCCAGCCTTCGCCGTTCTTCTTGAAGGTGATGGATTCGTAGAAGTAGCTGAGGATGTCCTCGGCGGTGAGGCCGGTCACCTGAGAGCGGTCCACGTCGACACCGGTCTCGTGGCACTGCTTCAGATAGGCTTCAGCCTGGTCGCTCATCAGCGCCAGCAGCAGCGTGGTCGCGGGCAGCTTGCGGCGGCGGTCGATGCGCACATAAAGGATATCCTTGGCATCGAATTCAAAATCGAGCCAGGAGCCGCGGTACGGGATCACGCGGGCTGCGAAGAGAAACTTTCCGGACGAGTGGGTCTTGCCCTTGTCATGGTCGAAGAACACGCCCGGGGACCGGTGCATCTGGGAGACGATGACACGCTCGGTGCCGTTGATCACGAAGGTACCGTTCTTCGTCATCAGCGGCATGTCGCCCATATAGACGTCCTGCTCCTTGATATCGCGGATGGAGCGTGAGCCGGTCTCTTCCTCGACGTCCCAGACGACGAGACGCAGGGTCACCTTGAGCGGCGCCGCGAAAGTGATTCCGCGCTGCTGGCATTCCTCAACGTCATATTTCGGCGTCTCGAGCTCATAGCTGACAAACTCGAGCATTGCGCGCTCGGAGAAATCCTTGATCGGGAAAACCGACTTGAAGACTTCCTGGAGACCCAGAACCTGCCGGTCTTCAATCGACACGTCTTTCTGCAGGAACAGATCGTAGGAGCTTTTCTGAACCTCAATGAGATTCGGCATTGGGGACGCTTCGGAAATGCGCCCGAAATCCTTGCGCACACGCTTGCGACTGGTGAAGGAACCAACGGAGGAAATCGCCATGGTCAAACCTCGCCCACCTTTCGTTCGAACAGGAGCGGTCGGGACGGGTATCCGTCCGCTCCATGGCTCACGCGCCCGCCGCGAGAACCGCCTTATCAGCCTGACCGGGGAAACCGGTCTCCTAGCCTTACCGCTGATGCCGGGGCAGCAACGGTAAGAACAGGAAAAGGGCAGGGCGACGAGCGCGTCTACCGACGCGCCCGCACCCCACCCGTATTCCAGAGTAACGCCAAGGCGTTACTTCAGCTCGACGGTCGCACCAGCTTCCTCGAGTTTCTTCTTCAGCTCTTCGGCTTCGTCCTTGGAAGCACCTTCCTTCACAGGCTTCGGTGCACCTTCGACGAGATCCTTGGCTTCTTTCAGGCCGAGACCGGTGATCGCGCGAACTTCTTTGATCACGTTGATCTTCTTGTCGCCAGCAGCCATCAGGACTACGTCAAAAGAGTCCTTCTCTTCTGCAGCGGCACCACCGGCATCGCCACCACCTGCAACGGCTGCAACAGCAACCGGAGCAGCGGCGGAAACGCCCCATTTGTCTTCAAGCAGCTTGGACAGTTCGGCCGCTTCGAGGACCGTCAGTTTGGAAAGCTCATCAACAAGCTTCTCAAGATCAGCCATTAGTAAATACTCCAGACTTGAGCTTCGTTAAACGGAGTGGAACGCCCACTCACCCCTCTTGACTGCCACGGGCGGAAAGCACCCGAGCCATTTGACCGGCAGGTGCCTGCAGAACACCAGCGACCTTGGTCGCCGGGGCTTGCAGCAAGCCCAGCAGCTTTGCACGCAGTGCGTCGAGAGACGGCAACTTGGCGAGAGCCTTGACCTGCTCGACATCGAGCATTTTTGTGCCGAGAGCCCCGGCGACAATGGACAGTTTCTCGTTGGCGTTGGCGAACTCGACGGCAACCTTGGCAGCGGCAACCGGATCTTCTGACGTAGCAATCGCCGTCGGACCCGTGAAGGACGCTTCAAGGTTTTCGTACTCCGTGCCTTTCAGAGCGAGACGAGCGATCCGATTTTTCGTGACTTTGTATCGGGCCCCTGCTGAACGCATCTTGCCGCGAAGGTCATTGACCTCATCGACAGTCAGACCGACCTGATGGGTAACCACGACGAGCGCGGAATCCGAAAAGGTCTTGTTCAGGGTCTCGACCAGAGCCGCTTTTTCAGTACGGTTCACTGATCATCTCCGCATCTGCGGGCCTCAGCACAATGCCGAAGCCCCCTTTGCACATGAACCGACGAACACCATGCCCGTCGGCCCGGTTCGCCTGTCCCAGAAGCTCAAACGTTAGTCTGACCCGGCATACCGGGATCGAATTCCGTTTTCACCCCTGTCTGTACGGGAAGATTAAGCCGCCGTGGCCGAAGCCGCTTTGGCACCCGTAGTCTCGGACAGGTCAGGGCCGATCCGAAGGCCGGCCCCTGTTTCCGGCGCCCTTTCAGGCACCGGAAATCACACTCAATACTAGGAAGCGCCCAGTATCGAGGTATCCACTTTCACACCCGGCCCCATCGTGGAGCAAAGCGCGATACGCTGAACGTAAGTGCCCTTGGCACCTGTCGGCTTCGCGCGGGTGATCGCATCAACAAATGCGTTCGCATTCTCGAGCAGCTGCTCCTCGGAGAAGCTGGCCTTGCCGATGCCGGCATGAACGATACCGGCACGCTCGACGCGGAACTCAACCTGGCCTGCCTTGGCGGCAGTCACGGCCGCAGCCACATCCGGGGTCACGGTACCGAGCTTCGGGTTCGGCATCAGGCCGCGCGGGCCCAGCACCTTACCGAGACGACCGACGAGGGCCATCATGTCCGGCGTCGCGATGACACGGTCGAAATCCATCCGGCCATCCTGGATTTCCTTCATCAGGTCATCCGAACCGACGATTTCGGCACCAGCCTCACGCGCTTCGTCAGCTTTCGCATCTTTCGCGAAAACCGCGACGCGAACGTCCTTACCCGTGCCGTGCGGCAGGGCGACAACGCCACGAACCATCTGATCGGCGTGACGCGGGTCAACACCGAGGTTCATGGAGATCTCGACGGTCTCGTCGAACTTCGCCTTGGCGCCGTTCTTGACCAGTTTCACAGCTTCGTCGAGAGCGTGCAGCTTCAGCCGATCGACGCTCTCATAGGCGCCCTTGAGACGCTTACCCAGTTTCGCCATCGTCTTACTCCACAACCTCAACGCCCATGGACCGGGCGGAACCGCGGATCATCTGGCATGCGCCTTCAAGATCGACGGCGTTCAGATCCGGCATCTTCGTCTCGGCGATCTCACGGACCTGGTCCATGGTGATCTTGCCGACGATTTCCTTGCTCGGGTTGCTCGCGCCCTTCGGAAGCTTCGCGGCCTTCTTGATGAAGAAGCTGGCCGGCGGAGTCTTGGTCACGAACGAGAACGTACGGTCCTGATAAGCGGTGATCACGACCGGGATCGGCATGCCTTTTTCAAGGTTGCCGGTAGCCGCGTTGAACGCCTTGCAGAATTCCATGATGTTAAGCCCGCGCTGACCCAGCGCCGGGCCGACCGGCGGAGACGGATTCGCCTCACCGGCCTTGATCTCTAGCTTGATGTAGCCAGCGATCTTTTTCGCCATTGTACTTACCTCTCATAGTGCCGGGTGGTGCGGGCTCCCAAGGTTTTCAGGAAGACCTCCCACGCGAACATCAATTTGAACGTTAGATCTTTTCGACCTGGGTATATTCCAGCTCGACGGGTGTCGACCGTCCAAAAATCGACACCGCAACCTTGAGACGGGATTTTTCTTCGTCCACATCCTCAACATATCCGTTGAAGGACGCGAACGGTCCGTCGGAAACACGTACCTGCTCGCCGATCTCGAAGATGACGGAGGGCTTCGGCCGCTCCACACCTTCGGCGACCTGCTTGATGATCCTCTCGGCCTCGGACCTGGAGATGGCCTGGGGCTTGCCCTTGCTGCCGAGAAAACCAGTGACCTTCGGCTGGTCCTGAACCAGGTGCCAGCTTTGATCGGTCAACTCCATCTTCACGAGGATGTAGCCCGGGAAAAACTTGCGCTCAGCGTTCACTTTCGCGCCGCGTCGCATTTCCACGACTTCCTCGGTCGGAACCAAAACTTCTTCGATCAGGTCTTCCATCTCATGCGCGGCTGCCTGCTCGCGAATTGATTGCGCGACCTTCTTCTCGAAGCCGGAATAGACATGGAGGACGTACCAACGCGGTGCCAATGGCCTAAGCCCCCAAACCCAATATAAATTTCACACCCCACGACAGCGCGCCATCGACGAGGAAAAAGAAGATAGACGCAAGCGTCACCATGATGAAAACCATCATGGTGCCCACACCCGTTTCCTTGCGGCTCGCCCAGGTCACCTTGGAAACTTCCTGGCGAACCTGCCGGACGAACTGCGCCGGAGAGACCTTTACCATCGTGATCCGTTTCTGTCAGCCGGGCTGTATAGCGCCCCGGCGGAATGAAATCAACTGTAGTGAAGCGTGGCAGGAGTGGCAGGGATCGAACCCGCAACCCCCGGTTTTGGAGACCGGTGCTCTACCAATTGAGCTACACTCCTATACCGCGCTGCAAGTTGCCGCCCCAATCTCTCATGCTGAGAGGCAGGGCGGCAGCCTGTTATTCAAATCTTACTCGACGATTTTGGCAACGACGCCGGCGCCAACGGTGCGGCCACCTTCGCGGATAGCGAAGCGCAGGCCTTCATCCATGGCAATCGGCGCGATCAGGTTAACCGTCATCGCGATATTGTCGCCCGGCATCACCATCTCGGTACCTTCCGGAAGCTCAACCGTCCCGGTCACGTCCGTCGTACGGAAGTAGAACTGCGGACGATAGTTCGAGAAGAACGGCGTGTGACGGCCACCTTCATCCTTCGTCAGGATGTAAGCCTCACAGGTGAACTTCGTGTGCGGCGTGATCGAACCCGGCTTGGCCAGAACCTGACCGCGCTCAACGTCTTCACGCTTCGTGCCACGCAGAAGAACACCGACGTTGTCACCGGCTTCACCGCGATCAAGCAGCTTGCGGAACATCTCGACGCCCGTGCAGGTCGTCTTCACCGTGTCCTTGATACCGACGATTTCGATTTCGTCGCCAACATTCACAACACCGCGTTCGACGCGACCGGTCACAACCGTGCCACGGCCAGAGATCGAGAAAACGTCTTCGATCGGCATCAGGAACGGCAGATCGATCGGACGCTCCGGCTGCGGGATGTACTTATCAACTTCGGCCATCAGCGCGAGAATGGCGTTCTTGCCGATTTCCTCGTTGCTGTCTTCCAGAGCCGCGAGAGCTGAGCCCTTCACGATCGGAATGTCGTCGCCCGGGAAGTCGTAGGAGGACAGAAGCTCACGAACTTCGAGCTCAACAAGCTCAAGAAGCTCTTCGTCGTCAACCTGATCGACCTTGTTCAGGAACACAACAAGCGCCGGAACGCCAACCTGGCGTGCCAGGAGGATGTGCTCGCGGGTCTGCGGCATCGGGCCGTCAGCGGCCGACACAACCAGGATCGCGCCGTCCATCTGCGCGGCACCCGTGATCATGTTCTTCACATAATCGGCGTGACCCGGGCAATCGACGTGTGCGTAGTGACGGGCTTCCGTCTCGTACTCAACGTGGGCCGTCGAGATCGTGATGCCACGAGCACGCTCTTCCGGGGCCTTGTCGATCTGGTCGTAAGCCGTGAAGCTTGCGCCACCGGACTCCGCCAGGACCTTCGTGATCGCAGCCGTCAAAGACGTCTTGCCGTGATCAACATGGCCGATCGTGCCAATGTTGCAGTGCGGCTTATTCCGCTGAAACTTTTCCTTCGCCATCGCGCACGTGTTCCTGCTTGATTAGGCGGCCAAACCGACATTGCGCCGAGAATGACCAGAATTGATCCCTGTGCTTGGCCTGTCCGTGGCGTCCGCGCGATGGAGCGGGTGATGGGAATCGAACCCACGTATTCAGCTTGGAAGGCTGCTGCTCTACCATTGAGCTACACCCGCCCAGCACATCGCACACCACGGCGGTGCCCGCGACTCTCATCCCGAACACCAACCAACCTCTATATTCTCGTCCCTACCCTAACACCGGAAACCGGCGTCGGAAGCAGGATGGTGGTGGGGGTTGGATTCGAACCAACGTAGGCATAGCCAACGGGTTTACAGCCCGTCCCCTTTAGCCACTCGGGCACCCCACCAATTTCCCCAAACGCCGATTTTGAAGGCCACCGAAATGGCTCAACAGGCTTCCGCGTTGGAAGGGAGTGCGAAATATGAGAAATAGACTCTGTTTGTCAACGTGAAAAACATGGCAAAAGCGGCAACGAGGGCAATTCATCGATTGGCCCCTGTTTCCTCCCGCAACATTCCGGAGCAATCCGGGCATCAGGTAGTCACCATGGCAAAACCCCAGTCCCGCAAGCCCAGCAACGCCAGACGGCACGGCAAGCCTGCCCCGAAACCCAAGGGGCGCGATATCTTATGGGGCTGGCACGCCGTCGCCATGGCTCTGCAGAATGAAAAGCGCCGGATCACCGGACTGCTTTGTACGTCGCGGAACGAGGAGGAACTCGGCCAGCGCCTGGACGCATTGACCGACTCGCGGCGCGGCGAAATCCCCGAGCCGAAGATTGTCGAGAAAGATACACTCGACACGCTTGCCGGACTGGATGCCGTGCATCAGGGGATCGCCGCTGAAGTTCTGCCCCTGCCCGACGTGGCGATTGAGGACATTCTGGAAGATGTAGGCGAGCAGTGCCTGCTGGTTCTGCTCGATCAGGTGACCGACCCGCATAATGTGGGCGCGATACTGCGCTCGGCTTCTGCCTTCGGTGCTCGTGCCGTGATCGCACCGGATCGCAATGCCGCACCGACAACGGGTGTTCTGGCAAAATCGGCTTCCGGTGCGCTGGACGCGATTGATCTTGTGCACATCACAAATCTGAGCCGCACCATGGAACAGCTGAGAGATGCCGGGTTCTGGTGCATCGGGCTCGACGGCGAGACGGACGGCACGCTGGATCGGGCCGACTTGAAGGGCCGGATCGCGATCGTCATGGGCGCGGAGGGGAGTGGTCTCAGGCGCCTGACACGCGAGAAATGCGATCTGCTCGCACGCCTGCCGACCTCGGGCCCTGTAGCGACCCTGAATGTATCGGCCGCAACAGCAGTCGCCCTATACGAATACGCTCGGCAAAATCAGGAATGAGCCGGATGCCCCTATGAGTGAAATATGTCACATGCATATCCTGTTGCGCGTTATAGAACACTCCCGTTATTCATGTTCTAATTCCATGGATAACAAGAATAAAACCGATCGAATTAAGCTTTCTTTCAGTTAAGTCGTGCAGAAAGAGTGATGGACCCGCAAAAAGCAGAAGCGCAAAGTTTCAAGGATGCCGTCTGCGAAGACGTCTCCGACTTCTATTCACGGAAGTCACGTGATGCTATCGGCCGCGCTGCCGGTCGGTATCTGCAATCCGTGCGCCTTACCCCGATGGAATTACTCCATTCGAGCCGGCATCAACGCGCTTTCAGCGATGCCGGAACCACCCTTATGCAAGCGGTCCAGAAGGCCGCCATCGCGCAGGTCAAGGGCACCAACGTCCCCGTCAGTGAACGGGTGCGCCGCCTCTATGAGATTACCGACAGCCTGTATAAGGAAGCGTTGGAGAAGCACGAAAAGGAGCCGCCGGAAAAACTCGTTAAAAGCATGATTCCGGATGTCATCGCACTTCGGGATGGCGAAAGCCCCTCTGAACAGGCCTTTCGGATTCGGGCCGCGCTGACGGCGACACTTGATGGCATCAATGACTGGATCAAGAAGTTCGAAACCCTCTACGAGCTCGGCCATGACATTGCCGGTCTCGAGGCATTCGGGCATTTCGATTCCTTCATCGCCGAAATCCTTCGCGCTCCGAATATCAGCAAGGAGATTTTCGGCGAACTGCCAACCGCCGGAGAAGAAATAGACCGCCTGCTTGCTCTTTACGATGGAGACATCGAGCCGTCCCACGCCCCCAGCAAGCCGGCGAATGCGAAGAAATTCTACACCCTCGCAAAAACCGGCTACATCCCAGAAACACGGGATGTCCTGCTGCGCATGCTGACGCTGGCACTGAATTCAAGTGGCAGGTTGACGCGCGGGGATCTTCGCACGGAGCTGGAACGGGTACGTGCGATCTTCAGGCGCCTGTCAACGCCCAACGGCTTCCTTGGCGGCGAGGATTGTGAGATTGGGCTGCAGAAACGCGAAGCGTCCCTGCTGAGCGACGAGACCATCGATCTCCTGCTTGGCGGCCGCATCGATGTCGGCGAGAAGGTTTACCTGGCTCTCCAGATACGCAAGCAGGCGATCAGCGAGAGAGGTGCGGATTATCTCTCTAAATACGTCACCTCAATCGTCGGTCAGCCGGACTTCTCCCGCGCCGTGTCCGGCAAGGAGGGATCGATTGAGGAAAAGCTCGGCTTCCTTGGCAAAGTTCACAAGGAGACCAAGGCCAACGACCTTCCCCCACGCATCGAAGACCGGATCTGCCGGACTTTGGAAGAGCTTCAGGAGGAACTGTTGGAGAGCAACGACTACTTCAAGAAGCTGGAAACACGCTCGGGATCCACAGCTAAAAAAGCCCTCATCGTGATCGATCTGATCGGCGAAGGCTCCCTGATCGGAGCCGCGACCCTGAAAACGGCACGCAAATCGGCGCACGATTTCATGAAGAAGGCCGATTTTCTGGAAAGCTATCTCGCGGATAGCGATGCCGCACAGAGCAAGAGAGCTCGCATGCAGGACCTGGAACGCCGACTGAAATCAGCCGGGCTCGCGTGACCGGACCGCCCGGCAATAAGGCTATCCGCCAACTCCCCGTTCACTTTCCAGTTTGGCCTGCCGCTGTCGGACGTCCTCCGGCCAACGACTCTTCAGAAACGCCACGAGGGCCCATATCCCCGGGTCGGCGAGCTGAATTTCGAACCCCGGCATATTATTCCTGTAACTGCGTGGCGAGAATGGCTGGCCGCCATATTTGATCACATCGAATATATCGTCATCGCTGAGGCGCCAGATCGGCGCGGTTCCGTCCAGCGGTAACCCCGGGCGGTTGCCGGACGGAAAATCGCCATCCCAGCCGGCCTGCCCTTCCAGAGAATCGCCGTGGCAGAAGGCACAGTTATCCCGGTAGAGTTTATGTCCCTGCGCGACCAGGACCTCGTCCTGCCAATCCGCATGGACCGCCGTATCCACCATCCTGCGCTCATAATAGATAGAAGCGGCCGTGATAAGCGCGCCGATCAGCGTTGCTGCCGCAAGGAAGCGCCCCTTCGGGCCAAGCTTCCGTGAGATCCGGTCGGACAGCCCCATCCCGATTACGGCTTCGTCCTCCTCGGCCGCATCGACCATCTGGCGGAGCAGTCTGTCGCTGCGCCGTTCCCCACCGGAGAAAGCCTTGGCGCGGATCCGCGCCTTGCGACGCGCACTGCGTTCGTTATCGGTACGGCTCACGATCCATCTCCGGGGCGGTCGGACAAGACACCATGCCATGGATCATACGCGATTGTAGAAATGGCTGTCATCTCACGCACTGATGCCTGTTCTCTTTTGCCCGTTCTTCCAGCGCCCGCCCCAAGGCACCGGAAGAACGAACCGCCCTCAGGCCGCGTGCGGCATCAGGATCTGCCGGATGGCCGAGCCGTCGGCAAGCCGGTCAAAGCCTTCATTGATATCGTCAAACCCGACCGACCGGCTGATCAGAGCGTCGATCGGCAACCGGCCTTGCTGATAGAGATCGATATAGCGCGGGATATCCCGCACCGGCACGCAACCGCCCATATAGCTGCCCCGGATCGCCTTTTCGTCCGATACCATCGCCGGCGGCGTGAAGCTGAAGGTGCTGTCGGCCGGCGCCAGACCGGCGACCACAAGCTCACCGCCAGCACGCAGCAATCCGTACCCGGTCTCCATCGCCGGGATTGCTCCGGCAAAATCGAACGCGAAATCGACCCCGCCGTGCGTAATGTCCCGGACCTGTTCGGCCAGGGTGGGATCCTTGGCATTGAATGTATGTGTCGCACCAAGCTGACGGGCGAGTCCCAAACGGTCGTCATTCAGGTCAATGGCGATGATCGCGCCCGCGCCAGCCACCTTGGCACCGAGCAACCCGTTCAGCCCGACGCCGCCGAGACCGATCACTGCAACGCTGTCTCCCGGCCGGATGCGGGCCGTGTTCAGCACCGCTCCGACACCGGTCATTACAGCGCATCCGAAGATCGCCGCCTTATCCAGTGGAATACTGTCGTCGACCTTGACGCAACTGCCCCGATCAATCACCGCATATTCGGCGAAACAGGAGACACCCGAATGGTGTGCTAGTGATTCTCCAGAAGCGGATTTCAAGCGGCGTCCGCCGCCCATCAGGTCGCCCTTGGCCCTGGCCACGGCATTGACCTCACAGATTTGCGGGCGGCCTTCAAGGCACCGGCGACAGCGACCGCAATTGGCACTGAACTGGAAAACAACCGGATCGCCCGCTTTCAAATCGCGGATGCCGGGGCCAACCTCGACCACCTCGCCGGCGCCTTCATGGCCAAGCACCAAAGGCACCGGGCGCGGCCGGTTACCGTTGATCACGGAAAGATCGGAATGGCACAACCCGGCGCCGATTACCCGGACGAGAATCTCGCCCGCTTCCGGCTTCGACAGCTCCACTTCCTCGACGGAAATCGGCTTGGATTTTTCAAAAGGCGCCGTCGCCCCCGACTGCCGCAATACGGCCGCACGCATCTTCATGACTGTTTCCCATTCCCGTTTTTTGCTTTGTTTTGCCGCCGGTCGGCAGCGCGGTTTTGCCGCCGGTCGGCAGCGCGGTTTTGCCGCCGGTCGGCAGCGCGGTTTTGCCGCCAGTCGGCAGCGCGGTTTTGCCGCCAGTCGGCGGCGCGGCCCGGCATTGAACACGCCGACCCTGAAAGAATGACACCAGCAGTTTACGCCGCCCCTGCCCTTGCGGCAATCGTATGACAAACCTCTCCAGGAGACCGGGCCAGGGACTGAGCGGCGTTTATGTCTCGCGTCCAGTATGCCCGGGAGCTATAGAAAACGCTCCGAAGACCAACCGGATCAGCCCCATGTCTCTCATCTTCCGCCGTGCCGCCGAGACCGATCTTCCCGCCATCATCGCCATGCTCGCCGACGACGAACTCGGACGGGAGCGAGAGGATACCAGCGTGCCCGTTGCCGACTGTTACCGGACTGCCTTCAAAGCAATCTCAGCGGACAAGAACCAGCTTCTTGCGGTCGCGGAGAAAGACGGCGCCGTCATCGGTACCCTCCAACTCACCTTCCTGCCCGGCCTTTCGCACCAAGGCCTCTGGCGCGGCCAGATCGAATCCGTGCGGATCTCCTCAGCCATACGCGGCGGCGGGGTCGGGCGGCAATTCCTGGAATGGGCCATCGCCACCTGCAAGGAAAACAGATGCGCGATCATACAGCTGACCAGCGACAAGAGCCGGTCGGATGCCATCCGGTTCTATGAAAGCCTCGGCTTCAAGGCGAGCCATGAGGGTTTCAAGCTGAAGATCTGAGCGCCTCGGTACCTCTCGGTTCAATCACGCGGCAGGCAGTAGAAGATCGACTCGTACCGGGTCATCGAATAGCTGCCAAAATAGAAATCATACCCCTCGCACATCTCCATCAGCGCAAGCGGCATTTCCCAGAGATGCCGTGTTGCATGATAAACGCTGAAAGCGAGCTTGGGGCGGTATCGGGCGATGATCGGCGCGATGTCCTTGAGGATCATCTCCTCAGCCCCCTCCACGTCGAACTTCATGAGGTCGATGCGGTCTGGAGCCATTTCCTCGACCAGCGACGTGATTTTCCGGGTCGGGAAGGTTTGGAGCTTGTCGGGGCTTCGCTCCTTCGCCTCCTGCGTCATTGAATACTCGTGGGATGCCGCCTGCCCGTCGTCATACGCGAGGAAATCGGCCACACCATCTTCGTTCGTGACGCAGTAAGGCCAGATTTCAGCGACGCCCTCGAATTGCTCCATTGCCGTGCGAACGGAGCGTGACAGGAAACGGTAGCCCAGCGGATCGATATTGATGAGCCGGCCGCGTCCCTTCATCAGCGCGGCGAAGACCGGGAGCTCAAACCCGTCGAAAACACCGAAATTCAGGACTGTATCGCCCGGAAAAACCCGCGCGTATTCGAAATATTGCTGACCCCGGAGCATTGTATTGACGAAACATTCCGCCCTATTCGCCGGAGTGCCGAGAAGCACGGACCGGTAGGCATTCTTGCTGCACTCATCAGCGAGCGCAGACCCTACAACATTGATCTGCCCTACATGCGCCTTGATCCGGTTTGGATCGTTCAGAGACGGAAACAAGTGGGGCGCGATGCTGATCTTGCCATCCTCGGCCTTGGCATGCCCGTCCCGCAGCAACATTTCCGTGGCAACGTTCGATGGCAGCTGGATAACGTCCGTACGGTCCGCCACCGGATCGCGGCCAACCATCTGGGCATACCTGGTCATGAAAACCGCGAGCCCGTTCGACGGGCAATCCGTCGCGAAAGGAAACACGAGGATACGGTCTGCCGTCCACCCTGCTGAACCGAGTTCGGCGACGCGGCGAAGCCAGTCCGGCTCGGGAATGAGGACGACATTGTCACCGGTTGGTGCCGGGACAGTTCCCTCTTCAACCACTCCTGAAAACAAGGCTCCAGGCCGGATCAGCTTGATCAGGTTGATGAGCCCATGGGTCAGCGCATCCGTGCCGTAGATCAGATACGGGCAATCCGGCATCTCTATCGGGTGGGTGATCGGCGTGTAATCGGATGCGGATGAAGTCATTGATCGCCAGGAAAACAGATTCGGTTATGAGGAGAAATACATCGTCTCCCGTTGCGCGGAAACAAATTGCCGCTATAGGGCTGCGGTCCCGGGCGATTCCGCGCCTCCATTTTCAGTGAGAGCGACGAAGGGCCAATACCTATTGCTCATCCCGCACCGATTCTAGATCCTTGATGGTGATAATGGTTCCATAGAAGGCAAAGCCTGTGGACTAAGAGGGAACACGGAAGGGACGCCCCAAAAGGGGCCCGAGCCGTCACTGCCTCCGCAACTGTAAGCGTGAGCGCTTCCAAGACGTCACTGACCAACGGCCGGCTCTGTCGCACCGGCGTCTGACGCATCTGGACCTGAACGAAAAAACGGCCTCCGAAGAGGCCGTTTTTGTTTGTGGCTGGACTGTAACTCAACAGGCCATCGCTCAGCGGTAGGTTTGCCCGCCATCGAGATCGACCACGATCCCTGTCGCCCAGCCCGCACGCGGCGAGCAGAGGAACGTCACCACGTCGGCGATCTCCTCCACAGTGGCGGCCCGGCCCAGAGGCTGGCCAGCCAGGAAATCCTGCCAGCGATCCGCATCGCCCTTCTCGTCCGCAGCCTTGGTCTTCAGCAGGGTGACAAGACGGTCTGTCGCAACCAGTCCCGGATTGACGCCAAGCACGCGCATGCCATCCGCCAGCGCGTTCGAGCCCATCGCCTTGGTGAAGGCGTTGAGCGAGGCATTGCCCGCGGTGCCGGCGATGTATTTCGGATCCAGTTTCACGCCCGCGAGACCGATGACATTGAAGATCACGCCCCCGCCCTTCTCTTTCATCAGGGCATAGAAGGTACGGGTCATGTTGATATAGCCGAACACCTTAAGGTCCCAGGCAGCCCGCCAGGTGGCCTCGTCGATGGCCTGCAAATCACCGCCCGGAATGGCGCCCGCATTGTTCACGACAATATCCGGCACCGGCAGTGCGCCGCCGAGCGCTTCCACGGCACCCGGGGCGGACAGATCCACAGGATGAATGGTGCAGGTGGCGCCTGCCGAGACCAACTCATCCCGCGCCTGCTCCAGCCGCTCTCCATCTCGGGCAACCAGATGTACCCCGCACCCCTCAGCCGCGAACACGTTCGCGCAGCCGAGACCAATTCCCTTCGATGCGCCGGTGATCAGAACGCTTTTACCTTCAAGTCCTAGATCCATCTCGATCCTCCCTGTCACTGACTGGAGCGGTCGGGCCGCTCCAGTCCAGCTTTCGAACAGTATCAGGAGGATAAAGGCACGGCGCCATGCTCCTCTCGCCAGTCGGAAAGGAAAACGGCCCAGTCAGCACCGGATGAAAGCCGGGAATATCAAGATCATATCAAGCTGCCGGCGCTTTCCACGGATCCCGCTTCGGCCATAAGAACAGCAACGAGATAAAAGCGGCATGCATTAACCGCAAGGCTAAACCCTGACCTATGCGGGGGAAAACCCGGTCTATCCATTGACCCCCATCCGATTCGGAGTCACCCTTCTCTTGTCCCATCCGGACACACGGAATCCACAACAGGGAGGTCGTATATCGCGATGGAGCCACCGAATCAGGCAACGCGTTCCTGAGAACGGAACGCGACGGCAACAAGCGGCAGCTGACGCTTCAAGTCCGCAGACATACCAAGTTTTTGAGAGCTAAACGCTCGATAGTCTGTTTTATGCAAGAAGCATGTAATCATGCTATGCCCCACTCGACGCTTATGCGCGGTGGGGCTTTGCATTTCAGCCCCTCTTATCCCGCGTCAACTGAAAACGAGCCCGGGAATCACGGATAGCCCCTGCAATGCATAAAAACCTGCGCCATGACCGGGTGCTGGTCGTCGATCTTGAGCTGACCTGCTGGGACGGGCTGCCGCCCAACGGTGAGCGTCCGGAGATCATTGAGATCGGTGTTGCCGAGATTGACCTGAAGCGGGACGAGATCAGCCGTACAGTTTCCATGCTGACCAGACCCACCGCCTCCCGCATTTCCCCGTTCTGCAACGGTTTCACAGGCATTACGGATGAAATGATAGAGGCTGATGGGATTCCTTTCGAGGATGCCTGCCGGCAATTGCGCAAGACCTACGGGTCGACGTCAAAACTCTGGGTCGGTTGGGGCAGCGACGATGCGCTGCTCGATACCGAGGTTCAGGCAAAGGGCGCCATCGATCCGGCCTCGCACTGCTACCTCGATCTCTGCCAGGTCCAGGAATATGTCCTGGCCGGGGGACGCCGGATTTCTCTCGACGAAGCATTGAAAGTGATGAAGCTGGAGCGGGCCGGAACGGCGCATCGAGCTCTCGGCGACGCTATCGATACGGCCCGCCTGTTTCTGGCCTGGCGGGAGCGGTTCGGTCTCGGCGCCTTGCCGCACGAGCACTTCGACTGAGACCGTTCTCTCAGCTCCCGTAGATTTCCCTGACCGTATTGAGCCAGAGACGATCCGCCGCTTCAGGGTCAAGCACGCCAAAGCCGGCCATATAGATCCCGGCGACCTTCAGGAACCGGTCTTTCTCGTCACGGACCCAATCCGCATAGGACCAGGTGATATCCATCGGCGCGATATTCCGCACGGCGCCGCAATAGAGAGCCCTCGCCGGCCCCGATGCGGTCTCGACTGAACATTGCTCAATGGCGAAATC
Organism: Nisaea sp.; assembly: GCF_034670185.1. Classification (NCBI taxonomy): domain Bacteria; kingdom Pseudomonadati; phylum Pseudomonadota; class Alphaproteobacteria; order Rhodospirillales; family Thalassobaculaceae; genus Nisaea; species Nisaea sp. The sequence continues at coordinate 191,901 of NZ_JAXMNY010000002.1, forward strand.
GAAATCCTCGAAGAACCGGATGCGCTGATCGTCCTCACGCCCATAGTCACGCAGGAGAAGGCCTTCGACCTGCCCATCGGGAGCTTCGACCAGGGCTGGATAAGGCTCGCCTTCTACCCGAACACGGGCAAAGCCGGACAGGGTTGCCACCGTCGAGAGCCGTCCCGGATCACGACCTAGGACAAGGGAGAGCACGTCCGGATCCATCAGGGTACCGAAAAAGAAGTACGGAATAACTTTCATCGGACTAACGTTTATCCGCCAGATAGACCGTACAGCGGGTCGATCCCTCATGCCTGAACACATAGATTCCGTCTTCGACTTCCATGCGTCGTGGCCGCCGGATATCTCGTGAGCGTGCGGCACGGTAGAATTCGCCGCCGATCCGGACGAAACCACCGCCAAAGCGCCGGAACTGACCACCCCGGCATGCATCCGTCGCCGTTTTATCCAGCTCGACGACTTGCCTCAACGGCCTGCTATCCATGAAAAACATGCCGGCTTTCCGCGGGTTCTCGTAGATCGTTTTTTTAACCACCGAGACGCGTTTCATCCGCCATTTCGGCTTCTCCGCCACCCGTGACAGGTGGCGCGGGTTGGTGCGCTCAGGCGACATGCGGTCCGCCACGGACGATGAGACCGGCACAGTGCCACCGGCCGCAAGCGCAGCCAGCAAGCACGCCGTACGAACAAATCGAATGGGGTTCTTCATTTTATCACCCGTTCATCGTTCCGTTCAGCTGGCATCCGCCAGCAGGTGTTTGGCCAACATAACATGGATCCCCTTGTTTCCGTTGACCATTTGCGTGACCCGAAGGTCCGCGGCCAGGCTGCACAGCATGTAAGCTTCGGCTCGGGTACGGCTCGTACGGGCCGTGATCAGATCGAGCATCTGACGCAACGCGTCCCGGCCCGCTTCGTCCAGGTCCTCGTTGAAGGCCATGGTAATGAAATGATCCGGCGTTTCGGCGCGCGGCAGGGTCAGACTCATGTCATCCCGCACCGTCAGGCGGAAGCGGCCCTCAAGAGCGGTTTCGATGGCTGTCACGCAGACTTCGCCGTCACCCTGGGCGCCGTGCCCGTCACCAGCGGAGAACAGCGCTCCCTCGACAAAGACAGGCAGGTAGAGGGTTGTGCCCGCCACCAGTTCCTTGTTGTCCAGATTGCCGCCGTTCGCGCGCGGCTGAATGGTACTGACCCGGCCCCATACCGGCGGCGGCGCAACGCCCATTACGCCGAAAAACGGATGCAGCGGCAGCTCAAGCCCCCACGGCAGGCGACCGATATTCCGCTCGGTATCGATGGCGATGATGGAAAGGGTGATCTCGTCGAAGTCATCCGGCAACGCGCCCTTGAGCGGCGCGCTGTAATTGAAGCCCCAATCCTGCCGGACCTTCACGTCGAGAATGTCGACCTGCAGCACATGTCCGGGCTTGGCGCCTTCGACATAGACCGGGCCGGTCAGAATATGGCCAGGCAGTCCCGGGCGCACCTCGTCGATAACGGCCTGATGTTCGGGGAGAACGGTGTAGCCATCACCCGGCAAGACCGGCGTGTCACCGGAGATCGACTGGATGGTGACCTCCTCGCCCGAGGAAATCGTCAAGGCCGGAGTAAGATCTGCATCGAAGAATCCCCAATGCACCGTATCCGGACTGCTCTTGAGCATATGCCCCCGCATAGCTACCCCTTCCGTATTTGAATCAATGATGATTGTCAGCGGCCGGTTGGCCGGCTTTGAGCGCCGCCGCCTGCTTGCGTGCGGCCTTCCGATCCTGTCGCTCGCGTCGCGCGACCTTGAAGCGCTCGATGTAGATATGGCTCCAACGATACCCTATCCAGCCGCCAACGATCATCCAAGGCACGCAGCCGACGAACAGAGGCAGGCCCCATTCGTTCAGCATCGCCGTCAGATAGGTCCAGACAGCCGTAACTCCTGAGACGTCCAGACTCAGAATTGCATCCAGTCTCTCGGAAAAATGGCCGAATGCCGACAGGTTTTCCCAGCGGCCGAGCATCAGATTCCCGGTCTGCAAGAAAACATAATAGACGATCGGGACTGTGAAGACGTTGGTCGCCCAAGTCCAGGCGAGCGCCACGACCAGATTGAAGGTCCAGGACGGGCGCATCAGCCTGATCAACGACCAGATACCTACCACAATCGGCATTTGCACACCGACCAGCGGCGTCAGAGACACCGCGACACCGATACCGACACCCCGCGCCGTATAGTCCGGCAACCCCGTCCCACGGAGGATCGGAATGACGAGCCGGTAACGCAAAAGGCGGCTGAGAGGATTTATCATCGGACAGTTCAATTCGTATCGAGTGTGTCAAACGGCGTGACGGACCAGCCATAGCAACCAAGGGACGGCATCGTCACGCCACAACAGGACGATTTCATAAATCTCTTTATATTTGGTGACCGGGCCCCGCGATTACACGCCCTTACCCAGATTCTCTAGGGACGCTCGCCTTTGGCCAGCCGTGCCTCGATATCGTCCACCACGTCGAGGAGCGATGCGACGCTGTCGATCAGATAGTGCGGATTGCAGCTGCGCAGCGTCTTTTCGGCCTGGCGCTTCTTCTCCGCGAATGCGGCTTCGTCCAGCGCTTCGGTTTCTTCCAGAGACAGTCCAAAGGCATTGCCGGAAACTGTCACACCCACAGTCCAGCAACCGGCCGCGTTGCCTTCGGCAATTCCCGGCTCGGTGTCGTCCACCTTGATGCAGGCCGAGGCCGGCCAGACATCGAGATCCAGGAAACACTTGTACATCATCAGCGGAGTTGGGCGGCCATGCGCCAGATCGCCGGCGCAAACAATGTTGTCCGGCGCGTAGCCTCGATCCCGCGCGATCGGCACCAGCCTTTCCATGATCTCGCGGTTGTACCCGGTCGTGGAGCCGATCTTCATGCCCCGTCCGCGCAGAGCCGCGACCGTGTCGAGTGCGCCCGGAATGATATCGGCGAAGTCCGGAACCACATCGACATTCATCGGCACGAAGATCTCGTAGATCCGGTCGACATCGTTGTCGGAGAATGCAGCCCCGTGGGCTTGTTGCCACGCTTCAGCGATACGCGGCTGAGTGCCGACGGCCTTGATGTGATCCCATTTCGGCAGGCCCATCGGGGCCCTCGCTTCATCGATGCTGATCTCGACATCGAACGCGGCGAACGCCCGCTGGAATACTCCCATCGGTGCCCGGCTACCATGATCGACGATGGTTCCGGCCCAATCGAAAATGACGGCTTTGACATGATTGTCGGCGTTGGACATCTGAATTTCCTTTTCGATTAAGCTGCGGCCCCGTAGAGCGAGGCAATGGTTTCCTCGCCGAGGGCAAAGGCGGTGCTCATGCCAGTACCGCTGGAGACGACCAGCAGCCGAACACCGTCCTCCGGCGTGTCGATGAAAGCGGTGCGGTCCGGTGCGGACGGGTAGATGCCGGTCCAGCGCTCGATCACCCTGGGGTTCGCGAGCTGCAGCATCCGGCCGGCTTCCTCCATGATCAGATCCTCCACCACCGCTGGCGCGAATGGATCCGGCGTCGTTGCATAATGGTGTGAATCTCCGACGACGAGAGAGCCGTCCGCCCCCTGCACCACGATCAGGTGGATGCCGTGCGCCAGCCATTGCGGCTGTTCCCGCTCCAGCCGCGCGCGCAGCACCTTCGAGGCCGCGCAGCCGGTATAGCCTTCGTAGCGCACCAGGCTGAGATCCGACATGATCGCGCCCGGCAATTTCCATTCCGGCGGCTGCGGCGCGACCCGCAGCATCTGCAGCTTGCAGAGCCTGAGATTGTAGGATGCCAGCCGTTCCGGATAGAGCGTCGCGATATCGGGACCGGGGCAGACAATCACCGACTCGGCCCGGATCGTCCCCGTCGTGGTCGCCACCGTTTCCGCCGAAACACCGGTCACCGCCGTCGACCAGCGGAATTCAACGCCACAGCTGGCTTCCAGATACTGCGCCAGCCGCGGCAGGGCCTGACGCGGCTCGACCCGCGCTTCATGCGGGCTCCACAAGCCACCAAGCACAGCCTTCTGCCCCAGCATTGGCGCCTTCGCTTTGGTCTGTTCGGCCGTCAGAAGGGTGCAGTCGCGCCCCATCTCGGTGGCGGCGAATTCTTCGAGAACCCCAACCGCTTCCGGCCTTTGGGCCGTCACAAGCAATCCGTCATGCAGTACCGGTATGCCGGCCTTGGGAGCGATATCACGCCAGATCGACGCCGATTTGTAAGCCCGCTCCCATGTCTCGCCCTGTTTCTGCCCCGTGACCGTCACGAAACCAAAATTGCGGACGGACGCTCCATTCGATTGCGCGTCCCGGTCAATGATCACGACGCGCTTGCCGCGCTTTGCGGCCGCGAGCGCACTCGCAAGACCACAAATTCCCGCGCCGACGATCGCCAGATCGTAGCTGTGTCCCATATCGCCCATCCGAGTTGATCAATTCCCTGCCGATAGCATAACGGTATGACAAAGAAGTTATCTAAGCGAGTGCGGGGTCAGGCGGGATCGACGCTTAAATAGGAAAATTTCCCGGAGACATCTTCCCAGGCATCATCTGCGACGATGAAAACCCGTGGGTGGTTGGCCCCCTCACCCGCCTCGAAGATCTGGCAGGTGAGGCACATATCCGTGCGGGAGCCGTCTTTCGACAGCGGCATAATAAGCCGGGACGTCTTCAGGAGGCGGCCCTGGTCCCACATGAATTTGCTGTGCGCAACAACGGGCGCCCGGCGCTCGCACGCCAGCGTGTAAAGGCCGAGGATGAAATCCAGGTAATTCCCGCTGAGAACACTGGAAAGATCCTTTCCCGTGATATCGCTGCCGAAAAAATCCGTGAAATTCGTGCCGACCACGCGGTGACGCACCGTCCGGAGGCTTGTGTCCACGTCGGTCAACAGGCTGTAAGGTAAAAGCTTCGGCCCGATCTCTGCCGGATCAAGATCGCGCCGAAGCGGGATATCATTCCCGCCCTTTATGTCGGTCCAGTAGGCGTACATCGCGATCAGCGTTGCGTCGCCCAGAACCTCTTCCGTCTCTAATTGCAACGCCTCTAGCCCCAAAATCCGAAGCGCAGGAAGCCTGAAATGAAATCAGGCTGGTCGAGGCGACAACTTACCATTCAAATTGATTTTGTCTAAAATTTTTATCAGATTGAGTGCTCAAGTATAATTTAACTTTATTCTTGCAAAGTCATTATAACAAAATGGACTTTATTGGTCGGCTTCACACGAATGCTTTACTGCGATCTGCCGGCCAGAATTCCCCCTATCCAGCAAGTGCTTCCCTATAGCCCTCCAGCAACGGCGCCATGCCGGACAAATCGTAGCCCTCCCGTGCGGCCGCAGATGTCACTTCAGCGATGGATTTTCCGTGAAAACACACCTGCGTAAGGGCCCACAGGATTGTCGAGCGGGTCCCGCTGCGGCAAAACGCAAAAACCGGCCCGCCAGCCGCCTCCATCGCCGCATGATGCTGCGTGACCAGTTCCGGAGATAATGTCGGCAAGGTTATCGGGATGAAAACATAGGACAGGCCCGCGGCTTCCGCGGCGGCCTTGAGCTCGGCATCTTCCGGCTGCCCCATTTCCTCGCCGTCGGGGCGATTGTTGATAATCAACTTGAACCCGAGTCCCGCAATCTCACTCATTTCCTGCTGGAGAACCTGGCCTTTTGCGGCATAGTTTTCGCTGATCTGCTTAAAATCCATCGGGTTCAACCCTCCTGCTTTTATTGAATTCGGGAGACGCCCCACCAGAGGTTCACCCAGCGGCATTCGTCGATTTCTTCCTGAATAGGGAGACTCATGTCAAAGCCCCGACCACCCTAGTCCAGAGGCTAGTTCAATATGAAACCCGATCTGGTATATAAAAATCTCCAGCAAACAACCATACTGTTTGCTTAGTGCCCGGCCAGCATCAGATCATCCGGGTTTGGGGGACTCTATGACCTCAGGGTCACTAGATCAGCATCTTCTGCAGGAGGATGCCCAAAAATTCATGGGCGCCTATCTTGCCGAGCACAAAAAATGGCTCCAGCGAAAGCCCGGAGGCAAGCAATGCGACCTGTCCCGCCTGGATTTAAACGGCATTGACCTCACGAACGCTTTGCTCGCCCGCGCCATTCTGGTTGGCACCCAACTGCAGAATGCCACGCTTGAAGGCGCCGACCTCAGCGAATCAGACATGTTCGGCGCGAAACTGCAGGGCGCCAACCTAAAGCGCGCGAAACTGAAGCGCACAATCCTGCGCGGGGTTAATCTGAAGAATGCGGATCTGTCTCATGCGAATCTGGAAGACGCGGACTTCCGGGGTGGGCTGGTGCTTGGAAACTCCCCCGACGAACGCCTCGGCATGGAGCAAAGCGATCTGAGCGAATGCCTTATGGATTTCGCCCGCGGACAACGCGCCAAACTTTCAAATGTCGATCTCAGCGGCGCAAGCCTGCGGGAAGCGAACCTGAAGGGCGCGGAGCTGTTCGGCTCGGACCTGTCGAATGTCGATCTGACCGGCGCCAATCTCGAAGATGCGGATCTTTCCGATACCCGGCTGACGAACGCCAAACTTGAGCGGACGATCCTTAAAGGTGCCCGCCTGGCAAACAGCATGGTCAGCGAAGACGCGCTGGCAAAAGCGGAAATCGATTCGGATGCGCTCGACCAGATCAACAACCTGAAACTCAGCATCGATCTGGATACCACTGGCGACTTCAAGTCCCTGCCGCCGGAACTGCGCACCGCCCTCGCACAGCACTTCGAATGGCTGCAATCGAATGGCGTCCGCGGGTCCCGCGCGACCATAAAGTCGATGTCGCTGCGGAAACTGAAGCTGCGCCGGCAAAACCTGACCGGAGTGGCATTATATTCCTGCGATCTGAGCGATGCGGACCTGTCCTTCGCAAATCTGGTGCTGGCGGATCTCGAGAAGTGCAACCTGATGAATGCAAACCTGGCAGGCGCGCTGATGTTCGGCACCAATCTCAAAGGCGCTTTCATGAGCGGCGCGGACCTGTCGAACGCCCATGTTGGCGCAATGCCGATTTTCGGGGCCGACGGCAAGCGGACCGGGAAAGTGCGCAAGACCGATATGAGCGCGGCGAACCTCAATAATGTGAAGTTCGAAGGCGTCGATATGAACGGTATCGTGAAGTAACTTCGGCGCGAAGCGGCTTCAGAGCTTCGGAACGCCGCGCAAATCGCTATGCTGCAGGCCCGCGAATACCGCGCTCCCGTCCTTCATATGCGTGTTCACCTTGGCATTGTAGCAAATGTGCTCGAAGCCATGCTTGTCGACGATCTTGATCTTCTGGTTGCGAAAGCGCGCTTCGTCGCGCGGCCCCGTCAGGTAGAACCGGCTCTCTTCGACTTCATTGCCAAAGACTTTCAGGTTTTTGAAACCGTCCAGGACCTTGTTCGCCGCCAGCACGTAGCGTTGCGTGGTCCAGGGCTCCGGGCCCTCGGCCAGATTCACGCAGTCCCCGACCAGAATCTGGTTCGTCCGCGCCTTGCCTATCAGGCGCGCCACATTGATCGTTACATCGCCGACGATGTATTCGTGCCTGGCGACATATTTCGGGCTCGGCTCATAGAAGACGTAATGGCTTCCGCCACTCAGAGCCATGCGGAGTTCCGGCAGAGGCATTTTCTCCGACATTTCACGCTGCAGGCTCTTGTAGTAGAGCGAGAACAGCGTCATCAGCACGAACAGGCTGACATCCTGGTTGAGCCCCATCTCCAAGTTCCAGACGTAATATCCGTCACCCGTTGTCGAACGCCCCATCTCCATCGGCAGGCCAGCACGATGCAACGTCGCCTCAGCGAGGGACAGACTGAACTTCAGTGTCGAGAGATGGCTCGCCTGCTCTTCGGGCGTGTGTTTCGAAAACCCGACCACATCGATCAGGAAAACCGTACGGAACGGTGCGAAACCAATCGAATAGCGCGACATGACGGATTCGACATCGTCGTGGGACAACCCGTTTGGCCCGCCTCCAATCGAGAAATCCAACCTGATCTCGGTCGGCTGGACACCGACGAACTGCGTGACCTGCTTGAATTCTTCATCGCCCAGATGGCGAGGCCCTTCAAAAACCCGGCTTATCGGGTCCTTCAGTTCAAACAAGCGGGTCTTCGGCAACAGGATGAGTTCAAGCCCCTTACCCGACGGACGCCAGGCCACAACCGCGTTCGAGCCGAACTGGGACAGCCCGAACAGCAACTGGTTCAGTGACAGGCGCAGGTCGTCGCGCCGTCCGGAAGCCTGATGTCCCTGGGTATCGCCGTGCATGGATCTTCACCTTGCGTAAAGGAATCACAATTACACTATGTCATTGCTTACTGGGCGGAAACTCCATTGCACTCAAACGCTTTGGGGTTGTCCCACTGAATCCTGAGTCTCTCTTTCCGAGGGTTTCAGCACCGGATTAAAAACAATACTCCGAGCTAAACTCGGAAAAGACCTGGGACACTGAATGAAGTCATGACCGTGGCATTCGACAACACTGAGTTCAAATCGCTTCCCGAAGAGTTTATGGCGGCGGTTAAATCGCACCATACCTTTCTCACGGGGCGTCCAGGTGGATTGCGCCTGAAGAACGACGATCTCGACGCATCTCATTGTCGTCTCGACTATATGTCCCTGATACAAACCATCCTGCCATGTGCCGAGTTTTCCGAGAGTTCATGCATAGGGACCGACTTCAGCGAGGCAGACCTGTACGGATCGAATTTCGCCTGGGCAAATCTGCAAGGCGCGATTTTCAATAAAACGGATGTCCGAGGCTCCAATTTCGTCATGGCCGACCTTACCGGCGCCACGATGACGAACGCCGATCTCCGGCCCGGTCAGATCGTCCGCTGGTCCGGCAATAGCGGTGATGGTCCCGTCAACACGAACCTCGACAGCGCCAACCTGAGCGATGCCAACCTGAAGGGCGCCGACCTTGAGGACGCGAATCTGAAAAACGTCCGCGCGATCGGAACCATGTTTGCCGATGATGACATGCACGCAACGAACATGGCCGGCGCGATCCTGGATGGCGCCGACCTGTCCGGCTCCAAATTGCGTGGCGCTGTGCTTGCCGGTGCATCCGTCAAGGGAACCAATCTGAGCAACTGCGATCTCTCCGGGGCAAACCTGCGCAATGTGGACCTGTCGAAGGCGACCCTCCACAACACCAACCTCGACGGCGCCATCACATTGGAGAACGCCGCGGATCTTCCGGACGACATCGCTGAAATCATCCGGCAGCATAGCCAGTGGATTATCTCGGACGGCGAAATCGGTGAACGGGCCGACTTCGGCGGAATGGATCTGAAGAACCTCGCATTGACCGGCTGCGATCTGCGCGGTGCTACGTTCGCCAAAGCGCAGCTCGAAGGTACGCAATTCAATCAGTGCGAATTGATGCTGGTGAATTTCGCCGGAGCGGAACTGAACCGAGCAAGCTTCGTCGGGGCAACATTGCGCGGAACGAATTTCGCCAAAGCGAGTCTGGTCGAAGCCAAGTTCCTCGGTGCCCGGCTTGAGGTCGCTGAAATCTACAATGCACAGCAACAGCGCACCGGCAAATCAATCCCCGTGATATTCAACGGCGCAGTGTTGCAGGGCACCGATTTCTCCCGGGCCAAGATATCTGGCGCTAACTTTACCGATTCGATACAGTTCGGAACGATTTGGACTCATGCGAAAATCGAGAATTGCACCGGCATTCTCGGTTAGACCGGGACAGATGACGGCAAACACAAATAGACCTGCTTCCAGCGAGCCCCTCAACCGGCGCGAATTTTCACGCCGGGAGTCATCCCTGTCTGGCCGACTGTCTCAGACTCCGGATTTTTCCAAATCCTGGGCGGTGAAAGTCACCAACATCTCACTCACAGGCATGCTCCTCACCGGGGAAATACCGCAAATTTCTCCAGGGCCGCTTTATGTGCGCCTTGACGGTATAGACGTCACTATCGATGCACTGTTCATCATGCAGAGCGAGGGAGGATTGCGGGTCAAGATCACTCTCGACGATCTCCAATTGGCCGAACTGGTCATGCATTCAGAGATCTATACCTCCCTGGTTCTCGGGGCGATTCCGGACTAGCGCCTCTCAGCGCCAGCGCAGCTAGAATAGCTCAAAATATCAAACAAACACCTGATTTATATCATTTTTAAAGAAGACCAATTTAGTCACTTATTTGTTGTTGCAATTGAGAATGACTTTCAATAAGGTCCCTTCATCGACGTCGGAACCAGCGAGACGGAGATCTCGCGGACGGTCTTTGGAGAACCAGATATGCGAACGAAATCACTGGCAAAAATGGCGGTTGCGGCCTTCGCAATCGCAGGCGGTCTTTCCGCCGCGACGGTCCAAGCAGACGACATGAGCGCGAAGAAAGACATCATCAAAACCTATTCAAACATCGCGGCCGCCGCCTACGGGGACTCCCTGGCTGGCGCCAAGAAACTCCAGAGCGCTATCGCAGCGCTCGTCGCCAAGCCGACTGACGCTACCTTGAACGGTGCCCGCAGCGCCTGGATCGAGGCCCGCGAGCCTTATCAGCAGACCGAGGCTTATCGCTTCGGCAATGCCATCGTGGACGATTGGGAAGGCAAGGTGAATGCCTGGCCGCTGGATGAAGGCCTGATCGACTACGTGCAGACCGACATCTACGGCGCCGAGTCGGATGGTAACCCCTATTATACCGCCAATGTGATCGCCAACCCGAAGCCGACCATCGCCGGAAAGGTGCTGGACGCCACGAATATCGACCGATCGCTCGTCCGGTCGCTGCATGAGATCGACGAGATCGAGTCCAATGTCGCGACCGGCTATCACGCCATCGAATTCCTGCTCTGGGGCCAGGATCTGAACGGCACCGGGCCTGGCGCCGGCACCCGTCCGGCCTCGGATTTCGATACGAATAACTGCACCAACGGGAACTGCGCGCGTCGCGCTGCCTACCTCACCACAGCGACCGACATGCTCGTCGATGAACTGGCATGGATGACGGCACAGTGGGCCGATGGTGGCGCCGCGCGCACCGGCCTTGTCGATGGAGACGCAGACAAGGGCATTGCCACCATTCTTACCGGCATGGGCAGCCTCTCTTACGGCGAGCTGGCCGGCGAACGGATGAAGCTCGGCCTGATGCTGCACGATCCCGAGGAAGAGCATGACTGCTTCAGCGATAACACCCATCGCTCGCACTACAACGACGCCCTCGGTATCCGGAACGTTTATCTCGGCGAATACAAGCGGACCGACGGGTCTGTCGTGAAAGGTGCGAGCCTCTCCGCTTTCGTCTCCGGCAAGGACAGCAGCGCGGACAAGGAACTGCGCGCCGCTCTCGATGCCACCATGAACAAGATGACCTCCCTCTCCGACACTGCGGAAAAAGGGGAGCGTTATGACCAAATGCTTGCGGAAGGAAACACACGGGGGAACGAGATCGTTCAGGCCGCTGTGGATGCCCTTACCGTGCAAACCAGGTCGATCGAGCGCGTCGTCGCAGCGCTCGGTCTGTCAGCCCTCGAATTTGAAGGCTCTGACAGTCTAGACAATCCGGGGGCTGTTTTTCAGTAACCGGTGCGGCACCAGCATATCTCTCCCACTCAAAGGGGACGGCTCACGCCGTCCCCTCTTTTCTGTTCGAGTTTCTATTCCAGTCGGGCCACTTTGCGCTAGAACCGGATCATGCTGAACCGACCAAGACTATTGTCCTGCGCGCTGCTTATCTACTGCACCTGCCTGTCCATCGCTTTTGCGGAGACGGAACAGGACCGTATTGCCAGGATCACTGCGCCAACTTCCGATTTCTCCAAACCGGAGAAGTACGAGATCATGCAGGCTGGCGCCGCCACACACCGGAAACGGATCAACGGCGACGCCTTCTCCCATCCCTCCGCGAACATGGCCTTCGACCGCCGGCTCTATTTCGAGCTCGGGGACGGTATTTTCAAAAAGATGTGGGTCAGCTCGCCCGCCAGCACTAAATCCTCGGACGGTCTGGGGCCGCTCTACAATGCGCGATCCTGCCAGCGCTGCCATCTGAAAGACGGGCGCGGTGACGCGCCGGACGGCCTGCAGGCCGAAAGCGGCTCGGTCGCCCTGCTGCTCCGCCTCAGCATCCCGCCACAAAACGACGAAGATCATGCCAGGCTAGATTCGGGTGCGGCGACTTCCATTCCCGATCCCATCTACGGCGGGCAGCTGCAAAACTTCGCAACACCGGGCCAAACGGCGGAAGCAGCCGTCACCGTGAATTACGAGGAAATCCCTGTGCCCCTGTCTGATGGCACAGTCGTCTCCCTTCGCAAGCCGGTGATCGCCCTTAGCGCGTTGGGCTACGGCCCTCTCCGGGACGACCTGATGATCTCCCCGCGCATTGCCTCTCCGATGATCGGACTCGGCATGCTCGAGGCTCTTGCGGTTGAAGACATCCTGAGCTGGGCCGACCCCGATGATCGCGACGATGACGGCATTTCAGGACGTGGCAACCGGATTAACAGCAAACTGGCCCAGGAAGTGATGCTTGGCCGGTTTGGCTGGAAAGCCAATCAGGCGACCCTCAAGGATCAGGTTACCGATGCCTTCTCCGGCGACATCGGAATTTCCTCCAGCCTTCACCCGGGGAATGCCGGTGATTGCACACCGGCCCAGATAAACTGCATCAACGCCCCGGACGGCGGAGACGCAAAAAGCGGCAATGTGGAAATCAACGATCATCTGCTGGACCTCGTGACCTTCTACAGCCGCAACCTCGCAGTCCCGGCCCGACGAGACGTCAGCAATCCCGGCGTGCTGGCCGGCAAGAAAGTATTCTACGAAGCGGGCTGCATTGCCTGCCATCGGCCCAAATTCGTCACCCCGCGCGACCCTCTGCGGCCGGAACAATCCTTTCAGTTGATCTGGCCATACACAGACATGTTGCTGCACGATATGGGGGACGGGTTGGCCGACAACCGACCTGACGGATTTGCCGATGGCCAAGAATGGCGTACGCCGCCGCTCTGGGGCATCGGCCTGACAAAAACCGTCAGCGGACACACGAACTTTCTGCACGATGGCCGCGCTCGCAGCCTGCTTGAAGCCATTCTCTGGCATGGCGGCGAAGCGAACGACGCACGTAACCGGGTAATCGCCCTCCCGACCGGGGATCGCGAGAACCTTCTCCGTTTTCTCAACTCGCTTTAGGCGACACGCCATGCAACGCATATTGATCCTGTTGGTTTCCTTCCTGGCAATTTCAGCCGCAGGGCCAGCCGGACCGACGCATGCGGCTGATGTGGACGAGACCTTCAGGGCGATCACGAAAGCGAGCGTCTTCGATCACATCATCCCGCGTTATGAACATCTCGCCACCGCCGGAGCCGGGCTTGAAGCTGCCGCAACGACCTACTGCCAGGACCGCACGGCGCAGAGCTTCACCGCCCTCGACAGCGCTTTCCGGAGCTACTGGCTCACCTGGGCAGGCATCCGGCATATCCAGTTCGGCCCGGTGCAGATCGAGAACCGGGGATTCCGCATCCAGTTCTGGCCTGATTTCCGGAACAAGATCGGCAAACAGCTGTCCCGGGTACTCGCGGCGGAAAACAGCATTGCGCTCGAGAAAACGACCTTCGCCAAAACCAGCATCGCGGTTCAGGGCCTCCCGGCTCTGGAGCGGCTGCTGGTTGACGGGCATGCGGGATTTGCCGGCTCCAAAGGCTCTTTCAAATGCGCCCTGACGGAGACGATCGCCAGCAATCTCGCCACCATGGCCAAAGGCATTGCCGCCGACTGGAACCCGACCGACGGCTACGCGCATACAGTTGCCATGGCAGGCACGGAGGACAGCCTCTATTCGGAAGCCTACGAGGTACCGGTCGAGCTGTTGCAAAGCCTGCTCGGTGAGCTGGAAGCAAGCCACGACGTGCGGCTCGGACGGCCGCTTGGCTCCGAGGTGGACAAGGCCCGCCCGAAACTGGCCGAAGCCTGGCGCAGCGGCCTGTCCAAAGCCATTCTTGTCGAGTCTCTGAAAGGCGCGGGGGATTTGTATCGGAACGGCGGGTTCGACCAGGCTCTGCGGGAGGTTGGAGAGATCGCGCTCGCCGACCGGATAACGGCCGGCTTCCAGACAGTGGTCGCTCAGGCCACCGCACTCGACGGCTCTCTTTATGATGCTTTCACAGCGCCGGAGCGGCGCGACGCATTACGGGCACTCCGCGCGGACCTGAAAACGCTGACAGGCCTGCTCGGCACCGAGCTTGCGCTTGCCCTCGATATCTCGCCCGGTTTCAACAGCCGGGACGGAGACTGATTACCATGATCACACGCAGAACCCTGATTGCGGGCCTCGTCGCCTCCGGGGCAACGTCCCTGGTCTCCGCCCCGCTCACCGCTGGTCAGGCCGATGACCTCCTGCTGATGTCCTGCGCCCGGAAGTCCGATGGAAGCTTCGTCCTGGTCGGCTTCACCGAGAACGGCTCGGTTCCGTTCGAGTTGCCGCTGCCCGGCCGTGGCCACGCCACGACCATCTCACCGGACGGCAAGACTGCGGTCCATATGGCCCGTCGACCAGGTCGCTTCATGCTGATCGCGGACCTTGAGACCGGCGCCTTGAAGGATCTGGTGAACGCGCCGGAAGGCCGCCATTTCTACGGTCACGCCGGGTTCTCCCCGGACGGCCGCCTGCTCTTCACCACCGAGAACGACTTCGACAATGCGAAGGGCGCCATCGGCATCTGGACCGTCGGCGCACGTTATGAGCGGGTCGGCGAATGGAACAGCCACGGTATCGGCCCGCACGATCTCAGCCTGATGCCCGACGGCACGACCATGGTCATCGCCAATGGCGGTATCCTGACCCACCCGGACAGCGGCCGTGCCAAGCTCAACATCCCCGACATGAAACCCAGCCTGGTCTTTCTCGACGCTCGGGATGGCAGCTTCATCCGCAAAATCGAACTGCCGACGGAGCTGCACAAGAACAGTATCCGTCACCTCGATACCGGACCTGACGGCACCGTGCTGTTCGGCATGCAGTATCAGGGCGATGTCTCCGATGCGCCGCCGCTTGTCGGTCTGATCGGGCGTGATGGGAAGAGCGATTTATTCGATCCGCCTGAAACCCAGTCGGCGGGACTCAAGGGGTATTGCGCCGACGTCGCCATAGATGCGAGCGGCAAGTTCGGCGCCAGCACCTTCCCGCGCGGCGACCGGATCGCCATCTGGTCGATCCCGGACGGCAAACTGGTGTCTTTCAACGGCGCGCGCGACAGCGCCGGTGTTGCGGCCGGGCCTCATCCGGGCGGGTTCCGCTTCTCCACCGGTTTCGGCAAACTCCTCTCCCGCATAGCCGACCCTTCCGCACATGTTACAGAAGGCCACACCCAACGATTTGCCGGATTGGCATTCGACAACCATATGACTGTACTGGAGCGGCCTCTATAGAGGCTGTCCTGGTGCAACAACCGGTGCGACAGTTCGGCGGCTGTGTCTGATCTTCGCAACCCGGTATAAGTAAAAACAACAGATCGTCGACCTAGAACGACTGACTAATTTGGAGAGAGTAATGCTGCGTAAAGTCGCTATGACTGCCGTCCTCCTCGCCCTGTCCGTAAGCCCGGCACTGGCCGAAGGCGATGCCGCGAAGGGCGAGAAAGTCTTCCGGAAATGCAAAGCCTGTCATGTCGTCGACAAGGAAAAGAATCGGGTCGGCCCGCATCTTGTCGGCATCATGGGCCGTTCCGCCGCAGGCGTTGAAAAATTCAAATATTCCAAGGCAATGAAAGCCAAGGCCGCAGAAGGCTTGGTATGGGATGAAGCCAGCCTTGCGGAGTTTCTGAAGGCTCCGAAAAAATATCTCAAGGGCACAAAAATGGCATTTGTCGGTCTGAAAAAGCAGGACGATATCGACAACGTCATCGCCTACATCAAAGCCGAGAGCAGCAAGTAAGACGCCTGACCACGATAACTGCGCCGCGCACCGGGAACTGGTGCGCGGTCAGTTCTTGGTGAAGGCTTTGAACCGGGCTTCCAGATCCGCGCAGTAATCCTTGTCCGGCTGCGCCGGGTCCGTGTACCAGACATAATCGAACCTGCTGGCCGGAACCGCATGTTCCTCACCGGCCCAGACAATTTCCAGATCGCCTTCCAGCAGACCAATTGACGCTATGTTTTTGCCGCCGAACCGCTGTTCAAGGTGAAAACCCGCGCCAGTATCGCGGCGCGCATGCTGGCCTCCGGCGATCAGCACAGCACCATCGGCCATCACCGCCGATCGCACCATCGCCTCCGCCAGACTGGCATCCCGGGCGATCTGCACGGCGACCATCGGAGAGAGCTTCGTCTTGGGAATGAGCCCGCAATGGCCGCGATAAACCGCATCCAGAAGCATCTCCATGACCCGCTCCGGAACGGGCTCGTCCAGCCGGAGTGTCTTGCCGAGATCGGTTTCCGCCAGATCGTCCCGGCTGATGGCCCGGACCGTCTCTGAATCCAGATTACCGGCGATTATCGGCAGACCCGCTGCCAGTGCCTGCGCCGCGATCGGCCGATAGAATTGCCAGTCGGGCCAGCCGGTCTCAGCCCAACCGACGGCATCCGCAAACGCGTCCGCATCGGTACCACCCGCCTCCAGGAAATCATCAATCGCGGACTGCTTGCCGCGCCCGATCATCTCCCAGACCAGGGCTGGCTTGCGCCCGGCCGCGATCATCCGGCGGAGAATTTCGGCCTGGATTTGGTGATGCTCCGGGTTGTCGTGCTTCTCGCCAAGGAGCACGAAGCGCCGGTCCACGAGATCTGTCGCCAGGCGATCCAATGACAGCGGCTCACCCGTCGCCGTTTCAAACAGGGCGGGCGGCGGCGAGGCAGCGGCCGGAGCAGCAACCGAAAGGGCTGCGACGCCGACGATCAGGGCAACGCCCAGAACGCCGCGCCACCGCCCGGTAAAATGTGAGGTGTGGGATATGGCCATCAATCAAACAGGCTGTCGATCGCGCCCTGGTCCATGATGTCGTCGATCTCAGCCTGGTCGTAGCGCGGCACTGCGCCGTTAATCACGCCGGAGATCTGCTCCAGCGTCAGTCTGACCTCGCGCACCTTCGCCATCGTCTGATTTCGGAACTCATCCTCGGGCACCGCTCCGTTCAGCTTCTTCAGCAAATCCCTTGTCGCGAAGATCTGTTCGTTCGCCGATGCCACCAGATCCTCGAAGGCCTGGGTATATTCGTGCGGAGCGTTTTCATAAGCCCAGATCGCCAGTTCCTTGTCAGAGAATCCGCTAGCCGCGAAATGCTCGATATAGGTCGCCGGTTTCCATTCATCGACATCCTCAAGCATCTCCGGCATATCCGGGACGAGCTCAAGCAACATCACCACTTCATTGAAATGGTTCAGGTAATCAGTCGCAAGCAGGGAGGTCTCGTTGATATTGGTTCCCCGGACCAGCAACCTGTATGTCTTGGTAAGGCGAGGCTGTGTCTCCATCGCGACAACCATACCGCATTCCCCAAACGTTTTAGACCCAATTCTATGACATATACCTGCAACTCCTTAAAATTGCGTATATTTTTAGATAATTAATGATGTTTCGATGGGCTTCCGGCGAATCTATGGAAATTCAGCCCGCGAGGTCGAAGCCGCTCAGCTTGTCTGGATTGCGCATGACCATGATCTCCGAGATCCACTGGTCAGCATTCACCCGGAATGTCACGACAGCATGCGCGGCGGGGCCGTCCCGGACGATCAGGGCAAGCTGCGCATTGATCTCCGCCACCGTGATGGAATAGCCGGACCAGAATTTCGGCAACGCCCTGGTAACAAAGGTGAGTATCCGTTCCGCCCCTTTGACAGGCCCAAGAATTGACACCGCCTTGCCCCCGCTGTCAGCTGTCAAAATTGCGTCGCGCGCCAGCAACCCGGCGAGGTCGTCCGCAGCTCCAGTCCGCAACGCGGTCTGGAAGGCATCGATCAGGCATTGCTGCAGATCCCTCGGGGCAGGCTTGGTATTACCCGCCTGCCTGACATTGACCCGCGCCCGGGAGACCAGCTTGCGGCAGGCCGCCTCGGAGGTCGCGAGTTGCCCCGCGATTTCCGCATACTCCATCGCGAACACATCGTGCAGCACGAAAGCCGCCCGCTCTTTCGGCGTCAGCCTCTCCATCACAAGCAGGAAGGCCATGGTCACGCTCTCGCTGACCATGAGATCCGTTTCCGGCGTGGCGCTTTCCCCGGTTGCCATCGGCTCCGGCAGCCAGTAGCCGACATAATCCGTCCGGCTTCGCCGCGCCGATTTCAACACATCGAGAGAACGCCGCGTGCAAACCGACGTCAGCCAGGCACGAGGCTGCTCGATCACATCACGATCAGTCCCGCTCCAGGCCAGGAAGGTGTCCTGCACGACATCTTCCGCTTCGGCGCGGGAGCCAAGCAGACGGTAGGCGAGGCCGATCAGCATCGGCCGCGCCTGCTCGAACTCACGAATGTGATGCCCGTTCTGTGTCATCAATGCTGCGAGACCTGAATGCGGTTCCAGAGATTGATCATGGCAATGATTGCGGTCAGCGTCGAAATATCCTTATCCGAAAAATGCTTCCGGAGCTCTTGCCGCAAGGGGCCAAGATCCGCCACAGGATCGAGCACTGTCAGAGCCTCGGTCCAGGCCAGCGCCGCCTTCTCCCCGTCGGAGAAAACCCCAACATGCCGCCAGACGATCAGACGGTCTATCCGGTCCTGGGTCTCACCATCCTGGCGCGCCTCGTCGATATGCATCTTCACACAGAATGCGCACTGATTGATCTGCGAGGCACGGAGCTTCACCAGATGATGAAGCAGCTTGTCGAATCCAGTTTCGGCGATACTCGCCTCTACCGCTTCCAGCTTGCCGAGAATGGCCTCGGCGTTGGCGTAAAGGTTCACGGGTCCGGTGGCTGCCATGTCTATCTCCTGCGTGGCGTTGCAATGTGCTTTCACAGACATGTCGAGCCAGCGCTCTCCGCTGTGACATAGGCCTCACAAAAATTGTCCCGCACCATTGCGACAGCAGGGCTGGAAGTCAGCGGATCAACAGGTTAGCTTGCGCTTTATGGTCAATCGACTCCTCGCGTTCGGCTCCCTTTTGCTCGGCACCGCCCGCGACGTGTTACCGATCGTGCTGGTCGTCGCCTTCTTCCAGTTGGCCGTCCTGCAGCAACCCTTCCCCAACCTCGGACAAACCTTGGCTGGCCTGGTTGTCGTGGTCCTCGGCCTGACATTGTTCCTGCAAGGCCTCGAGATGGCCTTGTTTCCGATCGGCGAATTTCTTGCCGGCGCCCTCGCGCGCAAGGGCAGCTTGATCTGGCTTCTGCTGTTTTCCTTCGGGCTTGGCTTCGGAACCACTGTGGCCGAACCGTCTCTGATCGCGGTCGGCGACGAGGCCGCACGGGTCATGGCGGAAGGCGGCTTCATCGCCAATGCGCCGGACGCCATGAGTTCCTACGCGCGCGCTCTCCGTTATACGGTCGCGGCCTCGGTCGGCATCGCCATCGTGGTCGGCGTATTCCGTATTCTGAAAGGCTGGCCGCTGCACTGGATCATGATCGGCGGCTATGTGGTCGTGCAGGCGCTGACCGTCATCGCGCCGGAAGAGATCATCGGCATCGCCTACGATTCCGGCGGCGTCACCACCTCCACCGTCACCGTGCCGCTGGTCACCGCGCTCGGTGTCGGACTGGCAACGGTTATCAAGGGGCGCAATCCGGCAATCGACGGTTTCGGGCTGATCGCCTTTGCATCACTCTCGCCGATGATCTTCGTCCTTATTTTCGGGATGGTGTTCTAGGTATGGCGATGGAATGGATCACAGCCTTCTACGAGGCTTTTCTCGGCACGCTCCTAGACGTGTTTCCGATCGCGGCGATCCTCGCCTTCTTCCAGCTGGTCGTCCTGCGCCAGAGCATTCCGCATCTCCGCCAGGTGCTGCTTGGTTTCGTCTATGTGATCCTCGGCCTCTCGCTCTTCCTGGTCGGGTTGGAGGAGGCGCTGTTCCCGGTAGGCGAGCTGATGGCGACACAGCTGACCGACCCCGCCTTCATCGCCCCCGGCCGGGATATCGCAAGTCTCGACTGGACTGACTATTACTGGGTCTACCTGTTTGCCGCGGCCATCGGATTTTCGACGACCATCGCCGAGCCGTCCCTGATCGCCGTCGCCAACAAGGCCAGCGTTCTCAGCGGCGGCACCATCGACGGTCGAGGCCTGCGCATCGCCGTTGCCGTCGGCGTCGCCCTCAGTATTGCCGTCGGCGCTTTCCGGATCATTACCGGCACGCCTCTCTACCTCTACATGATCGCCGGCTACGCTCTCGTTGTCCTGCAGACATTGTACGCGCCGCGCATGATCATCCCGCTGGCATACGATTCCGGCGGCGTCACCACGTCCACCGTCACCGTCCCGCTGGTCACCGCTCTCGGTCTCGGCCTGGCCTCGACCGTTCCGGGGCGGGATCCGGTGCTGGACGGGTTCGGGCTGATCGCCCTCGCCAGTCTCTTTCCGATGCTCAGCGTGATGAGTTATGCCCAGGCCGGCGCCTGGATGGCCGCACGACGCAAGAAGCGTGAGGCCGACCTTTCCAATTCCGAAACAACACCCCCACAGCCAGGGAGCCAGCCATGAAGTTCAAGCTGATAGTTGCCGTGGTAAGCGATGCTAAAACCGAGATCGTGGTCGATACCGCACGACAATGCGGCGGCACCGGCAGCACCGTTATCACCAATGTCCGGGGCGAGGGCCTGAAACCCTCCTCCACCTTCCTTGGCCTCACTCTTGAGGGTCAGCGCGACATCGTTCTGCTGGTGGTCGAGGAACATATGTCCCGTCATATTCTGGAAGAAATCGGCCGGGCCGGCCGGTTCGACGAAGACCTTGGCAGCGGTGTCGCCTTCCAGATCGATATCGAGGACGCCGTAGGGCTAACCTCGCAAATTAAAGAGATCGAAAAAGAGATCGAGGAAGAAATATGAGCCACCATCCTTATGTGAAGGTCGAGGACGTGATGAGCGGTGATCCTCACGTCATCGACGGCCTCGCCACAGTGCGGAATGCCATCGACCTGATGCGGGAGCACAATGTGAGCTCTCTCGTCATTGAGCGGCGGGACGAAATGGACGAGTACGGCGTCGTCACGGTCGGCGATATCGCGGCACACGTGGCCAGCAAGGACCGCTCGCCGGAACGTACCAGTGTCTACGAAATCATGTCGAAGCCGGTGCTGTCCGTCGATGTCGGCATGGACATCAAATACGCGATCCGCATATTGAACCGCTTCAAACTTACCCGGGCGCTCGTCATCCGCCATGGTGAGATGGTCGGTATCGTGACCCTGCGTGACATGGTTGTGCGCTATACTGCGCCTGACTGACCTCGATCCGAGTGGGGGAATATGATCGGTATTCTGAGCCATTCCGCCTACAGGCATCTTTTCTTCGCGCAGGCGCTGTCTTTGCTGGGCAGCGGTCTGACAACGGTCGCACTCGGATTGCTCGCCTACCAGATCGCCGGACCGGATGCCGGGCTCGTGCTCGGCACCGCCCTCGCTATCAAGATGATCGCCTATGTTGTGCTCGGCCCTGTCGGAGCGGCCCTCTCCTCCCGGTTTCGCAGAGGACCCTTTCTTGTCACGCTGGATCTTATCCGGGCGGGGTTCGTGATCCTGCTGCCGTTCGTGACCGAAATCTGGCAGATCTACCTGCTGATCTTTCTCTTCCAGGCCTGTTCCGCCGCCTTTACCCCGACATTCCAGGCAACGATCCCAGACCTCCTTCCGGAGGAGCGCGATTACACGCGGGCACTTTCCCTGTCGCGGCTGCTTTATGATCTCGAGCAACTGGCCAGTCCGCTCATCGCGGGACTGCTCCTGTCGATCATGACATTCCACGGTCTTTTTGCCGGCAACGCGCTCGGCTTCCTTGCCTCCGCCGCCCTTATTCTCACGGCATCGATACCCGCACAGAAACCTGACCCGATGCGACGCAGTTTCCGTGCCCGGGTGTCTCGCGGCAGCTGGATCTACCTCAAAACGCCCCGGCTGCGCGGGCTGCTCGCGCTGAGCTTCGCGGTTTCCGCGGCGGGGTCCATGGTGATCGTCAATACCGTTGTGTTCGTTCGGGATGTGCTTGGCGGCTCCGAGCGGGACGTCACGCTGTTCTATGCGGCTGCCGGTCTGGGCTCGATGGTCGTCGCCCTGACCCTGCCGAGGCTGCTGGAGCACCGGCCGGCGCGGCCAATCATGCTCGCGGGCGGCCTGCTCCTGTCGCTATCGCTCTGCGCCGGCATCGCGGCGGAAACATATCTTCAGGCGCTGGCTGCATGGTGCGCTATCGGTATCGGGACATCCATGGTGATGACCCCCTCGGGACTGCTGCTGAGGCAGTCTTGCCATGCCGAAGACAGAACCGATCTGTTCGCCGCCCAGTTCGCGCTTTCGCACGCCTGCTGGCTCGTCGCTTATCCGTTGGCCGGATGGGTTGCGACATCTTTCGGGATGGATGCGGCTTTCGCGACACTCTCTGTCGGTGCGGCGGCTGGTCTCGCAGCCGCCCTGCATTTCTGGCCGAGGCATGACCCGACCGAACTCGCGCACGAGCACGAGGAGATGGTTCACGAACACCCGATTTCAGACGATGGTCATCATGAGGCCGCGCACCGCATGCCGATCGATCCGACCGGGCAAAAGCACCGGCATCGCAGGTTCCGGCACCGCCATGCCTTTGTCATCGACGATCACCATACGGCCTGGCCGCAAGGGTGAAGACGCCGCTGGCTAAAGCACTGCCGGAACGAAGCAATACAAGGACGATTGCGGCTTACCAGGAGCCGGTATTCGCCATAGACGCCCAAGGCTCAGCCGGCGCCAGCGCCTCGCCTTCCTGCAGGATTTCGATTGAGATACCGTCCGGCGACTTCACGAACGCCATGTAACCATCCCGCGGCGGGCGGTTGATGGTGACACCCGCATCCATAATTTTCTGGCAGGTCTCGTAGATATTCTCGACGCGGAAAGCGAGATGACCCCAGGCCCGGCCGGTCGTGTACTCTTCCGGATCCCAGTTATGGGTCAGCTCGATCACCGGCGCGCGTTTGTCAGAGGCAGCCGTTGCCTCGTCGCCCGGCGCATAGAGGAAGATGTTGGTGAAACGGCCTTTTTCGCTGTCATAGCGATGAACTTCCTTGAGGCCGAGAATGTCGCAGTAGAATTTCAGGCTCTCGTCGACGTCGCTGATCCGAACCATCGTGTGCAGATACCGCATGTGCTCGCTCCCGCTTGGCATGCTTGTGAATTGGCGTTGAGGTTATGACATTGCCCAAGCGCCGCTGTGTTACAAGTCCGGTTTCCGAAATGGGCCTATTCCATCATTTCCGCATGCCCTCACGCCACGCGGCAATCAGGGCTGCAGCATCGGCGCCAATCCGGTCCACTGGCTTGCCCGGTTTGAAGATCGAGGAGCCGACGGCAACCGCCCGGGCACCGGCGGCGAAAAAATCCGCGATGTTATCGAGCCCAACGCCGCCGGTGACGACGATCCCCCTGTCCGGAGGCAGCACGGCGCGCAGCGCGCCGACGATTTTCGGCTCGATCGCATCTCCCGGGAACAACTTCAGATAATCCGCACCCGCCGCCAGCGCCTGGAACGCTTCCGTCGGCGTAAAGAAGCCCGGCATAGAGATCAAACCGCACCGTTTCGTCTCGTCGATCACCCGCCTGTCCGTGTTGGGAGACACCACAAGGCGTCCGCCTGCCGCCGCGACCGCACGCACATCCTCGTCCGTCAGCACCGTCCCGGCACCGATCACCGCCCGGTCTCCGAGAAGACGGGCCAGGCTGGCAATGCTCTCGAAAGGCTGAGGTGAGTTGAGCGGCACCTCGATCACACGAATGCCGGCATCGAACAGCGCCTGACCGATCTCTTCCGCACGCTCGGGTTCCAGGCCACGCAGAATTGCGACGATAGGACAGACGCTGAGCGCCTCTTCGATACTGATCACGGCCAGCCTCTCGATTGAGTTCAACCGATGCAGTATGTCACTTCAGGCAGGATTCGAAACCGTCCGCAAGTCCAAGCATCAAAGCATTGTAAGCGTCCGGCCCGAACGGGATGGTGCTGCCGACCGGATCAAGCGTGCCGAGTCTCGCCCCGGAGCCTTCCGCCACAACCTCTGCAAGGCGTGGCCTGAACTGCACTTCCTTGAAGATACAACGGATGCCGCCATCAGCGACCCGTTGCCGGAGAGCCCGCAGCCGTGCCGCCCCCGGAGGCGCGCCGGTGCCGAGGCTGATCGCGCCGGCTGCCGTCAAATCGAACGCGGCTTCGAAATACTGGTAAGCATCGTGGAAGACGAGAAACGGCCGGTCACGCACCGGCGCGAGCTTCAGCCGGATGGTTTCGGAAAGCTTCTCAAGATCCAACATTGCCGCCGCCGCATTGGCATTGTAGAGCCCGGCCCGATGCGGGTCCCGCGCGGCAAGAGATGCTGCAATCGCGGCGACAAAAGCCTTTGCGTTGGACGGACTCAGCCAGACATGTGGATCGTCAGCACCATGGTCGTGCGCGGCGTGCCCCTCGGCTCTCTTGTCGTCCTCATCATGCCCGTGCTCGGTGTGCTCACCATGCTCGGGAGAGTCCCACAAGGCGCCCTCGCGAACGCTCAGATGCGTGACGCCTTTGGCTTCGCTCAATTCGACAACGCGGTCACCATAATCAGCATCGCGGTCAACCGCGGCCCCGAGAAAGCTCTCGATGTTATGGGATACCAGAATGATCAGGTCGGCATTCTCTATCGCCCGGGCATCGGAGGGACGCAGTGCATATTCATGCGGCGACTGCCCGTTCCGAAGAAGGAGATGCGGCTCTCCGGCACCCGCCATGACCTTCGCAACGAGGCTATGCACCGGCGGAATCGACGTGACGACCGAAAGCTCGGCTCGTGCAGGCAGGGCGGAAAGCAGAATGGCGGCCAACAAGCCGCCGATCTTCAGAAACAGATATCTCATGGGGGATCTCAATAGGTGAATTCAAAAAATGTTATAACATAACAAAATCTGAATTCAAGC
Organism: Nisaea sp.; assembly: GCF_034670185.1. Classification (NCBI taxonomy): domain Bacteria; kingdom Pseudomonadati; phylum Pseudomonadota; class Alphaproteobacteria; order Rhodospirillales; family Thalassobaculaceae; genus Nisaea; species Nisaea sp. Next base: position 216,972 of record NZ_JAXMNY010000002.1, read on the forward strand.
CCGATCTGACCAAGCCGTCTATTCCCTCGATGAGAGCCTGCCCGGCCAACGCGGCAGACCGACCAGGAAAACGGCAAAGGCAACAAGCACGATTGACGGCCCCGCCGGCGTGTCGAACTCCAGCGAGCCCAGCATTCCGATCATCACGGAGAACACGCCGATAGCGACGGCTCCGGCGACCATCGCCTCCGGGCTCGTAGCCCAGCGCCGCGCCCCAGCGGCGGGCAGGATCAGCAGGGATGTGATCAGCAAAACGCCGACGACCTTGATCGCAACCGCGATGACCAGGGCAAGCAGCAGAGTGAAAATCAGGTTGGCCCGGCGGCCGCCCAGCCCCTCGGCCTGGGCCAGATCGCTGCTGACGGTGGTTGCCAGCAAAGGCTCCCAGATCCGCCATAGGCAAACCAGAACCACTGCAACGACAGCGTAGATCAGCATGATGTCTTGCATGGAGACCGACAGCACGTCACCGAACAGCACGCCCATCAGATCGACCCTGAGCCAACTCATCAGCCCGATGGCGACAAGCCCCATGGCCAATGCCCCGTGCGAGAGAATGCCGAGAAGCGTGTCGGTCGGCACAGTGCTCCAGCGCTCAAGCGACAGCAGGAGCGCTGCCACGGCAACCGTCACGGCGAAGATCCCCAGCACCGGCTCGATATTCATCAGGAAGCCGAGGGCCAGCCCGAGCAGCGCAGAATGGGCCATGGTATCGCCAAAATAGGCAAGCCGGCGCCAGACCACGAAACAGCCCAACGGGCCGGCAGCGAGCGCCGCTCCGATCCCGGCCGCCAGTGCCCGCAGCAGAAAGTCGTCAATCACCCAATCGTCCCCCGATCGTCACGCCCGTCAGAGCGCGACGGCCTCGCCCTCGACCTCGCAAAGGAAGTCGGGCGTCGCCAGGGCGGAGATTTCCAGATAGGTGCAGGCTGGAGCGTGTCCGTCGAACATCCGGTCTCGAATCTCCCGGAAAGACGCGACCGAACCCGGCACCGTGGAATAAAACACGATCTTCACAATATCCGTCTTGGTCATACCGGCGCCCTCGATAACCTTGAACAGGTTCTCGAAAGCCTGGACCGTCTGGGCTTCCAGCCCTTCGCATATGCTTCCATCGGGAGCGATGCCGATCTGGCCCGACGCAATCGCCCGGCGGGCGTTAGCCGGCACCGTCACAAGCTGGGAGTAATGCGAAGCTGGCGCTACGACGCCTTTCGGATTGGTGAATTCCATCGGATGACTTCCTTTCGGTTCAGCAAAACCATGCGTACACGCCGCGAAAGAAATCGCGCGGTCTTGCAAAGATCACTTAGAGGGAATGTCAGGCGAGGGCAAATGCGCGATGCAACTCACACCAATTCAGAGGCGTCCCCAACGACAACCCGGTCCCGGCCGCTCTCCTTGGCTTCATAGAGAGCGAGGTCCGCCGCTTTCAGGATAGCTTCCACTTTTGGGCAATCAGCACCGAACTCGGTACAGCCGATACTGATCGTGAACTGGAGCTTATTCCCACCCGCTTCGATGCTCGCCGCCCGGACGACGCCAAGCAGACGCTCCGCAGAAACCATGGCTTCTTTTTTGCCCGTCTCCGGCAGCAAAACTGCGAACTCCTCGCCGCCAATGCGCGCCACCGTATCAAGCTGCCGGACTTGGCCTTCCAGAAGCTTGACCAGCTGGATCAGGACGGTGTCGCCAACATCATGGCCAAAGCTATCGTTGATGCGTTTGAAGTGATCGACGTCAATCATAAGCAACGAGGATGGATGCTTGTAACGGCGCGCTCGCTCGACTTCATCCTCCAGCTTGGACATGAAATAGCGCCTGTTGAAAGCCGATGTCAGCGCGTCCGTTGTCGCCAGGCGCTCCAGCTCCTCGTTCAGCTGTTCAAGACGAAGCGCATATTCCCTCAGTCTGAGATGATTCCGAACCCGGGCTGTGACCACGGTCGGCTTGTACGGCTTGGTGATGTAATCGATCGCCCCGAGCTTCAGGCCTTTTTCCTCGTCACCATCATCGGAGAGGCCAGTGACGAAAATCACCGGCACATTTTCTGTCCGGGGATCGTTCTTCAAAGCCTTGATCACGTCGTACCCATCCAGCTCCGGCATCTGGATATCGAGCAGGATCAGGTCCGGCGGGTTTTCGAGGGCCTTGTCGATAGCCTCACGCCCGCTCAGGGCAGAGGAAACAGTGCCGAGATCTTTCAGGATAAGACTGAGCAACATGACGTTCTCAGGAGCGTCGTCGACCACGAGGATCGCGAACTCCTGATTTTCCACAACGTTACTCATCACTCTCTCCGTCAGGCCCGCAAGGCTTGGATATCGGTATCAATTGGTTCCTATACTATCTACCCGGAATGGTTAACCTCACGTAAAAGAATGCGCATAAAAAGACATCCTGAAGCTGGCATTCATGCCAAAAGCTCCCGCATAAAAACTATTGATCGGCAGCAACCTGTCCTTCGAACGCACGTATCCTGTCCCGGATCGGCCCGTCCCAGGCGACCGGCCGGCCGGTGCTTTTAACGAACTGAACAAGGGTTGACCGGCAGGTAAGCCTCACCTCCCCGTCACAGCTTGCAACGATCTCGACATCGAGGCTCGATGTCCCGATCCGCTTGACTTCGAGGCTCCAGTCCAGCACATCGCCCAGCCTACTGGGGGCACTGAAATCAACAGCAATTTTGGCCGTTGGAATCCCCCGGTCATCAACCTCGTGCATCTGGTGGAAGCCCCAATCGAGCCCGGTGCGGAACCACTCCTCGACGGTGAGATTGATCATTTCGAAATAGCGCGGATAGAAAACCATCGCCGCGGGGTCGCAATGCTGGAAGCGCACGTGCTGCTGCATCTGAAAAGCGGCCATTAATCAATATTCTCCTTTGGTGAAGCATCGGGTCAGATCAGAGGTGGCATCCTCCAGATCCCCGATGACGTCGAAGTGATGTTTGCCGTCTGCATGGACCGCCGCCGTCTCGGCGCCAAGCCCACCCCAGATTGAGGCGAGAAGGTCGTTCTGCCGGATGAATTCCGGACGCTCGCCGGAACCGACCCAGCAGGTCAAGCGGGCATCGGGCACTGGATATTGCAAGACAGGGCTCTCCATAGCAGCCTCGGCTTCGTCAAGTTTCAGATCGGCATTCATTTCAAGGTTCAGCAGCGGGCGCAGATCGTGCAGCCCGCTGATCGAGACGACCTGCCTGATTCGTGCCCGGAGTCCGGCGGCCAACGGCTCGTTACGGCACAACATGCGGCTGACCAGATGGCCTCCGGCTGAGTGACCGGCAAGATGAACGGGACCTTCGACGCGCTCTGCTGCCGTCGCAATCGCGCGGGCAATCTCGCCCGTTATTTCCGCAATGCGCGCTTCCGGCGCCAAGGTGTAGCTCGGTATGGCAACAGTCCAGCCTCGTTCGACCGCGCCGCGCGCCAGGTGCGACCAGGTACTTTTGTCGAAAGCCCGCCAGTAGCCGCCATGAACGAACAGCGCAAGCCCGGTCGCTGGACCAACAGGCCGGAACAGATCGAACAGGTTCCGCCTGCCCTCTCCATAGGGAATGTCGAGCTCTGCCCGGTCTCCAAGTTCATGTCGGAATGCGGCGGCTCGCTGTTGCCACATCGGCGGATAAGTCTCCGCTCCGGCAATGTGCGGACCGTTCGCGTAAGCATCGTTCCAATCGGCAATCATGCGCCGCCATTTCACGTTAACTACCAGAAAAGCGTCTAAACGCGATCCTAGGAGACGCACCAACCGTCGGCCAGTTTCAATTAAGACTCAATTTTTTGCTGCGAAATTAATTCAAAAGCCTAAGATTCACGAATGGCGCAAGCACCAAGCACACGTCTCGCGGAAAATGCAGAGACACGCAAGACTCGGCTCCGGCTCTGGCTAAACATCCTTCGAACGACGCGCTCGGTCGAGAACGCGCTGCGTGAGGAAATGCGAGTCTCCTACGATCAAACCCTGCCGCGGTTCGAAATCCTCGCAGTGCTGGAACGTAGCGAGAGCGGTCTCCGAATGAGCGCCCTTTCCGAAAAACTCATGGTCTCGAATGGCAATGTCACGGGGATCGTCGAACGCCTGGTACAGGACGGGCTAGTGGAGCGGATGGCGGTGCCGGGCGACAAGCGGGCCACACTGGTCAGGCTGACCCACAAGGGAGAAGCCGTCTTCGCCGAGATGGCCGACGTACACGAGCGTTGGGTCAATGAGCTTTTGCACACGGTCTCAGAACAGGAAGCGGGCCGGCTCATCGAAAGCCTGACAGAGATTCGGAAGCGAAGCACTGCTCCCTGACCCGGATCACGATGCCATGGATTGACACTCCGAATCAGATACCTGCCGTTAATCGTTTATTGTTTTTTTACCACTTAAAATAAGCCTCAGGATTAATCGGATCCGAAACAGATGAACCGGTAAAGGGGCGGGACGTGTCCACGACGAAGGTCACCGGCAAGTTAAAGGCGCAGGCTTCGAAAGAAGGGCGTTCCTGTCTGCTTGCTCGTGTCGCCGCAGTTATCCTCCTGGCGATGGGAATTTCAGCTTGCGACGATCCGGAGCCGAAAGCCACTGCACCAAAGTTTGGCGAAAAAGCCGCTGGCTCCGCTCTGCAGACGACATACAGTTTCGGGATACATCCACTCCACAATCCTGCGCGCCTGCATGAAATCTTCGGACCAATGATGCGCCACCTCGAAAACCGGATACCGGGTATTCAGTTCCGCCTTGAGGCTTCCAGAAACTACGCCGCCTACGATCAGAAACTCTATGAGGGAAAGTTCCACTTCTCCCTGCCGAACCCGTTCCAGACGATCAATTCATTGAACCACGGTTACCGCGTGTTCGGGAAAATGGGCGACGATGATAACTTCAGGGGGATCATCCTTGTCCGCAAAGACTCCGGCATCGAAAATGTCAGCGATCTGAAAGGTAAGGCGGTGAGTTTTCCGGCCCCGACCGCGCTGGCAGCAACAATGATGCCTCAATATTACCTTCAGTCGCATGGCCTCGATGTCATGAAGGACATCGACATCCGCTATGTCGGCTCGCAGGAATCCTCTGTCATGAATGTGTTTCTCGGCGATACGGTGGCCGGTGCCACTTGGCCGCCACCATGGTGGCTGCTCTCCGCGGAGCGCCCGGAGCTTGCGGAAAACCTGGAGGTGAAATGGGAGACCGACCCGCTTCCCAACAATGGCCTGGTCGTCCGCGAGGACGTGCCGGGCGACGTCGTCGACAAGGTCGCGGCGGTGCTGTTCGCCCTGCATACCCACGATGAAGGCAAAGAGATCCTTTCCCGTATGGATCTCTCCCGATTTGAAGCAGCCAGCAACGAGACCTACCGGCCCGTCGTTGAGTTTGTCGCGACGTTCAGCAGCGCTGTCCGTCCGGTGAAATAAAGATCCTTCAAGGGGGCGGATTTTTGATCAACCGTTTATGGCGCCGCATCGTAGGGCTTTGGACAGCGTCACTCCGGCGCCAGCTCATGCTCGGCATCCTCGCCGTGCACGCTGTGCTCATGACCATTTTTGTCTACGATCTCGTCAACCGTCAGCAGACCTTTCTCGCAGAGCAGGGCGTTTCCCAGACCAGAAGTCTCGCAGAGACACTGGCGGCGAACAGCACCTCCTGGGTGCTGGCAAACGATGTCCTCGGACTGGAAGAGGTCGTAACGTCCCAGTCCAAGTATCCTGGCCTCGTCTATGCGATGATCATTAATCCGGAAGGGCGCGTTCTAAGCCACACTGATCGGCAGTATGTCGGCCAGTTCCTCCAGGACGAGCAAAGCCTGTGGCTTCTCGTCTCTGAGCGCTCGACTCTCGTCCTCCATCAGAACGATCGCCTGATAGATGTCGCCGCGCCGGTCAAGATCAATGGACAACATATCGCCTGGGCCAGGGTGGCCATTTCGCGGGATGATGTCGCCCGCAGCCTCGAAATCGTCACCAGAGATGGAATCCTGTACACGCTCGCCGCAATTGCGATCGGCATGTTGTTCGCTTTCTTCATGGCCCGCGGCATGACGGCAAGCCTGCAGCATATGGTTTCGGTCGCAAACGACCTCCGGGAGGGTGGGAGCGATGCCCGGATCACCCTCGACCGTGCTGACGAATTGGGCAGTCTCGGCAATTCCTTCAACGCGCTGGCGGACGCCGTCGACAAGCGTGAAGCGGAACTTCGCCACCACCAAGATCATCTCGAGGAGATGGTTGCGGCAAGGACCCAGGACCTGATCAGGGAAGTCGCCGAGCGCAAACAGGCTGAAAAGAATTTGCGGGAATCCCGCGCAGTCATTGAGACGAGCGAGCGGAAGATTCGCCGCATTCTTGACAGCTCCTTCGCCGGAATATCCGTCGTACAGCAAAAACCGCTAAAGCGGCTTTATGCAAACCAGCGCTTCTTCGAAATGTTCGATATCGATCCAAATGCCCCGATCGAAACGACTGAATTCAGAATCACATACAAGTCCGACGCCGACGCAGAGATGTTGCTGGGCCACATTTCCAGAGGCGAAGCGTTCGAAAACTGCGTGATGGAACGAACAACCCTGGATAATAGGGATTGGTGGGTCTCTATGGACGGCATCCCGATCGAGTTCGAGGGGTTGCAAGCCATGATTGTCTGGCATTTTGACATCACCGACCAGAAACGCGCCGAGGCCGAACTAATTCAGTCGGAGAAGATGGCGTCGCTCGGCGGCCTGGTTGCCGGCGTCGCCCATGAAATTAATACTCCGCTCGGAATAGGAGTTACCGCGAGCTCTCATATCGTTGATCTGTCGAAAAAAATTCGCGATGTCGTCTCGGGTGGCCGGGTAACCCGGCAGAAGCTCGACCAGATGCTCTCCGATCTTGAGGAAACCGCTGGGATCACGTCCAGTAATCTCCTGAGGGCCGCGGAACTCATTCGCAGCTTCAAGCAAGTCTCTGCAGACCAATCAAGCAACTCCCGCAGAGAGTTTGAGCTCGGGAACTATCTCGGTGAGATCGCGACCAGCATCAAACCCCGGATAGCCCAGAGCGGACATACATTGTCTCTGGATTGCGAAGACGGACTCTCCGTGGATTCGTTCCCAGGGCCACTATCCCAATCCGTCACGAACATCGTGCTGAACGCGCTGATACATGCGTTTGACGGCCGAGCCGACGGCACGATCCGTTTGTCCGCACGAAAAGACGGAAACCATGCGCTCTTGACGATCAGTGACGACGGATGCGGGATGGACGCAGACATCGTCCGGCAAATTTTCGACCCGTTTTTCACGACCGCTCGCGGGCGTGGCGGAACCGGCCTTGGGCTTCATATCGTCTTCAACCAGATGACCCAGATTCTCGGGGGCACGATCGAATGCACATCATCGCCGGGTAACGGCACGACCTTCAAGATCCGCTTCCCATTGACGGCGCCGAAACGGGGAGACGACAGCTAGATGGTCGTCGTCATCCGATAGCCTGGCCTGTAGGCAAGGCGAACAAAAGTAATCGGCGCCGCCTCGTTCCAGGTCGTGCGTTCGATGGCAAAGAGAGCCGCCCCCTGCTGCGTGCCAAGAGCGGCCGCCTGTGCGACGGACGCCTCCTCCGCCAGAAAACTGATATCGCCCCTGGTGAAAGGCTGGTTCCTGACCAGCCACTCGTTCGGGCTGATGGCTGAGAAGTCGGCTTCGGCGAATTCCGGCACGGCCTCCAGATTGATCCAGCGATCTTCGTAGAGAAACGGCTGCTCATCCGCGCGGTGCAGACCCCGCATATGAAGCGCATCGAAAGCGCCCTCCAGATGCATCGCTTTGGCGGCCAACTCGGGCAGGCGGGCGCGCCGGCACTCCAGAATGTCGAAGCGATAGGCGCAGCCCGCGGCTTCGACCTCAATCCGGGTGATCGGGATTTCCAGCGTGGCCTTTCGCACCGGGTCGAGCGCGACACGGGTTCCCGCCTTGCGCTTCCGTTCCAGCAGGCCGCTATCGGCAAGCCCCTGCAAGGCCCGGTTCACCGTCGCACGGGCGCAGCCGAATTCCGCCGCAAGGTCCGTCTCGCCGGGGATGAGCTCGCCTGGCCGCCAGACTCGGTCGGCGATGCGGCGTTTGATTTCTGCCTGAATACCTTGCCAGGACTTGAGCGCTGACTGTGTCAGAGTGCGTCCTCCAGATCACGGAGTGCTTCACGGTAGCGGGCCCGGATCTGGTCCCGTGCGATATGCCGGCCGTCTGTTACCACATGCCGTCCAGCGGACCAGACATCGCGGACCCAGCGATCGTCACCGGCGAAAATGAAGGTATCGAGAATGCGGTCCCCGGTCCTCCCGGCAATATCGAGCGCGGCTCCGTCCAGAGCCACCAGATCGGCAACCCGTCCCGGCGCAATCGCCCCGCTGTCCCGCCCGGCTGCCTGAGCACCGCCCCGCACTGCTTCCTCGAACAACACGCGCCCGGCAGAGCGTTGCTGCTCGGCCAGAACGGCGCGGCCCTTGTCCCGCAACCGTTGGGAATATTCCAGCGTCCGCAGCTCCTCACTGAGAGAAATCCGGATGTTCGAGTCGGACCCGACACCGAAACTGCCGCCTGCCGCGCGATACCGGACACCATCGAAGATCCCGTCGCCAAGACTGGATTCGGTGATCGGGCACAGCCCGGCGACAGCACCGCTTTTCGCCATCGCCTCGGTCTCCGTTGGCTCCATCTGGGTGGCATGGATCAGGCACCAGCGCTCATCGACTGCGTGGTTTTCCAGGAGCCAGGTCATTGGCCGGGCGCCCCAGGCGGCCTCGACCTCCTCGACTTCGGCCACCTGCTCGGCGACATGGATATGGATCGGCCGGTCCGGACGGAGTGCCGCCGCCCCGGCAAGCGCCTCTCGCGTCACCGCGCGCAAAGAATGTGGCGCGACCGCGATACCGCAATCCGATGTCAGCTTTGCCACCGTCGCTTCCGCTTCTTCGAGCAAGCGCGCATAGCGGTCCGGATCGTTGCCGAAGCGGATCTGCCCCGGCCCGAGAGCGCGCCCGTCACAGCCGCCGACCTGATAGAGCACCGGCGCAAGAGTAAGGCCGACACCCGTCTCCGCCGCCGCCTCGACAATACGCTCGCTCATCTCGCCAAGAGCGGCATAGGGCGTGCCGTCGACCTGATGATGCAGGTAGTGGAACTCCACCGACCCGGCATAGCCCGCCTCCAGCATCTCCATCTGCACCAGCGCCGTGATAGCGCTGACATGCGCCGGTGTCAGGGATTGCAGAAAGCGGTACATCAACCGCCGCCAGGTCCAGAAACTGTCTTTGGGATCGGGTCCCCGGCCCTCCGTCAGCCCCGCCATAGCCCGCTGGAACGCATGCGAATGCAGGTTCACCGGCGCGGGCAGCAACACAGCCACGCGATGGTCCGCGCCAGCGGCGGCGGAAGCGTCGCCAGTCCGGACAGAGCCGATACGGCCAATGCCGTCAATCGTAACCAGCGCATCCCGCTGCCAGCCGTCTTCCATCAGAAGTGTCTCTGCGAAAACCGTCGTCACGGTGGCGTCTCCTTGTTGACAGCATTTATTATGTATAGACATAATATTCAAATCAGCCTTCCGGGCAAGCTTCTATTCGGACCAGACGGCCATGCAGATCCTCGGCAATACCACGCTCGCCACCATGCTCCCCAGCACCGTTTCCTATGGTCTGGTGAAGAACGGCGCCGTCGCGCTGAGGGACGAGAAAATCGTCTGGGCCGGTCCTGAACCGGATCTTCCGGCCAGCTATGCGGACTGGCCGCGCGAGGATCTTGGCGGGCGGCTGGTCACCCCCGCGCTGGTGGATTGCCACACTCATATCGTCTTCGGCGGCAACCGGGCCCGCGAGTTCGAACTGCGCCTTGAAGGCGCCAGCTACGAGGAAGTTGCCCGTGCCGGCGGCGGCATCGTCTCCACCGTGACGGCCACCCGCGCGGCCAGCGAGGACGATCTGGTCGCCGATGCCCTGCCCCGCGTCGATGCGTTGCTGGCGGAAGGCGTCGCCACAATCGAAATCAAATCCGGCTACGGCCTCGATATCGAGACCGAGCTGCGCATGCTGCGCGCCGCCCGCCGGATCGGGCAAGAGCGGCCGATCCGGATCCGCACGAGCTTCCTCGGCGCGCACGCTGTTCCGGCGGAATACAAGGACCGGGCGGATGCCTATATCGACGAGATCTGCCTGCCTGCCCTGACGAAAGCAGCAGAAGAAGGTCTCGCCGATGCGGTGGACGGTTTCTGCGAAGGCATCGCTTTCAGCCCGGCCCAGATCGAACGGGTTTTCAAACGGGCAAAAGAACTCGGATTGCCGGTAAAGCTCCACGCGGAGCAACTTTCCGATCTCGGCGGCACGGCACTGGCCGCACGACACGGCGCGCTGTCGGCGGACCATCTGGAATATCTCGGCGCTGTCGGCATTGCTGCCATGGCCAAAAGCGGCACCGTTGCCGTGCTGCTGCCCGGTGCCTTCTACACATTGCGCGAGACGCGGCTGCCTCCAGTTCAGGCCCTGCGTGACGCGGGCGTATCGATTGCGATCGCGACCGACTGCAATCCCGGCTCTTCGCCACTGACCTCACTGCTTTTGACTATGAACATGGCCTGCACGCTGTTCCGGATGACGCCGGAAGAAGCGCTGGCTGGCGCCACCCGGATCGCCGCGCAGGCGCTTGGCCTTGACGATGCCGGCACCATCGAGGCCGGAAAGCGGGCCGATCTCGCCGTCTGGAATGTCAACGAGCCGGCCGAGCTGGCCTACCGCATCGGTTTCAATCCTCTCAACAAGCGCATTTTCGCGGGGACTTCATGAGCGACATCATCCTGACGCCGGGCAGCACCACGCTGCTTGATCTGGAGGGCCTGCGCGGCCAGGGCCACCGGTTCCGGCTTGACCGGGCGGCGAAACCCGCTGTCGATGCGGCCGCCGCGCTTGTCGCCCAGGCGGCGAACGGGGATGAGGCCGTCTATGGCGTCAATACCGGCTTCGGCAAGCTCGCCACCGTGCGGATCGCACCGGAAGACACCTCCACCCTGCAGCGCAACCTGATCCGCTCCCACTGCGCAGGTGTCGGCACGCCGACGGAGACGCAGGTGGTGCGGGCCATGATGATCCTGAAGCTGCTGTCCCTCGGACGCGGCGCCTCCGGTGTGCGCTGGGAAGTGATCGAACTGATCGAGGCAATGTTGCGCGCCCGGGTGACACCCATCGTGCCGAGCCAGGGTTCCGTCGGCGCTTCAGGCGACCTCGCCCCGCTCGCCCACATGGCGGCTGTGCTGATCGGCGAGGGCAAGGCCGAGTACAAAGGCCGGATCATGCCGGGCAAGGAAGCGCTGGACTCCGCCGGGCTGGCGCCGATTGAGCTGGGCCCGAAGGAAGGGCTGGCGCTGATCAACGGCACCCAGTTCTGCACTGCCTACGCGCTGGCCGCCCTGTCCCATGCCTGGCGCAATGTCGAGGCGGGTGTGGTTGCGGCAGCCCTCTCCACCGACGCCATCATGGGCTCCACCGCGCCCCTGCATCCCGCCATTCATGCCCTGCGCGGCCATCCCGGTCAGATCGACGTCGCCGCCGCCATGCGGGCGCTGATGGACGGATCGGAGATCCGAGAAAGTCATGTGCTCGGCGATACCCGTGTGCAGGACCCCTATTGCATTCGTTGCCACCCGCAGGTCTCCGGCGCCGCCATCGACATGATGCGCCATGCGGCCCGCACGCTGGAAATCGAGGCCAACGCGGTGACCGACAACCCGTTGGTGCTGGTCGAGGACGGCCAGATCATTTCCGGCGGCAACTTCCACGCAGAGCCGGTCGGCTTCGCCGCTGACCAGATGGCCATCGCCATCGCCGAGATCGGCGCCATCGCCCAGCGTCGCATCGCGTTGATGGTCGATCCGGTGCTGTCCTTCGACCTGCCGGCGTTCCTGACACCCGAGCCGGGGCTGAATTCCGGCATGATGATCGCGGAGGTCACCACCGCCGCGCTGATGAGCGAAAACAAGCATCTCGCCAATCCCTGCTCGACCGATTCGACGCCGACCAGCGCCAATCAGGAAGATCATGTTTCCATGGCCGCGCACGGCGCCCGGCGGCTGATGCGGATGAATGACAACCTGACCCGGATCATCGCCGTCGAGCTGCTCTGCGCTGCACAGGGCGTGGAATTCCGGGCTCCACTGAAAACCAGCGCAGCCCTGCAGCGCGTGGTTTCCACCATCCGCACCGTCTCGCCAACCCTGACCGAGGATCGCGAGGTCGCGGTCGATATCGAAGCTGTCGCCGAACGCATCCTCGACAAAACCGTCGCGGAGGCCACCGAGCACGGCCCGCTGATGACCCTTTCCGCCCGCTACTAAACCGGAGCCGAAACCATGACAAATCCCCGCAAGAATGCCCGCGACATCTTCCCGCCGACCGGCCCGGAGCTGAGCGCCAAGCATTGGACCACTGAAGCTCCGATGCGAATGCTGATGAACAATCTGCATCCGGACGTGGCCGAGAACCCGCATGAGCTGGTGGTCTATGGCGGCATCGGCCGGGCCGCGCGGACCTGGGAGGATTTCGACCGGATCGTCGCAAGCCTGAAGACGCTGGAAGAGGAAGAGACCTTGCTGGTGCAGTCCGGCCGCCCGGTCGGTGTTTTCCGCACGCACAAGGACGCCCCGCGCGTGCTGATCGCCAACTCCAACCTTGTCCCCCACTGGGCCACCTGGGAGCATTTCAACGAGCTCGATCGCAAGGGCCTGATGATGTACGGCCAGATGACGGCCGGCTCCTGGATCTATATCGGCAGCCAGGGCATCGTGCAGGGCACCTATGAGACCTTCGTCGAAGCCGGGCGCCAGCATTATGGCGGCGACCTGAAGGGTAAATGGATCCTGACCGCCGGGCTTGGTGGCATGGGCGGTGCCCAGCCGCTCGCCGCCGTCTTTGCGGGCGCCTGCTGCCTTGCCGTTGAATGCGACGAGACCCGGATCGATTTCCGCCTGCGCACCGGCTATGTCGACGAGAAGGCCACCAGCCTCGATGAGGCACTGGCGATGATCGAGCGCTGGACAGCGGCAGGCGAGGCGAAATCCGTCGGCCTGCTCGGCAATGCCGCCGACATCGTGCCGGAGATCGAGCGGCGCGGCATCCGCCCGGACATCGTCACCGACCAGACTTCGGCCCATGATCCGGTGCACGGGTATCTGCCGCAGGGCTGGAGCGTTGCTGAATGGCGGGAGAAGCAGGAGAGCGATCCTAAAGCGGTCGAGAAAGCCGCCCGCACTTCGATGAAGACCCATGTCGCGGCGATGGTCGCCTTCTCGGAACGGGACGTTCCCACCGTCGATTACGGCAACAACATCCGTCAGGTCGCGCTGGAAGAAGGGCTGGAGAACGCCTTCGCCTTCCCCGGCTTCGTGCCCGCCTATATCCGTCCGCTGTTCTGCCGCGGCGTCGGCCCGTTCCGCTGGGTCGCTCTCTCCGGCGATCCGGAGGATATCTACAAGACCGACGCCAAGGTGAAGGAGCTGATGCCCGACGACACGCATCTGCATAACTGGCTCGACATGGCGCGGGAGCGGATCTCCTTCCAGGGCCTTCCGGCGCGGATCTGCTGGGTCGGCCTCGGTGACCGGCACCGGCTCGGCCTCGCCTTCAACGAAATGGTCCGCAATGGCGAACTGAAAGCCCCGGTGGTGATCGGCCGCGACCATCTCGACAGCGGCTCTGTCGCCTCGCCGAACCGCGAAACCGAAGCGATGAAGGACGGCTCCGATGCGGTGTCCGACTGGCCGCTGCTGAACGCTCTCCTGAACACGGCCTCAGGCGCCACATGGGTCTCGCTGCATCATGGCGGCGGCGTCGGCATGGGTTTCTCCCAGCATGCCGGTATGGTCATCGTCTGCGACGGCACCGAGGATGCCGATCGGCGGCTGGAGCGGGTGCTATGGAACGACCCGGCGACCGGCGTCATGCGGCACGCCGATGCGGGCTATGAGATCGCCGTGGACTGCGCAAGGGAGCACGGTCTCAACCTGCCCGGTATTCTCTGAGGCCGCCTGCGAACACGCCGCAGTCACGGGATAGTGGGTTGCGGCCGGGCGGAAACTGCCCAGCTTGACCGGGAGCGTTGATATTCCGGCGCAGGCAAGGAAAAGTACCGCATGAGTGTTGTTACCGGCAGCCCAGGACTGAACCATTTCCTTACGGCATACCTCCCCTGGACAAGCAGGACCGGAAGGATCTGCCCGTTGAGGCTGTCTGTCTTCCTTGCCCTGCTCGCCCCGGCCCTGCTGCTTATTTTCGACAGCGTCACCGGTACTCTCGGCCCTCGTCCCTGGGAAGCGGCAATCCACCGGATCGGCTGGTGGTCCGTGGTCTTCCTGCTGACGTCACTTGCCGTCACACCATTGCGCCGGGTTCTGCGCTGGAGCGGCCTGATCGCGGTACGCCGGATGATTGGCGTCAGCGTCTTTCTCGCCGTGGCACTGCATCTGCTGCTCTATATGGGCCAGCAGTCCTGGGATCTGATCAAGGTCGCGAGCGAGATTGTCCTGCGCTTCTATCTGACCATCGGCTTCGTCGCCCTGCTCGGCCTCGCCGCCCTTGCCGCGACATCGACGGACGGTATGATCCGGCGCCTCGGCGGCAAGCGCTGGCAGCTCCTGCACAAGCTGGTCTATCCGATCGGCCTGCTAGCTCTGGTGCACTTCTTCCTGCAGTCCAAGAACGACGTAACCGAGCCGATCCTGTTCAGCGGACTGTTCGTCTGGCTGATGCTGTACCGTGTCTGGCGCTGGCGCTTGGGTGACCCGCGCATTCTCGGACTCGTGCTTTTAGCCGTTGGCGCCGCCATCTTGACCGGAACCGGCGAGAGCGTGGTCATCTCGCTCAAACATAACGTCCCGCTCTCGGTGATGCTGCAGTCGCAATTCGATCCCGAACTCGGAATCCGGCCCGCCTGGTGGGTTCTGGGAATCGGACTTGCCGTGACCATGTTTGCCTCGATCAGGCAGTATCAGCGCCGCCCTGCCTCCGCCTGAAAAGGTTTAGGACGGCAGGGTCCAGTCGTTCGCGAAGGGCTTCTTCAGGGCACGTGCGACCAATTCCAGCCGGTCCTGGCCGTAGAACGGATCGCCGTCGACGACATAGGTGGGCGAGCCGAAGAAGCCCCGGTCGATGGCTTCCTGGGTATTGGCACGGTGCCGTGCGTCGATCTCCTCCGCCCCCGCGGCGTCAAAAAGCGCCGGGCCGTCGAGCCCCACCGATGCGGCAATGGCAAACAGCGTCTCGCGGTTCGACAGATCCGCATCGTCGGCCCAGTGCGCTTCCAGAAAACCATGCGCCAGCCGGTCCGTCGCCGCGCCTGTCTCGCCACAGGCGATCAACATACGGTTTGCCATGTCGTAGGATTCATGATGATAGGTCGGCCGTCGCTTGATGATTCTGGCCTCGCGATATTCGGCCCAGCGGCCGATTTCCCTGCCAAACCAGTAAGCAGTGTAGGTTTCATCGCGAACCCGCTCAGCATTGCCGCGCGCCGTCACCAGATCGCGCAAGAAGAACGGCCGGTGCACCACTTTCGCTCCGGCCTTGGCGGCGATCTTCTGGAAGAGGGACGAGCCGATATAGGCGTATCCGGAATAGGCGGCATAGAAATATTCGATGGTTTTCATGCGGAGACTCCGGAAACGGTGCGGTCAATCCGGTCTCGTTCTTGCGACAGACCGATGGCACTGATCCTTTGCGCCGCGGCTCTCGTAAAGCAAGTCAGAACCACCGTTAAGTGATGGAGTGTGCGCAGCTTGAAGATGCGGAGAAAAGGCGATTTGCCCCAGAAGACCTGCGCCGCCTGTGCCCGACCGTTCGCATGGCGGCGGAAATGGGCGCGAGACTGGGACTCAGTCCGGTACTGTTCCGAACGCTGCCGGCGCGGAGCAAAATCACCGGGCGCGAAAGGCTAGATGCTCAGGAAAGAGCGTCGAGAAAAGCATCCGCACTCTCGCGGTAAGCCTGCTGCTTGTCCGCTGTCATACGATCCCAGGTGCGGTAGACCGGGCCAAGACGCGGATTTCCGTCCAGTTTTTCCCGGTTCCTGTCGAGGAAATGCCAATACAGGGAATTGAAGGGACAGGCGCCATCGCCGGTCTTCTGTTTCACGTCAAAACAGCAATTCCCGCAATAGTCGGACATTTTGTTGATGTAGTTCCCGCTTGCCGCATAAGGCTTGGAGCCGAGCAAACCGCCATCGGCGAACTGGCTCATCCCCACTGTGTTTGGCATCTCCACCCATTCATAGGCATCGGCATAGACCGCCAGATACCATTCATGCACCTGATGCGGATCAATCCCGGCCAGCATCGCGAAATTGCCCGTCACCATCAGTCGCTGAATGTGATGGGCATAGGCCTCTTCCCTCGTCTGGCCGATAGCTGCGGCAAGGCAGGCCATGTCGGTCTTGCCCGTCCAGTAGAAGTCAGGCAAAGGACGGGTGGCGCTGAAGAAGTTCGAGCCCGCATAGTCCGGCATCTTCAGCCAGTAAATACCCCGGGCATATTCCCGCCAGCCGATGATCTGCCGAATGAAGCCTTCGGCCGCATTCAACGGCACGTCGCCATCGAGATAGGCCCGCTCGACACGGCGGCAGACAGCGAGCGGATCAAGCAGGCCTGCATTGAGATAGTGGCTCACAACGGCGTGGTAGAGAAATCTTTGCCCCGTCAGCATGGCATCCTGAAAGTCCCCGAAGCGCGGTAAGGCCTGCGCTACGAAATTCTCGAACGCCGCGTCCGCATCCGCACGGGTCACAGCGAACCAGAACGGCTCCAGGTCGCCGAAATGGTCAGCGAACTCAAGGTAAACGAGATCGAGAACCTGCCGGGTGATTTCATCGGGGTTGGTCCGAAATGGCTTGGGCATGAAGAGGTCACCCGCAGCGGGCTTCCGGTTTTCCGCATCATAATTCCACTTGCCCCCAGCCGGCTTATCCCCCTCCATCAGCAGACCGGTCTTGCGGCGCATTTCACGATAGAAATACTCCATCCGGAGCTGCTTACGACCGTCCGCCCAGGCCGCAAACTCTTCTCTAGATGACAGAAAACGGTCATCCGGCAGAACATCCACCGGTCGGCCAAGCGCATCGCTCCAGCGCCGCATTTCCTCCTGCAAACGCCACTCCCCGGCCTCGGTGACGATGACACGAGCGGGGTTCCAGCGCTCTGAAAACCGCGCCACCTCTGCACCGAGCGATCCGGTATTCTGCGGATCGTCCAGCCGGACATACTCGACCGTCCAGCCGTCTTCGCGAAGTTCTTCAGCGAAATGCCGCATTGCCGAGAAAAGAAAAGCGATCTTCTTCTTGTGGTGTTTTACATAGCTCGCCTCTGTGGCGACTTCCGCCAACAGGACAACATCACTGTGCTTATCGCCAGCCTTGAGCGAGGAAAGCACCGGAGACAACTGGTCGCCGAGAACAAGGATCAGATTGCCGACCATGACAGGCTCCGCACAAGAGAGGGACATTGTCACGGGTACGCTCTTGCCGCGGTGATGGATTGGTTAGCGGTCGAATAAGGAGCCGCCCGGTTCCGCACCTCACGGTTTTGACATTGCCTTTCGTCCATCGGCGAGACATTGTGCCCGCCGATCTTCACCGGTACCCAGTGAGGCCATGCAGTCTCTGAGGCAGAAACGGACATTGGCGCTGCTTCCCGCGATCCTCTGGATCGCGGTGCAATTCGCCATGACCGGCGTGTTTTCCACGCCGGCTTCTGCCGCCTATGCCGCGCTGGGCTCCGGGCAAGCCAAGCAAATTGTCCAGATCTGCTCCCCGGACGGCAGCCTCCGGACCATCGCTCTCGATGCGCAGGGCCTTCCCGTTCAGGAGACCGGCGGCGCCAACGGCTGCGACTGGTGCCAGTCCTTCGGTGCTTTCATTCTGCCGGCACCGACGGCGGACGGCCTCCCGCACCGCCTGTTATCCGGACATGCCCGGCAAGCGATACCAGACACGCAAAACCACCGTCTGACGGCATCCCAGAGCCGTCATCCGACCCGCGCACCTCCTTCTGTGACCTGATCCACCCCAACAGGTGCTCCGGCACCGCGATCAGTACTCACAAAAGGTTTTATCCCATGTTCCGCACTCTTCGTGCGGCCGGGGCCGGTCTGGCCCTCGCCGCCGCATCCCTTGTTGCCGTCCCGGCGGCGGCGTCCGCCGCTCCTGAAACAGTCACCGTGACAGATACTCTGGGCCGGACCGTGACCGTGCCGCACGGCGCAAAACGCGTTCTCCTCGGTTTCTACTTCGAGGATTTCTACGCCATCGTCGGCCCCGATGCCTTTCAGCGTGTCGTCGCCATTTCCCGCGATACCTGGGAAGGCTGGCGTAATTTGCAGTGGAAGGCCTATAGCGCGGTCGAGCCACGCCTCGAGACTCTCGTCGATATCGGCGAAGTCGATTCCGGAACGTTCAATATCGAGGCAGCGCTGGTGGCAAAACCGGACGTCGCCATCGTCGCCGCCTGGCAGTTCCGCAGCATGGGCAATGCCGTCGACAAGCTGGAGAAGGCCGGCATCCCCGTGGTTGCCGCCGATTTCAATGCCCAGACCCTCGAAAAACATCTGGCGAGCGCCCGGCTGATCGGGACCGTCATGGCCTCCGAAGACCGCGCGGAACAGTTGGCCGGTGAATATGAAGCCGCCTTCAAGGACGTTCTCGCCCGCGTGGCAAAGGCCACCGGTCCGAAAAAGCGGGTCTATGTCGAACTCGCCCGGAAGGGAGCTTCGGAATACGACAACAGCTATGCCGGACGAATGTGGGGCGGTGTGATCGACCTCGCCGGTGGAGACAATATCGCCAACGGCCAGATTACAAACTGGGGCGCCCTCAGCCCTGAATATGTGCTCGCCTCGAAGCCTGAGATGGTCCTGCTTGCAGGCTCCGGATGGCTAGGCCGGGATAAGGCGGTTCTGCTTGGCTTCGGCATTGACGAGAAACAGACCCGTGCGCGTGTGACCCCATACCGGTCCCGTCCCGGATGGCCGGATCTGCCAGCCGTCCGGAACAACGAGATCTATGCCGTCTATCACGGCGGCGCGCGGACCCTGTACGACTACACATTCCTGCAATTCATCGCCAAGGCGCTGCACCCGGATGCATTTGCCGATGTCGACCCGCAGGAAAACCACCGGCGCTTCTACGAGAAATGGCTGCCTGTCGCGGCCTCCGGAAGCTTCATGCTGAAGGCTGACTGACGCCCTGCGGCCCCGGCGGTTCGGACAGTTCCGCCGGGGCCGGCCAGCTTCCTCCTATTGCGAGAAAAGCATGACGCATTCGCTCCAGCAGAACCGGCCCCGGCGCCGGACCCAGGACCAGAACGACTACAGCTCACTGACAAACAGGCGGTTCGGTGTGGCCCTCGCCGGCTTCATGCTGGTTGCCATGGCCGCTATCGCCGACATGCTGATCGGGCCGTCTTTCCTGAATGTCTTCGATGTCGTCGCCGCCCTGATTGATGCCGACGGCGCAGGCGATCCGATGGCAGTCGTGATCGTGCACGATATTCGCCTGCCGATGACCCTGACGGGCCTGATCGTCGGGGCTTCGCTCGGAATTGGCGGCGCACTCATGCAGACAATCCTGGGCAACCCGCTCGCCAGCCCCTACACGCTCGGCTTTTCCGCTGCGGCTGGCCTCGGCGCGTCGATCGCCATCCTGACCGGCTTCTCACTCGGCCCCTTGTCCGCCTTCAGCGTTCCACTCGCCGCTTTCAGCACCGCATCACTCGCGGCCATTCTCGTCCTCGGACTTTCCTGGCGGCGCGGCATGAGCGCGGAGGTCATGGTTCTGGCCGGCATCGCAACCCTGTTTCTGTTCCAGTCGCTGCAATCCCTGATCCAATACATGGCCTCGCCGGAAATCCTGCAGGAGATCGTGTTCTGGGTCTTTGGCAGCCTGCTGAAAGCCGACTGGACCAGTGTCCGGGTTTCCGGCTCGATCCTGATCCTCGGGTGCCTTCTGATCCTCCCGAATTTATGGCAACTGACGGCGCTCCGCCTTGGCGATGCGCGCGCAGCCAGCCTGGGTGTGAAGGTCAAACCGCTCCGGCTCAGGGTCTTTGCAATCGTCGCCCTTCTGACGGCTGGCGCCGTCTCCTTTGTCGGCACCATCGGCTTCATCGGCCTGGTCGCCCCGCATATCGCCCGCATGCTGGTCGGCGAGGATCAACGCCTGTTGCTGCCCCTGTCCGGCGTCGCGGGTGCAGGCATCATGATCGGCGCATCGATCGCCTCGAAACTCATCGCTCCCGGCGCCATCGTTCCGATCGGCATCGTCACCGCGATTATCGGCGTGCCTTTCCTGTTCGGGCTGATCCTGAAGCAACGGAGGGCATACTGGTGACACTGCTCGTGAAAGACCTGTCCCTTAGCTACGGCCGCACGGAGATCCTGCGGGATATCAGCTTCAGCCTTCCAGCCGGGTGCCGGGCCGCGCTGATCGGCCCGAACGGCACCGGAAAATCGAGTCTTCTGAGGGCAATTGCCGGCCTGCAACAGCATGGCGGAACCGTCTCTCTGCTCTCGGGCGAACGGCCGGAAGATGCCATTGCCTATATGCCACAGGATACCGGAACGGCTTCAGCCCTGACCGTTCTCGAGGTTGTGCTGCTTGGCCGGCTGCGAAGCCTCGGCATGCGGGTCGCCGAGAAAGATCGGGAGGCAGCCCTCGAAGCGCTTGCCATCTTCGGACTCACTGACCTGCAATTGCGAACACTGGGGCACCTCAGTGGCGGCCAGCGCCAACTTGTGTTCCTGGCCCAGGCGCTGGTTCGCGCGCCAGCCGTCCTGCTGCTTGACGAGCCGACAGCCGCTCTCGATCTGCGTCATCAGATCCTTGTCCTCGATATTGTTCATAAACATTGCCGGGAGCACGGGATCCTCGCCATCGCCGCCATGCACGACCTTGGTCTGGCAACCCGCTTCGCCGACCAGATTATCAGCCTGTCGGATGGAAGCATCCTGGCGACCGGCACTCCCGAAACGGTCCTGACGACCGCGACGATCGAAACGCTTTACGGGGTCACCGCCGAGATCACCCGTACTGCCTCTGGCGGTTTTGCCATCACGCCGACCGGGCTTTCAAACCCGCCCGGCAGCCGGGAAGAGCGCGTTTCGGCTTGAATTTCCGCGCTTCCTCAGGCAGAAGCCCTGCACTCCCTATCCGGTTCATGACCGCGCGGCATATCGGCACGCGCCCTGGTTTTGAGAACCGGCGAAGAGGAAGTTGCATTGATCGCATTCGAAACTGTCAGCGTGACGGCGGGAGACCGGACCGTTCTCGCGGACATCAACCTGACGCTGCGGGAACGGCGGATTGCCGTGATCGGCGCCAACGGGTCTGGTAAATCGACCTTCGCCCGGCTGATCAACGGCCTGCGCCGGCCAAGCACCGGTGCCGTCACCGTGGACGGCCTCGATACCGTGAAGGCCGCGAAGGAAGTCCGTCGGCAAGTCGGCTTTCTGTTTCAGGATCCGGACAACCAGATCGTCATGCCGCTGGTGGAAGAAGACCTCCGCTTCAGTCTGAAGGCTCTGAAACTCAGCCCGGCGGACGAGGACGAGCGGATCGAGCGCATCCTCGACAGCTACGGGCTGACCCATTTGCGCAATCAGCCTTCCCACAGCCTGAGCGGCGGCGAAAAGCAGCTGCTCGCGCTCGCCAATTCAATGCTCCGTGAGCCGCGCTATCTGGTGCTGGACGAGCCGACCACCCTGCTCGACCTGAAAAACCGGAAGCGGGTGATGGCTGCCATCGAAGAACTGTCGCAGACGGTGATCTGCGTCACCCATGATCTTGAGATTGCGGCGACCGCTGAACGTGTGCTGGTGCTGGCGGACGGCCGTATCGCTTTCGACGGCCCCGCGACGGATGCCATCGCGGCTTACAGGGAGATGGCAGGGTGAAACTGTCGCTCTATGTCCGCCGGGACTCCCTGGTTCATGCCCTGCCCGCCGGATGGAAACTCAGCCTGCTGCTCATAACCGGGCTGCTGATCCTGTTCACAGATGACGCACGGCTGCTTGGTGCCGGTCTAGTCATGGTGTTGATCGGGTTTCCGCTGGCCCGGCTGCCGTTATCGGAAATCCTCCATCAGGCCCGCCCGCTGCTGATTGTTCTCGCGATCTTCTTTGCGGCACATGCCACGTTCACGTCGATCGATACCGGAACAGTCCTGACGTTGCGGTTCGCCATCATGATCGCCTGCGGCCTGCTGCTGACGCTTACGACACGCGTCTCGGATCTGATGTCCGTGCTTGAGCGCGCGCTTCGGCCGCTTGCGCCGCTCGGGCTCAATCCGGAGAAGACCAGCCTTGTTTTCGCCATGACGATCCGCTTCATTCCGGTCTTGGCTGAAACCTGGGAAACTGTCCGCGTGGCACAACAGGCCCGCGGCATGGACCGCAATCCGCTCGCCCTGCTGATCCCGATGACGGTGCTGACCCTGCGCCGCGCCGAGCAGATCAGTGATGCCATAGAGGCGCGCGGTGTCGATCTCTAACGCCAGAATTTTCGGAGGCTCTCAATCATGACCACACGCGACCTTGTCCTGATCGCGCTTTTCGCAGCGATTACCGCCGTGCTCGGGCTTTTCCCGGCCCTCACGCTTCCGATTACCGGAGTGCCGGTGACGGCGCAGACGCTTGGCGTCATGCTGGCCGGCTCCATCCTCGGCGCCCGGCGCGGCGGCCTGGCGCTGGTCGTCTTTCTGGTGCTGGTCGCTGTCGGCCTGCCACTGCTTGCCGGCGGACGCGGCGGCGCGGCGGTCTTCTCGGGCGTCACTGCCGGTTTCCTGTTCAGCTGGCCGGTTGCGGCCTTCGTGATCGGATGGCTGACGGAAAAGACCTGGGACCGGTACGCGCTCATCCACGCGGTCTCGATCAATGTCTTTGGCGGCATCCTGATCGTTTACGCCGGCGGGATTGCCTGGATGGTAGCGGTTGCCGGCATTCCGCTCGACAAGGCGCTCTATGGCTCCCTGCCGTTTATTCCGGGCGATGCGCTCAAGGTCATCGCCGCAGCCACGGCCGCTGTCGCCCTGAAGCGGTACCAGCAACATCCACTCGGCCGGACGGCTTGAGAGGTTCAGAAATAAAAAAGCGGCCCTCAGGGGCCGCTTTCATTCCAGTCTGAAGAAAAATTCAGACTGCGATATCGAGGGTCGTGCCCCTGTTCGGATCACCGGAACCCGGCAACCGACTGTCATTGCCCAGTGCGGCCGCACCTGGATTCTGGTTCTCGCCACGATCAGCCGAAGTGTCCGTCACGTTCACCACTGTCGGCTCGCTCGGGGTAGCATCGACACTGGCGCCGTTTGCGCCGATCTGCTGCTCGCCCTCATCACCTTCGGCCGCAGGCCGTGAAATCGGCTCTTGCTGCGTCTGAGTGACGTTTCTGAGGTCTGCTACCGATGCGCTTACTGCTGGCCCAACAGCCATGTTAGCCTCCAACCGACATTAGGAACCGATCCTGTTTCCTGCTCACAGAATAGAGATATTCGTTCGAAGTTTCAATTCAAGTCTGATTACAGGCATTTCGGCAGCCCCATTCAACCGAACGCCGCCTGAAAGTCCTCTATCAGACCATCCGGGTCTTCTGCCGGAACACCGAACCGGACAAGCCCGTCCGGAAATCCGAGGACGCGGCGGATTTCTTCCGGAACAGCCTCATAATCCCTGTGTGCATAGTGCCAGAAGGTTCCCGGCTGGCCCGGAACCAACCCTGGCCGAAACCAGGCCAGGCGCGCCAGAGCCGCATCCACTTCTTCCGACCGGCCCTGAAAGGTAACCGACAGATCGGGGCAGCCGCCGCCGGGGTAGAAAAGCTCCGCAACGCACGCATGATCCTTGAGGAAAGCGGCGAGCTGCGCCGCCGCCGCCGCACGCGCGGCTATATGCCCGGGTGCGGCGCTCAAAGCCAGCCGCAGCGCCTCAGCCTCCGCCGGGCCCGGCATTGCATCAAATGCTCTCTGCAGATAAGCGAAGCGATCCTCGGCAAACCCGGAATTCTCGGAAAAAGCGACCAGTCCTCCGCGACCGGCATCGGCGGGTGCGGATGTGAAAACCATGTCACATCCTTCCGCAAGCGGCTTGACCGCTTCATGGCCCAGCACCGAGTTATCGACCAGAACCATAATGTCGCGGGCTTTCGCAAATTCCACGACCCGCGCGAGGTTCGCACGGGAAAGCCTGGGTCCAGATACGGTTTCGACCCAAAGCAGCCGCGTCTCGCCGGTGACAGCCACCGCCAGCGCGTCAAGGTCCGCCATATCAGCGAAACCTACCTTGAGACCGGCGGAACGGCGCCGGACGGATTCGATCACACGGTACGTATCGGGATGGGCTCCGTCGGAGAGAACCAGATGGGCGCCTCCGTCCAACATATCGAGCACTGTAGAAATCGCCACGGGAGCCGAGACGAAAGCATATCCGTTTCCGCCTCCATTGGCCGTTGCGAATGCGCGCTCGAGCGCGACCAGCTCGGCCGGTTTTTCCATCCGGAACATTTTTAGCTTCCGCTTAGGATACGAATGCTGACGCGCGAGAGGGAACTGAGCTGCTCGAACCGTAGATACCGCATCGAGGAATCCCCGACATAGGTCCGCCAAAGATCGATGGAATGGTCGATCCGACTCATGGAATCGCCAATCTGGAAAAAGCGCTTCCCGGACTTGTGCAGAAATTCGATGAACGGCTCCGGACTCTTGTGATCGCGGAAAAGTGTTTCATACGAGTTACGATATTCAGCCAGCATCAGATGCACTGCTTTCCAGCGCTTCTGGTAAAGCTTACGCCATTGACCGACCTGATCATTCAGGGTCGCCTGCGCAGTAGCCGGCATGCTGTCAAGCGGACGAGACTCTGTATTGAGCCAATTCGCAAAATCTTTCCAGATTTCCTGCCGGCGAGAAAAAATATGCTCGTAATAGATGACGCCTTTCCAGGCGTACAAAGTGTCCGACGCGTCGCTATCCTGGATCTGCATGGCCTGGAGCAACGGCTTCAGGGCCTCCATGTCGCTGGCGTCCCAGAGCTTGTTGACCAGCGTCTTCAGATAGCTGGCGCGGTTTGCATCGGTGACACCTTCAAATGCCGTTTCCACGATCGGCTGGAACTGCTTCATGACATGGTCGCGTACACGACCGAATTCAGCGGCGGTCATCTCGAAATAACCCGGATGCGGATCGAACCCCTCGGCCTCCATCCGCTCCCGAAACAGGAACGGGTCGACCGAGGGAAGATCATCCAGAATTTTCAGAATCTTGAGATCGGCTTCGGCTTCCGCGGACTCCGGGGAATCCGACATGCCGGCCTGAAATTGCAGCGCGGTCCGCAGGTTCCGGTCATTCAGGAAAATGGACCGGCCGCCGTCGAGATCCGCCTTCTCGCTGTAGGAGAAGAAAACCTTGGTCCCGACAGGCTTCGTCGCCGATTCCCGCATATCGTCGTCGGGATAGGTTTCCTTCATGAAGATCGCGTTGTTCAGATCCCGCGTCTTGAACAGGAACTGCCCCGGCGCACCACCTTCGGCAAGAACGTTACGATGCAATGCCGCGCAGTTGAAAACCCGGGAAGACCCGGCCTGCAACATGCGCGACAGCTGCTCAACGGCTAGCCGCTCTATCGAGACACGTTTACGCGTATGACCCATTACAAGAATTTTATACCAAAATTACATCCAGGCCTCGATCAAATGTGGTCCCGGTTCATTCAACGCGCGTTCGAACTGCTCGTTGAATTCTTCCGCGGTCGTAGCCCGGGTCGCCGAAACTCCCATGCCGCCAGCCAGTTGCCGCCAGTCCAAATCCGGACGGCCGATCTCCAGCATGTCGAAGGCCTTACGGCCCGGGTTTTCGGCGCCGACATTCATCAGTTCGCCCTTCAATATCTCATAGGTTCTATTCGCGAAGATAACGTTAACGACGTTGCACTTCTCGCGCGCCTGGGTCCAGAGCGCCTGCAACGTATACATGCCGCTTCCGTCGCCTTCGAGGCAGATCACCTTGCGGTCCGGACAGGCGATCGCCGCACCGGTCGCGAACGGCATGCCGATGCCGATGGAGCCACCGGTCAACGACAGCCAGTCATGTTGCTCGGTACCGGCAGTGAAGGGCATCAGCCCACGGCCGGACGTCACGGACTCATCGGCGATAATGGCGTCTTTCGGCATCAGGTGGCCGATCGCCGCCGCGATGCTCTCCGGCGTAAGCGCGCCGCTCATCAACGCCGGCTTTTCCGCCTTCTGACGGATCGGCTCGATATCAGTCGCTCCGAGCTCTTCCGCAATGGCGGTTAGGGCGTCCAGCAGGTCATACCCTTCCGGCGCCACATCGACGACAGTGCAGCCTTCAGGGATCAGCACGCTGGGCTTGTTCGGGTAAGCAAAGAACGCCACCGGTATGGGCGCGCCCAGCAGGATCAGGTTCTTGACCGTTTCAAGCTGCTTCAGGGCGATGTCCACCGGATACTGGATACGCTCGACCGGCACCCGGCCGGCACCACGCTCCCAACGCCTGTTGCTGGTCTTGCAGCTCAGGCGGCAGCCTGTCTTCGCCATGATGCGGCCGGCCATCTCCAGCGCCTCGCCCATCAGCGCGGTGTCGGAAATATGGATCATGCACTCCTCGCCGGAGGTCAGAGCCGCTGCGGCCGCGCGAATAGCATCGGCTGATGCTTTCGGACGGGCAACCGGCGCAACCGGGGCGGCCGGGCCGTTGGACTCTTCCCAGGCGGTGTTTGCCGGCAGGATCAATGTCGCCACCTGACCGGGTACGCCCATGGAAGCGGCCACCGCTTCCGCGCCATCGGCCGCAACGTCCTTGGAGGACCGAGAAGTCTTCACCCAGTCGGAAACCGGGCGGGCGATACCTTCGATATCGGCGGTCAGCGGCGCGTTATATTCGACGTGATAGGTCGCATGCTCGCCGACGATATTGACGACCGGCGTAAAGGCCTTCTTCGCATTGTGCAGGTTGGCAAGACCGTTGCCGAGGCCCGGGCCGAGATGCAGCAGGGTAGACGCCGGTTTCAGCGCCATCCGTGCGTAGCCATCCGCCATGCCGGTGACGACGCCCTCAAACAGGCCGAGCACGCAACGCATGCCCTCGACCCGGTCGAGCGCAGCGACGAAGTGCATCTCCGACGTACCGGGGTTGGAAAAACATACGTCCACTCCGGACGCGACAAGGGTCCGCACCAGGCTCTCAGCGCCGTTCATTTTTATCCTCTGGGATCAGGGAGTCGAAAAAAGAACAGCGATGATGGCGCCGCGCCTTGCAAAGCGCAAGCGCAGTCGCCTCATGCCATTCGTTCCGATTGCCGACGGATAAAGCAGTCAGCTCGCGATTGCGTGCACCTTTCGGGCCTTGCCGCCGAGCTCATGATCGTGCTCGCGGATGAAACCCTTGACCACCGGCGCAATCTCCCGGCGCCAGCGTCCACCGTTGAAGACGCCGTAATGGCCGACATTCTTCTGCAGATGGTAATGCTTCATCGAGTCCGGCAGGTTCGGCGTCATGTCGAGAGCGGCCTTCGTCTGGCCGACACCGGAAATGTCGTCGAGCTCACCTTCGACACACAAAATGGCGGTTCGGGTAATCTGCTCGGTTTTCACCGGATTCCACCGCGCCATCATCTCGCCTTTCGGCAGGGAATGTTTCTGAAACACGGTTTCCACCGTCTCCAGATAAAACTCCGCCGGAAGATCCATGACCGCCAGATATTCATCGTAGAAGGCCTTCTTCTTGTCAGCCTCCTCCTCGTCGCCCTGGACCAGGTGATCGAACAGCTCGTTAAGCGAGATCATATGCTTATCGAGATTCATCGAGATGAAATTGGTGAGCTGGATGAAACCCGGGTAAACCCGTCGGCCCATGCCCGGATAGGGTGGCGGGACCACGGTTACGACATGGCGCTCGAACCATTCGATCGTATGTTCCTTGGCAAGCTTGTTCACCGCCGTCGGGTTGCGTCGGGTGTCGATCGGACCGCCCATCAGTGTCATTGAGGCTGGTGCACAGATATCGCCCCAGCCTGACATGATGGAAACGGCGGCCAGCGCCGGCACACTCGGCTGGCAGACTGCCAAAACGTGGGTATTCGGGCCGAGGTAATGCAGGAAGTCGATGATGTAATCGATATAATCGCTGAGATTGAACCGGTCGGCCGTGATCGGCACGTAGCGGCAATCGGTCCAGTCGGTCACGTAGACATCATGGTCTGGCAGCATCGTTTCCACGGTACCCCGCAACAATGTTGCGTAGTGCCCTGAAACCGGCGCCACCACCAGCAGCTTCGGATCGTTGCGTTTGGTCTTCGTGTCGCGCTTGAAATTCACCAGGCTGCAATAGGTGCGGTGAATAACGACCTCTTCCTCGACCGCGACATCCTTGCCGTCGATCACCGTCTTCTCGAAACCCCAGTCGGGTTTGCCGTAGCGCCGGGTAACCCGCTCGAACATTTCCGCGGCGGAATCGATCTGTTTGCCCAGCGGGGTATAGGAAAGCGGACTCCAGGGCGCCGTCACCGTGTTACGCACAGCTTGCGCTCCCATCCGCCATGGCATGATCGCCATGCGGGTCGCTTCATACATATGATACAGCATCGCTTAAGCTCCGCGTTCCGGCGGACGCACACGTCCAGGCACGATCGCCTGTCGTAAGGTCCGCTCAATAACTACACAATATTGACATTCAAATTGCTGCATTGCACCAAAGAAAGCGTGCAGCCATTCCCGCCTGCCGGAATGTGCTGGCGCCGACTTAGTGCAGAGCGGGCGACTTCAGCAGCGCGTCCCGCGCTATGGACCGAACATTGGCGCTCAACATTTCGCCGTTGCGAACGAGAGACAAAGGCACGGTCACCCCGGCTTCGCCAAGGGACCAGACATGCCGGAAGAACTCCGCCAACGACTTGATCTTCTCATCATCCACGGCGACGACAATGTCGCCGACCTTGATATCGGCGTCCTCCGCGGGCCCGTTTTCGCTGAGCGCCGCGACCACCACCTGATCCTGAATTTCCGTCCCGAAAAGGCCAAGCCAGGGGCGCGGTGGCTTTTCCACCCGACCGAAAGTCGACAGTTGCTCAAGGATCGGCTTCAACAGATTGATCGGGACGACCATATTGCCGTCGACCGCCGTATCCTCACCGGTCTGCTGCACCATCAGCGATCCGATCCCAAGCAGGCTGCCATCCGGCCCGATCAGCCCGCAACCGCCCCAGCTAGGGTGCGCCGGCGCCGTGAAAATTGCATTATCGATAAGGTATTCCCAGTAACCGGCAAATTCGCGGATGGCGATCACCTCGGCTGCAATCGCGCCTTTACTACCGCCAAGACCGGCGAGCACGACAGAGTCACCCTCACTCAGAATATCCGAATCGCCGAGCGGCAGGGCCGGCAGGTCGAGATGGCCGAGGGCCTGGATGAGGCCGAAACCGGTCTCCTGATCGTAGCCCAGCACATGGCCTGCGACCGCACGGCCAAAATTATCCATGATCCAGACCTGCTCGGCTTCCGTGACGAGATAGCCGATGGTCAGAACCAGACCGTCTTCCCGGATAACGACACCATTGCCGCTGCGTTCCGTGCCAAGCAGGTTGGCGGTATAGGCGTCGTCGGGGATCGCCGTGCGAACGCCAACGATGGAAGCGTAGATACGATCAAGGTCGTACGCATAATCTTCCTGGTTGGGCGTGTTTGCGCTTTCCTGTTCCATCAATGTCCTGGCACTGCGACCGTTTCGTCCCTGTTTTGGGTCAGTATACAGGGCCGCTTCGCTGTTGGAAGGGCATCGCCCCATCTCGAGGAGAAGAGCATGATCCCGTCTCAGGGAGACAGGGAGACTCTACGGGCAAAGGTCAGTAGATCTGCACTGCGTCCGGCCTAGCGACCACGCATATAGCGCCTTTCCGGGCGATACGGATGCAACAGTGTATGTACCGACTTGCGAAGGATTTCCATAAAGCGGACCATTCTGTCCAACTCCGATTGTTGGATCGGTCCGCCCCGCACGCTCTTGCGGCTGGCCTGCCCGATCCGGGTTTGAACTGTTTCATGGCAATGCAATCGTCGGGCCAGGAAATGACCGCTACATCACGTTGCCCAGAATGCGATGTAGGGATGAAAATATCGTAAAGAAACCGGGGGCTTTGACTAAAAAACGCACATTGCGGACGGGCTGTGAACAATGTCACTCCCACCTCCGCGAAATCCGGAACGAACACCGCACGACTCTAATTTGACCAATTGATCATCATACTGGCTAGAGAATGAGTAAAAGACCGGCAGCCTTCCTCGATCGTGACGGTGTCCTAAACCGGGATACCGGCTATGCGCACCGCCCGGACGAGATTGAATGGATCGACGGCGCCATTGAAGCCGTCACCTTGCTCAAGGCGCGCGGATATCTCGTCTTTGTTGTCACCAATCAATCGGGGATTGCCCGCGGCTATTTCAGCGTGGCCGACGTCGAGGCGTTGCATCACTGGATGAATTCTCGGCTGCAAGAACATGGCGGCGCAATCGACGATTTCCGGATCAGCCCCTTTCATCCGGATTTCGACGATGGCCGGTTCACCGACCTTGCGGACTGGCGCAAACCGAAGCCGGGAATGCTGCTTGATCTTCTCGCGCACTGGGATGTCGACCTCTCCCGCTCCTTCATGATTGGCGACAAGACAACCGACATGGAAGCCGCCGAAACGGCAGGGCTTCCGGGCTATCTCTTTAAAGGCGGCGATCTGCTGGAGTTTGTAAACGGCCTCCTGCCTCAAGCCCCGGATTGAGCGCCCGCACAATAAAATGGTTTCGGTTTCCGCATTGCGGAACCGGCGCTTGCGCGCCGGGTGGCAGATCAAGAGGATGCGCCGCAATTCACGAAACATAGAACCTACGCGGAAAGGGCCTCGCGATGACCAGCCGGATCCAGATCGGCACTCTGCAGATCGACCAGACGCTCTACAATTTTATCAATGACGAAGCCCTCCCTGGCACCGGCGTCGCTCCGGAAGCTTTCTGGGCTGGATTCGAGCGCATCGTCGGCGAATTCGCGCCGAAGAACCGGGCGCTGGTCGCCAAGCGCGGTGAGCTGCAGAATAAGATCGACACCTGGCACAAAGCCAATCGCGGCGCCGGTTTCGATCTCGAGGCCTACAAGCTCTTCCTGAAAGATATCGGCTACATCGTGCCGGAAGGCCCCGCCTTCTCCGTCGGCACCGATCATGTCGATGCGGAAATTGCTACTGTCGCCGGGCCACAGCTCGTCGTTCCGGTGATGAATGCACGCTACGCCCTGAATGCCGCGAATGCGCGCTGGGGCAGCCTCTATGACGCGCTCTACGGCACTGACGCGATCTCGGACGAGGGCGGTGCTGCCGCCGGCGGCGCCTACAACCCAGCCCGTGGCGCCAAGGTCATCGCCTGGGCCCGGGATTTCCTGGACAAATCTGCGCCGCTCTCCAGCGGCAGCCATGCGGATGCGACCGGCTACAGCGTTGTCGAAGGCCAGCTTTCCGTCTCGCTGAAAGACGGCACGACGACCGGCCTGAAGGCCCCGATCCAGTTCGCCGGATACAAAGGTGATGCGAGTGCGCCGAGCGGCATCCTGGTGCGCAACAACGAGCTGCATTTCGAGATCGTCATCGATCGCGGCCACATGATCGGCAAGGACGATGCGGCCGGTATCGCCGACGTCATTGTCGAAGCGGCACTGACGACCATCATGGATTGCGAAGATTCGGTCGCGGCGGTCGACGCAGAGGACAAGGTGCTGGCCTATCGCAACTGGCTCGGCCTGGCGAAAGGCGATCTCGCCGACAAGTTCGTGAAGGGCGGCAAGGAAGTCACCCGCACGCTGAACCCGGACCGCATCTACACCGCCCCCGATGGCGGCGAAGTCCGGTTGCACGGGCGCAGCCTGATGCTGGTCCGCAATGTCGGCCTGCTGATGACCAACCCGGCCATCCTCTATGATGGCGACAAGGAAATCCCGGAATGCCTCATGGACGGTGTGTTCAACGCCGCCATCGCCCTGCATGACCTGCGCGGCGAAAACAAGGGCGGCAACAGCCGCGCCGGCTCGGTCTATACCGTGAACCCGAAAATGCACGGCCCCGAAGAAGTCGCCTTCATCGAAGCGCTCTTCACCGAAACCGAAAAGTTGCTCGATCTCGCGCCGAACACCTTGAAAATGGGCATCATGGACGAGGAGCGCCGGACCACGGTGAACCTCAAGGAATGCATCCGGGCAGCCAAGGACCGCGTGGTCTTCATCAATACCGGCTTCCTCGACCGCACCGGCGACGAGATGCACACCTCCATGGAAGCGGGCCCGATGATCCGCAAGGGCGACATGAAAGCCTCTTCCTGGATCAAGGCCTACGAGGACTGGAACGTCGATATCGGGCTGGAATGCGGCCTGCAGGGCCATGCCCAGATCGGCAAGGGCATGTGGGCCATGCCGGATCTGATGGCGGAAATGCTGAAGCAGAAGAAGGGCCATCCGGAAGCCGGCGCAAACACCGCCTGGGTGCCGTCCCCCACCGCCGCCGTGCTGCATGCCACGCACTATCACGAGCTGAACGTGAAGCAGCGACAGGATGAGCTGAAGACCCGCGGCCGCGCCAGTCTGGACGATATTCTGTCGATCCCGGTTGCCACGCGCCCGAACTGGGACGCGGAAACCATCCAGCAGGAACTCGACAACAACGCCCAGGGTATTCTCGGCTATGTGGTCCGCTGGGTCGATCAGGGGGTCGGTTGCTCCAAGGTGCCGGACATCAACAATGTCGGGCTGATGGAAGACCGCGCGACCCTGCGGATTTCCAGCCAGCATATCGCCAACTGGCTGCATCACGGCGTCTGCGATGCGGCCCAGGTCGAGGAGACCATGAAACGCATGGCCAAAGTTGTCGACGGCCAGAATGCCGGCGATCCGGCCTACACGCCGATGGCCCCTGACTTCGACAAGAGCATCGCCTTCCAGGCCGCCTGCGACCTGGTGTTCAAGGGCCGTGAGCAGCCGAGCGGTTATACCGAACCGGTGCTGCATGGCCGCCGTCTGGAAGTTAAAGCGAAAGCGTAGAGAGGCGGCATGACCAATCCGGCGTTGGGGGAATTTGCCCCCATCGTCCGCGATCTTGTCGGAATACCGGCACCGGAACTCCTGAGTGGTGATGCCGCCCAGCCGGTACCGGGGAGTTACCTGCTCCTGCTCGAAATCGCAGAGCCCCAGACAATCACCATCAGGAAAAGAGACTCGCGCCTGCCCGCCGGTCTCTTTGTCTATGCGGGCAGCGCCCACGGCGCGGGCGGGCTGAAAGCCAGGCTGACCCGGCATTTCCGCAAGGAAAAGAAACAGCACTGGCACATCGACCGGATCACGACAAAGGTCCGGGCCATGCGGGCGCTCTGTTATCAAGGCATCTCGGAGTGCGAATTACGCGCGCGGCTTCACGCCAGCGGCAGATTCTCGGCCCCGATAACGGGGTTCGGCAGCAGCGATTGCACAAGCTGCCCCACACATTTTCTGGAGTTCAGCGGAGGCTAGGTTCCGGACCTAGTCGTCGTCTTCCGATCGCGGCCGCAGACCGAGATCCATGACCTGCTTGCGGGCGTCCTCATCCTCGACACCTACCATTGCTGACAACAGCATTGCTGCAGCAACGACACCTTCCATGTGCGCTTTCAAAGGCGAAAGACCGCGCTCGAAAGATTCTTCGACCGTCTCATGGTAGGCGTCTTCGATCATGCTTCTGGTGCTGTCGTCCACGATGACCTCTGTCAGGAATGAATCGTCTCAAGGCCTAGTGATTCGAGAGAAGCAATGCAACGCGTTTGCCCATGAAAAATACTCGCTTTTCGGAAAATATCTTTTTGGCTTTCAGGCATGGAAACACGGCAGAACGATCGGGGGAAACAGATACACTCGCGAGACGGGAATCCACTGCGAGGTATTTGGTGCGGAGATCCTGCGCTTCAATGCACTTATTTCGGGTTTCCGCGAAACCGCCTTGTTGCGATCACCCCCTGACAAATGATCACAAAACCTTGATGCGGCATTTGAATACACATCCCGCTACCAATCTGGCCTTAGGTTGCCCTCAACGCAGGCGCGAGCAGCGCAAACTTACGGGAATGCGGCTTAATGGATGTAACAGAGCTGATCGCCGGCTGCGGCCTCAATCGGGAACGAACCGCAGCACTACCCAGAGTGTGGGAAAACCACGTTGAAAAGGAACTGGGCGACGCCCTGAGCGCGGTCTACAGATTCTGCCACTCCTACGATGGCCTGACCGGTTTTCTGTGGGAACAGGACGAGGCGACGTGGGTCACCAATCAGAAAACCCGGTGGGATTCGGTATTCAAGTCGGGCATTGGGCCTGCCCATGTCGAACAGGTCCGGGAATTCGCTCGCAGCGATCTGGAAAG
Organism: Nisaea sp.; assembly: GCF_034670185.1. Classification (NCBI taxonomy): domain Bacteria; kingdom Pseudomonadati; phylum Pseudomonadota; class Alphaproteobacteria; order Rhodospirillales; family Thalassobaculaceae; genus Nisaea; species Nisaea sp. Next base: position 251,428 of record NZ_JAXMNY010000002.1, read on the forward strand.
CGCCATGAATCCGGCGGTCTATGGGCAGTTCTTTGCCTGTATGGGGCGCGAACTCGCGACGCGGGTGCTCGCGACCGGAAAGGGCTCGCCGGACTCGCACGAGGCCGCAATCCTGATCGGCACGCTGATGAACGCCGAGGCGACAATCGCTTCCTCCGCCTATAGCGAGGCGCAGACCGAAAAGAACCAGTCCACCATCGAAGAGCTGACCGGCATGATGGGCCAGAATGTTGGCGATATCATCGGCGGGGTGGCGGGCGCCTCCGACAAGCTTTCCTCGAGCATGGCCACGATCAGTCAGAATGTCGGGCGCAACCTCGATCTCGCGACAGGCATCTCCGGCACCGTGGATTCAGCGGTCTCCAAACTTTCCGAACTGTCCTCCGCCATTGACGGCATCCTGAAACTGCTCGACGGCATCAAATCGATTGCCGGACAGACCAACATGCTGGCGCTGAACGCGACCATCGAGGCGGCCCGGGCCGGCGAGGCCGGACTCGGGTTCGCCGTTGTCGCCCGTGAGGTCAAGATGCTGGCCACGGACAGCCGGGAGGCCGCCGACGGCATCGCGGAAATGACAAACCGGCTGAGCGATACGCTCGGCATGGTCCAGTCCGGGTTCGCGGAGATTACCGAGCGGGTGTCGACCATGGTGCGCTCTATCGAGGAAAACGGCGCGGCGGCTGACGAGCAGCACCGGGCGACTGGAGAAATCGCGGACCGTATGGCCCGGCTCGGACAGGAAATTGATGAGTCCATCTCGGGCATTCGTCGACACTACGGCTGACGAGTGGTGAACAGGGGGAGAGCACACCGATGATTGAGGTCACGGCTGTCGAAACAGTGCAGAGCATTTTCGCCGCCGCCAGTTATTACGGCTATATCGGCATCGCGGTGGCTGCAGCTTTTCTCCTCTACGGGGTCGACAGGATCGATCCCAGCGCGCGGGGAAGCTACCTCTTCCGGCTGTTCCTGATCCCGGCAGCGGTGGTGTTCTGGCCGGTGATCCTGTGGCGCTGGGCGCTTGTCGCCCGGGGAAGGACTGAGCCATGAAGCGCCCTCATCAGCGCTGGCACCTGCGGATCTGGATCGCTCTGGCCATCTTGCTCCCGGGCTTCCTGCTGGTCACTGTGTTGCAACGCCAGGACCGACCGATCGAACCGCCGCTCCAGCTCGACACGGGAGCGGCGCAATGAGCGTACAGTACCGGCCCGTCACCTGGACCCGCAACAAAGTCGCCTACGATCTCGTCCTCGGGTTTGGCATCGCCGCCTTCATTATCCTGTTCCTGCGTTATGTGCCTGGCTGGCTGGAAAGCCCCCGTATCAGCGGCCCGCAACTGCGCATGCGGGCCTTCGGCACCTGCGCTTTCCTGCTATTGACCATTCTTCTCAGCATCGGCCCGCTGGCCCGGCTGGACAGCCGATTCCTGCCGCTGCTCTACAATCGCCGGCATTTCGGTGTTGCCATCTTCTTCGTCGCACTGGCGCACTCACTTGCCGTGGTCGGCTGGTATCAGGCTTTCGGTCCGATCGACCGCTATGTCGCCCTGCTGGCATCGAACACCTCCATCACGTCCTGGCAGGCCTTTCCGTTCGAATATCTCGGCATTTTTGCTCTTGGCATCCTTTTCACCCTGGCCGCGACCAGTCACGATTTCTGGCTGAGTTTCCTCGGCGCGCCCGTCTGGAAAGCGATCCACATGTCCGTTTATGCGGCCTATGCCGCCATCGTCGCTCATATTGCTCTCGGCATTTTGCAGTCGGAACACTCTCCCTGGCTGCTCGGCCTGACTGGCGTCAGCGTTTGTCTGGTCTGCGGTCTGCACATCGCGGCAGGACTACGCGAGCAGGAGGCATCGGTAGCCCCCTCCGTCAGCGCCCCTGACGGTAACTGGGTTCACGCCGCAAACATCGTCGATCTGCCCGACGAGGGCGGCGTCACGGTCTTCCTGCCGACCGGCGAGAAGGCAGCCCTCTTCCGTTACGACGGCAAGGTATCCGCGCTCTCCAACGCCTGCGCGCACCAGAACGGGCCACTGGCGGAGGGACGAATCATCGACGGCTGCGTCACCTGCCCCTGGCACGGCTACCAGTACCGGCCGGAGGATGGCTGCTCGCCAGCGCCATTCACCGAGAAAGTGGCGACCTACCGCCTACGCCGCGAGGGGGACCGCATCCTGATTGACGCCAACGCACAGCCTCCCGGAACGCCGGTGCCGCCAATTCAACTGGAGCAAGGCGGATGAGCCAATCCTCCAACGACTTCTTCGTCGGCTACCTGAAAACACCGCCGAAGCTCGCGGCCTTCCTCGCTGTTGTTACGATTCTGCTGATCGGGCTCGGCATCGGTGGCGGCTTCGCTCTGCTGGCGGGACAGCCGGATTACGGCGATGGCGGTTTCAAGGGCGGCTACAAGGAGCATCTCGGCGTACTGCAAGCCGCGCCTTATCCGATGCTACGGCTCCCGCCGGACGAGGCACACCCCGACGGCCGAACCATCCTGCTTTCCAACCCCGGCAAGCGTGGTGCACAGAAGCGCGCGGCGCAGCATGACGGCAAAATCGTCGACGTGGGCGGAGTGTTCATCACCCGAGAGGGCACAAGCCTGCTTCAGGTCGGCGGCGCCGCGAAAATCCGCCCTGCACAGGAACCAGCTCCCCTCGCCGGATTTGTGCCCGCCGCGGATATTCCGCTCGGTCCGGTGACGTTACGAGGCGAGATCGTCGATACGAAATGCTATCTCGGTGCCATGCGGCCCGGTGAAGGCAAGGTGCACAGGGCCTGCGCCAACCTCTGCCTGATGGGGGGCATCCCGCCAATGCTTGCGGTCTTCCACGAAAACGAAGCCCCGACGCTGCTGCTGCTGACGAATGCAGCGGGCGAAGCCTTCGACGCCGATATTCTCGACTTTGTCGCGCCCTATGTGTCCGTCACGGGCGATCTCTACCGCCGGGGCGATCTGCTGATGCTGCGCACCGACGCCAGCCGGATCGGCTTTCTCTGATGCGCCCGGCGGATCTCCTCCGGCTCCTGCTCGGTCTGGTCTATGCCGCCGCGGCCGGATGGCTGCTTTACGATTATTCGGACGAAGCGGCATCCCTCCTGCGGGGTCGCTGGCTGAAGGATCTGTGGCCCGGCGCGGAGAAGGTCATACGGGTGAGCTGGCTTTACGATCTGCGGATCGTCGCGGTGCCCCTCTATGCTGCGCTCGGCCTCTGGATTGCCGAACGGATCTGGCAGTGGCTGACGGCTTTCCTGCCGAAAGGGCACCGCTAAGTTAATCTGTCGGCCCGTCCCGCACACCCGCCCCCGTGCCATAGCCCGACGATTCCGCAGCTCTTCTGATCGCCTTCAATTTCGCCAAGCGAAACCGAATTTCGAAAATACTTGTCGGCCTCCCCGGCTCTTCGATATGACTTAGGAAAAGCACTAGGGAGGAAAGAAGAGTGAAAGAGGCAGTCGTTCTATCGACCGCCCGCACGGGACTGGCAAAATCCTTTCGCGGCGCCTTCAACGACACGCACGGCGCGACCATGGCCGGGCATGCGCTCGAACATGCGGTCAAGCGCGCCGGTGTCGAACCCGGCGAGATCGAGGATGTGATCCTGGGCTGCGGCCTGCCGGAAGCAGCAACGGGCAAGAATATCGCGCGGCTCTCCGCGATCCGCGCCGGCCTGCCTGTGACCGCCGGTGGCGTTACCGTCAACCGGTTCTGCTCGTCCGGCCTGCAGGCCATTGCCATGGCGGCCCAGCGCGTCATCGTCGACGGCGTGCCGGTGATGGCGGCGGGCGGCGTTGAATCCATCAGCCTGACCCAGGCCAACCTGAACCAGACACGGCTGGAAGAGGCCTGGCTAATGGAGCATAAGCCAGAGCTCTATCATTCCATGATCGAGACGGCGGATCTGGTCGCGACCCGCTACGGCGTCAGCCGCGAGGCTCAGGATGCTTATTCCGTACAAAGCCAGCAACGCACCGCGGCCGCCCAGGACGCTGGGAAATTCGATGACGAGATCGTCCCGATCACCGTCGAGAAGCTGGTGAAGAACAAGGAAACGGGCGAGGTCAGCCGGGAGACCGTTACCCTCGTGAAAGACGAATGCAACCGGCCGGGCACCACACAGGAGGGCCTCGCGGGCCTCGCTCCGGTGCGCGGCGACGGGCATTTCATCACCGCCGGCAATTCCAGTCAGCTCTCGGACGGAGCGTCGGCATGCATTATCATGGACGGCAAGCTTGCGGAGCAGCGCGGACTTGAGCCGCTCGGCATTTTCCGCGGCCTCGCCACCGCCGGCTGCGAGCCGGACGAGATGGGCATTGGCCCGGTCTTCGCCGTGCCGCGCTTGTTGGAGCGGACCGGCGTCAAGCTGGAAGATATCGGCCTCTGGGAGCTGAATGAGGCCTTCGCCTCGCAGGTTCTCTATTGCCGCGATAAACTCGGCATTCCGGACGAGATACTGAACGTAAACGGCGGCTCGATCTCGATCGGCCATCCCTACGGGATGACCGGCTCGCGCATGGTCGGGCACGCCCTGATCGAAGGAAAGCGCCGCGGCGCGAAATATGTAGTGACCACGATGTGCGTCGGCGGCGGAATGGGCGTCGCCGGGCTCTTTGAAGTGGCATAAGGGAGCAGACAAATGGACTTGAATTTCACCCCGGAGGAACAGGCGTTTCGTGATGAAGTACGCGCCTTCCTGCAGTCCGATCTTCCGGACGATATCCGGGCCAAGATGAAGGGCGGCAAACGCCTCGTCAAAGACGACTATTTCCGCTGGCACCAGGCACTGTCCAAGCGTGGCTGGCTGGCTACGAATTGGCCGAAGGAATATGGCGGCCCCGGCTGGACGCCCGTGCAAAAGCATATCTTCGACGAGGAATGCTACTCGGCCGGCGCCCCACGCATCCTGCCCTTCGGCGTCAACATGGTCGCCCCTGTGATCATGAAATTCGGCAGCCAGGAGCAGAAGGACTATTACCTGCCGCGTATCCTCGACCTGACCGACTGGTGGTGCCAGGGCTATTCCGAACCGGGCTCCGGCTCCGACCTTGCCTCCCTGCGATGCAGCGCGAAACGCGAAGGCGATCATTATATCGTCAACGGCCAGAAGACCTGGACCACGCTCGGCCAGTATGCCGATCACATCTTCTGCCTGGTCCGCACCGATCCGGATGCGGCCAAGCCCCAGCAGGGCATCTCTTTCCTGCTGATCGACATGAAGACGCCGGGCATTACTGTCCGCCCGATCATCCTGCTCGACGGCGAGCACGAGGTGAACGAGGTCTGGTTCGACGATGTGAAGGTGCCCGCCGAAAACATCGTCGGCGAGGAGAACAAGGGCTGGACCTACGCCAAGTACCTGCTGACGCACGAGCGTACCGGTATCGCCAATGTCGGCGCCTCCAAGGCCGGCTTGCTGCATCTGAAGGCGATCGCCCGCGACCAGATGAAGAATGGCCGCCCGCTGATCGAGGACCCGCTGTTCCGCAACCGCCTCGCCAAGGTGGAGATCGACCTGTTGGCCCTGGAGATGACCAATCTCCGGGTTCTGGCTGAAGTCCAGTCCGGCGGCGCGCCTGGGCTGGAAAGCTCGATCCTGAAGATCCGGGGGACCGAGATCCGTCAGGAGCTGACCGACCTCGCTCGCCGGGCCCTTGGTCCGTACGCACTGCCTTTCCAGTCGGAAGCGCTCGACGAAGGCTTCAACGGCGAGCCGGTCGGCCCCGATTACGCGGCGCCGAAGGCCCAGCAATATTTCAACATGCGCAAGCTCAGCATTTATGGCGGATCGAACGAGATCCAGAAGAACATCATCGCCAAGGCCGGGCTCGGACTCTAAGGGATCAGGAACATGGATTTTTCGCTCAGCGAAGAGCAGCGGATGCTCAAGGACACGGTCGAGCGCCTGGTACGCGAGACGTATGATTTCGAAAAGCGGCAGAAGATTGCCGACACAGAGGAAGGTTTCTCCCGGGAAGTCTGGGGTCAGCTTGCCGAACTCGGCCTGCTCGGCGTGCCGTTCCCGGAAGAATTCGGCGGCCTCGGCGGCGGCGGTATCGATCTGATGATCGTCGGTGAAGCAATCGGCCAGGGCCTGGTTGTCGAGCCCTATCTCGCGACCGTGGTGCTCGGCGGCGGGTTGGTCGAACTTCTCGGCTCCGATGCCCAGAAGGAAGAGATCCTCGGTGCCGTTGTCGGCGGCGAGAAACTGCTGGCCTTCGCCCATGGCGAGCCGGATGGCCGCTACGAGACCGCCCATGTACGCGCCACGGCCGAGAAAATCGACGGCGGCTGGAAACTCACCGGGCGCAAGTCCGTGGTGCTCAATGGCGGCGAGGCGGACACCCTGATCGTCTCCGCCCGTGTCAGCGGCGCCCATGATGACGAGGACGGCATCGGTCTGTTCCTGGTCGACAAGGACGCGGCGAACCTGAAGCTGCACAGCACGCCGGCCATCGACGGCACCCGCGTGGCCGAAATCGCGATCGACGGTGTCGAGATCGCCGAGGACGCGGTGCTCGGGACGCCAGGCGCCTGCTTCCATGCCATCGAGGAAGTACTGGCCCGCGCCATCATCCTGCTCTCCGGAGAAGCGGTCGGCGCCATGACCATGGCGGTCGATACAACGGTTGAGTACCTGAAGACGCGCAAGCAGTTCGGCAAGGCTCTCAGCCAGTTCCAGGTGCTGCAGCACCGGGCCGTCGAGATGCGGATCGCGCTGGAGGAAGCCCGGTCACTCGCCATCCTGGCCGCCGCCCGTCTGGGCGAGCCCCGGGGCGTGCGCGAACTTGCCGTGAGTGCCGCCAAATCCGGCATCGGCCGGCATGCCCGCTTCGTCGGCGAGCAGGCGGTCCAGCTGCATGGCGGCATCGGCATGACCTGGGAAGTCCCGGTCGCGCACTACACCAAGCGGCTGATCATGCTCGACCACCTGTTCGGCGATACCGACCACCACCAGGAACGCTTCGCCACCCTGTCCGACGCGGCGGCTTAAAGCCTGCGCTCTACACACAAACCGTCATCCCGTCTTTCGACGGGATGACGGAAACTGGGATAACGGTTTGGTGTGGAGATGAAGGTTTTGTTTTAGCTTTCAGGTGCCGACCATCCAGCGGTGACAGCACCCTCTAAATTGCGTAGACCGGAGCTCCCTTCTCCTGACCGGAAGCACTCATGTTCTCCGCCATCATCTTCGACTGCGACGGCGTCCTCATCAATTCCGAGTCGATTCTCAGAGACTATTACCGGCGCTTTCTCGCCGGACTCGGCCTGAATTACGAACAGCATGCCTACAGCCAGCGCTTCAAGGGCAAGTCCTGGCCACAATTCACCACGATGATCGAGGCCGAATATCTGGAAACCTTCGGCAAGCCGCTACCCGAAAGCAGCTATGACGGCATCAAGGACGGAACCTGGGCGGAGTACCAGCGCTCGCTGAGACCGACTGACGGCATAGACGCTCTGCTCGACAGCATCACACGCCCCAAGGCCGTCGCCTCGAACAGCCATGCAGCGTCGCTCGAACGCAAACTGCGCCATACCGGGCTTATCGAGCATTTTGCCCCGCACATGATCTCCCTCGAAGATGTCGAGAACGGCAAACCGGCGCCGGACATGTTCCTTCTTGCCGCCGAGCGGCTTGGTGCCGCCCCTCGCGAGTGTCTCGTCATCGAGGACAGCGTGACCGGTGTCGCCGCAGGCGCCGCAGCGGGCATCACGGTCTGGGGCTATGTCGGCGAAAGCGGCGGCGACCCGGACCTGCCGGAGATGCTCCGGACGGCCGGTGCGAGCGAGATCTTCGCCCATCACGACGAGATCCGGCAGCGGCTTGGTTGAGTCATTTCTAAGACGAACGAGGACGCCTTCCCTAGGTTCCTGCTTTCGCAGGAATGACGACCGGAGAAGATCCAGCCTCACTCAAAAACCGTCATCCTCGCGAACGCGGGGACCCAGGGGATCGCTAAATCACACCTCAGCAAAGCTAAAAAGAACGGCTGCCCCTCCCATGGCACAACCATGCAGCCATTCATCTACATCCTTGCGAGCAAACGAAACGGAACACTCTATACCGGAGTGACATCGGACCTTGCCGGGCGGGTATCCCAGCACAGATCAGGGTGTGTGCCCGGTTTCACCGCCAGGTACAACCTGCAGAAACTCGTCTATTTCGAACCACACGATTCGATGGACAGCGCTGTCAGACGAGAGAGACAGGTGAAAAAATGGCGGCGGCGCTGGAAGCTTGAGATGATCGAGCGCCACAACCCGCAATGGCACGACCTTTATTCGCAGCTGTTCTGAGTGCATCGCCCTTTGATCTTCTGGGTTCCCGCGTGCGCGGGAATGACAATTGAGGGAGAGCAGGCAAAAGAGGTGGTTGGGGTAAATCCCGATACTACCCCAGTTCCATCTCCGCCATCGCGATGCGGGCGTCGTGGAAACGCGGGTTCAGGGCGAGACACTGCTCGTAGCAGGTCCGGGCGTGATCCTTGTTGCCGGCGGCAGCGTAGACCTGGCCGAGCGTGAACCAGGGATCCGGATCCGATGGATTGAGGTAGATGGCCCGGTTGAGGGCACTGGCGGCGGGCTCAAGCCAGCCGGCCTGGAAGCAGGTCATGCCGAGCTGGCGCTGGTGATCCGCGTCCGCCGGATCGAGCACGGCGGCCTGACCAATCAGCCGGGCTGCCTCGTCATGCCGGCCATTCTGCATCGCCAGGATACTCTTGACGTGGAGCGAACGCGGGCTTTCCGGCTGATCTTTCGTGACCCGCCGATAAAGGTTCTCCAGCCGTGCCGTGCCGATGTTCACCACCCGTCCCACTCGGGACTGGCTGTCTTGCGAGGTCCGTTCCATGACGAGACCACCTTAACCTGCCTCAGCCGATAGCACCACAGGCGAGCGTCAGCCACCCAGCACGCGCCCGGCAACGGCATCCAGTTTGGCGACCAGTTCTGGGTCGCGGGCTTCGGGATGGGTGATCAGGGCGTACTGCAATGCGTTGTCGCCGCCCTGCTCGTCTACCTCCGGCCGCTTCGCCAGCATCGGGGCGACGGTACGGACCAGATCGCGGGCCTTCTCCGCGTTTCCGGTCAGCACCTTGATGACCTGCTCGACAGTGACGCTGTCATGTTCCGGATGCCAGCAGTCGTAATCGGTAATCATGGCGACGGTGGCGTAAGGGATCTCTGCCTCACGTGCGAGTTTTGCCTCGGGCATGTTGGTCATGCCAACCACATCACAGCCCCAGGAGCGATACAGCGTGCTCTCGGCGAAGGTAGAGAACTGCGGGCCTTCCATGCAGATATAGGTCCCGTTCATGCTGTACGGCAGGCCGAGCTGCTTGCAGGCACCCGCCAGCGCTGCCTGGACCCGTTCGGAGACCGGATGGGAGAACGAGACGTGCGCGGCGCAGCCGTTCGTGTAGAAGGTCTTCTCGCGGGCGAAGGTGCGGTCGATGAACTGGTCGATCAGCACGAAATGGCCGGGCGCGTATTCTTCCTTGAGAGAACCGACAGCGCTGAGCGAGATGATATCCGTCACCCCGGCCCGCTTCATCGCGTCGATATTGGCGCGGTAGTTGATCCCGCTCGGGTTCAGCTTGTGCCCACGGCCGTGGCGCGGCAGGAAGACCAGTTTCTGACCATCCAGCTCTCCGAAGAGCAGCTGGTCCGACGGCGTGCCGAAGGGTGAGGAAACCGTTTCCCAGCGTGTATTGGAGAGGCCATCGATCTCGTAGATCCCGCTGCCACCGATAAAGCCGAGAATCGCGTCACGCGTCAGTGCCGTCATGGGATGCAACCTTCCTGCAGAAACAACTCGGCTCCCTGCCTAGCGGATGGCCGCGTGCTTGCCAACGGCAAAAGAAAAGGCCGCATCCAAAGACGCGGCCCTCTCAAAGAATATGCTCGGTCAGATCAGTGCACGTTGGCCCAGATTTTCCGCTTGGAGGCATAGAACAGGCCGCTTGCGACGATCAGGAACAGGATCACCGCAACACCAGTCCGCTTGCGCTCTTCCAGGTTTGGCTCGGACGCCCAAGTCAGGAACGTCGTCACATCCTTGGCCATCTGTTCCACGGAGGCTTTGGTGCCGTCCGCATAGGTCACGCCGTCCTCATAGAGCGGCTGTCCCATGGCAATCTGGAAACCAGGGAAGGCTTTGTTGTAGCTCATGCCTTCCGAGACATTAACGCCTTCCGGCGCCTCGCCGTAACCTGTCAGAAGACCATAGATGTAATCCTCGAAACCAGCCCGCGCCTCGACGATGAGGGACAGGTCAGGCGGCAGCGCGCCGCCATTGCCGGCCCGCGCCGCGTTGTCGTTTGCGAACGGTGCCACGAAGCGGTCGGACGGTGTGCCCGGACGGGTGAACATCTCACCTTCGTCGTTCGGGCCATCGACAACTTCATACTCGGCCGCGATCGCTTTCACTTCGGCTTCCGAATAGCCGAGGTCGGCCAGGTTCCGGAAGGCGATGTAGTCCAGCGAGTGACAGGTTGCGCAGACTTCCCGGTAGACCTGGAGGCCGCGCTGTGCGGCCGCCCGGTCGAAGGTTCCGAACAGGCCGGAGAAGGACCAGTCCTGCTTTTCCAGGTGAATGGCGTCACCGGCGGCGTGTGCAGCAGGACCATTCATGGCGAGGGCCGCGAATGCAACCGTCGCCGCGATCAGAGATTTCATACGCATTATGCTTTCTCCTTCGCGGCAGCAGGCGCGGCAGCGGGGCCACCAGAGCCGCCGAGCACGGACTCACTGATACTCTTCGGCAACGGCTTCGGTGTCTCGAAGATCGAGAGCAGCGGAAGCGCGACGAGGAAGTAGAAGAAGTAATAGACCGTCGCGATCCGGGACGCGGTGACGTACCAGCCTTCAGCCGGCTTGCCGCCGAGCCATGTCAGCGCGATGCAATCGACGAACAGCAGCCAGAAGAAGATCTTGAAGACCGGCCGGAAGCTGCCGCTTCGCACCGGAGACCGGTCGAGCCACGGCAGGATGAACAGCACCGCAATGGCGCCGAACATGGCCAGAACCCCGAACAGCTTGTCCGGAACCGCACGCAGGATCGCGTAGAACGGCAGGAAGTACCATTCGGGCACGATGTGCGCCGGCGTGACCAGCGGGTTGGCCGGAATGTAGTTGTCCGGATGGCCCAGGAAGTTCGGCGCGAAGAAGATGAAGAAGGCGAACGGGATCAGGAAAACGAAGAGGCCGAACGCATCCTTGACGGTGTAGTACGGATGGAACGGGATCGTGTCCTGCGGGCCCTTCACATCGATGCCCAGCGGATTGTTCGAGCCGAAGCGGTGCAGCGCCACGATGTGCAGCACGACGACCGCGAAGATCACGAACGGCAGCAGATAATGCAGCGCGAAGAACCGGTTCAGGGTCGGGTTGTCGACCGAGAAGCCGCCCCACAGCCAGGTGACGACATGCTCGCCGACGAGCGGGATCGCAGAGAACAGGTTGGTGATGACGGTGGCGCCCCAGAAGCTCATCTGGCCCCAGGGAAGCACGTAGCCCATGAAGGCGGTTGCCATCATCAGCAGCATGATCACCACGCCCAGCATCCAGAGCAGCTCACGCGGGGCCTTGTAGGACCCGTAATAGAGGCCGCGGAACATGTGGATATAGACGGCGATGAAGAAGAAGCTGGCGCCGTTCATGTGGATGTAGCGGATCAGCCAGCCTGAATTGACGTCGCGCATGATGCGCTCGACCGAGGCGAAAGCGTAATCGACATGCGGCGTGTAGTGCATCGCAAGTGTGATGCCCGTAACCAGCATGATGACCAGCATGATTCCGGCCAGCGAGCCGAAGTTCCACCAGTAGCTGAGGTTCTTCGGGGTCGGATATTCATGCGCTTCATGGTGCAGGAAGCTGAAGATCGGAAGACGGTGATCAATCCACCGGACGACCGGATTGGTAAAATTAGCAGTGCTCATCGATCACGCTCCTCAACCGATTTTAATCGCGGTATCGCCGGTGAAGACATATGGCGGTACGGGAAGGTTCAGCGGAGCCGGACCTTTGCGAATTCGTCCAGAGGTGTCGTAGTGCGAACCGTGACAGGGGCAGAACCAGCCGCCGAAGTCGCCTCGCGCTTCCGTCGTTTTCTGCCCCAGCGGCACACAGCCGAGATGGGTGCAGATACCGATCAGGATCAGCCATTCCGGCTTCTCCGCGCGATCCGCGTCCGGTGTCGGATCCCGCAACTCGCCGAGATCGACATTATTCGCTTCTTCGATTTCCGCCGCCGTGCGGTGACGGATGAAGACCGGCTTTCCGCGCCAGACGACAGTAATCGCCATGCCTTCCTCGACCGCGGAGATATCCACCTCCGTACTCGAGAGTGCCAGCGTGTCAGCCGCCGGGTTCATTTGATTGATGAACGGCCAAGCCGCCGCCGCGATACCAACCACGCCAACCGCGCCGCTGGCGACATTGATAAAGTCGCGCCGTGTCGCGCCTTCTTCTACCTCAGCCATTGTAAATCAGCACCTCTCGCCCACTTATTGATTCGTCAAGGAACTTATCTTGTCCCCCGCCGCTGTGAGTGCGACACAGGGTCGCGCGCTACAGGCAGGCAAAAGCTCTGCTCTGACGCTATTGCATCGTCCTATACTGCACCCAGAAACCAATTGCAAAGCCTCCCTAGTTTCCCCGCCAGCAATAGGCCCCTGCCCGTGCGAATTGCGCTCTATCAACCCGATATCCCACAAAACACCGGTACCATTCTCCGTCTTGCCGCCTGCTTTGGCTTTCCGGTGGACATAATCGAGCCCTGTGGCTTCGCCCTGAGCGATGCCCGGATGCGCCGTGCAGGCATGGATTATATCGATCATGTGGACTGGACGCGGCACAATTCGTGGGAGCGTTTTCTGGAGCAGAGAACGTCCGGGCGCCTGGTCCTGCTGACGACGAAAGCGGACTCATCCCTGCAGGACTTCACATTCAAGGCGGACGACATACTCCTGTTCGGCCAAGAATCCGCCGGTGTGCCGGAAGAGGTTCACAACCGTGCCGATGCCCGCGTCGCGATTCCGATGCAAAGCGGCCTCAGATCACTCAACCTGGCGGTCAGCGCCTCCATCGCTGCGTGGGAAGCCCTCCGCCAGACAGGTTTTGGCCACGACGTCCCGCCTCATACAGGCGGAGACCTGGCCTAAAGTCTCCGACCGGCTGTTCATGCCAGCAGAGCGCCCGTTCAAGCTGCAACCACTCTGGGGAATCATGAAGTCGATATATTCTTCACCGGAGCGCCGAAACGCGCCCCATCGCCTCGTCTTCAAAGCATCTCGCAAACAAATCCAGCGCTTTCATTTTCACAACACCAGCCATCCGCTTTTTCTAGTTAAAGAAAAGCGCTTTCGATTAACCATATTTTAGGCAAATCACATCATTCTTCTCGTTAGAGCAGTTCAAATCCTCGGGCTACACCAGTCCAGAACTTGACATTCTTCACACAGCAACCATCCTGAAATCATGGCCAGACAAAAAGAATTCGATCAATCCGATGTCCTGCTGAAAGCCATGCAGGCCTTCTGGCGCCACGGCTACGAGGCAACCTCCGTTCAGGATCTGGTCGATGCGACCGGCATCAACCGCGGCTCCATGTACGACACCTTCGGCGACAAGCGCGGGCTATTTCAGGCTGCGGTTGATTTTTACATTTCAAACGTCAGCGCCAAGCGCCTTTCCAAGATGCTGGAGACAGAATCGCCCCTGGTGGCGATCCGGACCTATTTTGAGGATCTGATTTCCTTTTCTGTGGGCGATGGCCGGAAGCTCGGTTGCCTGATTACGAACTCCGTGGTTGAACTTGCCCCGCACGACCCCACCATCGGCAAGATCCTTCGCGGCAGCTTCGCGCGGGTTGAAGATGTCTTCCATCAAACCCTGCTGCGCGCGCAGGACGAAGGCGAAATCCCCTCCCAGATCGATGCCCGGGCGATTGCCCGGTTCATGACAGCGACAGCGAACGGAATCCGCGTATTCGCCCGTGCCGACGCCGACGCAGAAACCTTGCGCGATGTGGTCAACAGCGCGCTGTCCGTGATCGAGGGTCGACACCCCGAACTGCCCGTCGCGGCCGAATAGAAGCCCCGAACAGTACCTTTGCGTCCATCACCGATGGCTTCCTTGGGACACGTTTTCTTGAGGAGTGGCTATTCGTTTTGAATTCTGGAACAATTGTTCCATATTCATGTTCATTAAATCCATCCACGGGAAAACATCCATGACTCAGCTTACCCCGCTCTTTCCGCGCCAACAGGTACCGGCCCTTTCCGTCAAAACACTCGACGGCGGGACCTGGAGCATCTCCGACGCGAAGCCCGAGAACTTCACGATGATCGTTGTTTATCGCGGCCTGCATTGCCCGATTTGCGGCATGTATCTGAAAGACCTCGACCGCAAGCTCGCGGATTTCAAGGAACGCGGCGTCGACGTGATCGCACTTTCCAGCGACGATGAAGCCCGCGCCAAGCAGGCCAAGGACGACTGGAAGATCGAGAACCTCACACTCGGTTACGGGCTGACACTTGAGAAGGCTCGCGAATGGGGACTCTACATCTCTGCCGGACGCGGCAAGACCTCCGTCGGCATCGAAGAGCCGAAGCTGTTTGTTGAACCGGGCCTGTTCGTGGTCCGGCCGAATGGCGAGCTGTACTTCGCCAGCGTCCAGACCATGCCTTTCGCGCGGCCGGATTTCGCAGCGGTCCTGAAAGCCCTCGATTTCGTTATAGCGAAAGACTATCCGGGTCGCGGCGAGATCGTCGACCACCTGGCACAAGCCGCCGAGTAACCGGACCTTTGGGGAAGTCGCCCAGCGGCTTCCCCGGCCTTGCCCTGGCGACGCGCCGTGCCTCCAGACCCGAATTCCACTGGCACCGGGTCCGGCCTTGGGCTACTAGGGCAGCGTGACAAATCATCCGCTGAAGACACTCCGTTTCCGTCTCGAAGCCGCTCTCTTGGCGGTGCTGTTGTTCGTTGTGCGCCTGCTGCCTCTCACCGCTGCCTCCTGGATCGGCGGCAAGGTCCTGCAAATCGTCGGGCCTTTCCTGCCGGCGCACCGCATCGCCCGCAGGAACCTGGAGCGCGCCTTCCCGGAAAAAGACAGTGCCGAGATCGGCCGCATCCTGAGCGGCATGTGGAACAATCTCGGCCGGACAGCCGCCGAATACCCGCACCACGATACAATCAAGGCTGAAGCTTCCAGCCGCCTGGAAGTCCATGGCGGTGAACGGCTTGAGGCGCTCGCCGCGAACCCGCGCCCGGCCATCTTCTTTTCAGCTCATCTTGCGAATTGGGAAGTGCTGCCTATCGTCTCCGCCCTGCGCGACCTTCCGGTGAACCCGGTGTTCCGGAGCCCGAACAATCCCTATCTGAAAGATCTGTTCGAGGCCCGGAGGCCTCACCCGGAGGTACAACTGGTCGCCAAAGGGCCGCGCGCCGTGCGGGAGCTGATCAAGATCCTGAAACAGAACCGCTCCGTTGCCCTGCTGATCGACCAGAAGTTACGGGAAGGCATTCCCGTCAAATTCTTCGGGCGTGACGCCATGACCCCCAGCGCCTTCGCCGAACTCGCCCAGATGCTCGATTGCGAGATTTATCCGACCCGGGTCGAGCGACTGCCAGGCGCCCGGTTCCGGGCAACCATCTACCCGCCGCTGGAAAAGCCTGACACGGCAGACCGTAAAGAGGCCGTGCGCATCCTCACCCAGACGGCGACAGCCATGATCGAGGAATGGGTGCGGGAACGACCGTCCGAGTGGTTCTGGGTACACCGGCGCTGGCCCGATTAAGGCGCCTGGCTCGCCGCCTCGCTTCTGGCAGGCTGATCCTTAGATCGCACGATCCCTGTGCGCGGCATCGCTCGGTCCGAACTGCAAGGCATGCAGATGTGCGTAGAGACCGGCCTTACCGATCAGCGCATCGTGGGTCCCGCTTTCGACCACACGACCGCCATCGAAGACATGGATCACGTCCGCATGTTGAATAGTCGACAGCCGATGCGCGATGACGATGGTTGTCCGCCCTTTCATCAGAACCTTGAGAGCGTTCTGGATCTGCCGTTCTGATTCGGTATCCAGAGCGCTGGTGGCTTCGTCCAGCAGCAGGATCGGCGCGTCCTTCAGAATGGCCCGAGCAATCGCAAGCCGCTGACGCTGCCCGCCGGAGAGCTTCGTGCCCTGCTCGCCGATCACGGTTTCATAGCCATCAGGCAATTCAGTAATGAATCCATCCGCCGCCGCCGCCTTGGCTGCCGCCCGGACCTCCTCGTCACTCGCATCGAGCCGGCCGAAGCGAATGTTGTTGATGACGGAATCATCGAACAGGACGACGTCCTGACTGACAATGGCAAGCGCCTCGCGGACACTTTCGAGGGTCACGGTCCGGATATCGAGCCCGTTGACCATGACGCAGCCGTCCGCCGGATCGTAAAAGCGCGGGATCATGGAAAGCACCGTGCTCTTGCCCGCGCCGGAGGGGCCGACCAATGCTGTGACCTTGCCGGCCGGCGCCTCGAAACTGACGCCATTAAGCGCGACCTCCGGCGCCATACCCTCCCCAGCCGCCACATCCTCAGCCGGAGCCGTCGCGCCATAGGCAAACCGGACGGCATCGAACTTCACCGAACCGGCAGCCCGTGGCAGCGATCCGGCACCCGGTGCGTCCTTGATCTTCGGTTCTTGATCAAGCAGGGCGAACACCCGCTGTGCAGCGGCAAGGCCCTCCTGGATATTGGTGGCGATCTTGCCGAGCGCGCGCATCGGCTGATACGCCATCAGAGTGGCAGCGATGAACGAGAAGAAGGCGCCGGGAGACGTATGCCCCTCGATCACGCGGGCGCCACCATAGGCGATCACAGCCGCCACAGCGACACCGCCGAGGAAATCGATGATCGGCTGCGGTGCGGCCTTCACTCGGATACCCCGGTAGTTCAACTGGAAGAGCCGCTCCACCAACCCCTGGATCCGGCCGGTCTCATTCTCCTCCAGCCCAAAGGACTTGATCATGCGGATGCCCTGAAAGCCCTGGGTCAGCAGGGTGGTCATCGCGCCCATTTCTTCCTGTGTCTCGGCCGAGACACGGCGCATCCGCTTGCCGAGCTGGCGGATCGGATAGGCAGAGATCGGGGCGACGATGAAGGTGATGCAGGCCAGCATCCACTCCTGATAAAACATCACAGCGACGAGGAAGATGACGGACAGGGTGTCCCGGCCGAGACCGACCAGAGCATTTGCCACCGCGTTACGCATTGCGTTGATGTCGAACGTAAAATGCGAAATCAGGGTGCCGCTGTGCCGGTCCTGGAACAGGCCGAGATCGAGATGAATCAAATGCCTGTAGAGCCGGGCCTGGGTATCCGCGACAACCCGCTGGCCGACATAGCCGACGAGCACTTCCTGGATATAGGTGGCAACACTCTTCACGAAGAAGGTCGCGACGACGGCGCCGGCAACCAGCCACAGCACCGACAGATCCTTCTCGATGAAAATCTTGTTCACCATCGGATCCATCAGCCAGGCCGAGGCCGCAGTCGCGCCGGCGACCAGCACCATGCAAAGCCCGGCCAGGATCAGACGTCCCGTATAGGGTCTCACAAGATCGCGGACCACACGCCTCAGCAGTGAAATGCTGGCCTCGTCCGTGAGGCTGATTTTAGTCCGGTCGGGTTTATTAGCCATTCAGTCCAGTCCAAGCAATTCGGCGCTCTGCATATAGCATGGCACCGTCTGACCGCCACCGATTTGCGCTGCCAATATCGCGCCGATACCCACAATCCCGAGCGGACCGTGTTGATTTAAATTCGGTATCCCGTACTATTACCGTCTTGGATTCAAATTCATCCGATCAATCGGATTAGCGCCTAACAAAGCAAGAATAATAATCGGCGCAACACTTTGGCAAAACAGGAGGCTCGTATGAAATCGGACAACAAGCTCTCGTCAGCGATGAACACTGACGTATCCCGTCGAGGATTTCTCGGCGGCACCGCAGCACTCGGCGTGACTGTAGCGTCTACTTCGGCACTGATGGGAAAAAAGGCCTATGCGGCCAAAAAGGGCGGCCATCTGCGCGCTGGTATCGCGCACGGCTCGACCACTGACTCGCTCGATCCGGCAACCTACGAAAACGGCTTCTCTCTCGCCCTTGATTACACCCTGTTCAATCATCTCGGCGAAGTCGATCACACCGGTGCGGTGAGACCGGAACTGGCGGAAAGCTGGGAAGCCTCCCCGGATGCCACGACCTGGTCCTTCAAACTGCGCCAGGGCGTCGAGTTCCACAACGGCAAGACCCTTGAAGCCTCCGACGTGATCGCCTCCATCGAGTACCACATGGGCGAGGACACCAAGTCAGCGGCGAAATCCCTGCTGAAGCAGGTCAAATCGATGAAGGCCGACGGCAAGAACGAGGTCGTGATCGAGCTCGAAGCCGGCAATGCCGATTTCCCGTATGTGATCAGCGACTATCATATTGCCATCAAGCCGGCCAAGGACGGCAAGATCGACCCGACCGAAGGTATCGGCACAGGTCCGTACGCGCTCGAAAACTACGAGCCGGGCGTCCGCCTGATGGCCAACAAGAACAAGAACTACTTCAAGTCCGACCGCGCCCATTTCGACCAGGTCGAACTGATCACCATCATCGACCTTGCTGCCCGTCAGAACGCGCTGACCACCGGCGAAATCGACATGATGGACCGGGCCGACCTGAAGACGGTTCACCTTCTGAAGCGTCAGAAGGGCATCAACGTCATGGAGACGGTGGGCTACAAGCACTACACCATGCCGATGCGCACGGACACGGCACCGTTCGACAAGAACGACCTGCGGCTGGCTCTGAAATATTCCCTCGACCGGGAAGAGCTGGTGAAGAAAATCCTGCGCGGCCACGGTGTTGTCGGTAACGACCACCCTATCAGCCCGACCAACCAGTATCATGCAGAAGGCCTCGCCCAGCGGATGTACGATCCGGACAAGGCGAAGTTCCACTTCAAGAAGGCCGGCTTGGAAGGCACGACGATCCAGCTTTCAGCCGCCGACGCTGCCTTCCCGGGCGCTGTCGACGCTGCCGTGCTCTACAAGGAGCATGCGGCCAAAGCAGGCATCGATATCGAAGTCGTGCGTGAGCCGAACGACGGCTACTGGTCGAACGTCTGGATGAAAAAAGGCTGGTGCGCCTGCTATTGGGGCGGCCGTCCGACCGAAGACTGGATGTTCACAACGGCTTATGCCGCCGGTGCGGACTGGAACGACACGTTCTGGAATCACGACCGGTTCAACGAGCTGCTCCTCGCGGCCCGTGCCGAGCTCGACAGCGACAAGCGCCGGACCATGTATTACGAGATGCAGGAAATCGTCAGCAACGACGGTGGCGTGGTTGTCCCGATGTTCGCGAACTATGTGTTCGCCGCATCCGACAAGATCCTGCCGTCCGAGCAGATGGCCGGTAACTGGGAGCTTGACGGTTCCAAGTTTACGGAACGGTGGTCCTTCGCCTAAGGGCGGGGGCACCGTAGGCCAACCGCATGTCACAAATCCTCAAAATGGTTGCCCAGCGCTTTGCGCTGGGCTTCCTCACCCTTTTCATTGTTTCGCTCATTATTTTTCTCGGCATTGAGCTCCTTCCCGGCGATATCGCGGAAGAAATCCTCGGCCAGAGCGCCACGCCCGAGACCGTTGCTGCTTTCCGCAAGGAACTCGGCCTCGATGTTCCCGCCCACATCCGTTATTTCGACTGGCTCTGGGGCATGCTCAATGGCGATATGGGCCGCTCTCTCGCCAACAAGCGCGAAATCTCCGAGCTGATCGGCCTGCGTTTCGGCAATACGCTCTTCCTTGCAGTCACCGCCGCGGCGATCTCCGTGCCGCTCGCCCTCACTCTCGGAGTCCTGGCAGCGCTGTACCGCCATTCCTTCTACGATCGCGCGGTCAATGTGGTGACACTGAGCTCCATTTCCTTTCCTGAATTCTTTGTTGCCTATATCCTGATATTCCTGCTCTCCGTGACCTTTCCGATATTCCCCTCCATCGCCAATATCAGCGATGCGACGCCCTTCTGGGAAAAGGTCTACAAGGTCCTGCTGCCCGCTCTGACACTCACGCTTGTCGTTGTCGCGCACATGATGCGGATGACCCGGGCAGCGATTATCAACCTGCTCGCCAGTCCCTATATCGAGATGGCGAACCTCAAAGGCCTCAGCCGGGCACGGGTCATCGTCAAGCACGCCCTGCCGAATGCCCTGGCACCGATCATCAATGTCGTCGTGATCAACCTCGCCTATCTGATCGTCGGCGTGGTCGTGGTCGAAGTGGTGTTCGTCTATCCGGGCCTCGGCCAGCTCATGGTCGACTCGGTCTCGAAGCGCGATCTGCCTGTGGTGCAGGCATCCGCAATGATCTTTGCCGGCACATACGTCTTACTCAACTTGCTCGCGGACATTCTGTCGATCCTGACAAATCCGCGCCTGCTGCATCCGCGATGAGGGAGGAAGTCCAATGAACGCCACCCTCAAACTGCTGGCCAGCGCGCCATGGAGCGCCAGATTCGGCATCGTCGTCATTCTCGGCTACGCCTTCGTAGCCATCTTCGCACCGGTGTTGACGCCTTATGGCGAAACGGAAATCGTCGGTGCGGAATTCGAGCTCTGGGGCGAGGAGTTCATCCTCGGCACGGACAGTCTCGGCCGGGACATGCTGACCCGGCTGATCTACGGCGCACGAAACACCATCGGCATTGCCTTCCTGACAACCGGCCTCGCCTTTCTGCTCGGCTCGGTCACCGGCTTTCTTGCCGCTGCCATCTCCGGCTGGGTCGATCAGCTTCTGTCCCGGATCGTCGATGTGCTTATGGCGATCCCGGCCCTGATCTTCGGCCTTCTCGTCCTCACCATCGTCGGCACATCGATCGTCAACATGGTGCTGGTCATCGCCGTTCTCGAATCGACCCGTGTGTTCCGTCTGGCCCGCGCTGTTGCGATGGGGGTCGTGGTCATGGATTACGTTGAAGCGGCCCGTCTGCGCGGCGAAGGTCTGTGGTGGATCATGAGCCGCGAAGTGCTGCCGAACGCCCTGCCCCCGCTGGTGGCTGAATTCGGCCTGCGCTTCTGCTTCGTATTCCTGTTCATCAGCGCCCTCAGCTTCCTCGGCCTCGGCATCCAGCCGCCGACCGCCGATTGGGGCAGCATGGTCCGTGACAACGCCACCCTCATGACCTTTGGCGATATCACGCCTTTGGTGCCGGCGGCGGCCATTGCGCTGCTGACCGTCGCTGTGAACTTCGTCGTCGACTGGTTCCTCCACAAGGCAAGCGGATTGAAAGAATGAGCGAGCAAGGCGAACAAGACATTCTGCTCCGTATCCGTGGGCTGCGCATCGAAGGCATGAGCGGCGACAGCTGGCAGGAGATAGTGCACGGGGTCGATCTCGACCTCCGGAAGGGCGAAGTCCTCGGGCTGATCGGCGAATCCGGGGCCGGCAAGTCGACCATCGGTCTTGCCGCCATGGGCTACGCTCGGGACGGCTGCCGGATCACCGGCGGAGAAATCCAGTTCGACGGCATGGACCTTGCCGCGATGGAGGACTCTGAAAAACGGCATATCTGGGGAGCGAGGATCTCCTACGTCGCGCAAAGCGCGGCAGCCGCTTTCAATCCGGCGCACCGCCTGATCGACCAATTCACCGAAGCACCCGTGCAGCATGGCCTTTCCGACAAGGCCACGTCACAGGAAGAAGCGCGGGAACTTTTCGCCCGTTTGCAGCTGCCTGACCCAGACGGCATCGGCCTGCGCTATCCGCACCAGGTCTCGGGTGGCCAGCTGCAACGCGCCATGACCGCCATGGCGATGTCCTGCAAGCCGGACCTGATCATCTTCGACGAGCCGACCACGGCGCTCGACGTGACCACGCAGATCGAGGTTCTCGCTGCGATCCGCGATGTCGTCGAAGCGTATAATACGGCGGCCATCTACATTACCCACGATCTCGCCGTCGTCGCCCAGATGGCGGACCGGATCATGGTGCTGCGGCACGGAAATCTGGTCGAAGAGGGCGAAACCCGCTCCATGCTGGCTGCCCCGAAAGAGACCTATACCCAGGAACTTCTGGCAGTGCGCAGCTTCAAAAGCGCTGAAATGGCCAATCCGGCAGGTGAAGAGCCGCTGCTGAAAGTCGACAACGTCACGGCATCCTACGGGGATGTTCCGGTCCTGCACGGCGTCTCCGTCGATATCCACAAGAAGCGGACTGTCGCAATCGTCGGGGAATCGGGATCCGGCAAGAGCACGCTCGCGCGTGTCATTACCGGCTTGTTGCCGGCAAAGAGTGGCACCGTCAGCTATAATGGCGAGATCCTGCCTCTCAGCTACAAGCAGCGCGACAAGAGCCAGTTGCGCCGGATGCAGATGATCTACCAGATGCCGGACACCGCGCTTAACCCGCGCCAGCGCATCCGGGACATCATCGGCCGACCGGTCGCTTTCTATCTCGGGCTGAGCGGCAAGCAGCTTGAAGACCGGGTGCGCGAACTCCTGTCCCTGATCGAGCTGGAGCCGGACGATTACATCGACCGGCTGTCGACGGAGCTTTCCGGCGGCCAGAAGCAGCGCATCTGCATCGCCCGCGCGCTTGCAGCCGAGCCGCAGCTGATCATCTGCGACGAAGTTACCTCCGCACTCGACCAGCTTGTCGCCGAAGAGATCCTGAAGCTGCTGCAGCGCCTGCAGGACGAGCTCGACCTGTCCTACATGTTCATCACCCATGATCTGGCGACGGTTCGCGCCATCGCGGACGAGGTCGTGGTGATGCTGCAGGGCGAGGTCGTGGAGCACGGCTCGAAGACGGAAATGTTCAAGCCGCCGCATCACGATTACACCGACCTGCTGCTGTCTTCCGTGCCGGAGATGGATCCGGACTGGCTCGACAAGCTGCTGGCCGAACGGGCCGAGTTGGCGAAGCAGGGCCGGATCTTGAAAGCTGCCGACCACTAAACCGAAGGCGCCTGGAGCCTCCATGCAAACTGTTGGACAGTTTCCCCACGCCGTGCGGGAAATCGAGAACTGCTGGATTACCCTCAGTGACGGCTGCCGCGTGGCCGCCCGGATCTGGCTTCCGGAAGGGGCCGAGAGTGCCCCGGTCCCGGCTATCCTCGAATATCTCCCCTATCGCAAGCGAGACGGCACATCGGTCCGCGATGCCCTGACCCATCCCTATTTTGCCGGCCATGGCTATGCCGCCATCCGCGTCGACATGCGCGGCAACGGCGAGTCCGACGGCATCATGGAAGACGAGTACCTGCCACAGGAGCAGGACGACGCGCTGGAGGTGATCGACTGGATCACCAGGCAGCCCTGGTGCTCCGGCGCCGTCGGCATGATCGGCATCTCCTGGGGCGGCTTCAATGGATTGCAGGTCGCCTATCGCCAACCCGAAGCCCTGAAAGCCGTGATCACCATCTGCTCCACGGATGACCGCTATGCGGACGACATCCACTACAAGGGCGGGGCGATGCTGAACGAGAATATGGGCTGGTCCTCGACCATGCTGTCCTATTCCTCACGGCCGCCGGACCCGGCACTGGTCGGCGAGAGCTGGCGCGAGACCTGGCTGAAACGGCTTGAGGCCGAGCCGCTGCTGATCGCCAACTGGCTGGATCACCAGACCCGCGATGAATTCTGGAAACACGGATCGGTCTGCGAGGATTATGCCCGCATGACCGTGCCAGTGCTGGCCGTCGGTGGCTGGTCCGATGCCTACAGCAACGCGGTGCCGCGCATGCTGGAAAACCTGCCGGGCTTCGTCCGCGGTATTGTCGGCCCCTGGCTGCACAAGTATCCGCACTTCGCCGTTCCCGGCCCGGCCATCGGCTTCCTGCAGGAGTCCTTACGCTGGTGGGATCACTGGCTGAAAGGTATCGATCGCGGTGTCGAACAGGACCCGGCGTTCCGGGTCTATATGCAGAACTCCGTGCCGCCGAAAGCCGCTTACGAGACCCGAGACGGCCGCTGGATCGGCGAGCCGGTCTGGCCCAGCCCTAATGTCGAGATCAAACGCTTCTATCTGCAGGATGGGCGCCTGAAAGACATTCCCGGCGATAAAGTCGAAACCCCGATCCGCTCGCCCGAGACGGTCGGTCAGGCCGGCGGCGAATACTGCATGATCTGGCTCGGCCCGGAAGGGCCGACGGATCAGCGCGTGGACGATGCGGGCTCCGTCTGCTTTGAGACAACGGCTCTTGCCGCGCGTATGGAGATACTTGGCGCGCCGGTACTCGATCTGGAGATTGCATCGGACAAGCCGGTCGCGCACCTGATCGCCCGGCTCAACGATATCGCGCCGGACGGATCGGCGACCCGGATCACCTACGGCATCCTCAACCTGACCCACAGGGACAGCCATGAGCATCCGGAAACGCTTTCGCCCGGCAAACGCTACCGTGTGAGCCTGCGGCTGGACGATATCGCCTATGCCGTGCCTCCGGGCCACCGGGTACGGGTCGCCCTGTCGACCAACTACTGGCCGATGATCTGGCCCGCACCGGAAGCCGCCACGATCACCCTCCAGGAGGGCACAAGCAGCCTCTCTCTGCCCCTGCGCCCCACGGACGGGACGGATGCCCCCTATGAGCCCTTTGCCGAGGCTGAGGCGGCTCCCCCGCTGCAGAAGGATATCCTGCGGCCCGCAACGAACACGCGGACGATCACGACCGACGCGGAAACCGGCCTTCAGAAGATCGCGATTTTCGATGATTTCGGTAGCGACCGGATTGTCGAGATCGACCTGACGACGGACCATGTCGCCCGGGAGACCTATTCAATCCAGCCGGGCGACCCGCTCAGCGCCCGAATGGAGACCCACTGGAGCCAGGGCCTGTCCCGAGGCGACTGGAATGTCAGCACGGAGACCTATTGCACGCTGACCGGCGATGCGACCCGTTTCCATGTCACCGGACGGATCGAGGCATACGAGTCGGGGGCGCTAATCTTCGAGAAAGATTTCGAAGAGTCGATCCCACGCAACATGCTCTGAACCCGGCGTCGCCTATTCTGCGGGCGCAACCCGGATATCCTGAAAGAAGCTCGTGCTGAGCATCCGCAGACGGCGGCTGAGCGCACTCATGGCATCGGCCGTCGCATCAACCTCGCGCGCCGCGTCCTCGCTCTGCACCGTCGCTTCCGCGAGGCTGGCGATACCGGAATTGACTTCGTTACTTGCCGCCGCCGCGCCGTCGGCACTGCTCGCGATCTCCCGCGTTGCTTCGGTTTGCGCGGTCATGGCGGAAACCGCGTCCTGGGTATTCCGATCAATCGACGCGACGCTTTCGATCGCCTCACCAATGGCGGACACCGCGGCATCGATGACGGATCGCATTTCGGCAACCTGACGCGAAATCTGCAAAGCCGCGTCTTCGGTCTGCCCTGCGAGCGATTTGACCTCACCGGCGACAACCGCGAAACCGCGCCCCATCTCACCGGCCCGTGCCGCCTCGATTGTCGCGTTCATGGCCAGCAGGTTTGTCTGATGGGCAACCGTGCTGATGATATCGGCAAAGCCGCCGACTTCACCGGCCAGCGTTGTCAGCTGCCCGACAGTAGCCGTCGTGCTCTCGGCACGCTGGGACGCCAAAGCGGAAGATTCAGCCGCGGCACGGATAACCAGCCCGAGATCCGATATCGACCGGTCGAGAGAGGCCGCAGCCTCCGACACACCGCCTGCACCGGCAGCCGCCGTAATTGACGCCGAGCGGGCTTTCTCCGCGCTGCCGGCAGCTCCGGAAACCGAGTCCTTCATCGTTCGCGTGACGTCCTCCATCCGCTGCGTCGCCCCGGCGACTTCGGTGAGGATCAGACCGATCTCCTTCTCGAAGGATTTCAGGATCTGCTCCCGGCGGTCGACTTCCTCTGCCTGTGCGTTGTGCGCCGCACTTGTCCGCTCCTGCAGCAAGGCGTTTTCTTTCAGTACCGACTGGAACTGGCCCACACGGCGCGCGATCGTGCCTATCTCGTCCTTGCGTTCAAGTTAGGGAACCGTCACCTGCTCGATCGAGGCAACGGCCCGGATCGCTTGCGTCACCCGTTCAAGCGGCCGCGTAACGATGATTCGGCTTGACGCATAGGCCGCCGCAATGGCGAGCAGAGTGCCCACACCGGCCAGGATTGCGAGCAGGGCTCTGGCCTGGCTTTCAAAAACATTCAGTTCGCTCTCTTTCGCCAGGATCTTTTCGTTTTCCTGCACGATCGCGTTGCGGACCTGCTCCGCCGCCAGCGCCTCGTCCACCAACTCGCCCTTAACGATTGCCAGACGTTGCTCGAGACTGGCCGTGTTAAAGAGGTCCGCGATTTTCCGATTGGCCGCGTCGGCGGTCACGCCGGGGATCGTCAGCTCGGTCACAGCGTCCGCATATTCACCGCCCTCGAACACCCCGAATGAGATGGCCGCACCGCCATCCACATCTTCAACAATGAAGTTCGCCGCTTTCTGAAGGTCCCGACGCTGTCCGCGCTTCTTGTAGCGCGCGACGATAGCGTCCCGGCCGGAATGCACGGTCTCAGCAGCACCATTCTCGACAGCCCAGTTCTTCAACTCCGCCGACGGATTCACTTCAAGGCGCTTCGGGATCTCAAAATAGCTCTGCTGCAGGGTCATCACCTGGGCGCGGAGATCCTGGTTCATTGCCCGAAGCAAGGCCGCCCGCTGGTCTTCCCTCTCGGCAACCATCGACACAATGATGTAGATGGCGACGAGCAAGCCGGCGAAAACCAGGGCCGTCATCACGGCAGCCGACAGGACCAGTTTCGTGCTGATGCGGGAGCCGAGGCCTGAGGATGGCGCCCGCTGTTCCGTCTCCGAACCGATGTGCTGTTGTTCAAAAACAATGTCCGACATGACTATCTCTTGCGCCCGAATACGGATCATGACGGCGGTATACCGTCATGGACATTTTACGCTTGAGGGTTAGTTCCAGCCGAAACCGAGAGCAAATGACCGTTTGATGTAAAAAACAGCCAATTTCCGGCTGATTTACATAAAAATGACAATAAAAAACCCCGCCGAAGCGGGGTTTTTCGAAACATTTTATGTTCGTTTACTGGAGCCGGGCGGGAAGGTCCGCGACCGCGCTCTTGACGATCTTTTCGTTGACCTCGGGTGTCATTTTCTCGGCCAGCAGGTTACCGGTCGCAGCCATGGCCAATTCAACGGCCTGGTTGCGAACATCCTGAAGAGCCTGAGCTTCGGCCCGCGCGATTTTCTCGGCGGCCTGTTCTTCACGGCGTTTCAGGGATTCGGTGAGATGCTGCTTCGCTTCCTTGCGGATGCGGGCGGCTTCTTCCTTGGCGTGACCGACAATCTCTTCTGCTTCCTTCAGCGCATCGCGCTGAAGACGCTGATAGTTCGCCAGAGCGGCCTGCGCTTCTTCACGCAGGGCTTCGGCTTCCTTCAGCTGGGCACCGATGGCTGCGGACTTTTCGTCCAGCATGCCGCCAACCTTCGAGACGATCGGCTTGATCGTGGCAACGACGAAGATAATGAAGGCAACCGCGACCCAGCCTGTAGCGCCCAGGCCCAGCAATGTTGGATCATGTTCCATCACTTCGTCTCCATGGCCAGTGCAACCGCCTTCTTGAGGTCAGTCTTGGTCACCTTGACGCCGATGAGCTTGGCAACCGCATCACCTGCAACCTCGCTCACCACGTCTTTGACGTTCGCGAGTGCTTCGGTGCGGGCTTCATCGATCCGGGCTTCGGCTTCCTTGACCTGCTTGGCTGCGACGGCATCGGCTTCCGCCTCTGCTTTCGCATTCTTGCCGGCAGCCTCGTCCTTGGTCTTGCCGATCAGCTTCTGGGCAGAGCCACGGGCATCCGCCAGAGCCTTCTCGTAGTTGGCCTGAACCTCTTCAGCATCCGCCTTGAGCTTCCCGGCCTTATCGAGATCTTCAGCAATCCGGCTATGCCGTTCTTCCAGCACATATTCGATGCGCGGGATGGCAACCTTCGACATCGCGATATAGAGCACGATGAACGTAACAAAGAGCCAGAAGATCTGGGTCGGAAACGTGCCGACATCGAGCTGCGGCAAGGTACCGCCGCCGCCACTTTCGCTGGCAGCCATGGCTCCCTTGGCAATAAGCGCAAAAGCGCCAGTGCCACCGAGCACAGCCGAAAATCTGAGCAAGCGCTTCATACCGCTGTCCAATTCCGTTCCAGTATTCTCATTTAAACCGGAGAGAGCCGGACCGCACATGCGGCCGGCGGCTCTCACTCGAACCGGTCTTACGAGAACAGGATCAGGAACGCGATCAGCAGCGCGAAGAGCGCCACGGCTTCGGTCAGGGCGAAGCCCAGAATGCCGATGCCGAAGACTTCGCTACGCGCCGCCGGGTTGCGGGCGATGGAAGCAACGAGGGTGGAGAAGATATTTCCGATGCCAACGCCAACACCCATGAGGGCAATAACAGCGATACCGGCGCCAATCATCTTCGCGGCTTCAACGTCCATGTTCAAATCCTTCCTTTGGATCAGGTAGTGCACATATCAGGCCGGAGATCCGGCCCGGTTTCTGGTTCCCTCAGGCCTCAATGCAGATGGATCGCATCATGCAGGTAGAGGCAGGTGAGAATGGTGAAAACATAGGCCTGGAGCACCGCCACCAGGATTTCGAAGGCGGTCAGTGCCACAATCAGGGCAAGGGGCGCAACCCCAAAGACGCCGAGTGCGACGACAAAGCCGCCAAACACCTTCAGCATCGTGTGACCGGCCATCATGTTCGCGAACAGACGAACAGAGAGACTGACCGGACGAACAAAATAGGAAATCACCTCAATCGGGATCAACAGCGGCGCCATGTAGACAGGCGCGCCGGACGGAAAGAAGAAGGTGAAAAATTTCAGGCCATGGCGGGCCAGTGCGATCAGCGTCACGCCGATGAATACAACGAAGGCCATGGCGAAAGTGACGATGATCTGGCTGGTCGGCGTATAGTGGATTTCCGGAATCGGAACCATGCCGAACAGATTACTGAACAGGATGAACATGAAGAGTGAGAAGATGAAGGGGAAGTACTTGCGTCCTTCGCTCCCGACATTCTCTTTCACCATGTTGGCGACGAACTCGTAGGAGAGCTCAGCCATCAGTTGCCAACGTCCCGGAACCAGCTTCCGGCCGCTCATCGATACGGTCAGGAACGCGACGATACCGACAATCGCGACGACCATCATGGCAGCGGAATTGGTAAAGGAGAGATCGACTCCGCCGACCTCGATCTGGGGGCCGTAAGATTTCAGCTCAAACTGTGCGACCGGTGATGCCACGCTTCGTTCCCCTATTCGTCGCCGGCCCGATCATCGGGCCGTTTATCTGTCGGAGACCGGCGGTAACCCATCTGCAATCCTTCCCCAGTCGCAGCGCGATAGACATTCATCATGCCGCCGGCAGCGCCCAGAAAGAAGAACAGTATGAGCAGCCAGGGACCGGTCCCAAGCCATCTGTCCAAGAGATATCCGATACCGGCACCAACACCGACCCCGGCAACCAGCTCCACTCCGATCCGCATCGCCATTCCGAGACCCTCGGAAGCCATGGGACCGCGACCGCCTTTCGGACCGCTCTCACTTTTATCCTCGCCACGTGCTCGCCTTAATCTGGTTTCCAGATCGTCGAGTGAGGGAGGATCGCTAGGTTTATCACCTGTCATGGAGCGAGCCCGATTGGCCGAAGCCAGTTGATGTATCCCACCTCCGCCAGCCAAGGCCTGCGAAAGCGCCGCAAACATACGGAGGGGTCCTTTCGCTGTCAAGACGGAAGCCGCACTGCGAAAACACGCCTAATATACTGATCTATATGTATTTTTAGAAAGACGCGTGCAATGCGGCTCTCTAAACGACGTCGCGAAGCTCCACCGCGCCCGCCAAATCGACCGAAACAAGCTGGCTGACGCCCCTCTCGGCCATCGTCACACCGAACAGCCGATCCATCCGTGCCATGGTCAGGCGATGGTGGGTAATGACCAAAAAGCGGGTGCCCGTGGTCTTGCTGATTTCCTGCAGCAGCGTGCAGAAGCGGTCGACGTTCGTATCGTCCAGCGGCGCATCGACCTCGTCGAGCACGCAGATCGGCGACGGATTTGTAAGGAACGCGGCGAAAACCAGCGCCACCGCGGTCAGGGCCTGCTCGCCGCCGGACAACAGCGACATGACCTGCATCTTCTTGCCCGGCGGGCTGGCCATGATTTCCAATCCGGCATCCAGCGGATCGTCATCCTCGACCATCTTCAGATGCGCCTGCCCGCCACCGAACAGCCGGCTGAACAGATCCTTGAAATGCGCATTTACCCGCTCGAATGATTCGAGCAACCGTTCCCGGCCTTCCCGGTTCAGGGTCTGAATCGCGCCGCGCAGCCGGGAGATCGCCTGGATCAGATCGTCCCGCTCGCTCTCCATGCCGGCGATTCTCTGCTCCAGCTCCTCGACTTCCTGCTCCGCCCGCAGGTTCACAGCCCCGATCCGCTCCCGCTCCCGGGTGAGCCTCTCCAGCCGGTTGCTGACTTCGTCCGCATCCGGCAACGGGCCTTCGGGATCAATCCCGGCTTTCGCCAGGATCTCGTCCGGGCGGCATTTCAGTCGCTCGGCGATTCTCTCGCGCAAGGCATTGGTCGCCTGATTGACCTGCTCCAGCGCGCCTTCAGCCCGGATATGTGTCTCGCGCGCCTCCGCCAGCTCCCGTTCCGCCTGACGCGCAACTTCATCGGCAGTGCGCTGGCGCGTCTCGGCTTCGCTCAGCACGTCCGACGCCTGCTGACGCCTGGCCTCCGACTGGGTGATCTGATCGATCAGCGCCTTGCGCTGGGTCTCGATTTCCGCAGGGCGTGCTTCCAGCCGGGCAATATCCGTCCGTTCCGCAATCTGCCGCTCGGTCAGCTCTTCCTTGCGCGATGCGGCCCGTTCGTTCCGGTCCGACCAGGAGCGCAGCTCGCCCTCGATGGCGGACAGCCGGGTCCGCCGGACTTCCGCCTCCCGCACCAGATGATCATGAGCGCTTCGGGCTTCCGCCAGTGCGTTGCGCTTGTCCGCCAGCTCCTGCCGTAGCGCGGCGCTCTCGGCCCGCAGGGTCGCGACATCATCAAGCTCGACCTCTGCCGCCTCGGCGGACACAAGCTGGCCCTCGGCCTCCTCGATCTCGTCCTCGTACCGCACCTTGGTATCGTCGATGGCGGAGAGCTTCGAATCGATCTCAGCGAGCAAAGCCGCCAGCTTTGAGCGCCGGGTCCGCGCCGTTTCACTTTCGCTGAAGGCCGAGCGCATCGCTTCGCGCGCCGCCTTTTCAGCATCCACGGCTTCCCGCTGCGAGGTTCGGGCCGCGTCGAATCGCTCGCTCGCCTCCGCCCGGTTCTTCTCCACCGCCGAGATTTCAGACTGCAGGGCCCCCAACCGGTTCCGCTGCTGCAGCCGGATCGCGGCACTGCTCGGCGCCCCGGGAGCGACAACAAAGCCGTCCCAGCGGCAGAGCCCGCCATCTCTGCTGACCAGGCGCTGGCCGTCCCTCAGGGCGGGTTGCAGCGCCTGCGCAGTCTCGAAGTCCGCGACCACGCCGGTTGCCGCAAGACGGCGCGCCAGAGCGGCCGGTCCTTGCACACGCGTTGCGAGGGGCTCGACACTGTCCGGCAGGGAGCTTCCGGAATCGGCTCCAGGCTTTCCGCTCCAGTAGCGCACATGATCGCCGCCCGATTCGGACAGCGGTGCCGTCAGATCGTCGCCAAGCGCGGCACCGAGCGCGGTCTCGTAGCCCGGCTCGGCAGAAACGGAATCGAGAATCGGCGCCGCATCACCATCTTCGCCGTCACCGGACAGCAATTGTTCGAGTGCACCGGCCTCCGCCGTCAGCTTCGCCAATCCGGCTTCAACGTGCTGCAAGGCCTCGCGGGCAGCACCCTCAGCTTCCGATGCGGCCTCCCGGGCAGCTTCAGAGCCGTCAGCGGCCGAACGCGCCGCTTCAAGCGCGGCCTCAGCCTCCGTTACGGCCAGCTCCGCCGCCTCGACTTCTCCCGGACCGGCCGCCGATTCCTGCAACCGCTTCCGATTATCCTCAAGCCCTGCAATCTGCCGCGTGAGTCGCTCTATCTGCTCCCGCGCCATCCGGGCCTGGCGTTGCAGGCTGGCCCGCCGCGCCTCGGTCGTCGCGATATGTTCCGTCATCCCTGAAAGCTTAACTTCCAGCGCATCGGCGGCACGGTTGATCTCGGTCAGAGCCTCGCTGGCCTTGGCCTGCGCTTCCGCCTCGCCCTCGCGAGCCGTGGCGATCCCGGCATGTTCGCCCTTCAGCCGTTCCAGTGCCTCTTCCGCATCGGCGGACAGGAGCTGCTCGCGCTCAAGATCGTCGGCGATCTGGCGCAGGCGCAGTTCAGCCTCGCTCTTCGCGGTGACAATGCGGCGTTCTTCATTATCGAGTTCAGCCCGCGCCAGGGTCAGGCGCTGCAATTCGGCCGCCGCCTTTGCCTCATCCTCGCGCAGCGACGGCAGGCTGGCCGCTGTCTCGGTCTGGATGGTGCTCGCCTCAGCCGCCTTGCGGGTCGCCGCCGCCACAGCGTCACCCGCTTCGGCCACCGCCTTCCCGGCGACAGCGCGCTCTTCCCTGGTCGCTTCCCAGCGCCGGTGCAGCAGCACCGATTCGGCCGAGCGCATCTGCTCGGCGACAGTGCGGTAGCGCTGAGCCTGCTTGGCCTGCTGACGCAGCCCGTGCAACTGGCCTTCCAGCGCTTTCAGGACATCCTCAAGCCGTTCGAGATTGGTCTCCGCCGCCCGCAGGCGCAGCTCAGCCTCCCGCCGGCGGGCATAAAGGCCACGGATATTCGCCGCCTCTTCCAGGAGGATGCGGCGTTCCGACGGTTTCGCGTTGATGATGGCGCCGATCCGGCCCTGACTGACCAGCCCGGCGGAGCGGGCGCCGGTACCGGCATCGGCGAAGAGAAGCTGCACATCGCGGGCCCGCACTTCCCGGCCATTGACCCGGTAGGCGGAACCCTTGTTGCGTTCGATGCGCCGGATCACTTCCAGCTCCGGCGCATCGTTGAGGGCGGCGGGTGCCTTGCGGTCCTCGTTATTCACCAGCAGACCGACTTCGGCGAGATTGCGCGCCGGGCGGCCGGTCGTGCCGCCGAAGATAACGTCGTCCATCTCCCCGCCGCGCATCTGCTTGGCGGAGGTCTCTCCCATCACCCATCTCAGGGCCTCGACGAGATTCGACTTGCCGCAGCCATTCGGCCCGACAACCCCCGTCATGCCCTCCTCGATCAACAGTTCGGTCGGATCGACGAAGGACTTGAAGCCTGAAAGACGCAGCTTAGAAAGATGCAACCGTTAGACGCTCCTTACCCAGCCCCAGCATGTTGCGGAGAGCGCCCTAGAGCGCGTCCGCAATCGCCTCCTCGAAGGACTCAAAGCTGAACACATCGTCCAGCTTGCGTCCATTCATGAGGAAAGACGGGGTCGACTTGATGTCGTGATCCTTGGTCGCAGCGAGACGCTCGTTCAGGATGTAATCCAGCAACTTCTCGTCGGTCATGCATTCCTCCACACGCGCTTCGGAAAGCCCGGCGAGCCTGCCCAGCTTGACCAGTTCGGTGAACGGATTGTCGCCGCGCGCCCAATCGGCCTGCTTCTTCATCAGCAGATCGACCATGGCGACATAGCGTTTGCCGTCGAGGCAGCGGGCCATGGCGGATGCACGCAGCGCCCACTGGTCTAGCGGGAAATCCTTGAACTCGATCTTCACCTTGCCGGTATCGACATAGGCTTCCTTCAGCTTCGGAAGTACTTCGGTGTGGAATCGGGCGCAGTGCGGGCAGGTCATTGAGAAATACTCAACGATGGAAACCTTCGCATCCGGATCGCCGATCACCCGCGGAGCTTTCGCCGCCTCCATGTCCACTCCGGCAGCCAGTGCCTGCAGCGGCAGCCCGGCAGTGAAGGGCGCAATCAACCCAAGACCCAACACAAGATTTAGCGTTCTACGGCGCACTATTGGCCTCCTGTTACAATATGTTGAATATTAATGCGGCTTATCCCAGTCCGCAACAATGTGACCGCACGATGCGGTTTTCCGCCCTGTGGGCGCCCTGACCGGACACTTTGCAGGCCAATCATGTCAGGAATTAGTCCGTTTCCTGGAAACCCCTTTGGCACCGGCAGCAACCACCGCCTTGCCGAGATCCTCCAGCGCCTGCCGCAGATCGTTCCTCTCGACCCCGGCGACGCTGTCTGTGACCTGTTTGACCTCTTCCGGTTTCAACGGCCGCAGCTTCGGCCGCAGGCTCTCGCGCCGTTTCGGCAGCGGGCCCTGCTTCAGGGCAATACGCGCAATGGCGCTGTAGCCGAAAACCATATTGATGCGTTCGATCAGAACCGGGATCTGATGCTGGATTTCCAGCGCCGCCGCCCCGGCAACACGCAGATGCAGCGTACCGCCGCCCGTGGCGCCTCTGGCGAAAACCATCTTTTCGGGGGCGCATTGCAGTGAGAGCACCTCACCGACGATAGCCGGCCAATCGCTGATAATGCGCGATTCGGCGAAACCGCGGCGGCGCAGCGCCTTGTCACTGAGCGTCGGCGCAACGGCGGCAAGCCGCGCAAGGCCGCCGATACGGCGGCGCCACGTTGACGGTTGTAATGTTTTGTCTGCTGCCGTCTTCTCGGACATTGCCGCGCTCCCCATGCACACTAATGTAAGGGCTCCCGCGCCTGACCCAACGGAAATAACATACACGTGACCACGCCTGAAATCCTGCCCGGCCTTCTGCTCGACTGGTACGACCGGCACCGCCGCCGTCTGCCCTGGCGCGCCGAGCCGGGAACGCAGGCCGATCCCTACCATGTCTGGCTCAGCGAAATCATGCTGCAGCAGACCACCGTGGTCGTCGTCGGGCCTTATTTCACGCGCTTTCTGGAGCGCTGGCCAAGCGTCATCGCGCTGGCCGATGCGCCGCAGGAAGACGTGCTCGCGGAATGGGCCGGGCTCGGCTACTACGCTCGCGCCCGCAACCTGCATAAATGCGCCGGCGTTGTCCGCGATCTTCATGGCGGCCGTTTCCCCGACACCGAAGACGCCCTGCTGGAGCTGCCGGGAATCGGCACCTACACCGCCGCCGCCGTCGCCGCCATCGCCTTCGGCATCCCGGCAACGCCCGTGGACGGCAATTTCGAGCGGGTGATGGCCCGGATGCATGCGGTAGAGACACCGCTGCCCGATGCCAAACCGGAACTGAAACGCCTCTCCGCCGCGCTCACTCCACAGCAAAGGCCCGGCGACTACGCCCAGGCAGTAATGGATCTCGGTGCCACCATCTGTACCCCGCGCAAACCGAAATGCCTGACCTGCCCGTGGAGCGCCCCCTGCGAAGCCCGCATCGCCGGGATCGCCGAGGAACTGCCGAGAAAGAAAAAGAAACCGCAGAGGCCAACCCGCAAGGGCGTCGCCTTCTGGATCGTCAACGGCCGTGGAGACATCCTGCTCCGAAGACGGCCGCAAAAGGGCCTGCTCGGCGGCATGGTGGAAATCCCGTCAAGCGAATGGCGCGAGGCGGAACACCCGCTGCACCAATCCCTCGCCGAAGCCCCGATCAAGGCGCAATGGACGGAACTGCCGGGCATGGTCCGCCACACCTTCACGCATTTCCATCTGGAGCTGATTGTCTATCGGAGCCGGGCCACAGGGACGCGCCCGCCGGACAGTTTCTGGCATCCGGTGGAGAAGATCGGCGAGGCGGGACTGCCGTCGGTGATGGCGAAGATCGCCAAGCACGCGCTGCGGCATCAGTAGAAGGCCAAGAGCGGCGCTTTCAGGTTTTACTCGTCGTCGCCAGATCCAGCTCGCGGAAAATGACCGCGATATAGTCGAGCTCTTTTTTCATCTCGTCGAGATAGGCCGGATCGGCGGCATCGCCGTTTACGCCCGGGTCCGGGAACCAGTCCCGCCGGTCATTGAAGGCAATCCAGACCTTCCCCTCATCGAAACCAAGGCTCAACTCCCGCACGGTCGGCTTCCGAAGCCGCAGCAGCCGTTCCATCATCGTCGGTGTCAACAGGTAGCGGGCTTCCACCTGATCGGTTGAATAGACAATGAAAGCGCTGTTGAAATCGTCCGACTCAAGCTCAACCCTCTCGCCGATATTCTGGAAGGCACCGGAGAACAGATTGCGGGGATGGAGATCGTTCGGCAGGACAACAGTCCGCCCATGGAACGGCTTGGGGCAATCGGCAACGATCAAACCACCCACGAACCTGTCAGACGCACGAGACCTGCGGAGAGCGCCGGTTAGGTCGAATCCGCCGACTCGGAAAGACGACCTCTTGCGGCGCTTCTTTTCGATCTTCTCCGCCTTGCAAATCTCCGTCCCCACTCCGTCGATCACGCCTTCAATATGATCCGCGATCCGGAAATCCGCCCGTGAGGGCACGAGATAGAGCTGTTCAAATCGCTGAAACGGGAACTTCTGCGCTCTCCGATCATAGAAATATCCGAGATGCTCGAACACGCAGGCCTTGGCCCGCCAGGGTCCATAGTCGGACATCCCTCTCGCCACCAAGAACATCGCCCCGAAACAGGCAAAGCCCCCCAGAATGACGAAAACCGTGAACGCTCCCTCGCCTGGCTGCATTGGCCTTTCTGTGCATTTGCCATTGATGCAGGTCTTTACGGTTCCCGTTGTCCCTGCAGGAACCGGATCATTCTCCACGATGGACGAGAAAAGAAACTTCGACAGAACGAGACAACCGAACAGCACAAGGAGAATTTGGACGATTCTCCGCCGCTTGCGGCGGTCCGTCTGCCATTTTTCAATTTCGGGGCGGATGCGGTTCCATTTCGCATTGAAGGCGTCGCGATCTTCTTCATCGGATGGAGCCACAAATGACCCTGAACCGAAACCAGGAACCGAACCGCTCACGAGCGCATCACCGAATCAACATCCACCGGCTTGCGCCATTCCGGATTATCGATCTCGTAGAAGGGCATCGTCTTCACCCTGGCAAAACCCGCGATCACGCTGCCGGGAAAGATCTCGACCGCATTGTTCAGATCGCTCACGGCTGCGTTGTAATATCGCCGCGCGGCAGAGATATGCCCTTCGACCTCTTCATAGGTTTCCTGCGCCCGTATGATCGTCGCATCGGATTTCAGGTCCGGATAATTCTCCGCCAGCGCGAAGAGGCGGCCAAGGCCGGTCTCCAGTGCCTGCGAGGCTTCAAGATGGGCGGCAAGTTCCGTTGGATCGGTCGGACTGTAGGGTTGCTGTACCTTGGCGCGAAGCTCGACGACGCGTGTCAGCAGCTCCTTCTCATGATCCATGAAACGCTGCGCCAGCTTCAGAATGTTGGGAACGAGGTCGAACCGCTTCTGCAGCTGCACGTCGACAGAGGACAGAGCCTCAAGCGCCTTGTTCTTGCGCGAGATGATCGAGGCATACCAGAAATAGAGACCGATAAAGATGATGGCCGGCACGCCGTAGACGATCATTGGATCCATCGAAAGACCTCCCCCAAAGGGTCAAAAAACTGCGGCACACTCCTGCGGGGAGAAGCATGCCGCCGACGTATCAGTCTATGAGCTATTATCCGGAATGTGCAGCCACGGAATGCCTCTGGCCCAACTTTAGGCTGTCCTTAAACCCGGCTGGACGCCCCGAGGTTCAGCTCCCGCAGGATCGCGCCGACATATTCCAGATCCTCCCTGATATCATCCAAATAAGCCGGGTCGGTCACCTCCCGCCCCATACCCGGATCCACGAACCATTCCCGTCCGTCGTTCATGGCGATATGAATCTTGCCGCCCGAGAAACCGATGCCGACCTCGGCTCGGAATATCGATCTCAGGCGCAAAATCCTATCGATCATCGATGGTGTCAGCAGATAGCGGGCTTCAACCTGATCCGTCGAGTAGGCCAGGAATGAATCGTTGAAGTCTTCGGACTCAAGCTCCACCCGTTCGCCTACTCCCTGAAAGAGTCCCGAGAGCAGTGAATGCGGCTGAAGATCCTTCGGCAGCACCGCTGTCTGACCCTGGAACGGCTTGGGGAACTCGGCGACGATCAGTCCCCCTTCGAACTTCCCGGACGACCGGGATGCTGCATGCAGGACGTTAAGCAAGTTCGCCTGATTGCCGCGCACTTCAAGCCGGTCGCCTTTTCTGGACTCCTGGAAATTCTTCGCCTTGCAAGCCATGGCTTTCACACCGGCAAAGTCACCTTCAACAATATCCGAGGCTTTGTATCTCAGATGCTCCGACAAGAGGTAGAGGCGCTCGAATTGTCGAAACGGAAACCGTTGAGCATCCTTGCTGTATCTATAACCGAGGTGCTTGAGGATGTACTTCTTGACTCGCCGGAACGGGTCTTTCGGAAGGATATGGATAAGGAGCTTGATACCGAGAAAACAACAGCCCGCCAACGCCATGAAGAAGACTGCGATTCCGCCGGATAAAATCCCCGCGAACCCTCCGAGCAGAGGGAGGATGATGCAGCCGATGAAAGTGTAGAACAGGGCGGCAGCAATCGTACCGTACCGCTGCCGTTTACGCTCCCACCCTGCGAACTCCTGCCGGAGACGCTCCAGCTCCGCACTATTTGCATCTTCGCCTTCCGTCAGGCTGGGTTCGGAAGGGGCCTCCGGTTTCATGATCCCGATCTCAGTGCCGGAAGTGACGCATCCCGGTCATGACCATCGCCAGCCCCTTCTCGTCCGCCGCCGCGATCACTTCGTCGTCCCGCATGGAGCCACCCGGCTGGATCACCGCCGTGGCACCGGCCTCTGCCGCTGACAGCAACCCGTCGGCGAAGGGGAAGAAGGCATCGGAGGCGACGACGGAGCCGATGGTGCCCGGCTCTGCCGCACCGGCGGCTTCTGCCATGTCGCGCGCCTTGGAGGCGGCGATGCGGGCGCTGTCGACCCGGCTCATCTGGCCGGCGCCGATGCCGACCGTGGCGCCGTTCTTCACGTAAATGATCGCGTTCGACTTCACATGCTTGCAGACCCGGAAGGCCATCAGCATGTCGGCCAGTTCCTGCTCGGTGGGCTGGCGTTTGGTGACGACTTTGAGGTCGGCAGCCGTCACCCGGCCATTATCCTTGTCCTGCACCAGATAACCACCGGCGACATTGCGCACGGTGCGTGCAGCAACGCTCGGGTCCGGCATGCCGTGGGTCAGCAGCAGGCGCAGGTTCTTCTTCGCCGCCAGCACCTTGCGGGCGTCTTCGTCCGCGTCCGGCGCGATGATCACCTCTGTGAAGATCTTCGAGATCTCTTCCGCCGTGGCGCCATCGAGCGTCCGGTTGGCGGCGATGATGCCGCCAAAGGCGCTGACCGTGTCGCAGGCGAAGGCGCGCTGATAGGCGGAGACCAGATCGTCACCGACGGCAACACCGCACGGATTGGCGTGCTTGATGATGGCGATGGCGGGCTGGGCGTCGAACTCGGCCACCAGCTCGAAGGCGGCGTCCGTATCGTTCAGGTTGTTGAAGCTCAGCTCCTTGCCCTGGATCTGCTCGGCATTGCCGACGCCCGGACGCGGATCGCCGCTGCTGTAATAAGCGGCGGACTGATGCGGGTTCTCGCCATAGCGCATGATCTTCGGGGCGGCGCCGGAGAAGGTGATACGGCGCGGATAGGTGTCGCCGATCTCGGCCGCCAGCCAGGTGGAAATGGCGCTGTCATAAGCGGCCGTACGGGCATAGGCGACCGACGCCAGCTTGCGGCGGAGCGCGTAGCTCGTCGCGCCCTTGTTCGTGTCCAGCTCAGCGATCAGATCGGCGTAATCTTCCGGATCGACCACGGTGGCGACATGGCCGTGGTTCTTGGAGGCCGCACGGATCATGGCCGGGCCGCCGATATCAATATTCTCGACGCAATCGTCATAGCCGGCGCCGGAGGCCAGCGTGCTTTCGAACGGGTAGAGATTCACCACCAACAGGTCGATTGGCGCGATTTCGTGCTTTTCCATCGCGGCGACATGCTCGTCATTGTCGCGCAGGGCCAGAAGGCCGCCATGAATTGACGGGTGCAGGGTCTTCACCCTTCCGTCCATGATTTCCGGGAAGCCGGTATGGTCCGCGACCTCTTTCACGGGCACACCCGCCTCGGCCAGCGCCTTGGCGGTACCGCCGGTCGAGAGGATCTCGACGCCATGCGCCGCGAGCGCCTTGCCGAGCTCTACCAGGCCGGTTTTATCGGAAACAGAGATAAGAGCGCGGGAAACGCGGACGAGATCAGCTGCCATCTTTCGGGACCCGTTCCTGTGGATGAATTGCGGAATTCGGGGCAGCTTATGCGCGGGATGGCGTCGTGGGTCAACCGGACGACTTGTCGCTGGATGGCACCGCCTGCTTTTTCAGGCGCGACTCGCGCACCGCGATATAGGTGGTGCTGACGAAGATCATCGCCCCGCCGATCCAGGTATAGAGGTCCGGCAATTCGTCAAAAATGAAAAAGCCAATGAACGCCGCCCAGATAAGTTTGCTGAAATCCACCGGCAGGACGACCGAGGCATCGGCAAGCTTCAGGGACTGGTTCATCGCGACCTGGGCAATGGTGCCGAGAACGGCGATCAGACAGAGCCAGCCCGCCTCCTCCACCGTCGGCCAGCGCCAGAAGAAACTGGCGGCGACGAGTGTGAAGGGAGACAGAAAGATAGAGGCATAAACGGTAATAGTGACGCTGGATTCGGTGCGGGTGAGGAACTTGATGATGATCAGCGCAAAAGACCAGACGATTGTCGCCGAAAGGATCAGGATCGGGCCGAGACCCACCTCGGTCACGCCGGGCTGTATGATCACCAGCGTTCCGGCAAAGCCGATCAAAATGGCGATCCAGCGCCGGATTCGCACGACTTCGCCGAGGAACAACAT
Source organism: Nisaea sp. (assembly GCF_034670185.1). Classification (NCBI taxonomy): domain Bacteria; kingdom Pseudomonadati; phylum Pseudomonadota; class Alphaproteobacteria; order Rhodospirillales; family Thalassobaculaceae; genus Nisaea; species Nisaea sp. Next base: position 292,320 of record NZ_JAXMNY010000002.1, read on the forward strand.
CGCCAGCAGGGTGGCAAAGAGCGGTGCGGTGAAACCCAGCGCCGTCGCCTCGGCCAGCGGTGTGATCGACAGGCCGTAGAAGAACATCAGCATCGCCGCCGCATTCACCGCGCCGCGCAGAAACAGCAGTTTCATATTGTTGGTGTGGAGCGGCCGGAAGCGCTGTCGAATCAGCAGCGGAGCGAGAACGAAGAGCCCAAGGAAGGAGCGGAAGAAGGCAATCTCGAACGGATGCAACTCCGCGTTCTTGCCAAGATCCCTGATGATCGCGTGCATGCAAACGAACATGGCCGCGGCAAGGGCCATGAGGAGGACGCCACGAACCGGAGCCGGCAGGCGGGCGACATAAAGTTTGAAAACAGCGAGTTTGGACACTGAAATACGCTATGCGCGCCGGTCATCTCGCACAAGCGAACAGCCGGCACAGTAATGGTGCCGCGCCGCCGCGAATTGCGGCTAGTGGTCCCGGGTCAGAAGGTTGCCCAGTCCGGCTTCACGGGGAGAACCGTACTGCCGCCAGCGCTGAGCACGGCATGCTCCAGATCCTCGAGCACATTCACCCGCAGCATGGCCAGCGCCATAGTGCCCGCGCCGGAACGGATCTCGCCGACCTCGCGGTCGTCGCGCATCACGGGCGTGCCCGGTGCGGGCATCTCGCCGTCGAGGATACGGACCGGCATCAGCCGCCGCTTCACCAGCCCGCGATATTTGGTCCGGGCCGTCAGTTCCTGGCCCATATAGCAGCCCTTCTTCCAATCAACGCCGTTCAGTTCGTCGAACCCGGCTTCCAGAAGAATAGTTTTCTCAAGCTGCATGTCCCGACTGCCGTCCGGCACGCCGAGCTTGATGCGGGCAAAATCGTACGCATCAAGCGTGCCTTCAGTGAGACTGGACGCAGTGAGGAAAGCAGCCAGCGTGTCCGTCCCGACGATTGCACGGGCGCCCAGCCCGGCATGGCGCGGATCGGCGAACACAGCGCCGCCCTCAACAGCTTTCGCCGCTCCAGCTTCGGCGTCGATCCCAAGCGCTCCGAAGGCGTCGTCCCCAGTGATGGCAAGCACCGTGAAGCGCGCGCTGACGTCCTCAAGGGTTACGTCGGAGCGCAGCTTGTAGAGCTTCAGCCGCTTCTGGAAATCAGCCAGCCGGTCGGCCTCGCAGTCCAGCAGCAGCGTGCCGCCAACCTCCGCGATCATGAAATCGAAGAGGTATTTACCCTGGGCGGTCAGGAAAGCCGCATGGATCGCCCGCTCCGGCGAAACCTTCTCGACGTCGTTGGAAATCAGCCCCTGCAGGAACTTCCGCGCATCCGGCCCGCTGACCGACAACACGCCCCTGTTCTTGAGCTCGATATATTCGGCCATGACCGGTCCCGACTTTCAAAATGATCTCATGCACAGGTGCGTCCGCGCTGCTTCTCTGTCAAGCGGCAGTCGCCCCAGCACCGATGCCCGCAGGCTTTAGTCGGCCATCTCCAGCCCGGCGATCAACTCGTGCGACAGCACTTCCAGCCTCGGCATCAGGTCGAGCAGATGCTGCGAGTATTCATGCTGCGGCTTCTCGAACAGGGTTTCGGTCTCGGCCACTTCCAGGAGTTTGCCATGCCGCATCACGCCCACCCGGTCGCACATCTGCCGGATCACCGGCAAGTCGTGACTGATGAAAAGCATGGTGAGCCCGAGTTCTTCCTGCAAATCCTTCAGCAGGTTGAGGATCTGGGCCTGGATCGAGACGTCGAGCGCGGAAGTCGGCTCGTCGCAGATCAGGAAGCGCGGACGGGTGGCAAGGGCACGGGCAATGGAAATACGCTGACGCTGACCGCCGGAAAATTCATGCGGATATTTCCGCGCCGCCTCGGCCCCGAGACCGACATGCTCCAGCAGGTCCATGACGATCTGCCGAGTTTCCGCACCGCCCGAGGCGAGGCCATGGAAACGGATCGGCTCGGCGACGATATCCAGCACCTTCATGCGCGGGTTCAGCGACGAGAAAGGGTCCTGGAAAATCATCTGCATTTGCCGCCGGTAGCGATCCATCTCCGACTCTGTCCTGACCTCGGTGAGATCGGCACCGGCAAAGTGGATATGACCGCCTGCCGGCTTGTAGAGTCCGGCGATGGCACGGGCGATGGTCGACTTCCCGCTGCCACTCTCGCCGACAAGACCGAACACTTCACCCTGACGGATATCGAAGGAAACCCTGTCGACCGCATCGAGATAGATCCGGTTCTTCTTGAGAAAAGAGAACTTGGTGAGGAAGCGAACGTGCAGGTCCTCCACACGGAGCATTGTCTCGCCGCCCGACTCCGTCTGCCCGGCGCCGAGCCAGTGTGTAGCGACATTGATACTGTCCCGCCGGTCACCGGCGCTCTCAATATATTCGACCACCGGGAACCGGGCGAGACGCACATCGGGCCGCGGCACGGCGCTGATCAGGCTCTTGGTATAATCGTGGTCGGGATCTCCAAGGATTTTTTCCGTCGGGCCTTCCTCGACAAGACGGGAGCGATACATGACCGCAACCCGGTCGGTCACATCGGCGATCACCCCCATATCGTGAGTGATCAGAATCATGCCCACGGACCGTTCCCGGCACAACTCGCGCATCAGCTCAAGGATCTGCGCCTGGATGGAGACGTCGAGCGCGGTTGTCGGCTCGTCCGCGATGATCACTTCCGGGTCCGCACAAAGAGCGAGCGCGATCACCACACGCTGGCGCATGCCACCTGAAAACTGATGCGGATACTGCTTGATCCGGAGCTCGGGATCAGGGATGCCGACACGGTCGAGCAAGCTCACGGCGCTCGCCCGCGCTTCCTCGTCGCTCTGTTTCAGATGCAGCTGGATCGTTTCCACCAGCTGCTGCTCGACGGTCTGCAGCGGGTCGAGAGAGGTCAGCGGATCCTGAAAGATCATGCCGATCCGCTTGCCGCGGATCGCACGCAACGCGTCCTCGTCCAGATTGTCGATCCGGCTGCCCTTGAGATAGATCTCGCCGCCGGCGAGGCGACCCGGCGGCTCCAGCAGGCCGATGACCGCGTTTCCGATGGTCGATTTACCAGCGCCGGATTCCCCGACCACGCCGAGGATCTCGCCCGGGTCGACCGAAAGACTCACGTCCCGAACAGCGGTGAAAACGCCCCGCCGGGTCGGAAACTCCACGGTCATATTCTTGAATTCGAGCAGGCTCATCTGGCGATCACCGGAGTTTCGGGTTGAGCGTATCGCGCAGCCAGTCGCCGAGCAGATTGACGGCGAGGACAAGCACGACCAGCGCGATGGCCGGGAAGAAGGTGATCCACCAGAGGCCGGAGAACAGGTACTCGTTTCCGACCCGGATCAGCGTTCCGAGCGAAGGCGTCGTCGGCGGCACCCCCTGCCCGAGGAAACTCAGCGTCGCCTCGGAGATGATCGCGAGCGCGAGGCCGATGGTCGCCAGCACCAGCACCGGGCGCATCACGTTCGGCACGATGTGGCGTGCCATGACGAGCGCGGGGCGCAAACCGATGACCCGGGCTGCCTGGATATATTCCTTCCTGGCCTCGACCAGCGTCGCCCCTCGGGCAACCCGGGCGAACTGCGGCCAGTCACTGAGGCCGATGGCGAGGATGACGACATAGATCGCCATTTCGTCACGCAGCTCCGGCGGCAACACGGACCGTAGAATGCCGTTTATGAGGATTGCAGTCAGGATCCCCGGAATGGTCAGCTGGATATCGGCAAGCCGCATGATAAGGGTCTCGAACCATCCGCCGACATAGCCACTGATCACGCCAAGCGCGACACCAAGAAACATGCCGAGAAACACCGAGGCAAACCCGACCAGCAAGGAAATCCGGCCACCATAAAGGATGGTCGAAAGCATATCCCGGCCCTGATTGTCCGTGCCGAGCAAGTAGGCGGGATCGCCTCCAACTTCCCAGGCGGGCGGCTTCTTGCCGTCCCAAAGCGAGATCTGCGCCGGATCGAAAGGATCGAATGGTGCAGTGAGCGGCGCACCGAAGGACGACAGCACGATCAATGCCGTGACAAAGGCCGCCGCCATGGCGATCGGGGAATGGAAAAAGGAATAGGCGATATCGTTGTCGTTCAGACGCGCCCAGAGTCCCGGTTTCTTTTCATCCTGTTGAATCGCCATGGGTTAGTGCCCTCCCTCGGCGCGCAGACGCGGATCGATGACGAAATAGAGGATATCGACCACAAGATTGATGGTGACGAAGATCAGCGCCACGAAACAGAGATAGGCGGCCATGATCGGCACATCGACGAAGTCTACCGCCTGGATGAACATCAACCCGGTACCCGGCCACTGGAACACAGTTTCGGTAATGAGGGAGAACGCGATCAGGCCGCCGATATTGAGGCCGATGATCGTGATGACGGGCACCAGCGTGTTCTTCAGCGCGTGGTTATAATTGATCCGGTTTTCCGGCAGGCCGCGCGCACGGGCGAACTTTATGAAATCGGTGCGCATGATCTCAAGCATTTCAGCCCGTACCAGCCGGAGGATCATGGTCACCTGGAAAAGACTGAGAGTGAGTGCCGGCAGAAGGATGCTGCGCCAGCCATCCACAGTCAGCAGACTTGTCTTCCAGCCACCGAGCGCGACGGTACCGGCCCGGCCGGAAGATGGCAGAACGCCCATGTTCACGGCGAAGATATAGATCAGGCTGATGCCGATAATGAAGGTCGGCAAACTGACCCCGACAAGGGAGACAGTCAGCACCGCCTTGCTGATCCAGCTGGTCCGGTTGATCCCCGTGAACACGCCGAGCGGGATACCCAGACCGAGCGCGATCAATGCAGAGACAAAGACCAGCTCCAGCGTCGCCGGGATCCGTTCGGCGATCATCTCCGTCACGGACCGCTTGGTCCGGTAGGAAAGACCGAACTCGCCCTGCAAGGCGTTTTGCATGAAGCGGGCATACTGGACGAAGAACGGGTCCTCGAGGCCAAGCACCTCGCGGATCCGCTGCCGGTCCTCAAGCGTTGCTTCCTGGCCAACCATGTTGTCGACCGGATCGCCAACATAATTGAAGAGCGAAAAGGAAATGAAGGACACCGCAGCCATGACCACAAGGGCCTGCAGCATGCGGCGCGCGATATAAGTGATCATACGTGTGAGGCTCGCCTGAAACTGTTTTTAGGTGCCCGGAAGGTTAAGGGCGGCGGATATACCGCCGCCCTCGAAACCCGGCAAGCTGTTACTGCAGTTTCGCCCAGCGGAACTGCGGCGAGTCGTTCGGAGTGATCGGAAGATCGAGCTTCGTCGACATGCCCCAGCCGATGACCTGGTGATGAATTGGCAGGTAGACGATTTCGTCCTTCACGATGCTCCATGCCTCGGCGATCATCTTGTCGCGTTTGGCGAGGTCGGTCTCGACGGCAAAGGTATCCGTCAGCTCGTCAACCCTTGCATTGGCGAAGCCGGTACCGTTCCAGCTGCCTTTGCTGTGCAGCAAGTAGCTGAAAACATAATGGGAATCGAGCGTCGGAACGCCCCAGCCCAGCATATAGAAGTCGCTGACCCGGTTTTTGATTTTCGGGAAATGCTGGCTCTTCGGAATGGCGTCGAGCTTCACCGTCACGCCGATCTTGGCCAGCATGGCCACCGCCGCCTGACAGATCTTTTCGTCGTTGTTATAGCGGTTGTTCGGGCAGTCGAGCTGGATGGTGAAACCGTTCGGATAGCCAGCGTCAGCGAGGAGGCCCTTGGCCGCTGCCGGATCAAACGGCCGCCGTGCATCGAGTTCCTTGGTGAAACCATGCACGCCCGGGGACGTGATGATACCAGCCGGGAAGGAAAGCCCCTCCATGACCACACGCTGGATCGCCGCAACGTCGAGTGCCTGGTAGAAGGCCTGGCGCACACGCTTGTCCTGGAACGGGTTCTTGCCCTTGACGTCCGAGTTGCGCAGTTCGGCGACACCCTGATCCATACCGAAGAAAATGGTCCTGATCTGGTTCACCGTCACCGTCTTCAGCTCGGCGGTGGAATCGATACGTTTCAGATCCTGCAGCGGCGGATCGAGCACGAAATCGACCTCACCGGAAAGCAGCGCCGCTACGCGGGTTGCAGCGTTCTTGATCGGGCGGTACTCGATCTTGTCGATATTGTGCTCGGCATTCGCAGCGCCCCACCAGTTCGAGTTCTTCACCAGAACCGTCAACTCATCCGGCAGGCGCTGATCGACGACGAAAGGACCGGTGCCATTGGCATTGCGGACCGCGAAGGTTTCCTCGCCAGCGGCGAAGTCCTGCGGCTCCAGAACGTTGTTCTTCTCAGCCCAGCCTTTGTCCATCATGTAAAGGTTGGTGATTTCGTTCGGCAGGATTGGATTCGGCCCATCGGTCAGAAACTGAACCGTATGGTCGTCGATGATCTTCACTTCCGTGATCGACTTGACCTGCTCCTTGAAGTCGGAGCTCTTCGCCTGTGCCCGCGTGACACTGAAGGCAACGTCTTCGGCGGTGAAGTCCGCGCCGTCGTGGAATTTCACACCCTTGCGCAGCTTGAACTCCCAGCCGGTCGCTCCCAGCGGCTTCCAGCTCTCTGCAAGCCCGGGCTCCAGAACCATGTCCCGGTCGCGCGTGACAAGCGGCTCGTAGATCTGACCGTTCATGCTGTTGGTCGGACCTTCGTTCTGGCCCATCGGGTCAAGCGTCAGGGCGTCGCCCTGGCTGGTCCAGCGCAGCACTTTCTCTGCGTGGGCGGCGCCGACTAACATCGTCGTCGACATCATCGCGGCAATCGCGATCGTGCGGATACTCATAAGGATAGTCTCCCGTCTCTGATGCACATGCGTCCCTGCGATGTCCGAAATTATTTTTTCTCTCGCCGCTTTGCGGCATTCCGGATCATCAGAGAGGAAATCTAGCAGGCAACAGGCGGAAGGAAAGGGGTAAAGCGCAACCGGGCATTGTTAAATACCCGGCTGCGATCACATCTCTATCAGGCCTTCAGGGCTTCATTGTCCGGATCGTACGGGCTTTCGGCGACGATCCGGGCCGGGCGAAGCTGGTCCAGAACGCGGACCTGGCATTCGGCACCGATCACCGCCTTGTCGGTTCGGATGTAGCCGAGCATCAGCGATTTGCCGACATAGTGGCCATAGCCGCCAGCGGTGCCGCGGCCGACAACCTCACCGTCCATGAACACCGGCTCGTTGCCGAACGGATCTGCATCGTCCGCATCGATCTCGATGGTGCAATAGGTGTTCGGAATACCCTCTTCCTGCTGCCGGACCAGTGCGTCGCGGCCGGTGAACTCGCCCTTGTTCAGACGCACAAAGCGTTTCAGGCCGGCTTCGAGCAGGGAGTTCTCCGCGTTCAGGTCGGTGCCCCAGAGACGGTAGGTCTTCTCCAGTCGCATCGAGTCCATCGCCCGCATGCCGACGAGGCCGATATCGAACTCCTTACCGGCTTCCATCAGCGCATCGAACAGATGCAATTGATACTCGATCGGATGATGCAGCTCCCAACCGAGAGAGCCGACGAAGTTCACGCGCAAGGCACGCACGCTCGGGCAATAGCCGACCGGGATGTCCTGCATGGTGAGCCACGGGAAAGCCTCGTTGGAGACATCCGCGTCCGCCAGCTTCTGCAGCACCTTGCGGGAGTCCGGGCCGGCCAGAACGAAGACACCGTACTGGGTCGTAATGTCCTTCAGGAAGACGGAGCCGTCGCGCGGCAGGCGCTTCTGCAGGAAGTCGAGATCGTAATCGTGACCGGCGCCAGGGCCGATAACGAAGAAACGCTCGCCGTAAAAACCGTCCGGCATCCGGGTAATGGTGAATTCGGACCGGACCGAACCCGACGGGTTCAGCGCATGACAGAGATTGATCCGGCCAACGCCTTTCGGGATCGCGTTCGCGACCATCCGGTCCAGCCATTCCCGGGCGCCTGGTCCCTCAACCTCGTATTTGCCGAAAGAGGATAGCTCCAGCAGCCCGACACGCTCGCGCATGGTGCGGACTTCGTTTCCGACGTGGCTGAACCAGTTGGACCGGCGGTAGGAATAGATATCCTTGCGTTCGACACCCTTCGGCGCGAACCAGTTCGGCCGCTCCCAGCCGAAGCGCGCGCCCCAGACGGCACCTGCATCGTCCAGACGCGGATAGGCCGGCGTGGTCTTGGCCGGACGGCCTGCTTCGCGCTCTTCCATCGGGAAGTGGTTGAAGAAGACGTGCTCGTAGGCTTCCTCGTTCTTGATCTTGGCGAAGTTCTTGGAGACGACACCGAAGCGGCGCGGGTCGACGCCGATCATGTCGACAGACGGCTCCCCGTCCACGATCCAGTTGGCAAGCTGCCAGCCGGCACCGCCGGCGGCGGTTACGCCGAAGCTGTGGCCTTCCGAGATCCAGAAATTTTCCAGACCGAAAGCCGGACCAACCATCGGGTTTCCGTCCGGTGTGTAGGAAATCGGGCCGTTCACGATATCCTTGATGCCGGCATTCTCGAAAGAGGGCACGCGGGCCATGCAAGCCTCGACATGCGGCATCAGGCGCTCAAGCTCGCCCGGGAACAGGTCTTTCTCGAAGGTGGACGGCACACCGTCGACGAAGCAGGCCGGCGCGTGGCGCTCGTACGGCCCGAGGATCCAGCCGTTCCGTTCTTCACGGAAATAATACTGGGAGTCGGACTCGCGCAGCACCGGCAGCTCGTGGTTTCCGGCCTCGCGATATTCCTTCAGGGTCGGATCCACGTCGGTGACGATATATTGGTGCTCGACCGGGATGGCCGGGATTTCCAGTCCAACCATCTTGGCAGTGGTGCGGGCATAGTTGCCGGTCGCGCAAATCACATGCTCGCAGCGGATATCGCCCTTGTCGGTCTTGACGATCCACTCACTGTTCTCGCGCTCGATGCCGGTGACCTGGGTCTGCTGATAGATCTCCGCGCCGTGCATTCGCGCGCCCTTGGCCAGCGCCATGGTCAGATCCACCGGCGCGATATGGCCGTCGGACGGATGCCAGAGAGCGCCAACGAGATCATCTGTCATCGCCAGCGGCCAGAGCTTCTTGATCTCGTCAACACCGACCAGATGCGCCTCGACGCCGATGGTCTCGGCCGTACACTGATAATTCCGGTATTCGTCCATGCGCTCACGGTTGGTGGCGAGGCGGAGGTTACCGGTCTGGTGGAAGCTGACGGCCTGGCCGGTTTCTTCCTCGAGTTTCTTGTAAAGCTCAACCGAGTACTGATGCAGCTGGCCAACGCTGTAGCTCATGTTGAACAGTGGCAGCAGACCGGCCGCGTGCCAGGTCGAGCCTGCCGTAAGTTCGGTGCGCTCAAGCAGAATGACGTCGCTCCAGCCTTTCTTGGCCAGATGATAGAGGGTGCTGACCCCGACCACACCGCCACCGATCACCACTGCCCGTGCCTGAGTCTTCATTTGCCCATTCCCCTGTAAACCGGCCAGCCGGTTGAATTTCTTTACCGAAACAGAGATGGCACCATTTCTTCGCATGCAATTCACGAAAAGCGACCGGATGATGTCGGATTCGGAACGTTGGGATTCCCCATAATTTGGCGGATTGCGTCCATATTGACGCGAGCACTTTGACATTTGGGAACGAGCGTGGTTAGGCTTGGACCAGATCGTGACAAACACGACATTAAGCCGGTATGCGAGAGGAACACGCGACCGCAAGGGCAGAACAGGGGCGCAAAATCAATGGCAAACGGCAACCAGCCGTTCGTTCAGTTTAAGAACGTTCAAAAGACCTATGACGGCGAAATTCTCGTCGTTAAAAATCTCAACCTTGATATCGCGGATGGCGAGTTCCTGACCATGCTGGGCCCGTCCGGCTCTGGCAAGACAACCTGCCTGATGATGCTGGCAGGCTTCGAGACTGCGACCCACGGTGAGATCCTGCTCGACAGTAAGCCGATCAACCGGATCGCGCCGCACAAGCGCGGGATCGGTATGGTTTTCCAGAATTACGCGCTGTTCCCGCATATGACAGTCGCCGAGAACCTCAGCTTCCCCTTGGAAGTTCGCAAGATGAGCAAGCCGGATCGGGAGGCGAAGGTCGCCCGCGCATTGGACATGGTGAAAATGTCCGACTTTGGGGGACGGCGCCCGGCTCAGCTGTCCGGCGGACAGCAGCAACGTATTGCCCTTGCAAGAGCCTTGGTCTTCGAGCCGAAGCTGGTGCTGATGGACGAACCGCTTGGCGCGCTCGACAAACAGCTGCGCGAACACATGCAATTCGAAATCACCAATCTCGCGCACGATCTTGGTATCACGACGGTCTATGTGACCCATGACCAGACGGAAGCGCTGACAATGTCAGACCGTGTCGCGGTCTTTAACGATGGCAAGATCCAGCAACTGGCGAAACCGGCAGATCTTTATGAACGCCCGGAGAACGCTTTCGTTGCCCAGTTCATCGGCGAGAACAACACACTCGAAGGTGTGGTCAAATCGATCAACGGCGAGACATGTGTCGTCTCACTTGACGACGGGAGCGAGATCGACGCCATGCCCGTCAACGTCAACCAGCCTGGTGAGCGGACCCGCGTGTCGATCCGGCCAGAGCGGGTGGAATTCAACAAGGACCGGTTGCACCCTGACGCACATACGCTGAAAGCGACGGTCAAGGAATTCTACTATATGGGCGATATCTTCAGATTCCGCCTTTCCGTGGCAGGCAATGACGATTTCATCGTCAAGGCACGCAATGCGCCTGATGCAGTGCGCTTGAAACCCGGTGAACAGATCGAAATCGGATGGCTTCCGGCGGACTGCCGGGCGCTCGATGCGTGATGCACCGGATTGCCGGCACTTTATCAGGATAACAGAGGGTGGGGCCGAGGCCCGTGGCGCCGATCCTTTCGTTTGAAATAACGGGTAAAGAACAGGAGCAGCTATGAAATTCGCCAAAGTTTTGGTGGCCTCATCGGCACTTACCATGGCGGTTGGCATCGCCCATGCCGCTGATATGGCCAAAGATATGACGCTCGTGAGTTGGGGTGGGGCCTACCAGTCATCACAGCAACGCGCCTATACAGAACCCTATATGGCCAAGAATGCTGGCGTGAATGTGGTCTGGGACGAGAGCTCCGCAGAGGCTGTCGCCAAGCTGCGGGCCATGAATGAAGCAGGTAATGTCACCTGGGATCTCGTGGACGTCGTCGCGGCGGATGCCATTCGCCTTTGTGACGAAGGTCTGGCAATGGAAATCGATGCGGACACCGATCTGGCCGCAGCCCCCGACGGCAAGTCGGCCTCGGAAGATTTCGGAGACTTGCTGGTCAGCGACTGCTTCATCCCGCAGATCGTCTATTCGACAACCTTCGGCTATCGCACGGACCTCGTTGGCAGCACCCCGCCGACTGATATCTGCGCAGTCTTCGATCTCAAGGCATACCCGGGCAAGCGGGCTCTTGAGAAGCGGCCGATCAACAACATGGAATGGGCGTTGCTCTGCGACGGTGTAGCGAAGGACAAGGTTTACGATGTCCTCGCCACAGCAGCCGGACAGGAACAGGCGCTGAAGAAGCTCGATAGCATCAAAGACCAGACGGTCTGGTGGTCCGCCGGCGCTGATACCCCGCAACTCTTGGCCGACGGCGAGATTGTGATGGGCTCCACCTACAACGGTCGTCTTTTCTCGGTGATCGAAGAGCAGAAACAGCCGGTCGCCATGCTCTGGGACGCCCAGGTGTTCGATCTGGACGGCTGGATTATCCCTGCTGGCCTGCCTGCCGATCGGCTTGCCCGCGTCAAGGATTTCGTGAAGTTCGCGACCGACACACAGCGGCTCGCAGACCAGGCGAAGTACATCTCTTACGGTCCGGCACGTGCCTCTTCGGCACCGTTGGTGGGCAAGCATGCCGATCTTGGGATCGAAATGGCGCCACACATGCCGACAGACCCGAACAACGCCAAGAACACGTTCCTCTACAACTACGAGTTCTGGGCCGACTATCGGGATGATATCGACGCCAAGTTCCAGGCCTGGTTGGCCAAATAATAAGACTTAATGGGCTGGGGCCGCCTCGGCGGCCCCAGCTTTTCTCTTGGCGAAGACAGCGAATAATTGATGGAGTGACCACAATGTCCGGGCAAGAGACACTGGAAACGGGTCCGATACTGGCCTCTGACGGCACACCGCTGAAACAGCGGCTCGCTCGCTCACTCCGTATGCAGAAGCTCCGCGCGCTGGCACTGATCGCGCCACTGCTGATTTTCGTCCTCGTTACATTCATCGCCCCGATTGCGGATATGCTTTTCCGCTCCGTGGAGAATGAGATCGTCTCGAATACCCTGCCGGATACCGTCGTTGCGGTCTCTGACTGGGATCCAAAGACTGATGAATTGCCCCCAGAGCCGGTTTTTCAGGCGCTTTACTTCGACCTGTTCCTCGCAGCTGAAGCGAAGCAGCATACCAGGCTCGGATCGCGCCTCAACTACGAGCAGGTGGGTATATCCTCGCTGTTCCGAACCTCCGGCCGCAAGCTCGACGATATTGGCAAGGTCTATCAGAAATGGCTGGTCGGGCTGGATCAGACATGGAAGAGCGGCGCGTTCTGGACCGATATGATGCGCGGCGCGGAGAGCTCCGCATCCGATACCGCCCTTCTCGCCGAGCAGCGTGCAAGGCTGACTGCGCTGACCAGTGACTCCATGAAGGGAGATATCGGCTTCGCACCCGGATCGGAGATCGCCCGGATACTCCCTCTGACCACCAGCGAATACACCGCTTATGCGGTCTTCGCCACCATCGCCAAGAACCGGGAAATCGGCAAGAGATCACCTTGGGAGGCCGTCTATGCCGCCCTGGCGGTCGAACTTGGAAAACCGGATGTCCAGAGCGCCGTCGCGGGCTATCAGGGCCCCGGCGGAGATGAACTGAGGGCTGCCGTAGCAGCAATCAGCACGGCTCCTCCTCGTGACTTTACGGCATCGATGATCAAGGCCGACAAAGACTGGGCTAACCCGAAAAACATCGAGGCGATCAAGGTCTATTCGGCGAAATACACGGCCGGCTATTACCTGAATGCGGTCGACCTGCAGAAGACACTGGACGGCATCGCAGAACGGCCGGAGAACCAGCAAATCTACGGCATGCTGTTCGGCCGCACTCTGTTCATGTCTCTCGTTATTACCGTTTCCTGCATCCTCCTCGGCTATCCAATCGCGTGGATCCTCGCGAATCTGCCGCTACGGACCTCCAATCTTCTGATGATCCTTGTGCTGTTGCCCTTCTGGACATCGCTGCTGGTGCGCACCTCGGCATGGAAGGTCATGCTGCAACAGCAGGGGGTGATCAACGACACCCTGGTCTGGCTGGGACTGCTGGACGATGCCGACAGGTTGATCATGATCAACAACCAATTCGGCACCATCGTCGCAATGACGCATATTCTCCTGCCCTTTATGATCCTGCCGCTCTACTCGGTAATGCAGACCATACAGCCTACCTATCTGAGGGCAGCGAAATCGCTTGGCGCGAACAATTGGACGGCGTTCTGGCGCGTCTATTTCCCGCAATCTATTCCGGGCATCGGCGCCGGCTCGATCCTCGTCTTCATTCTGGCCATCGGCTACTACATCACGCCGGAAATTGTCGGTGGCACCACAGGAACCTTCATCTCTAACCGGATCGCCTACCACATTTCCAGTTCGCTGAACTGGGGCCTGGGTGCAGCGCTCGGGTCAATTCTATTGGCCGCGGTTCTCGCCCTCTACTGGACCTACGATAAGATCGTCGGCATCGATAACGTGAAGTTGGGAGGCTAAATCATGGCGCAGATCACTTCGGTCTCCCCTTCCTCACCCACCTTCTATGTTCCGGTATGCGCTGCTGTCGGCGGCTTCGCGGGGCTGCTTGTCGGCACCGCCCAGGGAAACCCGCTGATCGGACTTATCGTTGGCGCGGTGCTCTTGGGGGCCACCGCCTATGCAGCGGCTCATTTCGTTTCCCAGGAACGCATCGCCCGCTGGGCGATCCTGTTAATCGTGGCACTCGGTGGCGGCTTTCTTGGCGGGCTGCCGGGTCTCATTGTCGGCGCCGGCTTCGGTTGGTTCTTCGGCTGGTTTATATACTGGCTATCCGAGTCCCGGTACCGCATGAAACTGCCACCCTACCTTACGGCGGGTCAGGTGCTCTGGCACTATGGCCTCCGGGTAATCTGTGGCTTGATCTTCTTTTTCCTGATTACGCCGATCGTGGTGGTGATGCCGCTTAGCTTCAATGCTCAGGACTTTTTCACCTTCACGCCGGAAATGCTGCGGTTTGATCCTGCCGGCTATTCGCTCAAGCACTACGAGGATTTTCTGACCAGTTCCAACTGGCAGCACGCATTGCGGAATTCCATCAGCATCGCGCCGGCGGCAACCCTGCTATCGGTCAGTTTTGGCACCCTTGCGGCCATCGGTCTAAGTTCCGAGCATGTGCCGTTCCGGCGCACGATTATGGCTATCTTGATCTCGCCGATGATCGTCCCCCTGATCATTTCCGCCGCCGGTATGTTCTTCTTCTACAGCCGCATCGGCCTGCAGGGGACCTATATCGGCGTAGTGCTGGCGCATGCCGCCCTCGGCATTCCGTTCGTGATTATCACGGTGACGGCGACGCTTGTCGGGTTCGACCGCTCACTGACGCGCGCGGCGGCGAATATGGGAGCCGGCCCGATCCGGACCTTCTTCAAGGTTCAGATGCCCCTCATCCTGCCTGGGGTGATATCTGGCGGTCTGTTTGCCTTCATCACCTCGTTCGACGAGGTGGTTGTGGTGTTGTTCGTCGGGTCGGCCGGGCAGAAGACACTGCCCTGGCAAATGTTCATCGGCCTCCGCGAACAGATCAGCCCTACGATCCTCGCAGTAGCCACCATCCTGGTCGCCATCTCTGTCTTGCTGCTGACGACGATGGAATTGCTGCGGCGGCGCTCCGAGCGACTGCGGGGCATGAGTCCGGGTTAATTTTTCGTGTCCCCCTTTACATCTGCAGCAAAAGGCACCATTTTAAGAACGGTTCGCAAAAACCTGTGCGAGGCGATGGATGTACCGCGATAATTCACTGATCCCCAAGGAAGCAATCCGCATGGCGGCGCTCGGCGCACTGTCGGGTGGCCCGCGGCCTTATGCGGATATAGCGGGTGAAGTGCGCCAGTTCGCCGCCCGTATCGTCGGCCCGTCCCTCGATCTGCTCGGCAGCTCGATCGAACTGCTGAAGTTCGAAGGGTTGATTGCGCCGGTTACCGGTGAAGGCTTCGAGGATAATGCCGAGCTCCGTTTGACGGATGCAGGCTGGACCGCCCTCAAGGACTATCTGACCGCGGCCGTGCGTCCGGGCTCAAACGACCTGAACAAATTGGTCGTCGCCCTGAAACTGCGCTTTCTGCATCTTCTCGAAAAAGACGAACAGGTCGAGCAGATCGATAATCTGCGCGCGCTCTATCAAGGTGAACACGCCCGCCTGTTTGACCTCCTCACCCATGAGGAATGGCAGCAAGGCCATCTGCGCGCCTGGATCGAGATGGAAATCTCCCAGGTCGAAGATCGCATGGCCTGGTGCGACCGTATCGCCGCCGAGCTTTAAAAAACCGTTTCTTTCAGACAGTCGTAGACCGTGCTGACGTGCGCGCGGACGATGCTTCGTCCTGTGTAAGCGTGAGCAGGCGAGTATCCTTTCCGCGTCTTTCTGGCGGACCCCTGACGTTCAAGTAAACACCCAAGGGTTTATTATTAAAGAGAAAACATCATTATTTTGAATTTTAGATATTTTTAATATATATTAACGACACTGAAGTGCCAGAGCTGGAATCGGCTGAAGCTGAGGAAAGGAGACGCACGATGATGACCTTATTCAGGTCGCGCATAGAATCCCCAAAACCCGCGAATACATTCGCGGCCGCACAGGTACTCCGGCCACGCGGTGATTCCTATGTCCGCATAGACCGGCGAGATTATCCGCTGCAATGCTGGTCTCCGGCAGGGTTCACCCTCTCGCCCTACAATGGCTCCCTGATCCAGCGCCAGAAGGCACGCGTAAGCATGCTTGTTCGGGACATCCATGATCCGGACGGCCCGCTGGAGATCGACGGCGAAGTCGTTGTCGACATTGTCGCGAACGGGATTCTTGCCGCCCGATGGACCGGGCTGCCGAAATACAAACTGGCCGCGCTTGCACAGTATTTCACCGGAAAACTTTCTGCCTGACGACCAAAACCTGGTCCAGGAAAGCCGGAACCCGGCTCAGAACATGTGCTGTCCGCCAGTCACGAAGATTTCCGTGCCGGTCACATAGCTGGAATCTTCCGAGCAAAGGTAGTGGATCGTCGACGCCACGTCTTTCGGGGTCCCCATCCGGTTCAGGGGAATGCGCGGGATCAGCATCTCGTATTCCGGGGACAGCATCGCCGTCTCGATCTCGCCCGGCGCCACGGCGTTGACACGCACACCGAGCTCGGCGAACTCATTCGCCATTTCCCGGGTCAGCGATGACAGCGCCGCTTTCGACGTGCTGTAGGCGGAGCCGGCGAAGGGATGAATGAAATGCCCCGCGATCGAGGTGATATTGACGATCGCGCCCTTGCCCCGGTGAAGTGGGGCCGCGAAGCCGCGCGCGAGCCGGAGCGGAGCAAAGAAATTCAGCTCGAACACCCGCCGCCATTCGTCGATATCGCCGTTGAGGCAGCCGAGCCGCTCCTTGAAAGGCGTCTTCGGCGACCAGCCGGCGTTGTTCACCAGAGCATGCAGCGGTTTTTCCCCGAGCAACTCGTTTGCCTCATCGATGAAATTGTCGAGGCTGTCCGAGTCCGTCAGGTCGGCGGTGATATGGTGGCTCCAGTTCGGATCGCGCCGGCACTCTTCCGGCGGCGCATCGCGCGAGCAGGTGATGATTTCCCAATTCCGTTCGCTGAAGAAACGGACGGTGGCGTGGCCGATGCCCCGGCTGGCGCCGGTCAGCAGCATTGTTTTCTGGATCGTACTCATGGCGCCGGAGTGTAAGCAAATACGGCGGCCCGAGAAAGGCCGCCGCACGCATCACATATGTTTGTCACTGAAGCTTATTTTACCGAGACGATCCGGAAGGTTCGCTGCACGCCGTCATGCTCGGTAATGGAGACATATTCTCCCTCGACGAAATGATGACGGTCGAACTTGAAGATCGGCTCGTCATCCTCTTCGCCTTCCGCATAGCTGAAAAGCCAGCGCCGGCCACGGGTATGAAGCAGATGGCCTTCCTCGTCCGGCTCACCTTGCCAGAACCGGTGCACGGTGCAGTCGGGTTTCACTTTCTGCCAGGCATCAAGGTCGAGACTGCCATCCCCGGTCAGAGGAGCCTTGAACTCATAGCCGTGGTTGCTGCTGCCTTCCGGGAAATCCGGGTTCCGCGCCAACTCAAGGCGAATGGTACGCACACTCACGGGGATATCTCCTTTGTTCGATCAGATACGGTCATCAAGCCTAGTGCGCCATCAGAACCGGAATTCGTGCTGCGGTCAAAATATCGTCGGTAACACCGCCGAAGATCGACTCGCGGAGCCGGCTGTGGCTGTAGGCACCAAGCACCAGCAACTGCGCACCCGCCTCGCGTGCTTCGGCCTGAAGTCGGCCGGAAATGCTGCCGGAGGATGCATCGAAGCTTTTCGCTGTCGCCTTCACGCCGTGCCAGCGCAGGGAGTCGACGAAAGCTGCAAGATCTTCCTCTGTCAGATCCTCATCGATTCCAGCCATCACGGCAACTGTCTCTGCTGTCACCAACAACGGCATGGCGTGTGCGACGGCTGCTGCCGCTTCCTTGGACGCATTCCAGCCGATCGCAATCCCTTTGATCGCCGGCATCTCAACATCGTGCGGCACCACCAGCGTTGCCTTGCCGCTCTCCAGCATGGCTGCCTCGGCGATCACCGCGGCGTCGCTACCATCGTTGTCTGACGGGGCGACCACGCAGATCGCGTCTACGATCCGGGCACGACGCGCGACCACCCTGCCCGGCTCACCCACCAGAGTCTCGAAAGAAACACTAACCCCGTCCGTCGCTGTCGGTTTCTCGACCACCGGAAAATTGTTCGCCTCGCGCCAGCGGTCAAATTCGGCAAGCGATGCGGCGCGTGCCTCGTTCGCTGCATTCTCCGCCTGCTCAATGATCGTTTCGATCATCGACGCACTCATGCCCATGCCGATCTGCGGCACCAGCACTTCGCGGGGATCACGGTGAATATGAGCAACAAAAATATGTGCCCCATGCAGCGTCGCAAGAGCGCACGCAGCCTTAAGAACCGCCGCATCAGCTTCATTACCAAGCACGGGAGCAAGAACAGTTTTCAGAGACATGGTGCACCTCGTTGTAAGTATGATTCTTTCGTTAACCTTATCTGAGCCGAGAATGCCTCCACATTGACCTAGGTCAAAACTTTAAAAAACATCCAGCCAGAATTCGGCACAGAATCCCTCTGTGCGCCTTGCTCCCCGCTCACGGATAAAGCCGGTTCACGGTCCAGGCTTCACTTTCGCTCGCCCGGCTGAAGCGGAACCGGTCATGCAGACGGAACTCGCCATCCTGCCAGAATTCGATCACGAGCGGCGTCAGCCGCCAACCGGACCAGTATGGCGGACGGGGGACCGATTCCCCGGGATACTTGCTGTCGGCATTCTCAACCGCCGCCATCAGGGCCGGGCGGTCTGCCAGTGGACGCGATTGCTGCGAGGCCCAGGCACCGACCCGGCTGCCACGCGGCCGGGAATTGAAATAAGCATCCGCTTCTTCGTCTGTAACCCGCGCCACCGGCCCGGTTACGCGGACCTGCCGTCGCACCGACTTCCAGTGGAAGCAAAGCGCCACGAACGGATTGACCTCGATCTCCCGGCCCTTCTGGCTTTCCATGTTGGAGTAGAAAACGAAGCCCTGCTCGTCGAACCCCTTCAGCAGCAAAATCCGCGCAGACGGGCGGCCATCGGCATCGGCCGTCGCGACGGTCATGGCATTGGCGTCGTTCGGTTCCGTTTCGGACGCCGCCTGAAGCCAGCCATCGAAAAGCTCAAAAGGATTGTCTGTATCGGGTTCAAACATGCTCAAGCCTCACTCTGAAGGTGGCGAATCACACAGGAAACGCAACTTCGGTCTTTTTATTGCCTTATTGATCGCCAAATAAGGACCGAAGGGTACCTATCACTAGCGAGCGTCAACATGGCCTGTCCAGCGCTGAAACGTCGCAGCATGCCTCCAAGGAACAGCGGGATGCCATCGCCAGAGCGAGGTACTATCAAAAAGGATTTACCGCGCGACGGTTTCAGTGGCTTCATCCGTTATAGATCCCGTCGGCCGCAATTGTGAGGAACAGAACCATGAGAACTCAAGCCGTGATTGTCGTCGTCGCCTCTCTGGCCCTCGGCGCGTGTCAGACAGATCAACTCGGGGCGAAGCAGACAGCTGGCGGCCTGTTCGGTGCGGTCGGCGGTGCGGTGGCAGGCTCCCAGATCGGGGGCGGCAAAGGTACGGTTGCGGCCGTTGCCATCGGCACCCTGCTTGGCGCCTTCATCGGCAGCGAAATCGGCAAGTCGCTCGACAATGCCGACAAGGCGGCGATGGCCAGAACAACGCAGAACACGCTGGAAACCCAGCCGGTCGGCACGACATCGACCTGGCACAATCCGGACAGCGGTCACTCTGGCACCGTGACCCCGACCAGCACCTATCAGGCCCCTTCCGGAGAATATTGCCGTGAATATTCCCAAACGGTGAATATCGGAGGACAGACCGAGGAAGCCTACGGGAAAGCCTGCCGTCAGCCCGACGGCAGCTGGAAAATCCAGAACTAGGCAGCGGCCTTCGGCTCTGCAATGATTGGACCGGGCGGATTTTTGCATCCGGTCCAATTGCTTTTTCCATATACTCCCGGGCCATGAGCGATCCTTACAAGATATTGGGTGTAAAACCCGACTCCTCGCAGGACGAGATCAAGAAAGCGTACCGCACGCTCGCGAAGAAGCTTCATCCCGATCTCAATCCCGGCGACACGAAAATCGAGCAGCAGTTCAAGGAAGTCACGGCGGCTTACGACCTGCTTTCGGATGCGACAAAGCGCGCCAAGTACGATCGCGGCGGCATGAACGCGGGCGCGGGTGGTGCCGGCGGCGCATCGGCGAAGGCGACAAGCGGTTTCTGGAAGGCCTGGACGTCGGCCCGCAAGAAGCAGTCCGGCGGCTTTTCCGACATGTTCGATGGTGACGACGCAGACATGTTCGACGACATCCTGCGCCGACATGGGCAGGCCGGCGGCGGTTCAAGCCAGGGCGGCAGCGCCTACACGGTCGGGCCGGACGTCAATTACAAGCTCAAGGTAAGTTTTGCCGAAGCAGCCGCAGGTTCCACGAAGCGCGTCACGCTGTCCGACGGCAAGTCCCTCGACCTGAAGATTCCGCCCGCGACGGAAAGCGGCAAGACGCTCCGGCTGAAGGGCCAGGGCCGCAAGGGCAGCAATAGCGGCCCCGCCGGCGACGCCTTCGTCGAGATCACTGTGGAGCCGCACGACTATTTCCATCGCGACGGTCGGAATGTCAAAGTGGAAATGCCGGTCACGCTCTACGAAGCGGTCCTTGGCGGCACCATCACCGTGCCGACCGTTCATGGCAATGTCTCGCTGAAGATCCCGCCGAAATCCAATACCGGCGCGACCCTGCGCCTGAAAGGCAAAGGCGTCCCTGCGCATGGCGGCAAACCGGCCGGCGACCAGCTCGTCACCCTGAAAGTGGTTCTGCCCGACACCGAAGACCCTGACCTGATCAAACTGATGCAGAAATGGGCCGAGGAAAAAGGCTACAACCCGCGCCACAAGATGCGCTTCAGCTAACCTCTGAAAACCGGGGCGGATCGCTCTCAGCTATCCGGTACAGCGTCCGGTTATTCCGCGACTGCCGGTATCTCCGGCAACTCCCTGACACCGCCTCTCTCACCGGTGAGTTCGTCGAGCACATCCGCCGCCGGACGGGACAAAGCGTTGCGCTCTGATTTCGAAAGGGCGTCGACTACGGCAGCAATGGAGGCCGGCTCCTTGCTCTTGCCCGGCTCCGCCGCATCCACCGCGCAACCGAGCCCCCGATAGAGATCGTAAAGGCTGAAGCGGGTTGGGTCGCGCGCCAGGACAAAGCGGCCATCCTCGATCCGCGCGACGAACTCGGCTGCAAGCAAGCGCTCCAGCACCTGACCCACCGCATCGGCGGAGGCCACGTCATCCAGCGCCGACTGCTCCACCGGCCCCGCCTTTTCCCGAATGGCCGCAAGAGCCGACAGGGCAACGGAGAACAGACGGGCCGGGCCGAGCTCCGGTGCCGCGTCGAGAGCGCGGGAATGCCACCAGTCAGGGAAGGATGCGGCGAAGACAGCGCCCAGCAGGATCACGGTCCAGGAGAAATAGACCCAGACCAGAAAGATCGGGATCACGGCCATCGCGCCGTAGATAGTCTGAAAGGTCGGAAACGCCGCCAAATACCAGCCGAAACCAAGCTTCAGGATTTCAAACGCGGTGCCGGAGAGACAACCGCCTATCAGCGCATCCCGCCAGGCGACCGAACGGTTCGGCACGACCATGAAGAGCAGCGTGAAGCCGACACTCTGCAGAATGATCGCAATGACGTGATTTCGGAACTCACCGCCGACATTGAGCGATTCCGCATCCAGACCGGCATCCGTCCAGGTCTGTCGCAAGAAGCCGAATGCATCGCTGGTGGTGGAAAGGGTCAGTCCCATCAGGATCGGACCGAGAGACAACACCGCCCAGAAGATCAGGAAACGGATCAGCAGATGCCGCTGTCTCTCCACATGCCAGATTGCATTGAAGGTCGATTCGATGGTCGCCAGCAACAGAATCGCGGAAACGGAAAGGCCGATGATGCCCGCCGCGCCAAGTTTCGACGCGTTTTGCATGAAGCTGTTCAGATAAGTCCGGACGGGACCTGCGATCTCCGGCACCAGATTCTCAAAGATCGTCGCCTCGATGGCCGTCCGGGCCGTCTCGAAAGCCGGAAAAGCGGTGAAAATCGCGAAACCTATGGCCAGCAGCGGCACCAACGCCAGCAGCGTCGTGTAGGTCAGCGCGGCGGCCGACTGCATGCCCCGGCCGCGATAGAACCGCATCATCGCGAAACCGATATATTCCGCCAGATCAGCGACAACGGCTGCGGCGGCGAGGGTTTTCCAACGGTCTAGTCGATTGGCTTTTTTGCTCATGTTGTCAGCTTATCACGAAAGCCTGTAGAAGAACCCGCGCCCGCACCCGGACAGGATCGCGCTACGGCAGATTCCGCAGCCTTCAGGCCACTGCATGCAGTTTGCCGCACGCTGCCTTTAGTGTAGGATCGCGCGAATCATGCGTAACTTTTTACGTCAACCTGCGTCGTGAGGCATCAATGAGTGAACCAAGCCCGATCATGAGTGGCAAAAAGGGGCTTGTCATGGGGGTCGCGAACGACCGTTCCATCGCCTGGGGCATCGCGAAAGCGGCAGCTGCCCAGGGCGCGGAACTCGCGTTCACCTTCCAGGGCGAGGCATTGCAAAAGCGGGTCGAACCGCTGGCCGCGCAACTTGGCTCCAATCTGGTGCTTCCCTGCGATGTTACCGATGACGCAAGCGTCACCAAGACATTCGAGACGATCCGCGAGAAGTGGGGCAAGCTCGACTTTCTGGTGCATGCCATAGCCTATTCAGACAAGGACGAGCTGAAAGGCAAATACGTCAACACGACGCGGGATAACTTCCTGAAGACGCTCGATATTTCCTGCTATTCCTTCACCCGAATCGCAAGAGAAGCGGCCGATCTGATGACGGATGGCGGCTCGCTGCTGACGCTGAGCTATTTCGGCGCCGAAAAAGTGATGCCGCATTACAACGTGATGGGCGTCGCCAAGGCCGCGCTGGAAGCCAGCATCCGCTACCTGGCCGCCGATCTCGGAGGTGACAATATCCGGGTGAACGGCCTCTCCGCCGGCCCGATGAAGACGCTTGCCGCCTCCGGCATCGGCGACTTCCGCTATATCCTGAAATGGAACCAATACAACTCGCCTCTGCGCCGGAATGTGAGTCTGGACGATGTCGGCGGCGCCGGCATGTATCTGCTGAGCGATCTTTCCAGCGGCGTCACCGGCGAAGTGCATCACGTCGATTGCGGCTACAACATCGTCGGCATGAAGGCGGTGGACGCGCCCGACATTTCCACGGTCTGACCCGGGACAACCAACGTACATGGCCAGCAATTCCTTCGGTGAGGTCTTCCGCTTCTCCACTTGGGGCGAAAGCCACGGGCCCGCTATCGGCTGCGTTGTCGATGGTGTACCGCCGCGCCTGCCCGTCTCCGAGACGGACATCCAGTTCTATCTGGACCGGCGCAAGCCCGGACAGAACCGCTTCACGACCCAGCGCCAGGAGCCGGATCAGGTGAAAATCCTGTCCGGCGTCTTCGAGGGCCAGACCACCGGCACCCCGATCGGGCTGATGATCGAGAATACGGACCAGCGCTCGAAGGATTACGGGGACATCATGAGCCGGTTCCGGCCGGGTCATGCCGACTTCACCTACGAGGCCAAATACGGCATCCGCGACTATCGCGGCGGCGGACGGTCTTCCGCGCGGGAAACCGCAATGCGGGTGGCCGCCGGCGCGATTGCGCGCAAGATCATCAGTGCCCGTCTCGGCAACGCCTTCCATCTGCGCGGCGCTCTGGTTCAGGTCGGCCCACACAAGGTGAACCGGGACAACTGGGACTGGGAAGAAGTCGAGCGTAACCCATTCTGGAGCCCGGATGCGAAAGCCGCCGAGGTTTGGACGGACTATCTCGACGGTGTGCGCAAGGCTGGATCTTCCGCCGGCGCGGTCATCGAGATCGTCGCCGAGGGTGTCCCTGCCGGACTGGGCGAGCCGGTCTACGGCAAGCTCGACAGCGACCTGGCAGCGGCAATGATGACCATCAACGCGGTCAAGGGCGTCGAAATCGGGGACGGGTTCGCCGCCGCTGAAATCCCCGGCCATGAAGCCGCGGACGAAATGCGGATGGACGGCGATAATCCGGTCTTCCTGTCGAACCATGCCGGCGGCGTGCTCGGCGGGATTTCCTCCGGCCAGCCGGTCGTGGTGCGGTTCGCCGTGAAGCCGACCAGCTCCATCCTGACCCCGCGCCAATCCGTCGACAAGGATGGCAACGAGGTCGATGTGGTGACCAAGGGCCGGCACGATCCTTGTGTCGGTATCCGTGCCGTTCCTGTCGGAGAGGCCATGATGGCCTGCGTTCTGGCGGATCATCTGATGCGCCACGCGGCCCAGTGCGGAAGCTGAGAGCGGCCAGAACCTCCTCTGCCTTTGTAAAGCCATCGTTTTGCTCTAGCGGAACTCCTATATGTAGGGGAGATAACGAGGGGTGCTGCCGCAATGCTTAGATTTCTGAAAGGGCTCTTGATCAGTTTCGGGGTCCTGTTCCTGGTTCTGGTCGTCGGAGCGGTCGTCGGCCTGCGCTATGTTGCGAACCAATGGCAGCCAGAGCCCCTGCCCGAGCATATGGTGCTCTCCCTCACGCTGAAGCCCGAGCTGCGCGAGACATCGGTCGGCGCACTTCCTTTCGAGAATGTCTTCAATCCCGGCTCGCCGTCGTTGTTGGATCTCGTGAACATTCTGAAAGCGGCAAGCGAAGATGAACGCGTTCAGGGCCTGTTCCTCGATCTTTCCGCCGCCGACGTTCGCCCCGCCGAAGCGCAGGAGCTGAGAGAGGCGATCTCGCGTTTCCGGGCAAGCGGCCGTTTCGTGCAGGCCTATGCGGACAGCCTGGAAGGCAATGGCGGGATCTCGACCTATCACCTTGCGACCGGCGCGGAGAGCATCGCCCTGCAGCCCTCCGGACTGCTCGACATCCGCGGCATAAGCCTCTCGACGCCGTTTTTCGGGGAGGCGCTGGAAAAACTCGGGATCGAAGCCGACTTCCGCACCCGCCACGAATACAAGGGCGCCGCAGCGTCCATGACGAGCGCGGCGTTCCCACCCCCGATCCGGCAGAACTACCGTCGGCTTGTGGACTCGCTCTATGCCGGGATTGCCGCCGATATCGCCACCGCCCGACGGCTCTCCCCGTCTTCCGTCAACGGGCTCATCGATACCGCTCCGCTGACAGCCGGAGAAGCCAAGAGCAACGGCCTGATCGATCAGATGCTTTACCGTGACCAGGCAATCGACGCCGCAAGAGCACGGGCGGACGGCGCCAGACTGGTCCCGCTCACCCGATACTGGAACGATGCAGATACGGAAAACGACGACGAAACCCCGACGCGGATCGCGGTGATCGCGGTCGACGGTCCGATCGTGCGCGGCCGCGCACCGTTGTTCGCACGCGATCGTCAGGCAGCGGCTCAAAGCATCGTCGATACCGTCGAAGATGCCCGGAAGGATACAAGGGTCAAGGCGATCATCCTCCGGGTCAGCAGCCCCGGCGGCAGCTACGTGGCGTCGGACACCATTCTGCACGCCTTGTCGGCGGCCCGCGCCGACGGCATGCCCATCATCGTTTCGATGAGCGACATGGCGGCATCCGGCGGATATTTCGTCGCGCTCGCGGCAGACCATGTCGTCGCCCATCCGAACACCATCACCGGCTCCATCGGGGTTGTCAGCGGCAAGCTGAACCTGTCCGGGTTTCTGGGTGAATACGGCGTCCGGACAGACAGCGTCAGCGCCGGCCGCAATGCCGACATGTTCAGCATGACGAAGCCCTTCAGCGCCGATGAAAGCGCCCGGCTCGACGCTGTTCTGGATACTATTTACGAGGATTTCACGACCAAAGTCGCCACCGCCCGGCGCCTCGGCCCGGCGGAGATTGACGCCGCCGCGCGCGGGCGTGTGTGGAGCGGCGAAGACGCGAAACGTATCGGCCTTGTCGATGTACTCGGCGGCTATGCGGAGGCTGAAGGGCTTGCTCGGGACGCGGCCGGAATTGCTCCGGAAACCCGCACCGCTCTGGTTGCCTATCCGGAACCGCGCCAGGATCTGAACGCCTTCGTGACCGCGCTTGAGGACGGCGAGATCGGTGAATCCGTGAGTCGTCTAGACGCGCTGTTAACTTTTATACGATATCGTGGAATTATAGAGTCAGTGCTGAACAGCACCGGAGGTGACCGAATCGACGCTTCGGCGCCCCCCATAAATGTCCGCTGAGGAGAATCCGATGTCGCGACTTTTGCCTGTATTCGGGCTGGCTATTTTGCTTGCAATGGGTCACGCCCCCAACGCGCTGGCCGCCAGCGACGGTGATGAAGCGAACGCAAAAGTCGAGGCTGAGCGCCTGCAGAAGGACAAGGACCAGCGTAAAAAGGACAAAAAGTTCAATCGCGACATTACCTACCGGCACGCCATCGGGCCGGACGTGCTGCCGCTGGGTCCGTTCACCATTTCGCTCTATATCGACGGACGCCTGACGGAGCACCGCCTCAAGGTTGCCTTGCAGGCGGTAGACACGGCCAAGAAAAGTGAGCTCGAGGCCGCCAAGACACAGCTCTACGGAATCGTCTATCCGCTCTGCCTGAAGCTGTTCGAGAAGGGCCGACCGTCCTCGTCCGACATTCTCGCGTTCAAGGCGCAGGTGCAGAAGAATGTATCGACCCGGTTCAAGGACAGCCTGAAGGGCGTCTATATTGAGTCGGTGCTCTAGAAACCCTCAAAGGGATCAGAGCGCTTTCGCCTGATCCCGCAGCACGAATTTCTGAATCTTGCCGGTAGAAGTCTTCGGCAACTCGCCAAACACCACGGTTTTTGGCGCCTTGTAATGCGCCATATTCTCCCGGCAGAAGGCGATCAGATCGGCTTCCGCGACCGTCGCCCCCTTTTTCAGGGTAACAAAGGCGCAGGGTGTCTCGCCCCATTTCTCGTCCGGTCGTGCCACCACCGCCGCATCCAGCACTGCCGGATGACGATAGAGAACGCCCTCCACCTCGATGGTCGAGATATTCTCCCCGCCGGAGATAATGATGTCCTTCGAGCGATCCTTCAGCTCGACATAGCCATCCTCGTGCCAGACCCCGAGATCGCCGGTATGAAACCAGCCGCCGCGGAAGGCGTCATCGGTCGCTTTCGGATTCTTCAGGTAGCCCTTCATGACGATATTGCCGCGCATGAAGACCTCGCCCATGGTCTCGCCATCCTGCGGCACCGGCTCCAGCGTCTCCGCTCCGGCCACCATCAGGCCTTCCTGCACCGGATAACGCACGCCCTGTCGTGATTTCAGCCGGGCCTGCTCCTCGATCGGCAAGCCGTTCCACTCCTCGTGCCATTCACAGACCACCGCCGGGCCGTAGACCTCTGTCAGGCCGTAGACATGGGTGATCTTCACGCCCTTCGCTTCCATGCCCTCGATCACTGAGGCAGGCGGCGCGGAGGCGGCGGTCATCATCTGCACCTGATGATCCCAGTCCCGGCTTTCTTCTTCCGGCGCGTTCAGCAGCATCGACATGATGATCGGCGCACCACAGAGATGGGTGACACCATGATCGGCAATGGCGTCGTTGATGTCCTTGGCGGCAGTCCGGCGCAGGCAGACATGAGTGCCTCCGAGCATGGTGATGGTCCAGGGGAAGCACCAGCCGTTGCAGTGGAACATCGGCAGTGTCCAGAGGTAGATCGGATGGTGCGCCATGCCCCAGACCAGCGCATTGCCCAGCGCGTTCAGATAGGCGCCGCGATGGTGATAGACCACACCCTTCGGATTGCCTGTCGTTCCCGATGTGTAATTGAGCGCGATGGAGTCCCATTCATCGTCCGGTGGCACAGCGGCAAAGTCCGGGTCGCCCGTGGCGAGGAACGCCTCATATTCCATCTCGCCAAGACGCTCGCCCGAGGTTGCCGCCGGATCCTCGATATCGATCACCAGGATGTCCCGCTTCACCTGTTTCAGCGCCTCCCGGATCACCGGCGCGAACTCTGTGTCAGTCAACAGCACGCTGGCTTCGCCATGGTCGAGGATAAAGGCGATGGTCGGCGCATCGAGCCGGACATTCATCGCGTTCAGCACGCCGCCGGTCATCGGCACCGCGAGGCTGGCTTCAAATGCGGCGGTGATATTCGGCGCCATGACAGCGACCGTCTTGCCCTTGCCAATCCCGCGTTTTGCCAATGCGGAGGCCAGACGATGGCAACGCTCCCGCGTTTCGGCCCAGGTGAACCGGCGGTCGCCGTCGATCACGGAAGTCCGTGTCGGGAAGACAGCGGCGGTTCTGGCAAGAAACGAAATCGGCGTCATCGGCACGTAGTTCGCCGCGTTCCGGTCCAGATTTTCCTCGAACGGATTCCCGCTCATTCCGCTGTTCCCCCTGATTTTTGGCCGACCCGGCATTTCGCTTTGCCGAAGGCTAACGTCCGATGGACCGGGCTGCAATGCACTCGGCGTATTAGGGCGTTGCAGAGCCGGTCGCGGCAGGGTTAGCCTTCAGCTTCCTGCCTTCCGGAGCGACCCCATGCTGCATCCACTTCTCACCCAGAATCTGGTCGACGCCTATTGGCGTGACGGCGCAGTTTTGATCAAGGGCCTGTTCAAGGACCATGTCGATCAGATCACCGCCGGGATCGAGCGCAATCTGGCCGAACCGGGTCCGTTCGCCGGGGACAATCTGAAACCCGGCGAGGGCGGACGCTTCTTCGAAGATTACTGCAACTGGGAGCGCATCCCGGAATTCGCCGACGTGGTCAGGAACTCGCCCGCCGCCGAAGTTGCAGCAGGTCTGATGGGCTCGAAGCGCACGCAGATGTTCCACGAGCATGTGCTGGTGAAGGAGCCCGGCACGTCAAAGCCGACGCCCTGGCATCAGGACAGCCCGTATTATTTCGTCGACGGCATGCAGAATGTCAGCTTCTGGGCGCCGGTCGATCCGGTGACCGATGCCTCGCTGCGCTGCGTTGCCGGCTCACACCGCTGGGAAAAAGAAGTGCTGCCGACGCGCTGGCTCTCCGACACCAACTTCTATCCCGGCGATGACGATTATATGCCTATCCCCGATCCCGACGCCGAAGGCATGCCCATCCTCGAATGGCCGCTTGAGCCGGGCGATGCCGTCGCCTTCCACTTCCGTAACCTGCACGGCACCCGCGGCAACGAGACCGGCAACCGGCGGCGGGCGTTCTCGCTGCGCCTTGTCGGTGACGATGCCCGCTATGTGGAGCGCCCCGGCCCGACCTCCCCGCCCTATCCCGGCCATGACATGAAGCCGGGACAGGTACTCAGGGAAGACTGGTTTCCGTTTCTTTACTCCGCCTGATCCGGAAGGAAATCGCCATGTCCGAGGCCCGCCCTCAAGCCGTTCCCACGACCCTGCTGGACGACGACGTCGTCCGCATCACCCGATGGGATTTCCAGCCCGGCGCCGAAACAGGCCATCATGTCCACGGCATGGGCTATGTCGTCGTGCCGATGACCGACTGCCAGTTCCTGCTGGAAGAACCCACCGGCCCGCGCCGCGTCGACATGGCCGCCGGTGCAGCCTACAGGCGCGATGCCGGGGTTGAGCATAACGTGGTCAATGGCGGCGACGCGCCGATGGCCTTCATCGAGATCGAATACAAGTAAACGGACAGACCGGACACCATGCGGAACTTCGACCATTTCCTGACGCCGGAAGAAGAAGAAACTCTCGTCGCCTTCCGGCACGACCTGCACCGCCACCCGGAGCTGTCCGGCGAGGAGGAATGGACCGCACGGCAGGTCACGGAGTTCGTCGGCGCGCGATCGCCGGACAAGGTGCTGACAGGCCTCGGCGGGCATGGGGTCGCGGCGATCTATGAAGGCGCGGAGCCGGGGCCGACATTGCTTGTGCGCTCCGAACTCGATGCCCTGCCGATCCAGGAACTCTCCGGCCTCGACTACAGCTCTGAAATTGACGGCAAGGCACATCTCTGCGGCCATGACGGCCACACGACCACGCTGGCCGCGCTGGCCTACGGGCTGGAACGGGAACGTCCGGCGCGGGGCCGTGTCGTGCTGATGTTCCAGCCGGCGGAGGAAATCGGCGCGGGCTCAGCCGCCGTCATCGCCGATCCGCGCTATGACGAGATCCGGCCGGACATGTCGATCTCCCTGCACAACATGCCGGGCATTCCCATTGGCCACGCAACGCTGGCACCGGGGATCGTCACCTGCGCCTCGCGCGGCATGGAAGTCCGGCTGACCGGCAAGACAGCTCATGCCTCCCAGCCGGAAACCGGCACCTCGCCGATGGCTGCGCTCTCTACCCTGATGCCGGCCCTGTCCGCGCTCGGCGGTGGAGACATCAAGGGCGCGCATTTCTCCATGGTCACGGTCACCCACGCGTCCATGGGCGAGCCCGCCTATGGCGTCGCCCCCGGTGCGGCCCGGCTGATGGCGACACTCCGCACCAAGTCGGACGGGGAAATGGCGGCCCTGGTGGCCGAGGCGGAAGCGACGGTCGACCAAGCCGCGAAAGCCGCCGGACTGGGTTTCGAGATTTCCTATGATGACGTGTTCGACCACACGGAAAACCATCCCGAAGCCGTGCAGTTACTCGAAGAAGCACTGGACGCGCGCGGCGTCACCCATGATCCGGGCGACCTGCCATTCCGCGGCTCGGAGGATTTCGGCCGCTTCGGGCAGGGCTCGAAAGGCGCGATGTTCTTCCTCGGCGCCGGTGAGAACCGCCCGCATGTCCACAATCCGGACTATGTCTTTCCGGACGAGTTGATCTCCATCGGATCAGGCGTCTTCATGCGGGCGATCCGGAACTATCTGGGAACTGCACGTTAGGCGTAGACCGCCGACGCCTGCTCCGTCACCCAGGCCATCATGTCCCGCCACGGACCCGGCCCGTAGCTGATCCTGGAAACGCCCAGTGCCGACAGCTCTTCCGGCTCGGGCACGCCCGGCATGATCAGGATGTTCAAGGGCAGGGAGACTCCCTCGGCCGCGCGGCGGATCAGCTCCGGCGTCTTCAGGCCTGGCATGAAAATCCCACTGGCGCCCGCATCGGCGTAGGCTTTGGCGCGGGCGAGCGCCTCGTCCATCAAGCGCGGGTGATTGGCAGCATCCCGGTCTTTCAGGAAGATATCCGTGCGGGCATTGATGAAGAACGGCAGGCCCGCGTCCTCGGCGGTGGCTCGTGCGGCGCTGATTCGCTCCGCCTGTTTCGCCACCGGATAGAGCCCCTCCCCGCCGACCTTCTGGTCCTCGAAATTCACCCCGACGGCACCGGCGGCGATCATCCGCGCGATGTTCCGGCCCACTCCGCTCGGGCCCGCAGCATAGGCGCCTTCGAAATCGACGCTGAGCGGTAATGCGCTGGTCGTCGTGATCCGCTTCACGATCATCTCCAGCATGTCGAGCGGCAGCGCTTCGCCATCACCGTAGCCTTGCGCACCCGCAACCGACCAGCTTCCCGTCGCCAGCGCTTTCGCCCCGGCATCGGCAACCGCCTTGGCGCTGCCCGCATCCCAGATATTGAAGAGAATGACCGGATCGCCCTTACGATGCAGATCCGCGAATGCCTGTGCCTTGTCCGCTTGCGACATGTGTTTGTTCTCCCCCTTGGCTTGCATAGGCCTGTTCAAGTTCGATCAGTTTCTGTTTCCGCCAGATCCCGCCGCCATAGCCGGTGAGCGAGCCGTCGGCCCCGATCACACGGTGGCAGGGAATGGCGATGGCGATCTGGTTGGCACCGTTGGCGCGCGCGACCGCCCGGGTCGCGGACGGGCGGCCGATGGCCTTTGCCAGATCGCTGTAGCTCCGCGTCGCGCCCGCCGGGATGCGTCGAAGTTCCAGCCAGACTTCCCGCGTGAAGGGGCTGCCGTGATAGGTCATCGGCGTTTCAAACCGGGCGCCCTCTCCCGAGAAATAGGCCTTCAGCTCGGCCTCGATCTGCTCCGTCGGAGCAAAGCGGCCGATACCGATGCCACCGCGCGTCGCATCGCGCAGCCGCTTCAACTCGCGCGGCAAAGCCTTGCGGTCGACAAATTCCAGAAGATGCAGGCTGGACCGGTCACTGACCGCGACCAGCGCACCGATCGGGCTGTCGATCCAGTCCGCCTTCAGGAATTCCTCGCCAGTGAAACTTGCGGGCGACTGGCCGAGTAGCCGGGCAAAAGCGGATCGAAACCCGCTTGGTGAGTCGAACCCGGCCTCAAGCTGCGCATCGATTACCCGCCCGCCATCGGAGAGGGTGACGAAGCCGTCCCGCAAGCGGCTGAGCCGGGCCATTTCAAGGAAGGTCACGCCGAACTGGCGCTTGAAACTGCGCCGCACGGTTGAGGGGTCGAGACCGCGCGCGATCACGTCCGCCTCGGTCCAGCGACGCGCCGGGTCGGCCTCGAAGGCGGCGATGAGAGTTTTCACAGCCGGGTCGGCCTCGGTCGCCGTCGCCACCGGCTTGCAGCGCTTGCAGGGCCGGAAGCCGGACTCGATGCATTCACCGACCGTGGAGAAGAAACGGCAGTTTTCCGGCTTCGGATTCCGCGCCGGGCAGTTCAGCCGACAGAAGATCCCGGTCGAGGTAACGCCGACATAGACCCTACCGTCATAGGCCGGGTCCCGCCGGACAAGAGCGTCATAGAGAAGGTCATGATTTTCAATGTCGTACAGCATGCCCCTCCTCTATCAAACCGCGCCCGGAGCGTCCGCCGCATTTCGGGCGGGGATATTTCTTTTCCGCTGTCCCGGCTTCTCTACGGTCGTCATCCCGGCCGGAGAGCCGGGACCTAGATGATCGAAAGGCACCGCCCTCCGCCCCTGGGTCCCCGCGTGCGCGGGAATGACGGTGAGGGAAGCGCCGGGATGACGCCCGCTAACGTCCCTCAGATCTCGATATGCCCCGAGAGATACCGTGCGGCCTTGCCGGCCATCTCCACCCGGTCGCCCAGAAGGGAGCATTTCAGCTCGCCGCCACGGGCCGATATCTGCCGGCCGACCAGCTTCTTCTTGCCGAGCCTGTCTGCCCAGTAGGGGATCAGCAGGCAATGGTTCGAGCCGGTCACCGGATCCTCATCAATGCCGTGGTTCGGCGCGAAATAGCGGGAGACGAAATCGACCTGCCAGCCCGGCGCCGTCGCCATGATGGAGACGGTCGGCAGCTTTCTCAGCGCACCGAAATCCGGGCTGAGCGCGCGGATCTGGTCCTCGTTCTCGAACACCGCCATCAGCCGGTCCCGCTCAGGCTCCTGCGGCGCGTCAAACAGCGCGACGGGTTCCGTACCAAGGGCTTCGAAAAGTCCCGCCGGGGCATCCCGCTTCGCAGGCGGGTAGCTCGGGAAATTCATGACGTAATAGTCGCCGTCCCGCCGCACGCGCAGGATGCCGCTGCGGGTCCGGAAGCTGATCTCCGGGCGATCCGGCATCAGGTCGTCGAAGATCAGCGCCGCACTCGCCAATGTCGCATGGCCGCACAGGTCGACTTCCACCGCCGGTGTGAACCAGCGCAGGTGAAAGTCGGCCTCGCCGGTATCGTCGGGCACGAAGAACGCGGTTTCCGCCAGATTGTTCTCGGCGGCGATCGACTGCATGGTCGGATCTGTCAGCCAGCTATAAAGCGGACAGATAGCCGCCGGATTGCCCCCGAACACATTCTCGGTAAAGGCATCGATCTGGTAAATTGGAACCCGCATTTCCTTGTTTCCTTCTGGTACGGATGACTACTCAACCAGCGTCAGATTGATCCGCCGGTTCTGCTTGCCCTTGTTCTCGATCTTGCCGATCTGGATGCTTCCGATCTCCTCCGTGGAGCGGACATGGGTGCCGCCGCAGGGCTGGAAATCGACGTCGTCGCCAATCCGGATCATGCGCACCTTGCCGCTGCCCATCGGCGGTTTGACGGACATGGTGCGGACCAGATCGGGATTGGCTGCCAGCTCATCGTCTGTGATCCAGGAAATGGAGATCCCGTGGTTGCCTGCGATGACCTGGTTCAGTTGCTCGGTCAGGGCCTCTTTTTCTGGACGCTCACCCGGAATGTCGAAATCGAGCCGGCCCTTGCCCGCGCCGATCTGCCCGCCGGTCACACCGCCATCGACCACGGAGCAGAGCAGATGCAGCGCCGTATGGATGCGCATATGCTTGTAGCGGCGGTCCCAGTCGAGCGTGACTTCAACCTCATCGCCGACCGCCGGTGCGGCCGCGCCCTCTTCCAGCTTGTGCAGGATGCCGCCTTCGCCCTTCACCGCCTCGATGATGGCGAGAGTTCCGCCGGGGCCTGTCAGCGTGCCGCTGTCGCCGGGCTGGCCGCCGCCGGTCGGATAGAAAACGGTGCGGTCCAGCACCACCCCGTCCGGGCCGGATGCCAGCACTTTCGCGGTGCAGGATTTCAGGTAGGAATCTTCCCGGAACAGCTCTTCGGTCACGTCGCAGTCTCCTCTTGTGTCTCCGCGCCCATCAACACCTCGCGATAGAGCGCAAGGTCGACATTGGCACCGCTGAGAATGAGCGCAACCTTTTGCCCCGCATTGGAGTCTTTCTCTTTGAGGCAGGCCGCAAGCGGAGCGGCCGCGGCGCCTTCGGCGACATTATGGGTATCGGTGAAATAGTGCCGCATGGCCGCCTTGATCTCCTCCTCGGAGACCCGGACGATCCGCTCCGCGCCTTTCAGGATCACCTCCACCGCCTGCGGCACCGGCACCCGGCAGGCAACGCCGTCCGCCATGGTGTCCGCGCTGTTGGTCGAAACCGGCTTTTTCTGCTCGAAGGAAAGTGCGTAGGCCGGCGCATTTTCCGCCACCACGCCGATCACCTGCGTCTTCAGGCCCAGCGCATCCCGGGCCGCGATCACCCCGGAGATGCCGGAGCCGAGCCCGATCGGTACATAGACACGGTCGAGATCCGGGCAGGCCGTGAACAGCTCGAGACCATAGGTCGCCACCCCGCGCACCAGATCCGGATGATAGCTCGGCAGCAGGTGTAATCCCTCGCCCTCAGCGAGCGAGATCGCATGTTCGAACGCCGCCTGGAAATCCTCGCCATGCTCGATCAGCTCGGCGCCGAGCGCGCGCATGGCGGCGTTCTTCTCAACAGAATTTCCGTGCGGCACCACGACCACGGCCCGGAGACCGGCCCGCGCGGCGGCGAAGGCCACGCTCTGTCCGTGATTGCCCCGTGTCGCCGTGATCACACCGGCACATTCCGGCATGCGGCGCTTCAGGCCATCCATATAAACCACCCCGCCACGCATCTTGAAGGCGCCGAGCGGTGTCTGGTTCTCGTGCTTGACGTGGATCTCCGCCCCGGCGCGCTTCGAAAGCAGCGGCCAGTGATGTTGCGGCGTCGGCGGCACGACCTGATGTACCAGCCGGGCCGTATCCTCAAGTTCGTCTCGCGTGAATGAAAATGTCACGGTCCGTCCTTCCCGGTTGCAGTCAATCAACCCGCATCATGTCAAAGCCATCAGCATCAATCCATGGCGCCAGACTGGGCCGCCACACTGGATTGTCACTATTTTCAATCACATTTATCGATACAATATTACGATTGATGCGATCCAATACCTGCGTAATATCGGTTCAATCATCGATCAATCGATACATTGTCACAGAGACAAAGTATGCACAGCCAACCGATGGACTGGGTTCCCGACCTCAGCGACCGGCCCGGACCGAAATATCTCTCGATCGCCCGCGCCATGGCGGAAGACATCGCCACCGGCGCCCTGCAACCGGGCACGCAACTGCCGACGCATCGTGAGCTGGCCTATCAGCTCGGCGTGACCGTCGGCACGGTATCGCGCGCCTATGCCGAGGCCACGCGGCGCGGCCTGATCGATGGCGAGGTCGGCCGCGGCACCTTCGTACGCCGCCGGATCGGGCGGGATATGGGTGAGATACCGGCCGGCGCGAACCGGGGCGGGATCGATTTCGGGCTGAACTTTCCACCCATGGGCGATATGGAACGGGATGCCTTCTCCGATGCCCTGAAGGAAATCGCCGACAGCCGCGACCTGATGACCCTGATGGCCTATGCCCCGCACGGCGGCGCGCCGCGCCATCGCCAGGCGGCGGCGGACTGGATGCGTGCCCTCGGCGTAGAGACCGACGCGGGCCGTTCCATTGTTACCACCGGCGGACAGAACGGCATGCTTGCCGCCTTCGCCGCGCTTGTGCAGGCAGGGGATACAATCCTTGTCGAAAAGCTGACATATCCTGGCATTGTCCCCCTTGCCGAAATGCTCGGTCTGAAGGTCCAGCCGGTGGATATGGATGCCGAAGGCGTGCGTCCGGATTCCCTTGAAGAAGCCTGCCGCAGTTTCGCGCCACGGGCGCTCTATTGCATGCCGACCCTGCAGAACCCAACCAACGCGGTGATGGGCGAGCGGCGGCGCGAGGACATTGCCGCCATAGCGGAACGCTACAATCTGATCCTGGTCGAGGACGATCTCTACCGCTTCCTGGTGGCGGACGCACCGCCGCCACTCGCGAACTACCTGCCGGATCAGACGATCTTCATCACCTCGGCGGCAAAGCAACTGGCGCCGGGTCTACGCATCGGCGGCGTCAGCGCGCCGCGCGCCATGGTGCCGAAGCTGGAGCGGGCGATGCGGGCCTCAACCTGGATGGCGGCACCGGCCATGGCGGAAGTCTTCGCGCTCTGGGTCGACCGGGGCATCGCCGGTGTTCTCGCCCGGGAAAAGGCCGAGGAAATGCGCGTCCGTCAGGCCGCCGCCTCGGAAATCCTGCAAGGCTTCGAGTTCGCCGGGCACCCGACCAGCATGCATCTCTGGCTCACCCTACCGGAGCCCTGGACCGACCGCGACGCCGTGGCGGTGCTGGGCGAGCATGGCGTCATCGCCTCCTCCGGGCAGGTTTTCGCCACCTCCCCCGGCGCTGGCCGCAACCGGTTGCGTCTCTCCCTCGGCAACCCGAAAGACCTGAAGATTGTGCGCCACGGTCTCGGCGTCATCGCCGAAACCCTCGCCGGTGCGCCGCAACAGGCCGCCTCCATCGTCTGACCCACTTTTGCCTACTTAAGGACCATCCGAAATGAAAGTCGAACCCGTTACCCTGACCGGCAAGCATGTCCGCCTGGAGCCGATGAGCGAAGCCGCCATCCCGGCCCTGCAGAAAGCCGCTCTCGACCCGGCGATCTGGAAATGGACCTGGCCGGGAACGGACCCGGATGCGGTCGCGGCCTATGTGCGCCTTGCACTGGAGAACCAGCAAAAAGGCATTGATCTGCCCTTCGTCACCATCGACGCCGCCAGCGGCGACGTGGCCGGATCGACCCGCTACATGACCATCGACACCAAGAACACGCGCGTTGAGATCGGCAGCACCTGGCTAAACCCGCGTTTCCAGCGTTCCCCGCTGAATACCGAATCCAAATACCTGATGCTGACCCACGCCTTCGAAACCCTCGGCTGCATCCGGGTCGAGTTCAAGACCCACCACCGGAACGAGCAGTCCCAGAATGCCCTGAAGCGGATCGGTGCGATCTATGAAGGCACCCTGCGCCAGCACATGATCCACACCGACGGAACGCTCCGGGACTCGGTCTATTTCTCCATCCTCGACAAGGAATGGCCGGAAGTGAAGAAGATGCTGGAAGCGAAGCTGGCGGCGAGATAGCCCCTGCCGGGCCGGACACGCTCACAAAGCTATCCGGCCCGGGCGTTTTCAGTAGATCACCCTTCCACAAACCCCGCCGTTGCCACCAACGCCAGAAGTCCGGCATTCAATCCGCGCAAGCTCAACTCCGGCTCCACATCGATCCATTCATCAACCGTGTGGGCCCGACCGCCGGCGCCGCCGTGGGAGAATTTGACCGCGGGGACCCCGTGCGCCATCGGGATGTTGGCGTCTGTCGAGGAGGCGGAGAAGGC
The DNA here is from genome assembly GCF_034670185.1 of Nisaea sp. Lineage (NCBI taxonomy): Bacteria > Pseudomonadati > Pseudomonadota > Alphaproteobacteria > Rhodospirillales > Thalassobaculaceae > Nisaea > Nisaea sp. The sequence continues at coordinate 330,090 of NZ_JAXMNY010000002.1, forward strand.
TGGCTCGAAACCGTAGGCCTTGATAGCGGCGACGCTGGCTTCGACGATGGTGGTGTTGTGCGCCGTGGTGCCCGCCGGGCGGTTGCCGATCTGGGTGAGCTCGACGCTGATTTTGCCGTTTGTGGAATCGCCGCGCGCATTCTCGCCCGCGACAGCCGCTTCGATCAGCGCTTTCACCTCACCATCCACCCGGTTCAGTACCTCGGCGGATTCCGAACGCAGGTCGATCTCAGTCCAGACCTCTTCCGGGATCGCATTCACAGACGTGCCGCCGCTGAAGGTGCTGGCGCAATAGGATGATCGGGGATCGCCCGGCACCTCGATCTTCGACATGCCGACAAGGAAGCTGCCAAGCGCATAGGCCGGGTTCACCGTGCCGAAGGCGCCAAGGCTATGCCCGCCCGGCCCCTTGAAAGCGACCTTGTAGCGGTAGGAGCCGACCCCGGCGGTCACCAGATCCTGGGTCTCGATACCGTCGAAGGTGAAGAAGGAGGCGATGCGTTCTCGATAGGCGTTCTCGGTGAAGAGATAGCGCACACCGCGCAGGTCGCCCTTGCCCTCCTCGCCGACATCGCCGACGAAGAGAATGTCCTGCTCGGTCTCGATCCCGCCCGCGTCAAGCGCCCGGATGAAGGCGAGCAGCGTCGCCAGCCCGCGCGTGTCGTCGCCGACGCCGGGGGCGAACAGCTTGGTGCCCTCCCGGCGCACTTTCACATAGGTGCCCTCGGGGAAGACCGTATCCAGATGGGCGGCGGCCACGACGATCGGGCCGTTGCCCCGGCCGCGCCGAAGCCCGGTGACATTGCCGATGCCATCCCGCTGCACGTCTTCCAGACCGAGCGCCCGGAACATTTCCTCATAAGCCGCTGCCCGCTTCTCTTCCTTGAAGGGCGGGGACGGGATCTCGGTCAGGGTGATGATCTCGCCGACGAACCGGTCGTGACCGGCACGGAGATCGTCGGTGGCTTTTTGGAACTGGGCGCTGGCGCGGATGGTATCGGTATCGTGGATCATGGCTTTGCTCACGGGGACGGTCGAAGAAGGGGCAACACAATCATAGCCTACAGGAAACAGAACGGGCTCAGCATCCACTGGATCGGCATCACCGGGTTGCCGATCAGGAAGCAGCCAAGGTCGGTCGATTCGAGCCATCTTGACCAGCAACCGCCCCGCTTTATCTTCTTCGTTCTGCACGGAACACGGTTCGGTGCTTTGCATTTTTATTGAAGCCCGTACAATCGCTAAAGCTTTAAACTAAAAACGTATTTGCACACAAACAGGGTGTTGCAGTGCCTTCAGCCGGGAGCCGTCCGACGCACGCATTTTTGAAATTACTGTTTCTTGTCCTCTGCTTCTGGCTGCTTCCACAGGGCGCGGTTGCGAGCGAAACGCCTAAGCGCGTTGTGATCCTCCAGACTCTCACGTCTCCCTTTCTGGAAAAGTCGACCGTACGGTTTCGCGCGGAAATGACCAGTTTGGGATTTAAGGACGGCATTGATGTCTCCTACACCGTCCTGAATGCCAAAGGCGACTTCGGGCGCGCCAAATCCCTGCTGACATCCGCAATCGACCAAGGCGCTCCGGATCTGGTCGTGACAGTCGCCACTCTTGCGACCCGCGCCGGACGAGAGCTGCTTTCAGGAACGACAATCCCGCAGATGTTCCTGATCGTCACGGATCCGGTGGGCGAGGGGTTCGTGAGCGAGATGGGGAAAACCAGCGGATCCAACATTACGGGTCAGAGCCACGTTGTGCCGGTGGAATCCCAGTTGGCCCTGGTCTCCCAGATCTTGCAGACGGTCAAGCGTGACGCACCGTTCCGCATCGGAATCCTGCGGTCCACCTACCCCTCCGCGGTCAGCGAATCCGCCCAGTTGCGTGCCGCCGCGCACCAGTTCCCGATCGTGCGTTTCACCGACCTCGGCTTCCCCTATCTGGCCGGAGACAGCGGACGCCCGAAAATGCACAAAACGGCAGTTGAACTGGTAAATGCGCACAGAGACAACCTGGACGGCATATGGCTCGTCGCCGGGCCGAACCAGACCAACCTCGATTTCGTAAACGCAGTCCTTGCCACAGGCGTGCCGATCGTGAACAGCGGCAACATCAGGAACGCCCGCCTGGGGGCAATGATCGCCTTACAATCCACCGAAGAGCTCAACGGCAGGGCCGCCGCAGAAGCGGCAAGCGCCATTCTGGCCGGAACCGATCCCGGAAACATTCCAGTAACCCGGCCGAGCAAGTTCATTGCCGGCGTCAATGTTCTGACTGCCGCCAGACTTGGCGCCGTCATTCCCTCCGGCATTCTGGAATTGGCGCAAGAGAACGTATTCTATCGACAAGGTCGCGAAAATTGAGCCTTTACACGAAATTCATCGCCGCGATCATTCCCATCGTTCTGCTGGGAACAGGCGCTCTCGGCTACTGGTCCTTCACACATTCCAGGGACGTCCTCTACAGGACCGAGCAACAGTCGATGAACCTGCGGCTTGAGAGTGCGATCGACCAGTTTGTCGCCCGCCGCTACAAACTTCTGGAAACGACCGGTCTGAATGCCCTGAAATCCTATGTCGACCAGTACAAATCCGAGGCCATGGCCGATTTCAGGACACTCAGCGAGAAAACCGGCCGGCGCATCCTTGTTTTCGACCGCAACGGCACCGCTTTGTTCTGCGGCGGCTGCGAGGACGCTGTCTTTCCCGACGGCTGGGGAGATCTTGCCTCCGGCGTTTCCGACAAGCTCTTCGGAACCCACTTTGCGTCACCCAGTGACGACGCCGTGTTCAGCGCGACCCGGTTCGCAAAACAGGAATGGAACTGGGTCGTTCTCCTGACGATCCCTGAATCCGTGGTCTCGAAGGATGTCGAGGATATCCGGCTGGCGACGATCATCGTCTCTCTCGCGTCCATACTCGCCGTCGCCGGAATGATCGCCTGGGTATCGCGCAGCCTCCTTGTCACGCCAATCCTGAAGCTCAAGCTTGCTGCAGATTCCATTGCCCGCCAGGAGCCGATCTCCCGGATCGACATCAACTCGAACGACGAACTCGGTCGCCTCGCCCGGGATATGGAGATGATGTCCCAAGCCACCCACGATTATGTCGAGCGCGCGAATGCCGCGAACAAGGCAAAGTCCGGATTCCTGGCGACAATGAGTCACGAGATCCGGACACCGTTGAACGGCGTGCTGGGCATTGCCCAGCTTCTGGAAGACACGGATCTCAATCCGGACCAGCAGCGGAAAGTCTCCAACATCGTGGCCTCGGGCAAGACCCTGCTTGCGATCATCAATGATGTGCTGGACATGAGCCGGATTGAGTCCGGCGCCATGGAGCTGGAAGACACGGTCTTTGATCTGAAAGAGCTGCTGTCCTCGATCATGACCCCGTTCCAGACCGTGGCCGGGCAGAAAGGCCTTTCCATACGGGGCGAGTATGCGATCTCGGATCCCGCGCAGATGCGCGGCGACCCTGTCCGCCTGCGGCAGATACTCTGGAATCTTCTCAGTAACGCCGTGAAGTTCACGGAATCAGGCAGCGTCGTTCTCACGGTCAAGGATATCAGTGCGGACTCTGCGCCGACTGCCCTGACCTCGCCGGAGAAAACGCGCGGGATCCGTTTTGCCGTAACCGATACCGGCACCGGTATCGCGCCGGACCGCCAGGCATCCATTTTCGAGGCCTTCACCCAGGAAGACAGCTCGATCACCCGGAAGTTCGGAGGCACCGGCCTCGGGCTGTCCATCGTCAGTCAGATCGTCGAGCTCATGGGTGGCCAGATAGGGATCGAAAGCGAACTTGGGAAAGGAACGACGATAGATGTCTTTATCCCCTTCGGCATCGTCACCGAGGAGGATCTGGCGCGCACGCAGTCTGCAAGCCTGGCAGCTTCCGGCGAAAGGCGAACGCTCCCTGTTTATAAGGTCCTGGTCGCGGAGGACAACGCAATCAACGCCATGGTGGTAACCGCCGTCCTCGAAAAACTCGGTCAGTCCGTCAAGCATGTCGAGAACGGCCGCGAAGCCGTTGACGAAGTCATGCGGGGCGAGACCGACTTCGTCTTCATGGACGTCCACATGCCGGAGATGGACGGGATCGAAGCGACGAGAGAAATCAGAGCCGCCGCATCCAACAACGATGTCCCCATCATCGGCCTCACGGCCGAGGCTTTCGTTGAGCGCCACTCGGAATTCAGGAACGCCGGCATGAATGATGTGCTGACAAAGCCCTTCACGGAAGACCAGTTGTTCAGGGTGCTGTCACAGTTCGGGTGATTGCCCCGGTTAGCAACAAGACATTCAAATGGGGGAACCTTATCGCCAGCCCGGCGTTATAGCTAAGATTGGAACCCTTCCTGAGGATAGAGACATGACCATACTCCGACTGATCCTGACCATCCTATTGCCGCCGCTCGGTGTCTTCCTGACTGTGGGGATCGGCGGCCATTTCTGGCTGAATATTCTGCTAACGATCCTAGGGTACATTCCCGGTATTGTTCACGGGGTATGGGTCATCGCAAAAAGATCATGATTATGTGGCTCCGGGCGGCACTGGCCACTGTATTCGCTATTGTCATCCTTTGCCTGGCGGCCGTCGCCATCCCGGTAAAGGCCCAAGACAGCACACCCGAGGCAGGTGAGGTTTCCGCGGCGCCACAGGCCGTTGCCGTTACGCCGGTCGCGCGCGACGATGAGATCGCAACGCGGATCGAGGACATTCTGCAAGCAACAGGGTGGTACCCCGACATTGAGGTCAACGCGACCGACGGCGTTGTCTTCCTCGACGGCGTCACCGGATCCGACGAGCACCGCGGATGGGCACGCGACCTTGCCTCCAAAACCCAGGACGTGGTTGCCGTTGTCAACCGGATCACGGTCAAGCCCGAGATCGACTGGAGCTTCCGGCCGGCCCTTTCCGAAATAACAATACTCCTGCGTAACGGCCTCGCCAGCCTGCCGCTGATCGTTCTTGCACTGGTGATCCTGCCGCTGGCGTTCTACGCCGCCGTATTCGTTGCACGGATGATCGAATGGATATTGCGCGGGCAGGTCGACTCGCCCTTCCTGCGCAGCGTCATCGCGCGGACGGCGGCGATCCCGGTTTTCCTGATCGGACTATACATTGTCCTGCAAGTCGCCGGCCTGACCCAGCTCGCCCTATCGATCCTCGGTGGCGCCGGGGTGGCTGGCATCGTTGTCGGCTTCGCTTTCCGTGACATTGCCGAGAATTTCCTGGCGAGCCTCCTGCTCAGCATCCGGCAACCGTTCCGGCGCGGCGACTATATCGCCGTCGGCGGTCAGGAAGGCACCGTCCAGAGCATGAACACCCGCAGCACGCTTCTGTTGTCGCTCGAAGGCAACCATATCCAGATCCCGAACGCGACGGTGTTCAAGAACACCATCGTAAACTATAGCGCAGCCCCAACCCGCCAGGAATTCCTCGAGATCGGCGTCGGCTATGACGTATCGATCGCCGCCGCGCAGGAGATCATCCGCAAGGTTCTTGTCGACCACGCCGCCGTTCTGGAACAGCCGGAGGAGCCACTTGTCCTGGTCGACTCCCTCGGCAGTTCGACCGTCAACCTGCGTGCCTATTTCTGGTTCGATGGCAGGGCTTATTCGGTTCTCAAGATCAGGTCCGCCCTGCTTCGATTGGTCAAGAAGGCCCTGATCGAGGAAAATATCTCGATGCCCGGCGAAACCCGCGAAGTCATCTTTCCACAGGGTGTTCCGATCATTTCGACGGACAGCGCCCCGGCGCCAGCCCAGCCGGCCCTTCCAGCTTCCCGCGAAGAGATTTCCGTGCCGGAACCGGAGGTCACGGAATCAGGCGCCGCCGCGACCATATCGGAAGGTGATCTGGAGAATGAGACAGAATCCTTGGAACGCCATGCAGCCTCGGCCAACATTCCGGAGGCTGGAGAGGATCTGCTGTCTGATTCAGACACCAAGCCCTAAAGAGGGTCGCCCTTGACGGCTCCGGGCCGAGCGGTTTCCTGTAGGCCCAGAGCCGCGATGAGAGGTTTTGCCAGCCCGAAAGCAATGCGCTACGGTCCGGGAAACACCCTCAGACAAGAATGGAACAGGCTCCGATGAGGAACAAGCTAGCGCCTTGGGCGCCGACTGTGCTCAGCATTACCCGCGCGGTCGCCGGGCTGATTTTCATGGCGCATGGCACGCAGAAAATTCTGGGCTTTCCGGCTGGCGGGAATACGCCGTCAATGTTTTCCATGTCCTGGACGGCTGGCATCATCGAGCTGATCTGCGGCGCGCTCATCGCCATCGGTTTTCTGACACGCCCCGCCGCGTTCCTGTCATCCGGCCTGATGGCCTTCGCTTACTGGATCGCACACGCGCCACGAGATTTCTATCCGGTGAACAATGGAGGCGACGCCGCGATCCTCTATTGCTTCCTGTTCCTCTATCTCATTTTCGCGGGTCCCGGCCCGCTGAGCATCGATGCCATGCGGCGCCGCGCCTGAGCCCGGCCGACCATACCGCTGCGCTCTCCCGTCGGGGCGCGCAGCCAGCCCCCGCCGGAAGCGCCCCGGACACCCGCCAAACAACATAAAAGTGCAAAACATAGAATTCGCATATACTCTGACTTCACCCTCACGAAGAAGGAGCAGATGATGCGGATCATCTCGATCATGGCTGTACTTGCCCTGGGGTTGGGAGCGTGCGCGGGTGTTTCATCCGGCAATCCCGAAAGCCGCACCAGCACCCACTTCGAAGCAATCCGGGACGACCGCACGCTGACACGCGCCTTCCTGCAGGAGATGCCGAAGGGTGCGGATCTGCACACCCATCTCTCCGGCGCCGTCTATGCCGAGGCCTATATCCGCTGGGCCGCCGATCCGGATCTCCAGCTTTGCTACGACCCGGGCGCCCGGTCGATCGTGCAATGTGCCGCCCACGTCCCGCCAATGACGAAGCCGGATTGCAAAAGCGCGACGCAGGTGCGGATGAGTGATGCGGCAACGAGCGACGGCTGCATCGCAGCAATCACCGACAATCTCTCGATGCGCAATTTCCAGCCAAACCCGCTCTGGGGCGAGCGGTCGGGCCACGACCAGTTTTTCTCCACCTTTGCCCGGTTTGGCGCAATTTCAGGTGACCGCAAGGCGGAGAGCCTTGCCTGGCTCGCACGGAACGCTGCGCTGCAGAACATTGTCTATGTCGAGCCGATGATGACCCTCGGTTGGGTCAATCCGGCTGCTCTCGGCGTGACGCAGAAACTTGCTGGCGGCAGCGACAAGGATCTCGCCGCATTCGAGAAGGCGCTGCTCGATCACGGTTTTGGTAAACTGGTGGATCAGGGCGCCAAAGTCTTAAACGACGCCATGACCGGCGCCCGGGAGCAGATGGGCTGCGGCACCGCCAAACCCGAGCCAGGCTGCACCGTGACACTCCGCCAGCTCGGCCAGAGTATCCGCACCCAGCCGCCGGAAAACACCTTCGCTCAAGTCATGCTGCATTACATGATCGCGGACAGGGAAAAGCTCAGCGTCGGTGTCAATTTCGTGGCACCAGAGGATTATCACGTCGCCCTCCGGGACTATTCCCTGCACATGAAGATCTTCGGCTATTTCAAACGGAAGTATGAGACGGTCGGCCTGTCGCTTCATGCGGGAGAGCTTTGGCTCGGCGTCACCGAGCTAGAAGATCTCACCTTCCATATCCGCGAAGCCGTGGAGATCGCCCACGTCGACCGCATCGGCCATGGCGTCGATATCGGCTTCGAGAAAGGTAGCGGAGACCTAATTGAGCGGATGGCGCAGGACGGCATCGCCGTCGAGATCAACCTCTCAAGCAACGAGCAGATTCTCGGCGTCGCCGGCAAGGACCATCCGTTCCCGACCTATCTGAAGGCAGGTGTGCCGGTGATGCTCTCCACCGACGACGAGGGTGTCGAGCGCATCGACCTCACCAGCCAGTACCAGCTCGCGAGCGAGCGGTACGGGCTCGACTATGTCGCCCTCAAAACCCTGTCGCGGCAAAGCCTGGAGAAGAGTTTCCTGGCCGGGAAATCGCTCTGGCACGAATTCCGAACACTCCTGCCCGCGACAGCATGCGGGAATGGCTATGCGACCGCAGCCTGCAAAGCCTTCCTTCACGATAGCGACAAGGCCCGCGCCCAGGTTGAGCTGGAAAAACGGTTTATGACTTTTGAGGCACAGTGGCGATAACCCAAACTCCGCCTAAAGGATCTCGTCCTCGTCGAGCAGCGGATCGTTGGCGAATTCTTCCTCGATCGCGCCCATCGTTCCCTCCATGGAAGCGGAATGCGGGAGCTGGGCGACATGGAAAAGCGCATCGCCCTGGTTGACGGCCGGATGGTTCGTACGGCCGACGATCAGCCCGGACACATCGCTTTTCAGCTCCGCTTCCTTTTCGCCGAACGGATCGGCGATGTAGCCCATGGTATCGCCCTTGCGGATAACATCGCCGACATTGCGCGAGGCCCGGAAAATGCCACCCTCGGAAGCCCGCAGCCAGGTAGATTTCTGGACCAGTGGCGGCGCCACGTTACCGATCTTGATGCTGCGCGCACTGATCATGCCGAGTTGCTTCAGCACCTTGAGGATACCCTTGACACCAACCCGCGCTGAAAACTCATCCAGCCTCAGCGCTTCACCGGCCTCATACAGCAGAATAGGCACACCTATTTTCGCAGCCGCCGCGCGCAGCGAGCCTTCACGCAATGCCGACTGGATAATCACCGGAGGCTCGAACACACGGGCCAGCTCCAGCGCTTTCGGGTCATCGGCATTGATCCGGACCTGCGGCAGGTTCACACGGTGAACAGCTGCCGAATGCAGATCGATGCCGAGATCGCAGAGCGAAACCACATCGTTCAGAAAACGATAAGCCAACTGGCTCGCGAGGGAGCCGGTCTGGCTACCCGGGAAAGTCCGATTCAGATCGCGGCGATCGGGGAGATAACGGCTGTGACTGATGAAGCCAAAGGCATTCACGATTGGGACAAGCAGAAGCGTTCCGGAAATCCGCTTTAGCGCCGAGCTCCTCGAGAGCCTGCGGATGACCTCGACACCGATAATCTCATCGCCATGGACGGCTGCACTGACGAACACCGTCGGCCCGTCCTTGCGGCCATGGATAACCTGCACCGGCAAACTCATCGGAGTATGGTTGGACAGCACGCTCAGCGGAATATCGACAATCCGGCGGGTGCCGGGGGAGATTTCTTCTCCCCCGATCAAAAATGGTTTACGCAACTTTGACCTTCTTACGGCTCTTGCCGCCCTTTGTCCGCGTGCGACCGGCACGGGCGTTCTTTTCCAAAAACTCGATGATCTTGCCTGCCACGTCGACACCGGTGGCATTCTCAACCCCTTCGAGACCCGGCGAGGAGTTCACCTCCATCACCACCGGCCCGTCATTCGAACGCAGCATGTCAACACCGCAGACATTGAGCCCCATTGCATTCGCCGCCTTGATTGCCGTCGCGCGCTCGGCTGCGGATATTTTCACGGCCTCCGCGGAACCGCCGCGATGCAGGTTGGACCGGAAATCGCCTTCCTTGCCGCGACGGATCATCGACGCGACGACCTTCTCACCAACCACGAGGCAACGAATATCCTCACCGTTGGCTTCCTTCACGAACTGCTGGACGAGAATGTTCGTTTTCACCCCGCCAAAGGCCTGGATGATACTCTCGGCCGCTTTCGGCGTTTCGCCGAGGACCACACCAATGCCCTGTGTACCTTCGAGCAGCTTGATGATGACCGGCGCCCCGCCGGCGATGCGCAGCAGTTCCTCGGCGTCCGAGGTCCGGTGTGCAAAGACCGTGACCGGAAGCCCCACGCCTTCGCGCGACAGGAGCTGCATGCTGCGCAGCTTGTCCCGGGAGCGTGAGATGCCGACCGACTCGTTCAGCGGATAGACGTCCATCATCTCGAACTGACGCAGCACCGCCGTACCGAAGAAGGTCACGGATGCGCCAATACGCGGGATGACCGCATCGTAGCCGGTCAGGGAATGTCCCTTGTAGTGCACTTCGGGATCGTTCGACGCAATGTCTATGAAACAGCGCAAATGGTCGATGACATCGATTTCGTGACCGCGCTCCTTAGCAGCCTCGATGATGCGCTTGTGTGAGTAGAGTTCGGGATTACGGCAAAGAAGACCAATCTTCATTTGCTTATCCTTTCTATCATTACCTTGGTTTAACCAACTACATGCTTTCGTCCGGTCACAAACGAACGTCCGGGATCGACCAGAAAGCGGTCCCTGACGGCCTGACGGCCCAAAAGCATTCGAAACCCGAGCTGATCGCGATCAGCCAGGGTGATTTCGATCGGCCATGTGAAGCCAGCGAGAGAAACATCGGTCGAGATGACGTAGCGAACGTCCTTGTGACCGCTGGAACTCATGACCTCGCGCTCGTCCAGCACTTCCGCGATGCACTCGACCACGGGCAGCCGATAGCGCTGCCGCGGGTGCACCACAAACGCAACATGCGGCGCACCATGGTCGGTGAATTGCCGGATGTTGAAAGCGTGCAACGAGGACGTCCGAGCACCGGTATCGATTTTGGTCTTGATCCGCTCGATCCCAAGCTCACCAAGAGACACCCATTCACGCCAGCCGATTACCGGCAAGCGCACTTCCTTATGCCGCTTCATACGCCCTCGTCACCCGTAGCCTCATCCACTCCCGGCTCTTCACCGGCCTCAGCCGTTACGGGCTCCTCCCCATCCGATATCGCACCGACAGGAAACTTCATTGCGGCGGCAATAACGCCCTCGTTCGCGCGCCGGTAACTGGCAAAGGTCTGCTGACTGACGACGATGAAGTAAGTCTCAAGATCGATCAGCAGATATCCCATCTCGTAAAGCGACCGGCGGAGGGCCTCGATCTGCTCCGGCCAGAGTCGCCGTACGCCCATCAGTTGGCGCATCAGCTTCATCGAAATCCGGTACCGCCCGCGCGGCTTCCCCGCGAAGGGATGCTCGTAAAGCGCCACCAGGCGTGTGCGTACATCCACGTAATCGACATCCACGTCGTCACCCATATTTCCGCCTCACATTTCGTGACCTAAAATATAAATTTTATTAGCTATAGCAAATATTTTTTTGACTATTCTATGATTTTTTATATATTCCGCCATCAATCAAAGAGATCTCGGAGAGTCGTCTTGAACTCGTTTTACGTGCAGCTTCTTGCAATCATTGCGCTTCTGGCAGCGAACGCCTTCTTTGTCGCAGCCGAGTTCGCGCTCGTCTCAGCACGGCATTTCCGGATCGAGACCCGGGCAAAGGGCGGCAGCAGCGCCGCCCGGATGACCCTGCGAATAAAAGAAAACATCGACGCCTATCTGTCCGCCTGCCAGCTCGGCATCACCATGGCCTCGCTCGGTCTTGGCTGGCTTGGCGAGCCGGCGGTTGCCGCGATCTTGAAGCCCGTGCTGGAGCCTCTCCATCTTTCGGATGCGACCCTGCACACGATCTCGTTCGTGATCGGCTTTATCGTCTTCTCGTCCCTGCATATCGTCATTGGCGAGCAGGTTCCGAAGACCTATGCAATCCGCAAGGCGGTCGCGGTCTCCATTCTCCTCTCCTATCCATTGCACTGGTTTTACCTCGCCATCTTCCCGCTGAGCTGGGTGCTGAACTGGGCCTCGATCTCGCTCCTGCGCCTGATGGGCGTAAAGGAAGCCAGCCACGCGGAAGTTCTGACCAGCGACGAGTTGAAAGGCCTGATCCATGTTTCAGCGGAACACGGAGAGGTCGAGGCGGAGCGTGCAACCATGCTGCACAATCTGTTTCATTTCGATGAGCGCACCGTCGAGAGCGTGATGATCCCGCGTACCGAAACCAGGGTTCTGCGGACCGAAGCCAGTGCTGCCGAGAATCTGGATACCATCCGTCAATCCCAGTATTCGCGGTTCCCGATTGTAAGCGACGGTCACGACAATCTGATCGGCATCATCCTTGTCCGCGACCTGGTAAACGCCTTGGTCGACGGCAAAAAAGCTCCCTGGGAAAACCTCAAGCCTTATTGCCGCGACCCCCTCGTGGTGCCTGAGTCCCTGCGTGTCTCCACCCTGTTCGAAATGATGCGCACCAAGCGGGCGCATATGGCGTGCGTGATTGACGAATACGGCTCCTTCGTCGGCATCGTCACGCTTGAGGATCTGCTTGAGGAAATCGTCGGCGAAATCGCGGACGAGACCGACAAGGACGAGCAGGAATTCCCGATTGTCTGGAAGGGCGATCACTGGGATTCCCATGGCCTAGCCTCGCTGGCCGATTTCGAGCGTGAAACCGGTTTCGTCGGAAGCGACGAGTATGAGGTCAATACGGTCTCCGGCCTGGTCATGAGCCTGCTCGGACGCATTCCACTCGCGAAGGACGTCGTTGAGCTGGATGGCTTTCGCTTCACCGTCCTCGCAATGAAGGACCGGCGCATAGAGCGGTTACGCATCTCGCGGATCGACGACGACGCCACGTCTACAGAAGAAAACGACAGCGACGGCGAGTCGAAACACTAGAAACCCTCAACGACGCTGCAAGCAAATAATCCGAACAAGGAGAATTGCCATGCTTGAACATGCAGAACCCATCGTTTCCGGGCTGAAGCAGATTGCGGATTCACTCTTCGAACTTCTGCCTGCGCTCCTGAGTGCCGCCCTGCTTCTTGTCATTGGCTGGCTCGTGGCCCGCACCGTTCGGGCGATCACTCTTCGGTCGGCGAAAACCCTGAACCGTGGAGCGCAGGCGCTCGGGCTTGGCGGCCTGGTCCGGACCATCGGATCCGAAGGCTCGACGACGAAGGTCCTGGCGAGCGTGTTCTACTGGCTGGTCATCCTGTTCTTCCTGACCTCGGCCACCAATGTGCTGGGTCTGACGGTTTTCACCGGCTGGCTTGCACAGCTTGTCACCTACCTGCCCCAGATCCTCTCCGGCGCCCTGATCATCTTCGCCGGGGTCATTCTTGCCAATATCGCGCGCGATGCCCTGATCGCCGCTCTGCCCGGTGTTCCCGAGCAGCAGCGCAACCTGCTCGGCCGGCTTGTGCAGGGACTGACGGTCGTGGTGCTGGTCGTCGTCGGTCTGGATCAGATCGGCATCGACATCACCATCATCATCACCATTCTGTCCGTTGCGGTCGCGGCCCTGCTGGGCGGCCTCTCGCTGGCCTTCAGCCTCGGTGCGCGCACTTTTGTCAGCAACGTGATCGGCTCCCATTACCTCGATCGCGATTTCAGCATCGGGCAGAAAATCCGCTTCGCTGAAACGGAAGGCGCCATCGCTGAAATCACGGCAACCACGGTGATCCTCGAGACAAGCGACGGCCGGCTCATCATCCCCGCCCATCGTTTCGCGGAGGAGACCACGCTCATCCGGACGGGAGACTAAGCCATGACGGATTATCAGTCCCTTGCTGCCGACTTCCTGCGGCACCATCCGGCGGAAGCCGCCTCCATCCTCGAGAAAAACGACTCCGAGCAAATTGCGGCATTCGCGACTACCCTCGGCGAGGATGAGGCAACCCGGCTATTCATGGTCCTGTCATCTCAGACAGCCGCTACCGCCCTTCGTCATTTCGGCGAGAAGGACGTAATTGCCATTCTAGGGAACATGCCCCGCCGCGAGGCGAGCAATATCCTGCGCCGGACTCCGCGGAAACGGCGTGAGGTCTATCTCGCCGGCATGCCGGCTGCAACCCGCCTGCAGCTTGAGGTGGTCCTGCACCAGCCCACCCACAGGGTCGGTGCCTATACGGACAGCAGCCTTGTTGCCGTCACGCCCAACACAACCGTCGAGGCGATCCGCAAGCGCCTGCGTTCCGTGGAAAGTCCGGTTTCCGTCATCTTCCTTGTCAACGACAAACAGCAGCTTCTCGGCAGTTTCCCGATCGGGCGGCTCTTTTCCGTCAAAGGCTCGGAAACCGCCAGCTCTCTCGCCGACACCACGCGGCAATCGCTGAATGTCAGGACGACATTGGAAGACGGACTGGCAAGCCCCGATTGGATGAACAACGACGTCCTCGGTGTAGTGGACCGGGAAGGAAAGCTCGTCGGCAGCGTGCGCTACGCGATCCTCCGCCAGGCCAATGAACCGGTCTCCGCACCCGAAGCCGTCGAAGCAGGGAGCGACTACATGCGTGTCGCCGACAATCTTTATGTCGGCCTCGCGGAGGTCCTGCTCACGACGATCCCTAAACCGAAGCCCCACGCCGCCCGGAATACGATCGAGGGAGATGCGAAATGACCGAGTGCGCACAAGCTCTGGCAAGTCACTACCTGACCGCCTACCCAAAAGAAGCGGCCCGGTCGATTGAGCAGCTGCCGCAGACTGTAGTCGCCGATCTGCTGTCATCGCTCGAGCCGGTCCAGATCGTTCCGATCCTGAACGCCCTGCCGGCAATGCTGGCGACGCCCGTGCTCATGGCGATGCCAGCGGCGATCCGCCGGGCAGTGATCGAAAAGGCTGACCGGAACCGGGCTGTTCCCCTGCTTGGCCAGATGAGCAGTGAGCAGCAGGAGGCCCTGTTCGCCGAGCTTCCGGCCGGACTTTCGGCGGAGCTCCGCACGATGCTCAACTATCCGGACGGCACAGCTGGCCGCCTCATGGACACTGTGGTCTTCAGCCTGACCGGTGAAGCTACCGTTGGGCGGGCCCTTGAACTGCTGCGTCAGCGCGATCCGGACCGGGTGCACTTCATCAAGCTGCTCGACAGCGAGAGCCGGCTCTCAAGTCTGGTCGACGTGCGCCAACTTGCGTTCAACGCTCCGGAAACCCGTCTCTCGGAGATTTCCCGACCGGTCGTCGATGTCGTCAGTCCGTTGGACCCCCGCGAGGACGTCGTGCGCAAGTTCGAAGAACACGACATGGAAGAGCTGCCGGTCATTGATGTGGACGGCCGGATCCTGGGCCTGATCCGCCATAGCGCGCTGGTCGTCGCCCTGAAGACGCAATCCACCCTCGACATCCAGACCATGGTCGGCGTCAGCAAGGACGAGCGGGCTCTGTCTCCGAGCTGGTTCGCCCTCCGCAAGCGCATGCCCTGGATGCAGATCAACCTGCTGACCGCTTTCCTGGCGGCGTCTGTTGTCGGACTGTTCGAAAACACCATCGCGACCTTCACCGCACTCGCCGTCCTGCTCCCGGTCGTGGCCGGGCAGTCGGGCAATGCCGGCGCTCAGGCCCTGGCCGTCACGATGCGCGGCCTGGCATTGCGCGAGATCACCATCGGGCAGTGGTTCAGGGTTCTGCGGAAAGAGCTGAATGTCGGCTTCTGGAACGGTATCGCCATCGCCATCACGTGCGGCATCGGCGTGTTCTTCTGGAGCGGCAGCATCGGCCTCGTGCTGGTCATCGCCCTGTCCATGATCATTGCCATGGTGGCTGCCGGCATTGCAGGCGCGCTGGTTCCGATCATCCTGTCCCGCCTCGGCCAAGACCCGGCCGTTGCGTCGTCTATCATCCTGACAACGGTCACGGACGTCGCCGGCTTCTTCTCGTTCCTCGGCATCGCGACAGTGCTGTCTGGAATGCTGTGACAGACGATCTGCATGGGTCAGTACCGGCATAACAAGCCTGACCGGCATCGGCCATTCACCGCGCGCTGCTGAATGGCCGCATACAGGACCGGCTCAATGACGAAAACCGAGCCTGGATCATGATCGGCCCGCTCTTCCCGGCCAATCCGGTCCGAGCTCGGTTCTCTTTCCCCGCAAGGGTGTTGCCGTGGGACGGAGCCAAGACCACCAGCCCCGAGCTTCAGCCCTCCTGGCCGGGTGCTTCCGGCCGGGCATCGGGGTGTTTCCTGACCTCGTCGCGTAATTTCTCGAGCTGCGCGCGAAAGCCCTCGGCGTCGCCATACTCAACGAAGTTCCTGTAGCGCGGATGCCGCGTGCGCACGCGCAGCGCATGCTTAATCGGACACCAGTACTGCTCCGAGCGGCTGGCGACTTCGCGTGCGAGGGCGATGACTCCGTTCGCGTAGCCGCAGTACCAGCAGTTCAGTTTTTCGATCCCGTTGAGATAGCTCAAACGGTGGCGGTCAACGATCACATGGTCCGAGCGCTTCACCCGCTCCATCCCCCACGCGGTGAAGCAGACGAGTTGAAAGATCCAGACCCCGAGATCCAGAAGGGCGATCGGTATGATCAGCCCGTAGACAGCCGGGGCTACGATCAGGCTTGCCAGCGGCGATCGCTTCAAAAACGTGACGAGGCTGGTTTTCAGCAGCTTGTGTTGACGGTTGACGCTCTCTTCGAAGACAGCGCGCCCCTCTTCCACGCGATAGCGAAACTGGTCACGTTGCGCCTCCAGCTTACGCTCGAGCTCATCTTCCAGACGCACCAGGCGCCGGACCAGATCGTCGATCTCGTTTTCCATCGTGATACCTTTCCCAGCAATCCTATCGCGTGACGACCTCTTGGTGCTGGGAACTAGGCATCCCATCGCCCGATCTGATCGATCCTACACGACAAGAATGCAGACATCTTGGTCTCAATGACGGACATGAAACAGGGCCTGTGAACCACAGAGGCCATTCTTGATCATTGTCGTGAAATATTCAGGGCCCTGACCCTGTCGGGACCAAGCTGATACCGGAGCACCGCTGAAATCGGCAACCAGTCTTTGGAATGGTGGGCCCGGAGGGATTCGAACCCCCGACAACACCGTTATGAGCGGTGCGTTCTAACCGCTGAACTACAGGCCCTATTCCGGCGGAAAGCACGGGACAGGTGTTATGCGCACCGATGGCGGCGCCGTCAACCGGCCTGCGCATCCCCGGACCTTTCTCCCCATAAAAAATGCCCGGCCTCTGAGGGCCGGGCAGTCAGGCTTTATCGGATCCGCCGATCGGATAACCGATCAAGAAACGATCCGAGCCGCCAGGGATTGATCCGTCTATTCTGTGCTCCGCGGCTCAGCCGGAGGCGCCTTCCTGGACGATGGTGAAGCGCGCCGTGCAGATGCTGCGGGTTTCGCTGGCGATGCGATCCCAGACCTGCCGGGCCTCACTCTGATCGCCGAACGGGCCGAACATTTTCTCGGTACCGTCGATCAGCTGGCTGAAGCGGGTGTCCGTATATTCCCCGCCGATGACCCAGAAACGATTGCTCATTGTCTCTCTCCTTTTCCTGTACCGGTCGTCCGGGAGCCGGCGGGGGCAATGGGTGGTTAGCCGCCCGCCGGCCCCAAGCCTCCCGGACCTTTATTCCGCTGCCGTGCGAGCCGCCTGTTCGGTCTCGTGGAACTGGGCTTCCTCGGTGGATCCGGTCAGCGCCGTGGTCGAGGAGGCATCGCCCTTGATCGCGGTCGCAACCGCGTCGAAGTAGCCGGTGCCGACCTCGCGCTGATGCTTGGTCGCGCTGTAGCCCTGCGCCTCGGCGGCGAATTCCGCGTCCTGCAGTTCCGAATAAGCCGCCATGCCACGCTCGCGATAGCCGGAGGCCAACTCGAACATGCCGTAGTTGAGGGAGTGGAAACCGGCCAGGGTGACGAACTGGTACTTGTAGCCCATGGCACCGATCTCACGCTGGAAGCGGGCGATATCGTCCTTGTCCAGATTGGCCGTCCAATTGAAGGACGGGGAGCAGTTATAGGCCAGCATCTGGTCGGGAAACTCCTTGCGGATGGCCTCGGCGAAGCGCTTGCACTGCTCCAGGTCCGGCGTCGATGTCTCCATCCAGAGCAGGTCGGAATACGGCGCATAGGCGAGCGAACGAGCAACGCAACGCTCGAAGCTGGTGCCTTCCTTCAACCGGAAGAAGCCTTCAGCTGTGCGCTCTCCGGTCAGGAACGGCCGGTCGCGCTCGTCCACGTCGCTGGTCACCAGCTTGGCGCTTTCGGCATCGGTGCGGCAGATCACCAGAGTCGGCACGCCCTCGACATCGGCGGCGAGACGGGCCGCGTTCAGGGTGTTGATATGCTGCTGGGTCGGCACCAGAACCTTACCGCCCATATGGCCGCACTTCTTCTCGGACGCCAGCTGGTCCTCGAAATGCACCGCAGCGGCACCCGCATCGATATAGGCCCGGGTCAGCTCGTAGGCGTTCAGGGCACCGCCGAAGCCGGCCTCACAATCGGCGATGATCGGCAGCATCCAGTCGGTGCTGTTATCGCCTTCCAGATGATGGATCTGGTCGGTGCGCAGCAGGGAATTGTTGATCTTGCGGGCCAGCTCCGGGCCGCTGTTCGCCGGATAGAGGCTCTGGTCCGGATACATCGCACCGGCGACATTCGCGTCCGCCGCGACCTGCCAGCCTGAGAGATAAACCGCCTTCAGGCCTGCTTTCGCCATCTGCACCGCCTGGCCGCCGGTGACGGCGCCGAGGGAAGGCACGAAATCTTCCTCATGCAGGCTCTTCCAGAGCCGCTCCGCACCCTTGCGGGCAAGGCTGTGTTCGATACGGACGGTGCCACGCAGCCGCTCAACATCGGCGCGGGAGTAATCGCGCTTCACATTGTCGAAACGGCCGGACGCGGTCAGCGTCATATTTTCGAAATCCTTGGACATGCTTGCTCTCCTCGGTTGCGCGGCCTCGCCGCCTTGATCCGGACGGTGCGCCCGGCCTTTCCAGAGCCGATGTGCACCGCAACACTGGAAAGACCGTGCAACGCAAAACGAAGAACGTCCATAAGTCATTGAAAGTAAAAAAGTAAATCTGTCACACCTGTAAAATTAAATGAGCATGTTTTGAAAATTATGAAAATCATTGTGCAGGCGCGAAAGAACCATAAGGTGGGAAGACGCCCGCTAATCATAATGAAGGAACAGGGCATGGAGGCGCTTGACCGCAAGGCGATGCTGGGGCCGAAGATCCGCCGTTTCCGGACAGACCTCGGCATGAGCCAGACGGAAATGGCAGGCGAGATCGGTATTTCGCCAAGCTATCTCAACCTGATCGAGCACAATCAGCGGCCGGTAACCGTCCCGCTGTTGTTCAAGCTCGGGCAGGCTTTCGAGCTGGATCTGAAACAGTTCGCCGAGGATGACGACGCCAAGACCGTCGCCGAACTCGCCGAGGTATTCAGCGATCCGCTGTTCCGGGATCAGCCGGTGCGCCCGGTCGAGCTGCAGGAATTCGCCGCCCGCTCGCCGAACGCGGCGCAGGCCATGCTGCGGCTCTATCAGGCCTATCGCCAAGTCTGGGAGAATGCCCGGGCGGGCTCGATCGGCACCGGGCGTGACCCGCTTCCCGATCCAGGCCAACCTCTCTCCCCTGTAGAGGCTGTGCGGGATATGCACCAGCGCGAGGCGAACCACTTCCCCGAACTGGAGGAAGCGGCTGAAGCGCTCTGGCTTGAGGCCGGACTGGATCGCAACGATCTGTTCAGGGGGCTGAGCGAACACCTCTTCCAAAAAAACGGCATCGCAGTGAAGGTGATGCCCGTGCATGTCATGACCGACACGCTGAGGCGCTACGATCCGCACGGCCGCCGCATTCTGCTGTCCGAAGCCCTGCTGGCATCGGGTCGCTGCTTCCAGCTCGCCTCCCAGTTCGCCGCGCTCGCCCATCACGATCTGATCGAGAGCATCATCGACCGGCTGGAGCCGACGGATGCGGAAACCCGCAACATGCTCTTCGTCGCCCTCTGCAATTATTTCGCCGGCGCCGTGCTGATGCCGTACGAAACATTTCGGACCTCGGCGCAGGAGTTGCGGCACGATCTCGAACTGCTGCGCCGCCGTTTCGGTGCCAGCTTCGAGCAGGTCTCGCACCGCCTGACCACCCTGCAGCGTCCGGGCGCGCGGGGCATTCCGTTCTTCTTCATCCGCGTCGATGCGGCCGGCAATGTCTCCAAGCGCCTCAATGGCGGCGGCTTCCAGTTCGCCCGCTATGGCGGCACCTGCCCACGCTGGGTGGTGCATGAGGCCTTCCGCACGCCGGGACAGGTCCACACTCAGGTCGCCCGGATGCCGGACGAGACCACTTTCTTCACCATCGCCCGCACCCTCGACAGCGCCGGCGGCTGGCACGAGCAATTGCAACCGCAATTCGCCGTCGGCCTCGGCTGCGAGATCAGGGACGCGAAGCATCTGGTCTATGCGGACGGGCTTGATCTGCCGAAAGCCACCGGCGCGACCCCAGTCGGCGTCAGTTGCCGGCTGTGCGAACGGCTCGATTGCAGTCAGCGCGCCCACCCGCCGCTTAACCGGACGATCCGGGCAGACCAGCACATGAAGAAAGCGTCGGCCTTCACCTTCGAAAGCTGACACAGGACGGCAAGCGGGGGTATGACCGGGCCGCTTCAGTGTGACCTAAAACACAAACAGAAACAGATTCCCGTCCGGATAGTGGCTCCGGGACGTCGAGGCGAGCTATGGTAGCGGGCAAACAATTATAAACGGCGCAAAGCAACTTGCGCCCGCCCCTGAACAGGCAGGCATGTGACAGTAGACTCGACACCTTCCCGGCAGCGGGATTTCCGCGCGATCTTCATTTCGGATATCCATTTGGGAACCCGGCATTGCCAGGCCGATCTATTCGTCGAATTCATGAACAAGCATGAAGCGGACCGAATCTATCTGATCGGCGATATCGTGGATGGCTGGCGGCTCAAGAAGTCACGATACTGGCCACAATCTCACGACGATGCCGTTCAGATGATCCTGAAGAAAGCGCATCTCGGCGTGAAGATTTCCTACATTCCCGGTAACCATGACGAGTTCGTCAGGCGGTACGACGGCCGCAGGATCAAAGGGGTGGAGATACTCGACCAGACGATCCATACAACAGCGGACGGCCGCCGGTATCTGGTGACCCATGGAGACCAGTACGACGTGGTGATCCAGAACGCCAAATGGCTGGCCTATCTCGGGGACTGCTTCTACGAATTCGCCCTCTCGACGAACACCTGGCTGAACTGGGTGCGCGGACGCATGGGGATGAAATACTGGTCGCTCGGCGCCTTCGCGAAACGTCATGTGAAGAGCTTCGTCAATATCATCGGCAACTTCGAGGCCGTTGTTGCGGAAGAGGTCCGGGGCCAGGAGCTCGACGGCGTGATCTGCGGCCATATCCACCATGCGACGAGCCGGGAGACGAATGGCATTCACTACGTCAATACCGGCGATTGGGTCGAAAGCTGTACAGCGGTCGTCGAGCACCATGACGGCACCCTGGAGGTGCTGTACTGGGAAGAGCTGTCGCAGGAACAGGAGCGCTATTCCGGGATCACCCTCGATCCGAAATATGACGAGCAAGCGTCGTAAGGCTTTAAGGTAACGCCTCTGAATCCGTGATGTGTTTCAGGATTAAAATATGACATCGATACTCATTGTCACGGATGCGTGGCTCCCGCAGGTCAACGGTGTCGTCCGGTCCCTGCAATGGACGGCACGGGAGCTTGAAAAGATGGGTGTCCGGGTCGAGTTTCTGTCACCCCAGGAATTCGTCACGGTCCCCTGCCCGACCTATCCCGACATCCGGCTTTCCCTGACACATCGCCGGGCCGTTCAGCGGCGCATGGCCGCCTACGGGTGCGAGCATCTGCACATCGCGACCGAAGGCCCCCTCGGGCTGTTGGCGGCGTCGGCTGCGCGCCGCACCGGCACGCCCTATACAACCGGGTATCACACGCGCTTCCCGGAATATGTGGAGGCACGCTGGCCGCTTCCGGTTTCCTGGTTCTATGCCTGGTTTCGCAGATTCCACAATTTCGGGGCCGGCTGCATGGTCGCGACGGAAACGCTCAGACAGGACCTGGAGAGCCGGGGCTTCCGGAATCTGAAAATGTGGTCGCGTGGTGTGGATGCGGATCTGTTTCGCCCGACGGAAGCCTCCGTGCTGCCGCCGGATCTGCCGCGGCCGATCTTCATCAATGTCGGACGCGTTTCGGTCGAGAAGAATATCAAGGCTTTCCTCGATCTGGATTTGCCCGGCTCGAAGGTCGTCGTTGGTGACGGCCCGCAACTGGCCAGCCTCCGGAAGGAATATCCGGAGGTCTATTTCACCGGCGCGAAATCAGGTGAGGATCTTGCCAGACATTTCGCCAGCGCCGATGCGTTCGTCTTTCCCTCGCTGACTGACACATTCGGGCTGGTAATCCTTGAAGCCCTGGCCTGCGGTGTTCCGGTTGCCGCCTATCCGGTGATGGGTCCCCGCGATGTCATCGGCGACAGCGGCACGGGTGTTCTCTCCGAAGACCTGCGTCAGGCCGCGCTGGATGCCCTGCAGATCCCGGCCGACCGTTGCCGCGCCTGGGCTCTCAAATACAGCTGGGCATCCTGCACGCAGCAATTTCTGGACAATGCCGTAGCCGCTCAAACATCACACGAGGCCGGGTTTTAGCCCGAGACCTCAACCGGCCAGCGCGACCGGTGCGGCTTTTGCCCGCGCATTCAGAAGTTCCTCCGTCAGCCCGCCTTCAGCGTCGGTGATCCTCAGAGGCTCAAAGCATTTTTCAAACTTCGACGGCAGCGGGACGAGTGGCTTGTATGCCGAGCGCAAGCCATCGCTCAGCGCGCAATAGGTCAGCGGCGGCTCTTTGCGCGATTGGCTCATCTGTCTGATGCTGCCCAGATTGATTTTGCCGCCGAAGCGGTGCAACGGGCGGACCATCGCCAATGCGGTCTGGTCCCAGTCGAAATGCTTGCGCCAATGCCAGGCGTGCTTGGCCGCATGCCGGGCCAAAGCGCGTTTACGGCCCTTGAACTGCATGAGATCGGCGACAAAGGGCACGACTTTCTCAAGCGGCTCCTTCGGCCATTCAACGACCTTTTGTCCATCCATGTCGCTGAGCAGGAGGTCTGGCATCAGGCGACCGGCGCTGGCCGCCTCGTCGAAATAGGGTGTGCCCAGAATGGGAATGGTCAGAGACAGCAAACCCGGCAGGGGAATGGTTGGATCATCCAGGACAGCGTTTAGCTGACTGTCCACGTCAGCGATCGTCTGCTGGGAAAAATCGGCGATCATTCCATAATCGAAGAACATGCCGTTCTCGGCGCACAGTTTCGTCAATGCGCGCGGGTCCGACGTCATGCTCTGCTTCTTGTTGAAGGATTTCAGAACCTCGGGATCAAGGGATTCCACGCCGGAAAACACAGCCTTGCAGCCGTTCCTGGCCATCAGCTCGACATTCTCCGGGCGTTTGAAAAAGTCCCCGGTTACCAGAGCCCCCCAGCCGCGGAACTGACCTTGTCGCCAACGGTCCCCGATCAGCTCGACGCGCCGCTCGAAGCTCTGCCGGTTGTTGCCATAAAAATTATTGTCCAGGACCATGACACCCAGCACGCGTTTCATGGCATCGAATTGGTGGGCGATGGATTGCTCCGAATGGGACACGTATTTTCGTTGCTCCCCGGTCAGGGAGCAGAACGAGCAGGCGAAATTGCAGTTCTTCGTCGTCTCCAGATAGCCGAGCCCCATCGAGGGCACGGCGAGATCGAACCGCGGCGCGCCGGTTTCAGAGACATGAGATCTGTCGAACACTTCTGCGATGACCTGTGACATCTCCTCAACGTCACCCTGGCAGGCATAGTCGAATGCCTCGGCGCAAAGACTGGGCAAGGCGCGGGCAATCGGACCGCCAATGACGGTGACGACGGCTGGATTGGCATTTCTGAAATAGGCTGAAAGCTGATGCGCCCGGTCGAAGGCCGCCGTCAGGCCGGTGAAGATGACCAGGTCCGGCCAGTCGAACAACCGGGTATCCAGCAGCGCGCCGTGGAACACCTCGTCCCAGACACGCACATTGACGAGATCGGCGTTGAAGTAACCGGCCAGATAATACGGCGCCATCGCCCGTGGGATGAACCAGCGCGTCGGTGTCGAGGAGCGCCACGGATCGAAATAGGCATTGATGATCAGTACGTTCTGTTTTCTTTTCAAGCTCATACCCAAAAAATTAGACCGAAGCTCCAGAACCTCGATCATGGCAGCTTATTCAACTCTTGCGGTTTGGTCTGTGGCATTGTCCAGTTGACAATCGCCGTCACGATGAGCGGATATCCCTCCTCGCTTCACGAATTTGATCAAAGGTCTTCATGGAAGACGCATCCCAGAACATTGCTCAAACCCTCGGCGCGCATCCTACTTTCGCGAAACTCAGCCCGGAAACCATCCAAGCGATAGCCTCCGTTTCAAAAATGACGGAAGCCTCGCCCGGCGAGCTGATTGTCCGGGAAGGTGATGAAAAAACGGATCTTTTCCTCTTCGTCTCGGGCTCGGCCAATGCTGTCAGGGAGTCCGGGGACGGAAGCTCTGTCGTGCTCAATGCGGTCACTGCCGGGGATTGTATCGGCGAACTGGCGTTTCTGGATGGCGGCCGGCGATCCGCGTCCGTCAGGGCGGAGGTGCCCTGTGTGCTGATCATGATCCCGGCGGACGCGCTGCAAAACATCGCGAATGCACCCGCGGTCATAGGCGACCTCAAGGGCGCACTTGCTTCTGTCGTGGTCAGCCGTGCGCGCACGCTCAGTGATGAAATGCTCGCCTCGCTCCGCAAGCAGCTGGAAATCAAGACGATCCAGAATCAGTTCGGCTACTTTCTGATCTTCACCATCGCGATCTACATGATCTCGACGACGTTGTTCTATCTGGTTGCCGAAGATTACGTAAAGGACATCTACGATCCCGGCTTTTCCTGGCAGACCGTCGTCTTTCTGGCCATTCCCTGCCTGCTCATCATAAGAATGATGCGCATCCCGCTGGCTGATCTGGGCATCAGGCGGGAAGGATTGTGGCGATCGTTCCGCGAGACGATTGTCATCTGCGTTCTCATCACCATTCCCGTGGCAATCTACCTTGTCTGGTTCAAACCGGAGGCGTCAGGAAACACGCCTGGCGCCAGCGTCGATACGTTTTTCCTCATTCAGTATTTTCTGCATACGGTCGTTCAGGAAGTCGGCTCGCGCGGTCTTCTTCAGGGGTTGTTCCAGAAATTTCTCGACGACACCAAAGGCCATCGGGCAGTTCTGCTGACGAGCACGATTTTCGCATCCCTGCACCTGACATTCGGGGTCGATGCCGTCGTGATCACATTCTTTGCCAGCATCATTTTCGGCTACGTGTATTTGCGGCAGAAAAACCTGCTCGGCGTTACGCTTCTTCACTACTGGCTCGGCGTTCTGGCTGCGGTCGCGGTCGCCTTCTAGGCGCGCGCCTTAGTCACGGATGAAGTGGATTCTGTCGAACCGCTTCCGCAGCTTCGCCACCTCCGGCGCCAGTGCCGATGGATCGTTCGCTTTGAGCGCCCGGACCACGTAGTCCGCGATCTCCGGCACATCCTCAACCCCGACACCCCAGCGGACCAGTTCCGGCACGCCGATGCGCAGCCCGTTCATGTCTCCCTCGACCGGCGCGATAGGCAGGCCGATACCACAGGCGAGGAAGCCGGCTTCATAGAGCCGCTTTGAAGCCGCCTGGCCGCCACCGAATGCCGCCGCCTCGACGGCGAACTGGTGCGAGCCGGTGAAACCGCGCCCGGCGCCATGAACAGGCATGCCGCCCTCGGCAAGCGCTGCGGCGAAGGCCTTGCTGACCTTGACCATCTCGGCCGCATAGGCGGCGCCGAATTCACGCCAGTCAAGCAGGGTGATCGCAAGTGCCGCTGATTTTCCGGCATCGAAATTCGCCGTCATGCCCGGAAAGGCGATGGCATCGAACTTCTCGGCCAGAGCAGCATCGTCGGTAACGATCAGCCCGCCGGCTGGACCGCCGAGACTTTTGTACGTGCTCATCGTCATGAAATGAGCGCCTTCTTTCAGCGGGTTCGGCCAGGCGCCGCCGGCGATCACGCCGCATTGATGCGCGGCATCGAACATCACCTTGGCTCCCACCGCGTCCGCAATCTCCCGCACACCGGCAACAGGATGGGGGAAGAGGTTGAGACTGCCGCCAACGGTGATCAGCTTCGGGCGCACCCGTTCGGCGAGGGCCTTGAGCCCGTCCAGATCAATGGTAAAATTATCCGGATCGATCGGCGCTTCGTGAATCTCGAGGCTATAGAGTCCGGCGCAACCGTCTTGCAAGTGGGTAACGTGACCGCCAATTGAGGCCGGCGGCGCGATGATGGCATCACCCGGTTTGCAGGTCGCCATGAAGCCGTAGAGATTGGCGATGGCGCCCGACGGCACCCGGATCTCAGCGAACCCGGCATCGAAGACTTCGGCTGCAAGCTCGGCGGCGATGACTTCGATCTCCTCGATCGCCTCAAGCCCCATTTCGTACTTGTCGCCGGGATAACCGAGCGACGGCCGGCTACCCAGCCCGGCCCCAAGAGCGGCTTCGGCCCGCGGGTTCATGACGTTGGTAGCAGGGTTCAGGTTGAAACAGTCGCGCTCGTGGATTTCCCTGTTGCGGGCGATCAGCCTGTCGATTCGCTCAGCAATGGCGCGCGCGCCTTCAGCGGCCGTCAGTTCCGCCAGCTTGCCGACCCGTGTTTCCGGGCCGTTCGGGACCCAGTTTCGCTTCCGAAGTCTCACGCGGCGCCTCCTTTGCTGCAACGCAGCGATCTTGGCATCTCGCCACCGAGCACGGCAATCGGATTTGCGGTCCAGCAATCAGGAAGCGCTCTGGTGACGTGAACCCAGTAACGCCAAGTTGCATGCAGATCGCGTGAAACGTGCGTTACTCTGAGCACTCGTGTAAGGTGGAGTGAAAAGCAGGCCCGTGGACCGGCATCCACAAGGAGCTATGCGTGAGGAAGCTTCTAAAAATTCTGGCACTGGCTTCGGTCATTTTTCCGGGAACCTTTGGCCCAGCGACGGTTTTGGCGCAGGGCGATCCACGATTCATCGAGCTGGATGCCTTTCTTGCCGCCCATCCGGACGAGCGCCGCAAATCGGACTCGTTCGAGCGACAGGTCCACAGGCTTGCAAGCCCCCTTGAGAAGCCAATAAAAACTCCGGTCACGATCCACATTATCTATCCGGGTCTGCAGCAGTCGGATTACTGGCGGCGCAGCGTGAAATCCTTCACCGCCCGCATGGACGAAATCGGCATCCCGCACAAAATCGCGACGCGGTTCACCAAGAGCGCGGAAGACCTTCGCCTGCAGGAACAGTCCATCGGGGAAGTGCTTCGGGAAAAGCCGGATTTCCTCATCTTCACGCTCGATGCCCTGAGACATAAAGGCATGATCTCCAGGGTTCTGGCTTCCGGTCATACGAAAGTCATCCTGCAGAACATCACCACACCACTGACCGATCTCGGCCCGCCACCGCCTCTGCTCTATGTCGGCTTCGATCACGGTGTCGGCTCAAGGCTGCTTGCGGACGAGCACATCAAGCGGGCCGGTAAAGAAGCACGATACGCTATCTTCTACGGGCCCGTCGGCTATGTCAGCGAGATGCGCGGCGGAACTTTCAAACGATACATTTCCGCCAGGACTGATTACAAACTCGCCGCGGAATATTATGTCGGGTTCAACCGGGAGCGTGCCCGAGAGGCCGCCCTGGCGCTTTTCAGGGTGAACAAGGATCTCGACTTCGTCTTCGCTGCATCGACGGACATCGCGCACGGAATTACAGACGCACTGAAAGAACTGGGTCTTCTTGGGACCATCAGGGTGAACGGCTGGGGTGGCGGCAGCAGCGAGCTGGCTGCAATCCGCAACCGCGAGATCGATTTTACGGTGATGCGGATGAATGACGACAATGGCGTCGCGATGGCCGAGGCGATCCGGATGACTCTGGAAGATCGAATACAGGATATCCCTCAGATCTTCTCCGGCAGTTTCTCAATGGTGGATCAGACAACCTCGGACGAAGCGCTGGAGACACTGGTCGACCAGGCGTTCCGGTACTCAAGGTAGCGCCGATCTTGACGCGTCACGACTTCCGCTATTCGACGATCATCGCCGCGGCTTCTTTCGGGGCGATGCTGGCTATTTCCGCCATCGTTGTCTGGCTTGGCTTTTGGTTCGCGAGCCAGACACTTGATGCTGAACTGGAGCGACGTCACCAGCATTACCACCGTTTCACGGAACTCCACTTCCGAACCCAGCTCGGACATCTGGAGAATTTTCTCCGTGTTCTGTCCCACAATGGCGTGCTGGTGAGTCGGCTGAGAGAAGGAAATTACAGCGCAGTCGAGGAACTTCTCGGCAACGCCTTCTTCGAGCTGGACAGCGGCGTGCTCGATATTCTTTTCGTGGATCCCGGCGGAAACGAACGGATCATCGATGTCAGCTCAAGTCCTTATAACAGCGCCTCAATTGTCCGGGACGCCGCGGCATTTCCTCTGTCCGGAGGCCCGCGTTTAATAACGAGCCAAGCGGCTGACGGTACGATGATTGCCGCCTTTGTCAGTGGCCTGCAAATCATCGATCCGACAAGCCGGGCCGTCACAGGAAGACTATTCGGCGGTGTTATCCTGAATGATAATTCGCGCGTCCTGCGCGATCTTCTGGACGACACGGACCTGAAAGCCGTCGCGCTGCTGGTTGACGGCAAGACGGTCTCTGGAATCTCGACCTATGACGAGACCAGTGGGGCGAGGACCGATGGGGCTGAAAGCGGTATTGCCACAACTGGGACAAAAACCACCATATCTTTTTCGGTTACGGCTGATGGCCCGGGGACAGTTATCGAAGCGGTCCGTGCAGCAAGTCCGATTGCAGACCTCCAGGCCACCTATCTCCGGCTGCTCCCCATCGTTATCGGTTTGATCATCGTTCTGGCCGCCATGCTCAGCGGGTTCATCAGGCTGGTGACCATGCGCTCGCTTTCCAAGCTGTCGCATTATGCCGACGCCGTCGCGGCCACGATCGAGGGCGGTAGCCATATCCCGCAATTCCAATCGGGTCCAATACGCGAATTCAACAGCCTCGGCGATACCATCGAACGGGTTTTCACTGCGTTCAGGGAAAGCGAATTTCGCGCGGAATCGGTCATCGATCGGGCACCGGCAGCGATTTTCGCCAAGGATCTGGACGGTCGTTACATCATCGCCAATGCCGAATTCCTGTCCGTATTCAATCTCCGCAAGGATCAAGTGATCGGAGGGTCTAACGAGGAGCTGTTTCCGGATGAATTCGTCCAGGAGATCAAGGCGTTCGAGACTTCGGCGGCGGAACGCGAAGACGGAACTGCGGTCGAACTCACCGCGCCGACGGCTCACGGAGAAAGGGCCTTCCTCGGTGTTATTTTCCCGCTTCGGGAGGATACCGGGGCTATCTATGCCTATTGCACAATTCTCGCGGATATTACGGAACGCAAGAAGGCCGAGATCGGCCTCCGGCATGCCAAGGAAGAGGCGGAATTCGCCAACTCCGCAAAAACCAGTTTTCTTGCCGGCGTGAGCCACGAACTCCGCACCCCCCTGAACGCGATCATCGGGTTTTCCGAGATGATCGTGAAAGAAGTGCTTGGGAAGATCGAAAACCGGAACTATGTCGAATATGCGGAGCATATCCAATCGAGCGGCACTCACCTCCTGAGCCTGATCGGCGACGTGCTTGATCTCTCGGTCATCGAGGCGCGCGGAGAAGCGGTGAGCGATGAACCCCTCAATATCGAACAATTAGGCGATGACTGTGTGCGAATGGTTGCCGACCAAGCAAGTTCCGCCGGTATCGACATCATCACCGACATCAACCTGCAAGGCCGCGCTCTCAGGGCCGATGCGCGGCGTATACGGCAAATCCTCATCAATCTTCTGACCAACGCGGTGAAATTCACGCCCCCAGGCGGGCGCATCGAACTATCCGGTCATCTGCAAGAAGATGGGCGCATCCGGCTGACAGTCACCGACACTGGCTTCGGCATGGACGAGGCCACCAAAGCTCATGCCTTCGAGCCGTTCATGCAGGGTAGTTCAAGCATGGTGCGTAAGGCTGAAGGAGCGGGCCTCGGGCTGGCTCTGGTCAAAAGGCTGACGGAACTGCACGACGCGAAACTGGACTGCATC
The DNA here is from genome assembly GCF_034670185.1 of Nisaea sp. NCBI lineage: Bacteria > Pseudomonadati > Pseudomonadota > Alphaproteobacteria > Rhodospirillales > Thalassobaculaceae > Nisaea > Nisaea sp. The sequence goes on from NZ_JAXMNY010000002.1 coordinate 359,930, forward strand.
AGCGCACCTGATGAAGGCACGACGATCTCGATCCTCTTCCCGGCAAATCGATCTGTCGCGGCTCCGCCATACCAATCCGTTTTGGAAGTCGGGCAATGAAAAAGGCGGCGCCTTAACGGCACCGCCTTCTCAAATAACCTTTGGGTCGTCCACCCGATAATATAGTCCAGCAAGGTCGGGAGTTTAGTAGTCCAGGAAGCTCCGGAGTTTCCGGGACCGGCTCGGATGCTTCAGCTTGCGGAGCGCCTTCGCCTCGATCTGACGAATACGCTCACGGGTCACGCTGAACTGCTGGCCCACTTCCTCAAGCGTATGGTCGGTGTTCATACCGATGCCGAAGCGCATGCGCAGCACACGCTCTTCACGCGGGGTCAGGCTGGCGAGCACACGGGTTGTGGTCTCGCGCAGGTTCGCCTGGATCGCCGCATCGAGCGGCTGCACCGCGTTCTTGTCCTCGATGAAGTCACCGAGATGGCTGTCTTCCTCGTCGCCGATCGGCGTCTCGAGGCTGATCGGCTCCTTGGCGATCTTCAGGACCTTGCGGACCTTCTCCAACGGCATGACCAGCTTCTCGGCCAGCTCTTCCGGGGTCGGCTCGCGGCCGATCTCGTGCAGCATCTGACGTGAGGTGCGGACCAGCTTGTTAATGGTCTCGATCATGTGGACCGGGATACGGATGGTCCGCGCCTGGTCGGCAATCGACCGGGTGATAGCCTGCCGGATCCACCAGGTGGCGTAGGTCGAGAACTTGTAGCCGCGGCGATATTCGAACTTATCGACGGCCTTCATCAGGCCGATATTGCCTTCCTGAATGAGATCCAGGAACTGCAGGCCACGGTTGGTATATTTCTTGGCGATGGAGATCACGAGACGCAGGTTCGCCTCGACCATTTCCTTCTTCGCCCGGCTTGCCTCGCGCTCGCCCTTCTGCACCGTCTGAACGATCCGGCGGAATTCGCCGATCGGCAGGCCTGCATCCTCGGACACGGCGGACATGCCATCGCGCAGCTTGGCAATTTCAAGCTCGTTACGCTCGACGAACTTCGCCCAGCCCTTGCCGGACAGATCGCCAACGCGGTCGGACCAGTCGGGAGCCAGCTCGTTGCCGAAATGCTCTTTCAGGAAAACGGCGCGGTCGACCCCGGCCTTTTCCGCCATCTTCAGCATGCGCATATCCATGCCGGTGAGATGACGATTGAGGCTATAGAGCTGCTCTACAAGCGCTTCGATACGGCCGTTATTGAGCCGCACGCCCTCCATCAGATCGACCAGTTCTTCGCGCAGCTTCTCGTAACGGCGTTCGCTCTGGGCGGTCAGTTCCTCACCCTTCTGCAGGCGCTGCAGGCGCTTGTCCTGAACCTTCTTCATCTTGCCGTAGGTCTCGGCAATCTTGTCGAAAGTTTCGAGCACCTGAGGCGTCAGGGCCGCTTCCATGGCGGAAAGAGACATATTGTTCTCTTCGGCATCATCATCGTCGTCGTCGTCATCAGATGTGTCGCCGGAAGCGCGTTCCTCATCGGACTTGACCACGCCGTCATCGGCCTCGTCGTCCTCGGACTCTGTATCCTCCGACTTGGCGTCAGCGGACTTGGTATCGTCTTCGTCGCTCTCGCCGTCTTCAGCTTTTCCAACGCTGGTGGCAGCGTTGGCGTTGATCACAGCGTTGGCGTTCGCGTTGGCGTTCGCAGCATTCTCCTTCGCCTTCGCGCCTTCCGGGGTAGCGCCATAGGTCGCATCAAGATCAATGACGTCGCGCAGGAGAACCTTCTCCTCCTTCAGCGCGTCACGCCACTGGATCAATGCCTTGATGGTCAGCGGGCTCTCACAGATGCCGCCGATCATCATCTCGCGGCCGGCCTCGATCCGCTTGGCGATGGCAATTTCGCCTTCGCGCGACAGCAGCTCGACGCTGCCCATCTCGCGCAGATACATCCGGACCGGATCGTCCGTGCGGCCTACATCGTCATCGGCGACGTTGCCGGCCACTGCCTTCTCATCTTCGGCCTTGGGCTCCGGGCCGCTGTCTTCCTGTTCCTCATTCTCGACGACATTGACGCCCATCTCGCTCAGAGCGGACATCACATCCTCGATCTGTTCAGAGGACATCTCCTCCTGGGGCAGTGCCGCGTTCACCTCGTCATAGGTGAGGTAGCCGCGCTCCTTGCCCTTTTTGATCAGGTTTTTGACAGTCTGATTGACATTGTCGATCAGCGGGCCGTCCGCGTTATTCTCTTCGCGGTCCCGGTTCTCGTCTTCGTTCGCCAGCGATTGCTTCGCCATTCGTTCGTCGACCTCTCCAAATGCGCCATCGCCCCAACCGGGGGCGACCCGCCGTTATCTTATGACCGACCCATGTCGGTCTCTTCGAGTGCGGAGCTGGAATTCAGGGAAGCCAGCGCCGATCTTAGGGACGCCAATCGGTTCCAACTCGCCTCGCTAAATTCTTCCGCCACGGCCCGCTCGGCATCGGCCAGCTGTGCCTCAAGCTGAGGCTTTCCGATGCGAGCCAGTAATTCAGTCAGTCCCGCGCGTGCCTGAACAAGCGTCGCGCTGCGCCGCGCGAAAGCCGCGTGGCCCAATGTCTCCCCACCAAGAAGCCCGTTGCAGGCATCCGACAACCCCAACCGCGTCAAATGGGAGATTAACCCGTCAGTGTCAAGACCCGAATCGGCGAGCGCAATCTCTATGATCTGCTGCCGCAGCTTGTCAAGGAAGGGATCGGCGAAGGAAAGCGCGCCCACAGTCTCGCCAAGTTCGTCAATCAGGCCCGGGTGATTGATCAGGGCTGCGAGCACGATTTGCTGCTGCCGGTTCGCCATCACCGCCGGAATATTCGAGCGGTTCCCCTGGATAAAAGTCGTATTCTGATTGGACGGTTTGTATCCGCGTTTATCGCCGCGCTTAAAATTACTGTTCTCCCGACCCGCACGCCGCATCTCGCGGATCCGGTTCTCGACCATGTCGGCATAGCTTTCCTGAACCGTGCGCTCACCGATTTCCTTGATACGGGCCCGCATCCGGGTCTGAAAATCGGCAATCCGCTCCGGCGTGGTCACCGGCTGGGCCGTCAACTCCTGACGCCAGATGAAATCAGACAGCGGCACTGCCGCATCCAGCACATCCCGCATCGCCTTGGAGCCGTGCCTGCTGATCAGGTCGTCAGGGTCCTGCCCCTGGGGCAATGTGACGAAGCGCAGTGAGTGACCCGGCTTCAGCATCGGCAATGCCCGGTCGGCGGCGCGGGCGGCGGCGCGCATGCCGGCGGTATCCCCGTCGAAACAGACGATCGGTTCGTTCGCCAGCTTCCAGAGCTCGGCGATCTGGTCCTCGGTCAAGGCCGTGCCAAGCGGCGCAACGGCTTGCGGGAAGCCGCCCTGCGACAGCGCGATCACGTCCATATAGCCTTCGGCGACAATGATCTCTTCCGATTTGCGGGCCGCCTCGCGCGCCTGCGCGAGTCCATAGAGTACGCGCCCCTTGTGGAAGACCGGCGTGTCTGGAGAGTTCAGATACTTCGGCTGCCCGTCCCCCAGGATGCGACCACCGAAGGCGATGACCCGGCCGCGCCGGTCGGTGATCGGAAACATCACCCGGCCACGGAAATAATCATAGGCATCGCCGCCGCCTTCCGGCTTGCGCAGCAATCCGGCCTCGACCAGCAAGGCCTCGTCAATGCCTTCAGCCTTCATCGACTGGGTCATCGCCGTACGGCTGTCCGGGGCCCAGCCAAGGCGGAAATGTCCGATGGTCTTGGGCGACAAGCCACGCCCTCGCAGATAATCGAGTGCTTCCGCACCGCCCGGCCCGGCCAATTTCTGCTCGAACCAGTTACAGGCATGCTCAAGAACTTCGTGCAGGGTGTTACGCTGCTTCGATCTTTCCCGCTCGGCAGGGGTTTCCTTGGGCACTTCGAGGCCGGCCATTTCCGCCAGCTTCTCGACCGCCTCGGGAAAGGCCATGCCTTCGTTCTCCATGACAAACTTGATGATGTCGCCATGCGCCCCACAGGCGAAGCAGTGATAGAAGTTCTTGTCATCGACGACATTCATCGACGGCTTGCTGTCGGTATGAAAAGGGCAGAGTCCAATGAACTCGCGCCCGCGCCGCTGCAAGGTCACACGTCTTCCGACGACCTCGGAGACCGGCAGTCGGGTCCTCAATTCATCAAGGAATTGCGGCGGAAAGCTCATCGCACACAGCACATTGTTCTGCCCTCGCGGAGCGGGTCAGGAATAGTGAACCTCGGAGGCGTTCCGGTCAAAAACAATCCCGGATCGAGATTTCTCAGGAAAATATCAGGTTAGGCGAGCTTTTGCCGGACGAGGCCGCTGGCCTTGGAGAAATCCATGCGGCCCGCATATTTCTCTTTCAGGGCCGCCATGGTGCGCCCCATATCCTTCAGCTCGCGGGCACCGATTTCCTGAAGCACGGATTCGACAGCTTCGGTAATCTCGTCGTCGCTCAACTGCTGCGGCATGAAACGGCGGATGACTTCCATCTCGGCTTTTTCCTGCTCGGCAAGCTCCAACCGGCCACCTTCTTCATACATCCGGATGGACTCGGTCCGCTGCTTAAGCATGGTCTGCAGCATGGCCAGGATTTCATCGTCGCCAATGCCGTCTGGCTGACCGCTTGTACGGCCGGCGATATCGCGGTCTTTCAAAGCAGCCAAAATCAACCGGATGGTGCTGACAGCACACTGTTCCTTGGATTTCAAAGCCTCTTTCAAGGCGTCACTGAATGCGGCGCGCAACATTTTTTCCAAACTACCCCTAGCCTTATTCGCGGCGGGTTTCTGAAAAGACCGGCGCGCGAATTCGCCTACACCATCGACATCGCGGCGCAAAACGCAAGGCACAATTCCTAACTAATTGAATTTATTGAATTATACACAAAACAAGATCCTTGACCTATTGCCCGGCATTCTTTATCAAAGCGCCACCGAAGCGCCCGGCCTGGCCTGAATTGACATTTAAATGTCGAGCAAGCGGAAATCCCATGAGATCCTCCGCGGTTCACGTGTGCCGGAACCGCAGCGATTCACGAGGGATATTCGTAATGGCGCAGCCTGCGACCGCCGATAACGCTAAACCCGACTTCTCCTCCGTCACCAAGCCGGATGGCGCCACCGCCGTTCTGATGCTGGCGGACGGCACCCTGTTCTGGGGCCGAGGATTGGGCGCCGCCACAACCCGCGTCGGCGAAGTCTGTTTCAATACCTCGCTGACCGGCTACCAGGAGATCATGACCGATCCGTCCTACGCCGGTCAGATCATCACCTTCACCTTCCCGCATATCGGCAATGTCGGCGCCAATTCAATGGACGTCGAGACAACCACACCGGCCGCCCTCGGCCTGGTGCTGCGCGCCGATCTGACCGAGCCCTCGAACTATCGTGCCGAACGGCATTTCGACGACTGGCTGAAAAGTTTCGATCTGCCGGGTATCAGCGGCATCGACACACGACGCCTGACCCGGCGCATCCGTGACGGCGGCGCCCCGACCGGCTGCCTCGTGCATGCTCCGGACAGTGTGTTCGATCTCGATGCGCTCTGGCAGACGACGCAGGACTGGCCGGGCCTGGAAGGTATGGACCTGGCGATCCAGGTTTCCTGCCGGCAGACCTATCAGTGGCGCGAAGGCACCTGGGAGTTCGCCCGCAACGGCATCAACGGCGAAGACAGTTTCGAGGCCGAGCCAGAGATCAAGCGTCATGTCGTGGCAGTGGATTTTGGCGCCAAGCGGAACATCCTGCGCAATCTCGCCAGCCTCGGCTGCAAGGTCACCGTCGTTCCGGCAGACGCCAAGGCCGAGGAAATCCTGGCGCATGAGCCTGACGGTATCTTCCTCGCCAACGGCCCGGGCGATCCGGCGGCGACCGGTGCGTATGCGGTCGCAGAAATCAGTAAGCTTGTGGATAGCGGCAAGCCGGTCTTCGGCATCTGCCTTGGCCACCAGATGCTGGCGCTGTCGCTCGGTGCCAAGACCGAAAAGATGCATCAAGGCCATCGCGGCGCGAACCATCCGGTGAAAGACTTGACGACCGGTAAAGTGGAAATCACCTCGCAGAACCACGGCTTCGTCATCAGCGAAGGCAGTCTGCCGGACGGTGTGGAGATCACCCACCGCTCGCTGTTCGACGGTTCGATCGAGGGTATCCGTCTGACGGGCCGCCCGGTCTTCTCCGTGCAGTACCATCCTGAGGCCTCCCCGGGGCCGCGGGACAGCCATTACCTCTTCCAACGGTTTGTCGATCTGATCGACAAGGAAAGCTGAGCGGCGCCATGCCCAAACGTACAGATATCCAGTCCATCATGATCATCGGGGCCGGCCCGATCATCATCGGTCAGGCTTGCGAGTTCGACTATTCCGGCGCACAGGCCTGCAAGGCCCTGAAGGAAGAGGGCTACCGGGTCATCCTGGTAAACTCGAACCCGGCCACGATCATGACCGATCCCGGCCTTGCCGACGCCACCTATATCGAGCCGATAACGCCCGAGATGGTCGCCCGTGTGATCGAGAAAGAGCGCCCGGATGCGCTGCTCCCGACCATGGGTGGACAGACCGCGCTGAATACCGCGATCGCGCTCTCCAAGGACGGCACGCTGGACAAGTACAATGTCGAGCTGATCGGCGCCAAGCTGGAAGCCATCGAGAAGGCGGAAGACCGGCTGCTGTTCCGCGACGCAATGGACAAGATCGGTCTCGATTCCCCGCGCTCAAGCCTCGTGCACACGGTCGAGGAAGCGATGGATGCACTATCCCATGTCGGCCTACCGGCCATCATGCGCCCGTCCTTCACCCTTGGCGGCGAAGGCGGCGGTGTCGCCTACAATGTCGAGGAATACGAGCAGATCATTCGCAACGGCCTGCGCGCCTCTCCGGTCAGCTCCGTGCTGGTCGAGGAAAGCGTGCTCGGTTGGAAGGAATACGAGATGGAAGTTGTCCGCGACAAGGCGGACAATTGCATCATCATCTGCTCCATCGAGAACGTCGATCCGATGGGCGTCCATACCGGCGACAGCATCACCGTCGCCCCAGCCCTGACGCTGACCGACAAGGAATATCAGCGGATGCGCGACGCCTCCCTCGCGGTGTTGCGCGAGATCGGTGTCGAGACCGGCGGCTCCAACGTCCAGTTCGCGGTCAATCCGGAGAACGGACGGCTCATCGTCATCGAGATGAACCCGCGCGTCTCCCGCTCCTCCGCGCTGGCGTCCAAGGCAACCGGTTTCCCGATCGCGAAGATCGCGGCGAAGCTGGCTGTCGGTTACCTGCTTGACGAGCTCAGCAACGACATCACCGGCGGCGCGACGCCGGCGAGCTTCGAGCCGACCATCGACTATGTCGTCACCAAGATCCCGCGCTTCACCTTCGAGAAGTTCCCGAACGCGGTGCCACTGCTGAGCACGGCTATGAAGTCGGTCGGCGAGGCCATGTCCATCGGCCGCAGTTTCCCGGAGAGCCTGCAAAAGGCCCTGCGCTCCATGGAAACCGGCCTGACTGGCCTCAATGAAGTTGATATGCCGGGTGTCGGCAGCGACGGCGTTGATCAACAGCGGGTCCTTGCGGCGCTCAGCGAACAGACGCCGGACCGGCTGCTGCGCGTGGCCCAGGCCTTCCGGGCAGGTCTCTCGCTGCAGGAAATCCAGAATGCCAGCCACTTCGATCCGTGGTTCCTGCGTCATATCGAAGAAATCGTGGCCGTCGAGGCGGAGGTTCGCGAAGCCGGCCTGCCGACCCATGCGAAGGATTTCGCCCGGCTGAAGCAAATGGGCTTCTCCGACGCCCGGCTCGGCGAGCTGACAGGCACGGAAGAGGCCGACGTGACGGCGGCCCGCCACGCACTGGATATCCGCCCGGTCTACAAGCGCATCGATACCTGCGCCGGCGAATTCCCGTCCCCCACGCCCTACATGTATTCCTGCTACGAGAGCAATGGCTACGAAGCCCCAGAATGCGAGTCCGATCCGACCGATGCCGAGAAAATCGTCATCCTGGGTGGCGGGCCGAACCGGATCGGTCAGGGCATCGAGTTCGACTATTGCTGCGTCCATGCCGCCTACGCGCTGTCCGAGGCCGGGTACGAGACCATCATGGTCAACTGCAACCCGGAAACCGTCTCGACCGACTACGACACGTCCGACCGGCTCTATTTCGAGCCGCTGACCGCGGAGGACGTGATTGAGCTGGTCCGCAAGGAACAGTCCAACGGAACGGTGAAAGGCGTCATCGTGCAGCTCGGCGGGCAAACCCCGCTGAAGCTCTCCCAGGCACTTGAAGATGCCGGAATTCCGATCCTCGGCACATCGCCGGACGCTATCGATCTCGCCGAGGACCGGAAACGGTTCCAGGCGCTGCTGAACGATCTCGGCCTGCGTCAGCCAGCAAACGGCACCGCCTTTACCGTCGAGCAGGCAGAGGCCATTGCCCGCGAGGTCGGCTATCCGGTTGTCATCCGCCCGTCCTACGTACTGGGTGGCCGCGGCATGGAGATCGTGCATGAGCCGTCGCAGCTCCGCCGTTATATGGAAAAGGCCGTCATCGTATCGGGAAAAAACCCGGTGCTGGTTGACAGCTTCCTGCGCAGCGCCGTCGAGGTAGACGTGGATTGCCTCTCCGATGGCAAACAGGTCTATATCGCTGGCATCATGGAGCATATCGAGGAAGCCGGGATTCATTCCGGCGACAGCGCCTGCTCCCTGCCGCCGCAAAGCCTGCCCGAAACCGTGATCCAGGAGATCCGGCGCCAGGCGACCCTGCTGGCCGAAGGCCTGAAGGTGGTCGGCCTGATGAACACCCAGTTCGCGGTCAAGGACGGTGCGGTCTTCATCCTAGAGGTGAACCCGCGCGCCAGCCGGACCGTGCCGTTCGTCGCCAAGGCGACCGGTGTGCCGATTGCCAAGATCGCCAGCCGCATCATGGCCGGCGAGAAACTGGCCGACTTCCCGCTGCCGACGAAAATGCCGGACCATGTCGCGGTGAAGGAAGCCGTCTTCCCGTTCAACCGGTTCCCCGGCGTCGATGTCATTCTCGGCCCGGAAATGAAATCTACCGGCGAAGTCATGGGCATCGACAAAGATTTCGGCCGCGCCTTCGCCAAGAGCCAGATGGCCGCGAGCACGCATCTGCCGACGTCCGGCACGGTCTTCGTGTCCGTGCGCGACGAAGACAAGGCGGAGATCGTCAAACTCTCTATCGATCTCGCGGAAATGGGCTATCAGCTGCTGGCTACCGAAGGCACGGCGAATGTCCTGAAAGAGGCCGGCTTGCGTGTCGACCGAACCAAGAAAGTGCTCGAGGGCCGGCCGCATATCGTCGACAACATGCTCTCAGGACACGTTGATTTGGTCTTCAACACCACCGGCGGGGCCCAGGCGATCTCGGACAGTTTCAGCTTGCGTCAGACTGCGCTGACCCACAATATTCCATACTATACGACGGTCGAAGGTGCCCGAGCCGCAGTTCAGGCAATGAAAGCGATGCGGGCCGGTCGCCTTGAAGTGGCACCGTTGCAATCCTATCTAAGCGGATCGTTTTGACGGCCGGCGGTAGGACCGGGCGCCACCGGTGACTCTTCCTCGGAAGAGCGGGTCGCCTTTTTTGTAAGCTTTTTGAGTAAGTAACCGAGGTCGGTTTAATGGAAAAAGTCCCGATGACGGCGCAAGGTTTTGATCGCCTCAAGGCCGAGCTGAAGCAGCTTAAGACTGTGGAGCGCTACGAGATCATCAAGGCCATTTCGGAAGCACGCGAACACGGCGATCTTTCAGAGAATGCCGAGTATCATTCCGCACGCGAACGCCAGAGCTTCATCGAAGGCCGCATTCTCGAGCTTGAGGACGCGACCAGCCGCGCCGACGTTATCGACACCGCCAAACTCGGCGGCGAAACGGTAACCTTCGGGACCATTATCAAGGTCGCGGATGAGGATACGGACGAAGAGCAGACCTTCACCATTGTCGGCCCCTACGAGACCGACATTTCGAAGGGCTTTATCTCGACCTCCTCCCCGATCGCACGCGCTCTGATCGGAAAACGGGTCGGAGACAGTGCCGAGGTGGCGACGCCACGCGGCTCGAAAAGCTACGAAATCCTCAGCATTGCCGTGATGTAATTCCGGCGCCTTGCCGCGCACAGAATTGAAGAGAAGAGCCCGGTTCGCCGGGCTCTTCTTCGTTCAGGGTCCCGTTAGTGACCCGCCGGCACGGTGACCGAACCCGTATCGGCGATGGTGAACTTCCAATTCTCGGCCTGCGTACCCGCCAGATTGAGATTCCCGCTGAGGAAATAGAGCCGGTCGCGGTCCTTGCCCTTGGCCGTGCAGAACCGGTCCTGCAGGTAGAAGGGCGGTGTCGCCTGGTAGGATAGCCGGGCGCGGACCGATACGGGCGTGCCCGCAAGCTCGCCCAGCGGGACGGCATAGCTCAGCCTGTCCCCGCCACCGCTCTTGTAGTCCGGATCATCCCCGACACCGAGAGACCCGGCATCCTCGGCCATGTCCGCACCGGCGCCCAGTGCCGCCGCAATCTCCTTGCGCTGTTCGAGCGGAAGATAACCGGTCGGCAGCAGCCTGTTATCCTTCACCTCCGCACAGATCGACAGGAAAGATGTGGTCAGCTGGCCTTCCGGCTTTGCGTCGTGACCGCATTGCGGGTTACTGGAGCCCGGCTTCGGCGTACTGACCAGTTCCTGATAGATCTGCACCTGATCCTGCCGCGTGATGAGCTGGTGGTGCGGCTGGTGCAGGCGTTTTTCGGGCTCGATCCGGGCAGAACAATCGTCCTTCCACCACATCTCGCCCGGCAGGGGTGCGCCATCCGGATCAACGATGCGACCCGCACCGTCCGTATTGCCGGAGGACCAGATCACATTCCCCAGCCGGTCCATGACGTCAAAGGTCACGAATGCCCGGCGGAAGCCGACCCCCGACGGGAACTTGTGCCCGACATGATTGGTGATGGAGACATCCGCCTCAAGAAGCGCCTTGTCAGTGTCTATAGAGACTTTGGTGACCGCAAGATCGGCCGTCGCCTTCGCCGCCTGATCCAGCATCTTCTGCTCGGTATAGATCAACGGGTCCATGCCCTTCTTGCCCATCATCGGGTCCTGGGTCCTGATGCCGAGCACGTCCGGGAATTGCTGGGCCATGCTGGTGAGGAAGACGTTGAGCCCGACCAGCGTGTGCTCGGCAAAGCCCTCGCGCACCGGCAGATCGATTTCATCCGGGCCGCGATTGAATTCGGCCTGCGGGAAATTGGAGAATTCCTGGATGCTCGCGATCCGCGATTTCACCGGCTTCCCGTCCGCTGTCTTCGACGGCATGTGGCAGTCCTGGCAGCTCTTTGAGATAGAGCCCGCACCTTCAGGCAATGGGCCGTCCGGCGAGGTTCCGGTGCGATAGGCACTAAAGGCCCATTCCGGATAGGTCAGCTGCTCATAGACATGACCGACGGTCTTGCCCTCATGCATCACCGGCAGGTGGACCGTGTGACAGGTGCCGCAGGTCTCCGACATGGCGAGGGTTGTGTTATGCGCCGGCTTGTTGCCAAGGGAGTCCACCATCGGCGCTGTCTTCGGGTCCTCGAACGGCCCGAAGATCACCTCCGGACCACCGACCAAAAACGAGCCGGTGAAGGTTTTGGCAAACCCGTCAACGTCCGGATTGAGGAAGGCCTGCCGCTCGACCACGCATTTGTTCTCGGGTCGCTCCTTCACCTCGTCGGAGATGTTTTCGCCGAGCACCATGCGATGACAGGAGGTGCAGGAAATACCGTCCCGGGCCAAAGCCCCGTAATCGGCATATTCGACATGCTCGTTCCTGGCTTTTTCGGATGGCCACGGCGTCGCCTCGACCACTTCGCGGGTGAAGGCTCCGCAGCCAGCCGGGTCCTCACCCTTCGGCATGGTGGCGAACGGCTTGATCTTGCCGGTACTGACATCGATGCCGTACTGACGCTGCCCCAGAATGCCGTGACAGCCGAGGCAGGTGTTCTCGACCAGCTTGGCGTCGGCTTTATGGAAGGTCTGGGTCTCGCTCGCGAGCTGGGCGAAGAAGATCGGATCACGTCCGGCCAGCCCCATCGGGGATGTCCGCCAGGAGCCATAGGGAGAATGGTTCCACATCTTTCCGGCCGCGGCATCCGAGCCGTCGCCATAATCTGGCGACACAGGCTCCGTCATATCGAACTGCAAGCCCGTGCTGCCCGCATCGTGGCAGCCAAGACACTGGCTGGAGGTCAGATATTCGTCATGGATCGTCGGGCCGCCGGCGGCCACAAAGGTTTCGTCATAAGTCTCCGACGGCATCTTCGGGACAGTCGCATAGTCCGGTGCCGCCCCGGGCCCGTTCCACTGGAAGGCCTCTGTGAATGCGGGATTGTAGGCATAGAGAGGTTGTCCCAGCCGTCGGACCTGATCAGTCGGTAATGTGACGACCGGATGGTTCGAGGCCGTGTCCGGCGTCGGGTCCTCGTCCTGATTGAGGAACACCAGCGGATGCCCCGGCTCCCCCTCGATATTCTTCTGCGAGGAGAAGGTCATGTTGTCCCGGGCGGAGGCATGGCAGTTCATGCAGTATTGCGCGAACCCCATATTGACCATCAGGTTGGAGGACTGGTTCGCCGGATAGTCCGGAGCCCAGCCTTTCCAGCCAAACCAGCCCCAGAACCAGCCGTCATGACTTTTCTTGGAATCACGCACCATGATCGCGGCGCCGTGGATGTTCGGGATCAGCTTCTCCGGCTCCACCGCAGAACAGACCGATGCCGGGGAGGAGTACATCTCCTTCACCATGATCGCACCGTCCGGAACGGGCGCCTTGTCCGTGCCCGAATCCTCGTCCGCCGGGGTCCGGTTGTCCTTGATCCAATCGAACATTTCCGGCGAGTACCAGATCACCACCGGCGCATGCGTGCCGTGATAGGTCCCGATCCACTCACCGCCGGTCAGATGCGCCGTCTCTGGTCCGGTATCACGGACAAACTTGTCCCGCACCCAGCCGGACGTCTTGTCGCGATGGCAGAAATTCACGAAATATTCCTGCAGCTTCAATTCGTATTCCCGCAGCGGCAGCGCGGAAGGATCGCGGACGACGGAATCAAGTTTCCGGCACAGTTCAAGATCCGTCGGCAGGACCGGAGCACTCTGCTCTTCCGGGCAGGTCGCGGCAGCAAGACCTGTTCCAAGGCCCAAAAGCAGCGCTGCGGAGACAAAAACATTCTTCAACCGGCAGAACCCAGTCATCATTCTCTCCATGTCTGCATGCTCTGTGGCACGCTTAGAAAAACCTTCTAAGGTAGAGTAACATGTTTTCGTCTCTACCCATGGATAGAGCTGTTTCAAAACTGTTAAAACCCATCCCGTGACGGCCTGGCGCTTGACATGCCCTGCCGCCCTCGTCTATTGCAGAACCCAGCGCCGATTTGAGACTCAGATTGCGGGCGCTTTAAAAATGCGGCTAAAGAGGGATTTCGATCCGTCCGGCACCGCCGCGACGGATTTTTTTGTTTCAGGCTTGGTCCAGCCGATTGGACCCGCGGGATTTGAGGGCAGCTTGCATCCGCGTCACCAAGTGCTAAAGCGCCACGGGGAATGCTCCCGTGGGCCCAATCAGAGACCAAGGAGCAGACGACCATGTCCGACAAAACCAGCCCCGCCTTCACCGAAGCCGCCGACTGGAATCTGGAAACCCGCCTGGTGCGCGGCGGCACCAACCGGTCGGAGTTCGGAGAGACCTCAGAGGCCCTGTTCCTCACGTCTGGCTATGTCTATGACAGCCCGGAATCGGCCGAGGCTCGCTTCAACGGCGAGGAAGACGGTTTCGTTTATTCCCGATACGGCAACCCGACGGTCCAGATGTTCGAGGATCGGATGGCCCTGCTGGAAGACGCCGAGACCTGTTTCGCCACCGCCAGCGGCATGGCCGCAGTCTGGGCAGCCCTGATCTGCCAGCTCAAGACGGGAGATCACGTGGTCGCAGCCCGGGCCCTGTTCGGCTCCTGCCATCACATCGTGACCAAGATCTTCCCGAAGTTCGGGATTGAGGCGACGCTGATCGACGGCACCGACATCGCCCAGTGGCAAAGCGCGGTCAAACCGAACACCAAGGTTTTCTTCTTCGAGACCCCCTCCAACCCGACCCTGGAGATCATCGACATTCCGGCTGTTGTCGCCATCGCCAAGCAGGCCGGTGCACGCGTCGTCGTCGATAACGTCTTCTCGACCCCGATCCTGCAGCAGCCGATCCGCCTCGGCGCCGACATCTCAGTCTATTCCGGCACCAAGCATATCGACGGCCAGGGCCGGACCTTGGGCGGAGCCGTGCTCTGTTCGAAAGAGTTCCGCAAGGATTATCTTGAGCCTTTCATGCGCCATACCGGCGGCTGTCTCAGCCCGTTCAATGCCTGGGTCTTGCTGAAAGGCCTTGAGACTCTCGACCTCCGTGTGCGCCGCCAGTCCGAGAACGCGCAGGCCATCGCCGAATTCCTGGAAAGCCATGCCGCCATCTCGCGGGTCATCTATCCCGGACTCGCCTCCCACCCGCAGCACGCGCTGGCGGCGAAGCAGATGAGCGGCTTCGGCACTCTTGTCTCGTTCGACGTCAAGGGCGGCAAAGAGGCTGCCTTCAAGCTTCTGAACGGCCTCACGATCGTCGATATCTCGAACAATCTCGGCGATACAAAGAGCCTGATCACCCATCCCTACACGACCACACACCGGGCGATGGAAGAGGCCGACCGCCAGGCACTCGGCATCGGTCAAGGTCTGGTCCGGATTTCTGCGGGCATTGAAAGCAAGGGCGATCTGATTGCCGATTTCACAAAGGCACTCGGCAAGTTCTAACGCCCCGCAGTCTAACGAAAAGCTGGATTTTAAAAGGAATTGCCCTACTAATTATATAAAACGCGTAAAAAGCGATACAAATTAGGGGCACACAATGGCCCAATGGGGACGGCAACCTTTCAGTAAAACAGATTTTCTGTTCGCGAAACGGATTGATCTTGAGGATCTGCCCAAGGACTCACTGATCAGAACAGCCTATGCATTCTGGCGGGCTCTGGCTCCGGAGCCATCCCTGCCGGCCCGGAGCGACTTCGACGCGACGGACGTGCCCCGTAAGATCATGCCATGGGTCTTCCTGCATAAAGTGGTGCGCAACGAGAACGGCACCCTCGACTACCGCTGCAAGCTCATGGGAACAAGCGCCGTTGCGACGATCGGTTTCGACCCGACCGGCCACCTGAACACAGAATATTTTTCAACGCCGGAGCTCAGATACCTCAACGAAAGTCTCGACCTAACAGTGCATCAGGCGATACCGACCTTCTGGAAGGCCGGTATCCCGCATGCACGCTACGAGACTGTTGCCGTCTGGCGCGGCATTTTCCCGCTGGCGAGTGACCGGAAAACAGTGAATATGATCCTCGGTATCGGCGAGCCGCGCCGCCTGTCGGGCGATATGAAATAGCATCTCAAAAGTAGCTTTAGCTATAATTTGTACTATTATTGGATTAACGACCCACCGAGATTCGGAAAGCAATCAGGAAGGCACGTATGGGCCATCCCGACCAGTCTGCGATTAAAAGATCTGCATTTCTTTTCCTCAAGCGCATCACGCTGGACGAAGTACCCGAGGATTCGCTCACAAGGACCGCCTACCGGTTCTGGCGTGGACTGGCCGTAGAGCCGACCCTTCCTGCCCGCACCGATTTCAAACCCGAGAACCTTCCGCGGGATGTTCTTCCGTGGATATTCCTGATGGATGTAATAAGGGCGCCTGATGGCGCACTGGACTATTGCTACAGGTTGAACGGAACCAGCAATGTCTCTCTTGTCGGGCGCGATCCGACGCGCCAGCTTGCGTCCAAGGTATTCGAGAAAAGCGACCGCCGGTTCATGCTCGACAGCTTCGACAGAACCGTAGAGGAGAGAACCCCGACCTTCTGGGTTGGCGCCATTCCTCACGACAGGATCGATCAAATCAATATCTGGCGCGGCCTCTTCCCTCTGGCAAGTGACCGGGAAAATGTCGACCAGCTCCTCGGCATCGCCGTGCCCCGCCCCAATGAAATGCAAACATGATAACGGCCCAAAGCGCATTCCGGGTGCGGCAGATAAAGGTCACGGACGCTACTGCCATTGCCGACCTGATAAACCCGATTATCGCGGACGGCAGACTCACTGCCATGACCAAAACCATAACGGGGCCGGATCAGGAGAGCTTCATCCGGACCCTGCCAAACCGATCCGCCTATCTGGCAGCGATTGAAGATGCGACGGACACTTTTCTTGGCGTCCAGGATTGCCTGCCTGACCCCGATCGTCCCACGCAGTGCGACATCAGCACTTTCGTGGATCTGAAAGCGTCCCGCCGGGGTGTCGGCCGAAGCCTCTTCAATGAAATGCTGAAGCAGCTTAAGCGCCTGGGGTTCCGAACGATCCGTGCTGTAATCAGGGAAGAGAACGCGGGCGCCCAGTCCTTCTATCGCGCGCTCGGTTTTATCGAGACAGGAAACCAGAACGGCAAAGTGATTGCGTCTTACAGGCTCGACTGAGCCGCACTCTTGCAAGCCGTTAGCGGCCGCACTGCTTCAGATGGCGCTCCAGCATCGGACACAACGCCTCCGCTACGCTCACGGCATCGTTCAGCGGCTCATACAGAAACGGCTCAACATGCCCGTCGAACGGCCGTGTCAGTTTTCGAGCCCGCAGATTTTGATGGAAAGCGGCAATCCGGCCTGTCGGCACCAACAGATCGGCGACATAGACGCCTTTGCCCGATGAACAGGCTTCGGAGACCATGTTCACCGAGTCGGATGTAACCACAATGGCGTCAGCCGCGCCGATGAAACCGAGATAGGGGTTCTCCCCCTCCCCGTTCCAGAAGCAGGCGGCTGCCTCATTCTGCCCGAGAGCGGAAAGCGCCTGGACCAGCCGCTCCGGCGTCCGCCGGGAGGCCGTGATCATCAAGCCGCAGCCGCTGTCGATCAGCCGCACAAGGTTACCGACAAACCGGTCCACCAGCGCATCCTCGACCTTTTGCCGACGGGTGGCACCGCCGACCGCGACAAGCACGCGCGGCCCCGGCAACGGCTGGACCATATGGCTGAAGCGTTTCGCCTCGGCCCGCAGATCGAGGGTCGCGAGGCTGTTCAGGGAAGCCGTGGTCACGATCACATTATCGCCCCGCGCCGGATCGTGTTCCGGAACGATCAGCGCGTCGAACAACTCCGGATCGATTCGCGGATCCTGGATCTGCACAGCAAAGCTATGGCCGCCCGACCGCGCCTTGACCGAAAGCACAGCGCCCGCATTGCGCCGGCCGCATCCGATGACAAGATCCGGCCAGGGCGGCGTGAGCGGGTCGCCCCCAGCGCTCGACGGAATCATCCGCCAGCTCCCCAGCGCCGGAAAGGCGCGCAGCAGCGGGGAAGGGCGGATACGTTTCATCACGGGCTCAATGCCGAGTGCCCGTGCGAGAGCAATCGACTGCACCTCCATGCCCCGGGTTCCGTCGCTGACGACCCAGGCCGACACATCCACCGGCTGACTCATAGGATGCTCCATCACAATATTTACGCACGAATATGACAAGGAGATGTAATAATCTTGCGCGAACGATCCCACCTGCTTTATTCTGCACTGCAATATCCGGCAAGGGAAACCTTCCGCTGCCGGTCACTCAATCGAACCAGGAGTCATCCGCCATGCGGCGCGTCAAGCTTGACCGTATCGACCGACGCATCCTTCGCGACCTGCAGGACAATGGGCGCATGACCAACGTGGATCTTGCGAACCGGGCCGGTATTTCCGCGCCTCCATGCCTGCGGCGCGTGCGCGCGCTCGAAGAGGCCGGCTTCATTCGCGGCTATCATGCGGACGTCAATCCGGAGGCGCTCGGCTACAAGGTCACGATCTTCGCTTTCGTCGGCCTCAACAGCCAGGCCGAAGACGATCTGGTCGCCTTCGAGGAAATGGTCGAAGACTGGCCCGAGGTGCGCGAGTGCCACATGCTGTCCGGGGAGACCGATTTCCTGCTGAAAGTGGTCGCCAAGGACTGGGACACTTTCCAGAAATTCCTGACCACCCGCCTCACCCCGGCACCGAACGTCTCCCACGTGAAAACCGCCCTCTCCTTCCGCACCCGCAAGCAATTGCCGGGCGTGCCTGTAGAGGTCGAGGTTGAAGACGACGAGGATGACGACGCCGAGGAGTGAGTACAGCCGGCCTTATTCATCCGCTTCTTTCAGGATCGGCCCGTTTCACTTTCGCCCGCATGCAAGGGAACGTCCGGAATGCGCGTACTGCTACAAAGAGTGAGTGAAGCCGCCGTCAGGATCGACGGTGTCATTGTCGGTGAGATCGGCCCCGGTCTTCTGGCCCTGGTGTGCGCCGTCGAGGGCGACGGGCAGGCGGAAGCCGAACGGCTTGCTGTGAAGACCGCGAAACTCAGGATTTTCGAGGACGATGCCGGGAAGATGAACCGCTCCGTCGCCGATATCGGCGGCCGCGTGCTGGTCGTCTCGCAATTCACCCTCGCCGCCGATACCCGAAAGGGCAACCGGCCGAGCTTCATCGGCGCCGCCGCGCCGGATCTGGCGAACTCCCTCGTCGAACATTTCGGCTCATGTCTGAAATCAGCGGGCCTGCCGGTCGAAACCGGTCGGTTTGGGGCAGACATGAAGGTTTCCCTGATCAATGATGGGCCGGTCACGATCTGGCTGGACAGCAGCGCATGATAAACGCCCGAGCCATGGCCGGTCTTGCGGTCACACTTTTTCTCGCAGCGGCCTGCGCCGACCCGCCACCGCCGAGCGGCTCATTCCCGGCGAACCCTCTGCGTGACGATGCCTTGCCACTCACCCTGGTCGATACCGTGCCGACAGGTCAGCGCTGCATTGTGACCGGAGGCAAGAGCCCACCTCTGACCGTCACCACGCCGCGCCTCGTCCCGCTCTATGAATATGGAGACAATCCCGTCATCGACTGCTTCGGGGACGGACTTGTACGGCAGCGTAAAGCCATGCACGTCAACAAAAGCATGCGTCTGGCCGAGCGCATGACTCAGCCGGGAGCCATCGATCTCGCGTTCGCCCCCTATCCAAAGCGCGAAAAAAGCGCCGGGGCCGGAGACTTTCCGGCATGGGTCCGCATCCGGTTGCAGCGAAACAGGTTCGACACTGTCGCTGAACGAGACCAGTACTATGCGGAAGAAGCGCGGTGGATCGCCGCAGCCTGGGATGCCGTCGAAGATCGCCTGAAGCAGGAATGCCAGAGTCGCTTGACCCAGGCGCAGGGCCTTATCCTATTGGATACACAGTGCAAGAAGGCCTTCCGCGCATTGGCGGACCGGCGCGCGGCGGATCGCGCCACAGTCGAAGTAAACCGGCGACAATCCACCATCCGATAAGACCGGGTCTTGCCATGGTTGCTGCAGCGCGGCACTCTCGGCCTTCGTCGGCCCTGCGAGAGAACGATCGCAGAACGTACAGGAGAAACGCGAATGAAAATCGGCATCGCTAAAGAAAGGCGACCATACGAGGCGCGCGTCGCCGCATCGCCGGATACAGTTAAAAAATACGTCGCCATGGGCTTCGAGGTTGCCATCGAAACCGGCGCGGGTCTGAGCGCGGCCTTCACGGACGCGGCTCTTGAGGCTGCGGGTGCGAAGATCGTCAAGACCGCGAAGGACGCGCTCGGCAGCGCGGATGTCGTACTCAAGGTCCGCAAGCCCATCGGCTCCGGTGCCGAGGTTACCGGCGAAGCGGACGAGATCGCCCTGATGAAGAGCGGCGCGACCCTGATCTCGCTGATGGAGCCTTATAAGGAGCGGGCGCTGATCGATGCGCTCGCTGCCAAGAAGATCACGACATTCGCACTGGAAATGGTCCCCCGGATCACCCGGGCGCAGAGCATGGACGTGCTCTCCAGCCAGGCAAACCTCGCCGGCTACAAATCCGTGCTGGATGCCTGCAACGAGTTCGGCCGCGCCTTCCCGATGATGATGACCGCCGCCGGCACCGTACCGCCGGCCCGGGTTCTCGTCATGGGCGCCGGTGTTGCCGGCCTGCAGGCCATCGCCACCGCCAAGCGCCTTGGCGCCGTTGTCTCGGCGACTGACGTGCGCCCCGCCTCCAAGGAACAGGTCGAAAGCCTCGGCGGCACCTTCGTCGCGGTCGAGGACGAGGAGTTCAAGGAAGCGGAAACCGCCGGTGGTTACGCCAAGGAAATGAGCGACGCCTACAAGAAGAAACAGGCAGAGCTGATCGCGGAGACACTGAAGAAGCAGGATATCGTCATCTGCACGGCGCTGATCCCCGGGCGCCCGGCGCCGGTACTCATCACCGAGGAAATGGTGAAGACGATGAAGCCGGGCTCGGTGATCGTCGATCTCGCCGTCGAGCAGGGCGGCAACTGTCCGCTCTCCGAATACGGCAAAGTGGTGCGCAAGCACGGCGTCGCCATTGTCGGCCATGCCAACGTGCCGAGCCGGATCGCTGTCGATGCCAGCGCGCTTTATGCCAAGAACGTGCTGAACTTCCTGACGCCGCTCTATGACGCGGAAGCCAAGAGCCTGAAGATCGATCTTGAAGACGAGATCGTGAAGGGCTCACTGATCACCCAGGACGGCAAGGTCGTGCACCCGGCCGTTCAGGCGGTTGCGGCGGAAAAAACTGCAGCGAAACCTGCTGCGAAACCACGCGCGGCCCGCAAGCCGGCAGCGTCGAAAACAACCTCTAAACCAGCAGCGAAAACCGCCAAGGCGCCCGCCAAACCGAAAGCCGCGACGGCAACTTCGGCGACAGCGCCCGCGGCCGGTTCCGATAAAGAGGGGGATGCCTGATCATGGATGCCACCCAGATTGAACAGAAGGCGAAAGCCCTCGCCGAGCAGGCCGCGAGCCTGGCGGGCGAGATGGCGCAATTCGCGACGGATGCGGGCGGAGTCGCCAGCCAAGTAACAGAGGCCGCCCATTCCGGCCCCTACAGCTTCATCTCGCTTTTCACGGTCTTCATCCTGGCCTGCTTCGTCGGCTACTACGTCGTCTGGCGGGTCACACCGGCACTGCATTCGCCGCTGATGGGCGTGACCAACGCAATCTCCTCCGTGATCATCGTCGGCGCCCTGATCGCCGCCGGTCCGGCGGAAACGAACTTTTCCCAGATCATGGGCTTCTGTGCCGTAGTGCTGGCGTCGGTGAATATCTTCGGCGGCTTCATCGTCACGCAGCGCATGCTTTCCATGTTCAAGAAAAAGCGCTGAGGCGGGGGATATAGACATGACCGAGAATCTCTCAGCCGTCCTTTATCTGATCTCCAGCATCTGCTTCATCATGGCGCTGAAGGGCCTCAGCTCTCCGGACAGTGCCCGACAGGGCAACATGTTCGGCATCGCAGGTATGGTGATTGCCATCCTCACCACCATCGCCATGCCGGAAGTGATGAGCTACGGCACCATCCTCGCCGGTATCGTCATCGGTGGCTCCATAGGTGCCTTCATCGCCCGCAAGATCGAGATGACAGCCCTGCCGCAGCTGGTCGCGGCCTTCCACAGCCTGGTCGGCCTCGCTGCCTGTTTCGTCGCTGCGGCCGCGTTCTTCAGGCCCGAGGCCTATGGCATCGGCACGCCCGGCAACATCGCCGTCGGCTCGCTGGTTGAAATGGCCGTTGGTCTCGCAATCGGCGCGGTAACCTTCACCGGATCGATCATCGCCTTCGGCAAGCTGCAGGGCATCCTTTCCGGCGCACCGGTCACCTTCTCCGGCCAGCATCCGCTGAACGCGGCACTCGGCCTGCTGATGGTCGCGCTGGTTGTCTGGCTGTGTATCGACCAGAGCCCGGCCGCCTTCTGGGCCGTCTTCGTGCTCGCCCTGGTGCTGGGCATCCTGATCATCATCCCGATCGGCGGCGCCGACATGCCCGTCGTGATCTCGATGCTGAACTCCTATTCCGGCTGGGCCGCCTGCGGCATCGGCTTCACCCTCGGCAACTCGCTGCTGATCATCACGGGGGCGCTTGTCGGCTCCTCCGGCGCGATCCTCAGCTACATCATGTGCAAGGGGATGAACCGCTCCTTCTTCAGCGTCATCCTCGGCGGCTTCGGCGGCGAAAGCGACGCAGCGGCGGCGATGGGCGGCCCGGGCGGCGACAAGTCGGTCAAGTCCGGCAGCGCCGACGATGCGGCCTTCATCATGGAGAACGCCTCCTCCGTCGTCATCGTGCCGGGCTACGGCATGGCGGTCGCACAGGCCCAGCATGCCTTGCGGGAACTGGGCGACATCCTGAAGGGTAAAGGCGTGAAAGTGCGTTACGCCATCCACCCTGTGGCGGGCCGCATGCCAGGGCACATGAACGTGCTGCTGGCGGAAGCCAACGTGCCCTATGAAGACGTGCTGGAGCTGGAAGAGATCAACCGCGATTTCGCCCAGACCGACGTCGCCTTCGTGATCGGCGCGAACGACGTCACCAACCCGGCGGCGAAAACCGATCCGGCCAGCCCGATCTACGGCATGCCGATCCTCGACGTGGAGAACGCCAAGACGGTTCTGTTCGTGAAACGCGGTATGTCTTCGGGCTATGCCGGGGTCGAGAACGAGCTGTTCTTCCGCGACAACACGATGATGCTGTTCTCAGACGCGAAGAAGATGTGCGAGGAAATCGTCCAGGCGCTCGACTGACGCGGGACGGAAAAAACTGATCGAAAAAGGAGCGCTTCGGCGCTCCTTTTTACTTTCCGTCGCTCGGCCTTGATGCCCCGACAACCTTCCGAAAAAACGTCGCAATCCACCGCCCAGGCCGTCGCCAGCGCCTGACGCCCCACCGAGCAACGTATGTTTGATCGTGACTATAGGAAGCGATCACCGCGATGAGACTTTACAAAACCTCCGGGGTTTCAACGTTGAGCTCCCGTGGCTGCGGGCCGGCGATATCAGGAGCGAACCGGATGCGGAAAGTCGCTCCGGTATCCGGTTCGCTTTCGACCCCGATTTCACCACCATGTGCGGCGACGATCCGCTGGACGATATAGAGGCCGAGGCCAGCCCCTTCTGCGTGACGGACATACGAGGAAGACGCCTGCCGGAATGGCTCAAATATTAGCTCCTGGTCTTCCTTTGGAATCCCGCATCCGTTGTCCGCGACTTCTATGATCACGTGATTATCGTCAGCCCTGCGGATGATGACCTGAATCCGCCCCTGCTCGTCTGTGAACTTGAAAGCGTTCGTAAGCAGGTTAATAAAAACCTGCCGCAGCAGACGTTGGTCGGCCCAGAATACCGCCACGTCGCGATCGACCTGGAAATCCCAGACCCGAGGGGAGCGCGCACTCAGACCAAGCATAACCTCCCGGCACTCTTCCAGAAGATTCTCGATCTCGAAGTTTTTCAGATTAGGCTGGCCCTCGCCGCTTTCCAAGCGGGACACATCGAGAATCGAATCGATAAGTTCCAGCAGAAACTGTCCGCTGTGATTGATGCTCTCCGCATATTCAAGATAACGGGGGTTTTCGATCGGGCCGAAAACCTGCGACTGCATCATGTCGGAGAACCCGAGGATCGCATTGAGTGGTGTACGCAACTCATGACTGACGCTGGCGAGGAAATGGGATTTCATCTCGTTGGCCCGTTGCGCCTCAAGTAAGGCTTCCGTTTTTTCATCCTCGGCCTTCTTGCGGTCAGAGATATCGCGAAACGTCAGCACATGAACCTGACGCCCGGTGGTCCGGCGCTCGAACGGACTTTTGCTCATGGCGAGCTGGATGACACCAACCGTCATCTCGATCTCAGTCGCACGGTCATCCTGAAGCGGAATTGTCAGCTCGAAACGCTCCCCGCCGCCTTGCCCCTCCAGGTGCGGGCGAATCTGCGCGTAAACTTTGTCCGGGAAGACTGATGACAGGTTTTTGCCGAGAACCTGTTTTGCATGAACCCCCAAGAGTATCTCGGCTGTGCCGTTGCATCTCTCGATAAAGCCCCGGCTGTCTGTCATGAGAATCCCGTCGAAGCTGTCATCGACGACCCGCCGCATGAGCTCGCGCATATAGACGCTCGAAAGCCGCTGACGGAAAAGGCGGAGCCCTTGCTCATGTAGCGTTTTCAGAAGCCTGAGAGACCACCACCCGGCAAGCACGCAAAGCCAGGCGGTAATCTGCAGGATCACTGGAGAGACTGCCTGCAATACGAAGCAGGCGAAGAGGATTCCTCCTCCTGCCGCGGCCGTCGCGATCACCGCTCCGCGCCAGGGCCTGCCAAGGATCAGCATCCCGACTGGAAGCAGGAACAGCATCCCGATCCAGAGCGTTACCGGGCTGCTTGTCTGCAGGGCACGCCCTTGCAGGAGACTCTCCGCGGCGAGAACCTGAACATAAACCCCCGGCAGGAATCCGTATCGCGGCACGGGAAATTTGTCGCCAAGCTCAATGGCGGTCGCACCGACGACAATACGCTTGCCGGCGATCAGACCGGGGTCGAATTCCCCATCGATGATCTTCCGCATCGAAACAAATGGAATACTGCTGTAATCGATCCCGAAATCAATCGTGAACCTGTCCGTGGGCAGCTGGCCCTCGGCCAGTAGCGCGGCCATTGACGGGCGCCTGCCGTTGCTGTTCTGGCTGAATGTAGCGTAACGCCAGATCCTGGAATCGCCTTCCGGCTCGACATTAACGGACCCGAAACTGCCGCCGACCTTTTCAAACTGGGTGGCCGACCGCTCGATCAATTGCTGGCCGTCGAGCGACCGTCCTCCCTGCTGAACAAAGGTCGGCAGGATGATCTGCGCCGAGCTGCCTTCAATGGCAGCGCGCAACGCCCAATCGTCGCTTTCCGTGGAAAAGGCGCTGAAATCGATATCCATTGCGATACTGCGTGCACCGGCCTTGTCCAGCCGCTGAATCAGGTCGGCAAAGTTGCGCCGCGGAAACGGCCAGGTGCCGATTGCGTCGATCGTACTGGCGTCAATCTCGACAACAGTAATCTCACCACTGGCCGGCGTTGTCAGCCAGCGAAACTTGAGCTCCAGTATCCGACGGTTCAGCGGTTCGAGCCAGTTGAGATGGGCAAGGAAAATCAGCACCAGAGGCACCGCACACAGCAACATCAAGGTCTTGCCGCGCAGTCGCCCCAGAGCCCACATTGAAACCGTCCCTATTTATCCCGGCTCAAGCACGGCCCGTGCCATCCAAGTGGTTTGTAAAACAGCCCATCGGCCGACCTAATTGTTCTTGCCGTTGCCATTCCCGTTATTACCGGAATTGCCATTCCCGCTGTTACCGGAATTACCGTTCCCGCTGTTACCGGAATTACCGTTCCCGCTGTTACCGGAATTACCGTTCCCGCTGTTACCGGAATTACCGTTCCCGCTGCTACCGGAATTACCGTTCCCGTTGTTACCGGAATTACCGTTCCCGTTGTTACCGGAATTACCGTTCCCGTTGTTACCGGAATTACCGTTCCCGTTGTTACCGGAATTACCGTTCCCGTTGTTACCGGAATTACCGTTCCCGTTGTTACCGGAATTGCCATTCCCGTTGTTACCGGAATTGCCATTCCCGTTGTTACCGGAATTGCCATTCCCGTTGTTACCGGAATTACCGTTCCCGTTGTTACCGGAATTACCATTCCCGTTGTTACCGGAATTGCCATTCCCGTTGTTACCGGAATTGCCGTTTGCCGACGCGAGAGCCGTTCGGATCGCAGCCCGATTTCCGGATCGCGCTGTCGCGGATCGATCGGAAACACGCGCGGACTCCACGGCCGAACGAGCCGATACCGCACCGTTTCCGCGTCCATTACCATTTGCGTTGCCGTTCGAGGACGACTTGGCCGCCCCCCGGCCTCCCGAGGCCTCGGCGCTGCGAACCAAACCGTTGGTAGCGCTGCTGATATCGATTTTAACCAATCCGACCGGCGCCGAAAGTACCGCGCCAGAAGCGACCTCCACGGTGGCTGCAGATGTGCCGCCTTCCGTCCCCGCATCAAGCGTTTCGCTCGGGGCAACATCCGGTGTGCCGTCTTCAACTGTTACCGCACTGTCCGTCTGGGTCGCCTCTGTCCCGTTGTCCACCGGCGCGCCATCCAGTTGCAGGCCGATTCCGGAAGATGTCCGGGCTGTCTGCCCGGGACGCACCATGACGGCAGCGCCACTGGCCACGTCAGTGACCTGAACCGCCCCTTCAAGAACATGGACGAGACCTGTCCCTTCCCGGACATTAACCGTAAAGGACGTCCCTTTGACGACTGCTGCCATATAGGGCGTGACAACCTCGAAGTGCGGGGACGATTTCTTCTGAACTTTAAAGAGCGCCGTTCCGAGCGATTGCAGAATTCGCGTCCCCCAGCTCTTGTCCTGCTCGGGAATACTGATTTCCGTATTCGGGCCGACGATGATCGACTCATCACCACGGATCAAAACCAGCCGGCCCCGATCCCGGGTCCGGATGACACTTCCCTCGCCAAGACGACTATCGACAGATACTGGAGCGATACCATTGCCACCTCGGTCGATCTCGACATCACCCGAGATTTCCAGAATGGTCCAGTTTCCATCTTGCTGCGCCTGCGCGGGAGCAGTGCCCATGAAAAACACGATCAGGGCCAGACCCAAGATTACGTCGGTAGCTACTTTGATCGTTCTATTCATTTCGGTCTTCATCCTTAACCCGGCGTTTTTGCCGTTGGAGCCTTCGCCATGCTGGCAGCCCCCGTCGCAAGGCTGTTGTGCCTCTCACTTTATGGAAAATTTTCCATAAATTTGAAATAATCACTATTTATCAACAACTTACACGCCATTATCTACGCCCTAGACCAAACAAATTCAACAATATTATCTGGCGACAAAGTATTAATCGCAGTTAACCACTTTTTTACTCATCTACGCTCGACATTTAGACGAAAGAAATTAATAATTAACTGACTGAAAACCATTTATAGTCTTAATACCTCGATGGTCAGACGGAAAATTTACTTATACACATTTTTTTTGCTGTTACTGATTTTGCATGGGGCACGCACCCCTGCATATGCTCAACAGAACCCGCAGCCGCATTCGTCTCCCGATGCGCAGATCGAAGAACGGGTACCCCGGGCGGCCGGGCGCACCTCGCCTGGGCCCGAGACCCCGTTATCGCCCGAAGGTCATGAGCCATCAGAGCAGCAAGAACAGACTTTCCTGCTCGCGGCCGTCACACTCGAAGGCAACACCGTTTTCTCGCGCGCGGACCTGGCCCTTTATTATGAAGACATTCTCGCCCGGCTCGTAACCACCACCGACCTCCAGGCGGCTGTAGCGCTGATCACGAAACACTACCGGGACCGGGGATACTTCCTGACCCAGGCCTATCTCCCGCCCCAGGACCTGTCTGCGGGAGTCGCCGTGATCCGGGTAGCGGAAGGCTATGTCGAACGTGTCGATTTCGAGGGCGACGGAGAGAGGGACGGATATGTCCGCCGGCTCGCCTCTGCAATTGACGAGTTCAGACCCATCAAACGGAAAGATCTCGAGCGGGTTCTGCTCCTGATCGGGGATTCGTTCGGACGCGTCGTTGAGTCTGCGGAGATGGCGGAAATCGATGCGCTCGCAGGGCGATACGCCCTTCAGCTTACCCTGACGGCTAAACCAGAAAGCGGGGTGATCTCCTACGACAACCGGGGCACCGACTCATCCGGCAAGCACCAGCTCTGGGCATCCATTTCAAGCAACCGGCTTCTTGACCCGGACACCCAGCTGCGGGTCGGTCTTTTCAGCATCCCCGATCAGCCACAGGAATTGCGCTACGGAGAATTGGAAATCAGTCGTTTCGTCGGCTCTAGCGGAACCACCCTCGGCGCAGCCCTCTCGGCGAGCGAAAGCGATGCCGGCGGAATCGATGCAATCGACGGGATCGAAGGCAACAGCCGACGCTTGGTCCTGAAGGCAGCACATCCGATCCTCCGGTCCACAGATACCAGCCTCTGGGTCAATCTCTCGGCCGATGTCCGGAGCGTCTCCGAAGAAGACAATGCCGGCAGCAACTTCAAGGACCAGCTCCGGGTTCTGCGGAGCAATTTGTACATGTATGCAGAGGATGATTTCGGCGGCCAAAATCAGCTCTTCGGTGAAGTATCCGGCGGTTTGTCAATACTCGGCGCGTCCGGGGAAGGAAACCTTCGTTCCCGCCTCGGGGCTGACGCAGAATTTCTGAAGCTGCGCGCGTCGCTCACACGCCAGCAGGAGATCACCAAAGAAATCGGCATCCGGCTCCACGCTGCAGGGCAGGTCGCCGACGATGAGCTGCTCTCCTCAGAGGAATTCAGCCTGGGCGGATCCTCGATCGGCCGAGCCTATGATTTCAGCGAATTGACGGGGGATCACGGCGTCGGTGGAAGTGTCGAACTGCAATACGGAGACAGCCTGAGGGACGACTATTTCACCTGGTTCCAGGTTTTCGGCTTCTACGATTTCGGCATGGTCTGGAACAAGGGTGAATTCGAGCAACCCCGGGAAAGCCTTTCCTCCGCCGGGATGGGACTACGCCTGAATCTGACGGACAGTATCCGCCTGCAACTTGAATATGCCCGCTCCCTGACGCGTCCCGTCGATGATGATGGCGGGAGCTTCCAGCGCATGTTCGTCGAACTGAGCAAGAACTTCTAACGCAATATCCGCCCCAGCTTTTCCGCAACCACAACTTTCGCCGCCGCTGCGATGGCGAGAGCGACGCGGCATAAGGAAGTATTCCCAAAAAAAGAGCGCTTCAGCGCTCCTTTTCTATTTCTGAGCTTGCTTCTGGCTCTGTTTTTGAGTGGCTGCGTGCAGTGGCCAGGCGACCTTCCGCCAGAGAAATGCAATCCATCTGCCGAGCCGCTGCCAGCGTCTAACTTCTCCGCCAAGTAACATTCTATTCTCCATTCCGGATCAGCAGGATCATGCTTGCCGCTTGTCAAAGCAAGGCTTCTCAAGACTTTAGACTGCTCGGCACCGGTCAATAGCCAGTCGTCCCAACTCTGAATGAACGACGTCAATCAACTCACGACATAACCCTAAACTGATAGGACGATGGCGAATACCGTGCGAAGCCGCCTTCTTGAATTCATAGAATAATGACTAGAAATCACCAGATTCCGGCAAGCCCCCGGAATTGCTGATTTCCACGCTCCGTTAACGTCTCCCTAAGCACTCCCATACTATTCCAATTGCAACTCAAAACCGCGAAGGGGGGCCTTATGACCTTGTGGATGAGCTGCACACGCCGGCTTCCAGCAACAGCACTTGTTGCCTGCATGACACTCGTCACGGCGGCACACGCGGACGATGCAAATCCGTTAACCCGCATGTCGCTCGAATATCTCATGAATATCGAGGTCACAACGGTCTCCAAACAACCTGAACGGGTTCAAAATGCCGCCGCTGCGGTTTACGTCCTGACCCGCGAAGAAATACGGCGCTCCGGCGCCAGCACAATCCCGGACGCACTGCGCCTCGTGCCCGGCGTGAATGTCGCGCAGATCAACGCCAATTCCTGGGCCGTGAGCATCAGGGGCTTCAACAGCCGCTTCGCCAACAAGCTGTTGGTCATGATCGATGGACGCAGCATCTATTCCCCCCTGTTTTCCGGCGTGTTCTGGGACAGGCACAGCGTTCCGATAGAAGAGATCGACCGGATTGAGGTGGTGCGTGGCCCCGGCGGAACGCTCTGGGGAGCGAATGCCGTCAACGGGGTCATAAACATCATTACCCGGCACTCCTCCGAGACGCAGGGACAGCAGGCGGAGTTCTCTGTCGGGACCGAGAAAGCCGGCGGCCTTTCGCTTCGCCAGGGCGCCTCGATCGGTGACGAAGCGACCTATCGCCTCTCTGCCCAATTCGATGGGTATAACGAGACGAAGCTGCCCGACGGATCCGGCGCAAACGATCAATGGGAGAACGGTCAGGCAAACCTGCGCGTCGACTGGACGCCGACGGTTGATGACGAAATCCTGATTGAGTCTGGATACAACAAGGTGATGGCCGGTGACCGGCATACGCAGCCTTCCTTGTCATTCCCCTACTCAACGCTCCGTAACGGCGACATCGACCGCTACGGAGCCTTTGTCATGGGACGATGGAACCATCAGGTGAATGAGGCCTCCGAGGTCTCCCTGCAGGGCTTCGTCGATCACCGGTACATGGATATCGACACCCCGATAGCCGAGGAATACCGCACCACAGCCGATCTTCAGGCCCAGCACGGGATCAAGCTGGGGGCTAAAACAAACCTGACATGGGGGGCGGGGTATCGCGCGATCTTCAGCGACATCCAGACAAGCGATTTCAGTTTCAACGTCGCCCCCGAAGACGAAAACACGTCCATCTACAATGTCTTCGCGCAGGCATCCCGTGGGTTTTTCGATGATCGTGTCGAACTGACGGTCGGCAGTAAAATCGAACACCACTCCGTGTCCGGAACCGAGATCCAGCCCTCTGCCAGGGCAATCTGGAACGTCACTCCGAGGCACGCGGTCTGGACAGCAGTCTCGACAGCGGCCCGCACGCCAAGCACCGGCGAAAAGATCGGCACGGTGCGAAACACTGTTGTCCCGCCCGGCACCCCGACCAATCCCTCCCCGCTGCCGCTAGTCCCGTCGATAGAAGGCGACAAAAGCCTGGATGCAGAGAGAGTAACCGCCTATGAGGCGGGTTATCACGGTCAGATATCGGAAACCGTCTCACTCGACGTCGCAGGCTTTATCAACAGCTATACAGACTTGCTTCTGGATTCAGATATCGGCGTCAGCAGCATCAACACGAACTACGGCACGCCGTTCATCGAGCTACCGTTAAGCATCAACAACAAGGCAGAGGCCACGACCTACGGGCTCGAGTTTTCCGGGCTCTGGCAGGCGCGTGACAACTGGCGTCTACGCGCGGGCTATGCCTGGCTTCATGAGGATATCAAGGCGCCGGCGGGAGCCGAGGGCAACGCGCCGGAACATCAGCTCACCCTTCAGTCCTTCTACGACATTGACGAGAACTGGCGCTTCGACACTGTCTTCCGCTTTGTCGACAATCTCGAAAACGCCGGGGCCGATGCATATCTAAACATGGATGCCCGACTGTCCTGGTCCCCAAACGATTCCATCGAAGTCGCACTCACCGGCCGCAATCTTCTGGATAGTGGATATCTGGAATACGGGAACGAGAGAGCCGATACACCGTTGCCGACAGCAAGCGAAGTCGACCGCAGCGTACTCCTCACCATGACAATGAAGTTCTGACATTGGTTAGACTTCCCGCGATAACGCTCCCACGTGGTGCGGTTAGCAGCATATTGCTCACAGCTGCACTGCTCCTTGCGCTCAACGTGGTCTGGAATATTCTGCCCATCGGCGCCTCGGCACGCGCCAATGAGACGCAGAGAAGCGTCATTATCGCGGGTTTCCTCTATAATTTCGCCCAGTTCGCAACCTGGGACGGAACGCCTTCCACAACAGACCCGATAGATTTCTGTATAGAGCAGGGCAAAATCTCCAGCTCGGTTTTTAATGACTGGGACAACCTGCAAATTCGCAAGCGGCCCCTTCTCGTCCATGAAATCACTTCGCTACATGACTCCGAGGAACTTGCCGGATGTGATCTTGCATTTGTCAGCAGCAATCAGGCGCCTCAACAGGAGTTGTTCGACCTGGCGAACCAAAGCCAGGTCCTGCTGGTTTCGGATTCGCCCGGCTTCGCAACCTCCGGCGGACATATCGAGCTTTTTCTCTCCGAGGGAAAATTCCGCTTTCGCGTCAATCTGGACAGCCTTGAACGCAGCGGCGTGAAACTGAGCTCACAAGTACTGCGCCTCGCGGAAATCATCGGCCGGGATCGGAACTGATGAAGCGGCTCGGGAAAACCACTATCCGCAACAGGTTGGTCCACCTTTCGACCGCGATTAGCATAATCGCGGTCCTTCTGGTCACAACAGTTCTGGCCCTGCACGCCTACCAATCACGCCGCGCTGCCCTCACTCAGGAACTGGGCGCCATCGGAGCGATCCTTGCCTCAAACCTGCAGGCATCCCTGATGTTCCAGGATCGGGAAGCGGCAACGGAAACACTGTCAGCGCTTTCCTCCCGCGCCTTGGTTACCAGCGCAAGCGTCGTCGATAGTCGTAACCAGATCCAGGCCAGTTTCGGCCCCCCGGTTGATGTGAAGGCCTGGCCCGATAACGGATATGCGACGGTCGACGGAAGCCTGCTCCTGACCGTTCCCATTGTGCAGGACGGCATTGCGCTCGGGGTATTGAGGATATCGGCGTCGCTCGCCTCTTTGGATGCGGCGGTAACCGATATCCTGATGCTGAGCCTCGCCATCCTGGTCATTGCCGCACTGATGTCCTGGGTCCTGGCATCTCTTCTCGGCAAAGCGATCTCACGTCCGATCGAGCATCTTGCGCAGACGATGCAAACTGTTTCGGAATCGAAGGATTACGAGCAGCGCGCGGCACGGATGACGGATGACGAGACCGGTGAGCTCATCGATGGTTTCAATCATATGATCGACACCATCCAGAGCAATCATAAGGATCTCGCCGAAGCCCGTGACCGTGCGGAGAAAGCGAACGAGTCCAAGTCACACTTTCTGGCCACCATGAGCCACGAGTTACGCACCCCACTCAATGCCATTATGGGGTTTTCCGAGATCATCCGGGAGCGCTCATTCGGTGACAAGCCAATGACCTATTCCGACTATGCCCGCGACATCCACGACAGCGCCGGCTTTCTACTCGCATTGATTAACGACATTCTGGATATGGCGCGGCTGGACAGTAGGGTTTACCGCCTGTTCGAGGAAGAAATCGACATGGGTAAGATGACCCGTGCAAGCGTCACCATGATAGGCCCTCAGGCACAGGCGAAAAATCTGCAGGTGGAAACCGATTTCGAGGCGCACGGACCGTATCTTTTCATCGACAATCGCGGACTCAGGCAGGTGCTCCTGAACATCCTCGGCAATGCCGTCAAATTCACCCCTCCGGCAGGCCGCATTACTCTCACGGCGAAATTTAATGAGACCGGAGATTATTTGATCGACGTCTCGGACACCGGTCCGGGAATTCCCCAAGCGGACCTGCAACGCGTTCTTCAGCCTTTCGAGCAAGCCTCGTCAAGCATGTCCCGGGAACATGGTGGCTCCGGGTTGGGCCTGTCGATCAGCGCCGGAATCATGGCCTTGCACGGCGGCTCCCTGACACTCTCCAGCGTGTTTGGAGAAGGCACCACCGCATCCATAATGATCCCGGCATCCCGCGTTATCGACAAGGCTGGCGGTACCGGCCAAACGGCCGAACAGCATCGTCCGGATATTTCCTAGCGCCTGACTTTTCCCGAGCCTTAGACCTTCAGCTCAAGCTGCGGCCACCGCCTTTGCCGCAGCAGCGATAGCCTCTTCCGTCTGCACCAGATCCGCCTCGCTCAGGGCGAGCGAGATGTAGAACTTGCTGGGCGGTTTCAGGATACCGTGCTGGCGCAGCACCGCGTTGAAAATGGCCGCCTGCTGCAGGTTACCGTCCGCCCCATCGCGGTAATTCTTCACCGGTTTGTCGGTGAATACCACATCGAACATCACCGGCTCGCCCACCACCTGATGCGCGATCCCGGCAGCACCGAACTCGCGGCCAAGTGCCGCCATGATGCGTTCGCCATTGGCGTAGATTTTTTCGTATGCACCCGGCCGCTTCAGGATCTCGAGCGTCTTCAACCCGGCGACACTGGCCACAGGATTCCCGCTGAGCGTGCCGATCTGAAAAGTGAAGCCCTCGGAGCCGACCTTCGCCTTGTCGAAATGGGCCATGATCTCCTCTGACCCGGCGATGGCCGCCAGTGGGAAGCCTCCACCGATCACTTTGCCGAGGGTGCAAATGTCCGGGGTTACACCGTACTTTTCCTGACCGCCACCATAGGCAAGACGGAAGCCCGTCACCACCTCGTCGAAGATCAGCACGATGCCGCGCTTGGCGGTTTCCTCGCGGAGCATCTCGTGGAAACCCGGCTCCGGCGGAATCAGGCGCTGCAACGGCTCGACAATCACCGCCGCGATCTCGTGCCCACGCTCCTCCAGAATGCCACGGACAAAGTCGAAATCATTGAAGGGCGCCACCAGCATGCCGTCGCGCACCGCTTCCGGAATACCGGCAGAATCCGGCACGGCGAGCGGAAAGTTCACACGCTTTTCCGGCGCCAGTGACATCAGCGAGTCTCCGGACATGCCGTGATAGCCGCCTTCGAATTTCAGGATCTTCTCGCGGCCCGTATGAGCGCGGGCGAGCCGCATGGCGTACATGTCCGCCTCGCTGCCAGTGGAGACGAAGCGGACCTGACCGGCACAGGCCATGGCGCCGGCGATTTCCTCGGCCAGCTGAATACCCTGGGCGTTGTTGGCAAAAAAGGTGAAGCCCGCCTTGATCTGCTCCTGCACCGCCTGCAGCACTTCGGGATGGCCATGGCCGACCAGCATCGGGCCGGAGCCGATCAGGTAATCGACATATTCATTACCGTCCTCGTCCCAGACCCGCGCGCCCTCGCCGCGGGCGATTACCACACCAGGATCGAAATTCCCGAAGCCTGCTGCGGGAAGCACCTTGCCCGCACGGTCTCGCCAGTCCTGAAGGGTCGGTTTTCTACTCATTTTGTCGCTCCCACGGCATGCGTCTGACGCCATTCAGACACAGGCCCGCAGGGCGATGCAACGCGCACCGTGACGCGACAGTCATTCCGGGGCGGCGTCGACCTTCAGCTTCACCGCCGCATACCAGTCGGCAGCCGCCCGGATCTCCTCGTCCGACATCGCCTCGGCGATACCGTTCATGATCTCGTGCGTCCGCTTGCCCCGTTTGAAGGCTTTCAGCTGGGTGTCGATATAGATGTTGGTCTCCCCGGCGAGGTTGGGAGCATCTTCGTGAACAGCAATGCCGTCGGCGCCGTGGCAGGCCGTGCAGGCTTCCGGTGCTTTGGCCGGGTCTGCCCCTCTCGGCAAGGACGCTGTCGCCTTATATGCGGCATACCAGGTAGAGACATCGTCGATCTGCTGTTCGCTCAGCCCAGACGCGACAACCGACATCATCTCATGACGACGGGCGCCGGATTTGAAGGCGCGCAATTGCCGCTGGAGATAGCTGCTCGGCTCGCCCCCGATATGCGGGGCGATAGGGATTTTCGCAAACCCATCGAGCCCATGACAGGTCCGGCACATATTCGCGACCTTGCGGCCGGCTACGGGATCGCCGGAAAAAGCCGGAGCGGCCCCGGCGAGCATCAGCCCGCCGAGACCGAGCAGGATCGCACTCCTCATTTGGCGTAGCTGATCCGGTAGAGAGCGCCGGCCAGATCGTCCGACACCAGGATCGATCCATCCGGAAGCTGCGCCACATCGACCGGGCGGCCGAGATATTCGCCCGTCGCATCATCCAGCCAGCCTTCGGCGAACGGCTCCATCGCGGCGTTGCCCTGATCGTCAATGAAAGTGACCATGACCCGGGCGCCGACCGGCGTTGTCCGGTTCCAGGATCCATGCTGGGCCGAGAAGATCGCGTTCTTGTA
Source organism: Nisaea sp. (assembly GCF_034670185.1). NCBI lineage: Bacteria > Pseudomonadati > Pseudomonadota > Alphaproteobacteria > Rhodospirillales > Thalassobaculaceae > Nisaea > Nisaea sp. The sequence continues at coordinate 395,463 of NZ_JAXMNY010000002.1, forward strand.
TTTCTCCGGGAACATCCGACCCGTATAGAAATGCATTCCAAGATCCGCCGCGTGCGCGACTGTCGCGACGACCGGCATGACGGTGCCGGCAGGCGGCTCCTCAGACTTGTACTCGTTGGTGCGTGTGTCACCGCCGCCGTACCACGGATGGCCGAAATTCTGGCCCGCCGCCGTCTGCCGGTTCAGCTCGCCCGGCGGGATATCGTCTCCCATACCGTCGACCTGATTGTCAGTGAACCAGAGCTCCCCGGTCGCCGGATGGAAGTCATGACCGACGGAATTGCGGATGCCGTAGGTGTAGACTTCCCGGCCGGTGCCATCGAGGTTCAGGCGGATCATCCCGCCGATGCCCCACTTCTTGTAGAGATCCAGCTTGTCCGCCGGCGCCACATTGAAGGGCTGACCGAGCGAGATATAGATCTTGCCGTCCGGGCCGATCCGGCAGACCCGCGCCGTGTGGTTGAAGCTTTCCTCGTCCGGCGGGATCAGATCGCCCTTGGCGACAAGATTGAAGGCCGCAACGTCCGGGCTTTCGTAAAAGAACTCGGCGGCCGGGAACAGCAGAACCCGGTTCTGCTCGGCGATATAGAGAAAGCCGTCCTTGGAGAAACAGGGTCCGTTCGGAATGCTGAATGTCAGCGATGGCGCGAAATCCTTCACCTCGTCGGCAACGCGATCCTTGTTCCGGTCCGTGACCGACCAGACCTTGTCCTTGCGGGTGCCGACGAAAGTGACGATGCCCTGCGGGCCGACAGCCATGTGCCGTGCGTCGGGAACAACGGCATAAAGCTCGATCTTGAAGCCATCCGGCAGTTTGATGCGTTCCAGCGTCCTCTCGATGCCGGCAGCATAATCGCCACCTTGCTCGATAAAGGTGAACTCGGTGACGCCGGTGGTCTTGAAGCCCGACAGTTTTTCAAGATTGTCCGGAACCTGTCCGGACTGCGCGAAGGCGCCACCTGCAAAGAGCGACGCAGCCACGGCCAATACGATTATCTGTTTCATCAGATTTCCTCCCTGTTGGCACGCTTATGCAACCATGATTTGCGTCACCACGTGGTAGGTCAACCCGATTCCGGTTTTTAAAGTCCGCTAAAAAGATGCGTCATTGCCATCTGGCAGCGCACAGGAAAATTCATAATTTCGATCAGTGCTTGTGAAACAATCGGTTACAGGACTTCCGTCTGACGCAATCGAGGTTCAGGCCGGTACGGCAATCAGCAAACGCAGACGGCGCGCTACCAGCACGAAGACGGCGGACAGCCAGACGCACCAGAGCATCATGACCACGCCTTGCCGTTCCAGCGTAATCCCGGCATCGATCAGCAGACCCGTGATCGCCGGTCCAATGGCGGTGGAAAACACCATGGCCGAAACTGCCAGCGCCCGGATTGCACCGAGATTGCGGGTGCCATAGAGCTCCGCCCAGACCGCCCCGTTGAGGGCGCTGGAAAACCCTGCACCAAAGCCGATACAGCCGAGCACGACACCCCAGATCCAGACCGCGTCGCTGGTCCCGAGCAGAACGATACCGAGCCCAATCGGCAGCAGGAAGAGCGGCAACAGCGTCAGCGCGCCGAACGCATCGACAATCCGGCCGGCGACGAAAACCGCGATCATGGCGCTGACCGCATAGACCGGGTAACCGGCGGCCATCTCGATCAGGCTCCAGCCCTTCTCGCCGGAGACATGCGCCTGATGGAAGAAGATCACCGTGCCGATGAAGGACGGCGTCAGGATACCGGGAAAAAGCGCCCAGTACGACCAGTGCCGGAGCGCCTCCGGTCGGGTCCAGTGCCGGCCGAGCGCGCCAGGCGCCGGACCACTGGTCTCCCCGCCCTGCGGCTCCCGGTCACGAGCGAACAACACCCAGAGCGCGCCGCCGAAAACCAGAGTCAATATCCCGGCGGCAAGCAACCAGGTGCCGCGCCAGCCGACCAGCGCCATGGCCAGAACCGCCAGCGCCGGCAAGACCGCCTCGCCAATACCGTAACCGAGGCTGGTGATGGCGATTGCCCTTCCGCGTCGCGCCTGGAACCAGCGGGCGGTCGCCGTCATGCCGACATGACCGATCATGCCCTGTCCGAAAAAGCGCAGGCCGAGCACCATGACGAAAAGCATGACAATGGACTCGTGCAAGGCCATGCCGACGCAGATCAGGGCAAAGCCGGCAATGACCAGCATCGCCAGCTTGCGCAACGACATCGTATCGGCAAGTTGGCCCGCCTTGATAAGCAACGCGGCGGAGGTCAGGGTCGCCCCGGCATAGAGCGTTCCCCAATCTCCGTCGCTGAGACCGTGCAGCGCCATGAACTGGCTGGCGAAGAGCGCGATGAAATAGGTTTGCCCGAAGGAGGAGCCCAACGTGCACAACAGACCGACCCCGAGCCAGCGGGCATTTGCGCGATAGAAATTTTTCTGGACAGGGGTTGGATCCATTCATCTGCTTGGCGTGGAAAACCACGCCATGTCAAGCAGATGAATGATTGAGCACGGTCGCCTAGAAGGCGTGAAGAGACGATTTGCCTCTTGAAGCAGGGGCCGGCGACGTTTCACACTGCGGGCATCCGATACAGGTGTCCCAAACGCCGGTATGCCGCTCCGGCAAAACATGCTCCAGACGTCGCCGAAAGGGGTTACCCCCCCTGAAAGAGGACCTTCATATGCCCGCTGAGAAAATAGACACGCTGGTCGTCGGCGCCGGTCAGGCCGGGATCGCCATGAGCGAGCATCTCGGCAAGGCCGGCGTGCCTCACCTCGTGCTGGAACGGGACCGGATCGCCGAGCGCTGGAGATCGTTCCGCTGGGATTCCCTGGTCGCCAACGGCCCCGCCTGGCACGACCGGTTCCCAGGCATGGAATTCAAGGATGACGGCCCCGACGCCTTCGTCGAGAAAGAGAAAGTCGCCGACTATTTCGTCGACTACGCGAAGATGATCGACGCTCCAGTCCGCTGTGGTGTCGAGGTAACGTCCGTGACACGCAACGAGGGCCGCCCGGGTTTTCGTGTCGAGACATCGGATGGCGTGATCGAAGCCAACAGTGTGGTCGCCGCCACCGGCGCGTTCCAGACCGCGACGATCCCGCCGGTGGTCCCGGATACTCTGGGGATCACCCAGCTCCATTCCAGCGCCTATCGCAATCCCGGCCAGCTCCCGGATGGCGGCGTTCTGGTGATCGGCGCGGGCTCGTCCGGCGTGCAGATCGCAGACGAGCTGAACCGTGCGGGACGCAAAGTCACGCTCGCGGTCGGCCCGCATGACCGCCCGCCTCGTGCCTATCGCGGACGGGACAATTGCTGGTGGCTGGGCGTTCTCGGTAAATGGGAGGCCGCGACTCCGCCCGCCGGGGCCGAGCATGTGACGATTGCAGTGAGCGGGGCGCGTGGCGGAGAGACCATCGATTTTCGCAAGCTTACGGAACAGGGCCTCACCCTCGTGGGCCGCGCGGAAGGCTGCGAAGACGGCGTCATGGCGTTTGCCGATGACCTCCGCCGCAATATCGAGAATGGTGACAGGAATTACCTTTCCGTCCTGCAGGAAGCGGACGCCTATCTCGCCCGGACCGGGCTCAACCTGCCCGAGGAACCCGAGGCGCATGTCATTGGCCCCGATCCGGATTGCGTGACCAACCCGATCCGTGAGCTCGATTTGAAAGCAGCCGGGATCTCTACGATCATCTGGGCAATCGGCTTCGGACATGACTATAGCTGGCTGAAGGTCGATACCTTCGACGAGACCGGCAAGCCCTTGCACCAGCGCGGCGTCTCACGCGAGCCGGGGATCTATTTCCTCGGCCTGCCATGGCAGTCGCGGCGTGGATCGAGCTTCATCTGGGGCGTCTGGCATGACGCCAGATATGTCGCGGACCAGATCGCGATCCAGCGATCCTATCTGGATGTCGATGCCGCCGCCCGGTCGCGGGATACGACAAAGCTCTGAACCGGTACCACCCGGCGGCCAAACGGCCCGCCTTACCTTTCTTCACGGAGGCCAGCATGGCGCATGAACGGCTGCGGAAATTCAACACCAAGGACACCTACCCGGAGCAGAAGCTGGACAACGATCTGGCCCAGGCGGTGATCACGCGCGGCGGTCGGACCGTCTGGCTGCGCGGCCAGTGCCCGCAGGATCTGGACACGGCGAAGAACATCGAGAGTCACGATCCCGTCGAGCAGACTCATAAGGTGATGCAGAACATCCGCCAGCTTCTCGAGGAAGCCGGGGGCGACATGCATCATCTTGTAAAACTTGTCGTCTATATAACGGACGTTCGGCACCGGGAGGCCGTGTACCGAACCATGGGCGAGTACATCAAAGGCGTCCATCCGGTCTGTACCGGCCTTGTCGTCCAGGCGCTTGCCCGGCCGGACTGGCTGGTCGAGATCGATGGCACCGCCGTTATCCCGGATGATTAATCCGGACGCGTAATCAGGAGTTCCGCATGACCTTCTCCCTTGTTGCCCGCTGCGCCGAGACTGGCATGTTCGGCATTGCCATCTCCTCCTCCTCGCCCGCCGTCGCGGCGCGCTGCGCCTATACTCGCGCCGGCGTCGGCGCCGTCGCCAGCCAGAACATCACCGACCCGCGCCTCGGCCCACTGGTGCTGGACCGGATGGAGATCGGCCTCACCGCCGAAGGCGCCATCGAGGCAATGCGGAAGGAGTGCGAATTTCTCGACTACCGTCAGGTGCTCGCCGTCGACAAGCACGGCGGCAGCGCCATTCATTCCGGCGGTGACGCGCTGGGTATCTGGTCGGAAGCAAAGGCCGAAAACGTCGCGTCAGGCGGCAACCTGCTCGCCAACGCGGACGTCCCCGCAGCCATCGTCGCCGCCTTCACGGCATCCACCGGCCATCTGGGTGACCGGCTGATCGCCGCCGTGAAAGCAGGCCTCGCGTCAGGCGGCGAAGCAGGCCCGGTGCATTCCGCCGGCATGCAGATCGCGGACGAACTCGGCTGGCCCGTCGCAGACCTGCGCTGCGACTGGACCGAGGATTGCCCGGTCGAAGCAATTGCGACAGCATGGGACGTCTACAAACCCCAGCTCGACGCCTACGTCACCCGCGCCCTCGACCCGCGCGAGGCACCATCCTATGGGGTGCCGGGGGACGAGTGAGCTAATACCGGGTTGTGTCAGCCCAGTCTTAAACGCTACAGGTTGTGCCGACACGGGATCAGTGATCTGGGGATTCGAATGCGCGCCTTCTCGATGGCTCTCGCCTTTGCGGTTTTATTGTCCGGCTGCCAGACGACTAAACCGCTTGGGCCGCTCGCATTGCAGGACGGCTACGGCAGCGGGTTGCTTCAGCTTTGCTTCGGCCTTAATTCCGCAGAACGCAATTTTACCCTTACGGCGCAAGAAATAGATCCAGCCTCCCGTACGCTCGCCTTTGGCCCCGCTTCCCATAGGCTGGAAAAAACATTGCGGCTCCATGAAACGCGGGACGTCAATGGCGGCGCGTTCCTCGCCAAAAACAGGCGCCATTGCACATTCTGGCAATTCGAAGCGCCGGCGGGTGAGTATGCAATCGTCAAAGTGGGCGAAAGGCTTTCGACTGCCGGCAGTGCCGGCAGTGCCGGAGGTTCCCTGTTAGGTGCAGCATTAGGTGCAGCAATCGCCGTTGCGATTATCGCCACGGCTAAGAATGATGAAGTTGTCTTTGTCAGGGCTGACGGCAGCCTGAAGAACGACACACCGACATTTGAAATCCAACCGGGTGAGACAACGCATCTCGGTACAATCATGTATGATGGCGAGCAGGAGCCGCGCGAACAGCCCAGGCTCGACCCTAACGGGTATTGGGACGGCCAGAGCACCGACACCGTCAAAGTAACGAGACTTATTCTTGCCTATTTCCCAGCCGGGTCCGTGCCGGACACAACCAAGGCCATCGCGGGGAAATATGAAGCCAATCTTCCTCGGCAGACGATTTCCCATCTGACAGGCCGCACGGTCATTATCGAGGATTTTCCCGAAGTGGCTCCTCTGCCGCAATGAAGATCCGAGTAGGCCGACCTATTAGCATCCCAATATCGAGGAATAGAATGCGCACGACACTTCTGGCCATCTCCGCCATGTTTCTGCTGACCGCCTGCCAGACGACCGGGGAGCCCGTGCTGCCTTTGGATGTCACCAACGGGCAGGGTGCGGCGTCAGTCAAACTTTGTGTCACCGGCGATGTGCCCGACCGGTTTTACAGCGCCACGATCAGAAGCGTTGAAACCGTCGCCTCCGCGCCTGCAGCAAGTCAATCAAACGCCCGCACCGAGACGATTTCCTACCGCAAATATAACTTCCTCGAGGACGGCCGCGCGTGCCGGATGTGGCAGTTCGCGGCCCAGCCAGGAACCTTCGCTGTCACAGAACTCAGGGAATCCTATACCAGCCCCTATCCTGTAATCGGAACGCCGACCATGATGCTGACCGCAGCCATCGTCGCCGCCGACAAGAAAGACGATTTCGCGTCATTCACGAATGCCTCCGGGCACCTCACCAAAGACGCGCCAACATTCGAGATCCGCGAAGGACAGGTCAGCCGGCTCGGAACAATCATTTTCAATGGCCGTTTCGTTTTCCGACAGGTCCCCGTTATTGATAGCTCAGGATACTGGGACGGTCAGACGACTGAGGCCCACCAAGAGCCTAAACTCTCCGTCGAATATCAGGCTCCAGCCGAGAACGAGCCTGACAATGGTGCACCGATCGTCGGTAATATTACCGGGATGAGCATCCAGACTTTGGTCCCTCTTCTTGGGAAGGACATCATTCTGGAAGAACCGCCGAAGACAGTTCTGCCTCAATAACTCATCCCTCCGCTGCAACGAACGCGACCGACTGCTTCGCCGTTCGCATGACGTGCTTGCGTTTGATCCGCGACTGGAAGAACCGGTTTACCGCCGCCGCCAGAACCGGGGCCCAGGGGGCATCCGGGCGGGCCCGGATTTCCTCGCGGGTGGCGACCGGCAGCTTCACCATGTGGGCGGAGACGATATATTCCGGCTCCGCATGGTCGAAGAGACTAGGTAGCAGGTCCTCAAGAAAAGCTTCCGGATCATCCACCGCATAGGGCGCCGTGTCCTGCTGGGCCTCGACATAAGCAGCATTGCGGCCGGTAAAGCAGGCCATCTGCAACAGCGCGTCCGGCCAGAGATCCTCATGGCGTCCGCATTGCGCCCGGACCGCGTTGGCGAAGGTGATGCCGTGGGTAAAGTCGAGCCAGTTCACATTGTCCGGAACCGGGCGGTCGTGACGGGCACCCCAACTCGTATCGAAATGCAGCATCTGCCATGCGGCGGCGCCCATCAACGCATCGAACAGGGCTGTGCGGTCCCCGCTTGAGCGGTTCGCCCGATCAAGCGCGCGCGGCACGTTAAGACTGTAGAATTCATCCGGCGCGACCGGCGCATCGCCTGCCCCGTCCCATGCCTCCCGGGCCGGACGATATGCCTTGAACTCGGGGATCAGGTCTTCGCGGCTGGCATTCACCAGCGCACGGACCAGCGCCAGGTAAAGCGGCTCGGCCAATTCGTCGCCCAGTCGATCGACGAGCTGCCTTGTCTTGTAGCAATAGATCAGGGAATGACCGAAATCCTGATAGTGCGCGAGCGCGGCCCGGGTCATCGGCTCATCCAGCGCCTGCCATCCGGGACCGCGACAGGCGCCGCGCACCAGCGCGGCCGCTTCCGCCTCGTCTTCCGCCTCGATGGCATCCACCAACCGGTCCGCGTCGAACGCCGTCTCGCCGTCGGGGAATGGAAACCGCTCCCAGCGCAGGCTATCCCAGGCAAGATGGGCGACGATCTCGACATGCGGGATGATCGAAGAAGCCGCGTCCCCACCGCCGAAATCCTCTCCCAGCTCCAACCAGTCCGGTGCCGAGGCGATGGCGTGGGTGGTGCCCCATTCAAAATGCTCATGCGTCCAGAGTATCGCCTGCCGCACCGCGTCCAGAGGATCGCCCCCGGCCGCCTTCAGCCGGGCGATCTCTCGGGCCATGCGAGTGTAATTATGATCCCGAAAACTCTCTTTCAGATTACCGAGCGCGGTTTCGATCCGCTCCGCCACCGGAGCATCCGCTATATCGACAAAGATGGCGCCATCGCGGATTTGCGTGGGATAGATCCGCAACCGATCACCACCGACCTGATTGGCGCCGCTGACCAGATCGAATTTCCAGTTATGCCAGTTGCAGGTTAACCGACAGGCACCCGCCGCCTGATCAACAGTGCCCTCGATCAGGGGATAGCCTTCGTGCGGGCACCGGTTATTGCAGGCATGCACCTCGCCATCGACATGGAAGAGCACGATCTGCTTGCCTCCCGCCTTGAAGATCTTCCGGCCAACCTGCTCCAGCACAGTGAGCGGCATTGCCTCGACCCATTCGGGTTCCCGTCTTTTGTCCATGGCACATCTCCCACTTTTTTATCCGGTCAGCCCGGCCGCATGCCTTTTGCAGACAGCTCATCGATGGCCGCGTCCGTCTTCCGCAGATGACCGAGCCCCATGCCGCGCAGCACATGGTCCGCCTTGGTGAACTGGATGTTTTCGTAGCCGATGATTTCGACCCGGTTGCCCCAGGGGTCGAGAAAGTCGAGGAAACGATCCGGCAAGGGCAGGATCTCCACCCCGTTTGCCACCAGCGCTGCCCGCACGGCTTCCTTGTCAGCGACCACAAGGCCGACATGCCGCTTCACATCAGCAGGCTGCATCCGGCCCAGGACCAACGCGATGAACTGGTCGCCAAGATCGATCTCGGCCTGGGTCTCGCTCCGGCCACGCTGCTCGAACTGAAAGAGCTTGCCGTAAAAGGCCAGCGCCTCGTCGAGATCTCCGACCTCCAGCGCAATGTGATTGATCCCGACGACCTGAACCGGGGCGGGAGTTGAAGTCAGGATCCGACTCTCAGCGGGTTCTTCCGGCACGGCAGATCTCCTCGCAACGACGGGTGCGTTACGGAGCATTCTGCGCCGGCAATTTATTAAATCAAGATTTTTCTTTTTTAATCAAAACATGGGCTCAATCCCGCATGAACAGATCCCGCGAAGCGGGCCGGCCGCGCAGCCGGGTCAGCAGCCAGAGGATGATTCCGAGTCCGCCGAAGACCAGCCAGGCCGGGAACAGCAGGACTGTCACCATCACCGGGTGCCAGAGAAAGGGATGCAGATAACGGGCGATGGCCGGCTCGGCGAGTTGCAGGCTATCCCGGTGCAATCCGGCCCAGAGCGTGCCTGCATCCATGATGCGCAGCGCCTCCGCCTGGTAGCTCGCATATCCGTCCCGCGCGGCGAGTGCCAGCGCAATCAGGATCAACAGCAGCGCAATAAACCGGATCAAACGCCTCATACATCCCCCGGCGCGCCCTCACCGGTTCTCCGGCGGACCTGCGCGCAAACAACTGACGAGCCCCCTAACAGTCTGGAAAGACTACACCAATCGAGCCCCACAACCAATCGTACCGCGCATATCCGGGGGTCAGCGGCGGAACTGTCTTTTTTTCTTCAATTTCAGGCTTCAAATCGTTGCAAAGCCCGGACGGCTTTTGTATGGTCCGCGCCTCTTCAGGAGGGATGGCCGAGTGGTTTAAGGCGCACGCCTGGAAAGCGTGTTGGGGTGTAAGCCCCTCCGGGGTTCGAATCCCCGTCCCTCCGCCAGCTTTCCAATATCAATTTAATATTTTTTACGTGACGGGAAACCGCCCCGCATATCGTGCCCGGGTTGATCGCCCTTAGAGGGGCCGATTGCCTCAGACATATGCGGCCTCACCACGAATCACGCGACAGATCAGGCGGTCACTGGTTGCTCGAGGGCTTCCACCAGGGCGTTCAGGGCGGCTTCGGTGAAACGCCACATATTGGCTTCCCGGTTTCCGTCACCGGTCTCCAGCGTGAAGACCCGGGTCGTCGGGCCGCAGAGCGCGATGCAGGTGTGACCGGCGGCGTCGCCATAGCGGTTGCCCCTCGGGCCCGAGGCTCCGGTCTCCGCCAGTCCCCAGGTGGTGTCCATCTTCCGCCGCATGGTCTCGGCCAGCAGGGCCGCGTAGGGCTCGGAGGAGGAGCGCATGCCCGGGTGCTGTTCAAGCGCGATATCCGTGAAGATCTCGCGGGCCTTGTGGGTGTAGATCACTCCACCGGCGACAAAGTAGGCCGAGGCGCCCGGCACCGCCAGGAGGGAGGCCGAAATCAGCCCGCCGGCGGAGGACTCGGCGACGGCTATGGTCTCGCCGCGTGCCGTCAACAACCGTCCAGCGGCTTCACCAAACCCAGCCAAATCACGCATCCTGTTAGTCCTTCCGTCGCGCCTTGATTCGCGCTGTCTGTTCATCCGATCAATGTTACCCGCGCGGCAGAGCGATGGCCACAGGCCGGAAAAGTCCGGCGCGCAGTGATGGCTGATCCCTACCTCTGACTGAAATCGATCCGGGGCTGGAGAACTTTTAAGGACCTCACATGCTGAAGTTGACTCAGTACACATAATTTCTATGCTCAATTTTTACGTGCGGCATTCGGCTGGGGAAGTTAATGGGCGTTTGGTCGGTCGGGATTGTCGATTCGGGGGTTACGAACGAGACGGAAGCCGTCTACGGGCCCAACCTGTACGAATACGATTTTTACTACAGGAACAGCGACACTGACGGATGGCGCACGACGTCCCATGGATCTGATGTCGCGCAATCGGTCGAACAGACAAACGGCGCGCTTGAGCGGATCGACCTGCAGATCACCAGCAACAGCGAATATTATCTATCGACCTCGGCGATCAACAACGCGCTTAGTCAGATTGGCACCCTGCACGACTCCGGCTGGCATATCGGCGCCTACAATATGAGCTTTGGCAGCCCCTACTCTTCCTGGACCTCGCCGTTCCAGGCGCAGATCGATGCTCTTGCCGGACGCGGCATATTCGGAGTCGCTTCTTCAGGCAACGGGGGGACGGCAGCCGGCTTCGAGAACCCGACGTATCCAGCGGGCCTTTCCAACGTGATCTCGGTCGGCAGCCATGACGGCAGCGGCAACCCGAGCTGGTTCTCGCAGAACAGCCCCTCCACGGTTCACGTGCTTGCCGATGGCGAGAACTTCCCCGGTGTTGGCGACGACGGAACGAGCTTCGCAGCTCCGCAGGTGGCGGCGACGGTCACCACCGTCCAGGCGCTGGTTGAAGGCGTCACATCGGATCGGCTGTCGTTTGGGCAGACAATCGACGTTCTGCAACTGGGCGGCGCCGGGCCCCAATCGGAAGTTGATCCGGCCAACGGCGCGACAACTTATTTCCTGCATACCCACCAAGGGTCCGTCGATTACGCCTTATCGACTTATGTCGATCCGCACTTCAGCGGCCTCGAATATATCGCCTCCTTCAGCGACCTCGAGGCCGCGTTCGGTCGCGACGCCGGCGCTGCGCGCACTCATTATATTCAAGCCGGCGTTTACGAAGGGCGCACCGTTGAGTTCGACGGGCTGGAGTACGTCGCCAGTCACGCCGACCTGATCGGCGCCCTCGGGACGAACCGAGCCGCAGCGGCGGCCCACTACCTCGATGCAGGCCGCGCCGAGGGGCGCACGACCACATTCGACGCAGACAACTATATGAGAGCGAACCCGGACCTCGCCACCGCCTTTGGCGGGAACGACGATCTGGCGACACGGCACTACATCGCAAACGGATTCAACGAAGGCCGCGCAACGACATTGACGCAGCAGCCTGTTTCAGAAGGCGCCACCGATCTACCAAGAAGCACCAACACGTACGGCTCCGTCGGGGTGGGCCAGTCTGTTACTGGCGAGATCGGACAAAAAGGAGACCGCGACTGGTTCCGTACGGAACTGAACACCGGCGAAGCGGTTGCCATCCGGATACGCGGCTCTTCAACCGGCGGCGGAACCCTTGAGGACCCCTACCTACAGGTCCGGGGTGCCGAAACCGGTATCCGGGTCGCGGATAACGATAGCGGCGAAGGCAAGGATTCCTATCTCGTTTACACGCCGACAGCGAGCGACTCCCACTACATCGAGGTCTCCGGACTATTCAGCGGGACCGGCACTTACACAATCGAAGTATCTCGCGCATCCAACGCGACGCTTGCCGAATTGGCGGACGGTTCCTCACCGTTTGATCCTGGCAAGGCCCCGTCCTCCGACGACATCCAGCTGACCACTCTCGGCCCCGAGCCGACCTATACGGACTGGATCCTCTGAGCCGCTCCTATCTCTGCCCCCGCACCACAGTCCCCGGCAATTCCCCCGTCGCCTCGCCGCCCCGGTAGGTCACCTTGCCGGAGACGATGGTCGCGTCATAGCCGGTCGATTTCTGCATCAGCCGCTTGCCGTTCGCCGGCAGGTCGTAGGTGACGTAGGGGTCGGAGAAACCGACCTTGTCCCAGTCGATGATATTGACGTCGGCCTTCTTGCCGGGCGCCAGCACGCCCCGGTCGGACAGGCCGGCGGCGCTGGCCGTGTCGGAGGTCAGGCGGCGGATCACGTCGGTCATCGGGAAGCGGGCCCGGTCGCGGCCCCAGTAGCTCATCAGCCAGGTCGGGTAGCCGGCATCGAGGATGAAGCCGACATGGGCGCCGCCATCGCCCAGCCCCATGATCGCGTTCTTGTCCGCCAGCATCTCTTCCGGCGCGCTCATATCGTAATTCGCGTAGTTCACCAGCGGCGTATAGATGAAGCCGCGCCCCTCCCGCTCCAGCAGAATGTCGTAGGCGACCTCGGGCGCCGAGCGGCCTTCGCGCTCAGCGATTGCCTCAATCGAGTCACTCTTCGCAGGCTCGTAATTCGCGGGTGAGCCGAGGCGGAACATCTTGGAGAAGGAGATCCGGTGGATCAGCGGGAAGGTGCTGTCCTTCACCGGGTCCTCGGCGAGGATCTTCCGGCGCACTTCCGGATCGCGCATCGCCGCGACCCGCTGGTCGAGCGGCAGGTCGCCGATGGAGCGATATGTGGCCGTGCCGGAGAACGGGTTCTGACTGCCTTCGAGGCCGAGCAGGATACCAATCGGCCGCGGCGCCACCACCGGCCGGATCGACAGGCCATCGTTCGCCGCCTCGCCCGCCAGCCGCAGCAGGTCACGCCAGAAATCCGGCCGGTTATGGCGCTGGTTCAGGGTGAAGACGGCGGTCCGACCGCTGTTCTCGACGATGCGGCGGAGCATGGCGAACTCGGTTTCCGGGTCCGGCTCGTCCCAGTCCGAGACGATCTCGAGGAACCCGGCGCCGGCATCCGCCATCCCGCGCGCGATGCCGGTCAGTTCCTCCTCCTGGGCCCGCAGGGTCGGCGTGTAGTCACCGGCGAGGCTCTTGTGGCTGATGGTGCGCGAGGTGGAAAAACCGAAGGCGCCGGCCCGCACCGCGTCCGCCGAGATCTCCCGCATCCGGGCGATGTCTTCCAGCGTCGCATGTTCGAGATTGATCGCCCGTTCGCCCATGACATAGACCCGGACCGCCGCATGGGGCAGCAGCACGCCGAGATCCATGTCGCGCGGCAGCGTCTCCAGCACGTCGAGATATTCCGCGAAACTCTCCCACTGCCAGTTCAGCCCCTCATGCAGGACCGGGCCGGGAATATCCTCGACCCCTTCCATCAGCTCGACCAGCTTCTCCCGGTCCTCCGGCTTGCAGGGCGCGAAACCGACCCCGCAATTGCCCATGATCGCCGTGGTGACGCCGTGCCAGGCCGAGGGCGCCATGTGCTTGTCCCAGACGGCCTGGCCGTCATAATGGGTGTGAATATCGACGAACCCTGGCGTGACGAGCTTGCCGCGCGCGTCGATTTCCTCGGCGGCGCTCTGCGCTCCGAAATCGCCGATCCCGACGATCTTGTCCCCGGCCAGCGCCAGGTCCGCCTCGACCGGCTCCGCCCCGGTGCCGTCGACGATGGTGCCGTTCCGGATGATCAGTGTGGGCTCAGCAGACATGGCGCATTCTCCCGATTTTCGTTCTCTTTTTTCGTGAGTGTGAGCCTGCGGGCCGGTCCCGTAAAGGTGCAGGCGGGCATCAGTGTGGTGACAGGGACAGAGGCTTTCCGACGATCCGGCGGGACGCCGCCGCTGCAATCGCGTTTTTCCCGAAAGAAGCCGGAAAGCACCTATAGAACTGTCCTAGCGGACCGACATGCCCGGTTCTGTTAGGTTTCGGCGACAAGGACGACTACACGCCGTCGCGTGACTTTGTTGCAGCCGGTAGCGCGCTGCACAGCCGCGCGGGATGGGAAATAGCGCTGGTCCGGCATCCGCGGGTATGAATGACTCCCAGAGTCCGGAATGGATCAAGAGAAGAGCATGCGCCTCACTGACAACGCCACGGCCTCCGGAACACTAGACGACCCAACGGTCCTGTCGGCGATTCTCAAGGGCACGGTCGTCGGCTATCTGAAGCGACGCACACCGACGACGGATCTCGGCCTCGATGACTATGCCAGTCGACGTTTTGCCTCCTACTTCGGACGATTCGGAGCTTCGGTGCGGATCTTCGATCCTTCGCATCATTCAGGGCAAGAGCTGGTCAGCTTCCTGACAACTGAAAAGCCAGCCTTTGTATTTGCGTTCAACGGCGCCGGCATCGGAGCGAGGGCCGCCGGTGCGGACGCCAATACCTCAACCAGTACCTACGACGATTGCCGCGTGCCCTACATCTGCCGGATCAGCAATCCGGTGTTCTCCCGGAACTCTGCCCGCAGCTTCGGTCCCGGCCCCAAGCTCCGCACGATCCTGTTGCACGATGCTCATGAGCTGGGAGTGGCTCGCCGGCTCATGGGTGTCGGAGATATCGTCGGCGGATTGCGGGGCAATCCGCTGGACGTCACGGCGAACGGACCGGGGGCGTGGCAACCGGCTGACCAGCGGCAACACCGATTGTTGGTAGCGTGCGATTACGTGCCACCCGAAGAAATTCGCAGGCAATGGATGGATCATTACGGTCCGCTGGGTCATCTGCTCGATCATGTGCTGGAGGCAGCCTCGCCGTCCGGCACGCAATGCCTCGCCGAGACGGCGTTGCCGGTGCTGGAGAGCGCGGGATTGATGGACATCCGGTATATGCAGGTGGCTACGGCCGTGCTCGAAGGGGCGAACCTGATGCTGAAGATGGCACGACGCCGCCAGGTGCTGCGGCAGACGCTCTCCACACCCTGCCACTACGTTTTTCATGGAACTCCACCAGCACTTCCATTCCATTCGGACAGCACATTTGAGAGACGTGTGCCGGCCGACCGGCTGGCGGACATGATCGGCAACACGCGCGCCTATCTCGCGTTCAACCCGCAGAACATGAGCGGAGCCTTCGGCGAGCGCATAACCGAGGCGGTGGCCCGCGGAACCATGGCAATCTGCATGGAGAACAGTGCCGCACGCGCGGTATTCGATGACGGCGAGGGGCCGGTTTTTTTCGATCCTGACAAGGATGACTTGTGCGACAGGCTCCGGATGATCCTCGAAGACCCGACGGTCACCGAGCGGACCCACTCGGCCTACACGAGCATGCAGCGGCGTCATGGCGTGAACCACTTTGTGGCATCCGTGCTGCGGACCATTGCCGCAAAGCACCCGTGGAGCCAGGTCGGTCGCCGCGTCCTGGAACTCGGGCTAACGAATTGATCCGATTAGCTGCCGTGGCGCAAACCTGCTGCATGCGGCCGCTGTGCCGCGCCCCTGTCGGGAAGCCCGAGCGCATGCGCCGTGGCCTCCAGATAGGCAAGACCGTAGCACTGGTCCGGCTCCAGATGCGCCCCCTCGGCCCACTCGTTCCAGGCATTCACGAAGACCAGAGGCGCGGTTGAGGATTCGGCAAATCCGTTTTGAGAAACGACGGCGCGCAGCCAGGAGCCGTACGCTTCGGGCGTGCTGTCGACAAATATCTTGGCGTCGCGCCCTCGACGCGCGGTGTTGTCCCAGCTCGTCATGAGACCCCGAAACAGCGGGTAGTCCGGAAGTGCCCGCTCGACGGCGCGATCTGCGACCGACGGATAGTCGACAATGCGTCCGCTAAAATCGGCGGGCACCCCGGGAACCGAGCCGGTCACGTCTTTGCCGCGGGCGCCGTGAGGATAGAATTCGACAGCAGAATCGAAGCCGAGCGCCAATGGGTCACCAAGCCCGAAAGTTTCCATCGCCGATATATGCAGACGGCCAAGCCCCTCTTCTTCGCAGCGCCGGCGCCAGTGCGCCAGCGTTTCGCGAGGCTCCGACAACAGGGCAGCCCTGTAGACAAGCAGTATCGGGCCGCCG
Organism: Nisaea sp.; assembly: GCF_034670185.1. Taxonomy (NCBI): domain Bacteria; kingdom Pseudomonadati; phylum Pseudomonadota; class Alphaproteobacteria; order Rhodospirillales; family Thalassobaculaceae; genus Nisaea; species Nisaea sp. Next base: position 411,684 of record NZ_JAXMNY010000002.1, read on the forward strand.
TCGGTGCGGATGTAGCGGCGGTCGCGCAGGACGGGCAGGGCGTCTTCGATGAACGCGCGATCTGCGGCCGGAGTATGAGTCTGCTGCAACAGGACCTCGTTGTCCCGCCCGTCCCAGCGCCGCGTCAGGGTTTCGTTCGCCCAGCAGATGCAAAAAGGGAAGTCAGGCTCGCCTGACTCCAGCACCTCGTTCAGAGGGCGTTCAAGGAACCGGCGCCCCTGAAACGAGTAGAAGTAGTAACAAAACCCATGGATCCCGTACGCCCGGGCCAGATCTGCCTGCGCTTGACGAGTCTCTGACACGCGCAGGTCATAAAAACCGAGATCTGCCGGTAGGTGCGGCTGGTAATGTCCCGGAAACAACGGTTGCGCGCGTGTGACATTCGTCCATTCGGTGAAGCCGCGCCCCCACCACGCATCGTTCTCCGGAACCGGATGGTACTGCGGCAGATAGAAGGCGATCAGCCTTGCCAAATAATTCATGGGAGCAATGCGGTGCTATTGATTGCGGCGATTCTGGTCCCGTATTGGCTCACCGGCACGTCTGAGGCGAGATACACGGCCCGGTACAGACAGCTCTCCGGTGCGTAATGCGCCGCAATGCGCGGCAGCCGGCCGGATCTGCCCGCTTGCGCCCCGTGAATCGTGGCAGAGTCGAAGAACACGACATCGCCACGGTGCGTGCTGACGCAGATCTTGCGGCCTTGGTAGGTTGAATTCATGGCATGCGCGACGTCAGCGATGTAACGGTTGTCAGCAACGCGTTCGGAATCGGTCTCCACCACAGTTCGATGCGAACCGGGGACGACGAATAAACGATTGTTGTCGTCATCGGCAGAGTCCCACAGGGGGATCCAGACGCCGACAACATGGCCGCTGGGAACAGTGTCGGTATAGGCGCAATCCTGATGCGGACCGTTGCAGCTCTCATCCAGCCAAAGTGACTGCACCACGCGAAACGGATCGGCCGAAAGACCATCAAGCAAACCAGCAATGGATGGGTGGGCCATGATCGCTGCGACGGCTTCGCGGAAGGGCTGAAAACTCGAGTCCTCCTCCAGATGTATGTTCATCAGCGGGTTCAGGAGTCCTCCTTTGCCGAAACGGTGGTACTCCCGCTTTGTGCTTTGCCGGAGATAGGCAGTGCGAGACTGACGAACGTCACGCTCGAAGCATTCAAGTGCCTGATCGAGCATGGGCAACGGCAAGATTCCATGCCCGATGGCAAAGCCATCCGTCGAAAGTTGCTGCGAAAACTGCTGCCTAGCAGATATACCGCCGTCTGACACGGCCTCCCCCCCACGAGTATTCATACGGCTCATCTGCAACGCAGATCCCGGCGCGGATGACAGCTTCTGAGCCAGAATCCTTGAGAATATGGATTTTCTCCGGCCCCCTTACCATAAAAATAGTCTGCATTTACGAAACTTACGGAATTAGTGAGAATTTTGTACATTAAAAAACAGTCTGTTTTCGCCAAATTTTGCCCCTCCAAACAGTGTCCGGCCATCCGCCGGATACAGGCGGGCACGAGTGTGGTGACACCCGCGCCTAGTCCGCCGCGACCGCCGGGTTCTCACTGGCGGCAACAAACCGCCGCTTGCCGGCGCGCTTCGCTGCATAGAGTGCGCTATCGGCCGCCTTCGAAACGGACGCACGGTCCGTCCCGTCGCGCGGATAACTCGATAGCCCGACAGACGCCCCGATAGAGACAGTCACTGGATCACCCGTCCGCTGCACGATCTGTATCGGCGCCGAAATAGCGTCAATCAGACGCTTGGCGATGCGCTCGGCCGTCGTGCCATCTTCCGAGTCCGGGATCGCGATGACCGCCAGAAATTCGTCGCCACCGGACCGGGCGATGATGTCGGACGACCGGAACATCCCCTTCAGCCTTTCGGCGATCTGCCGGAGCACAGCGTCACCCGCATCATGACCATAGGTGTCGTTGATCGGCTTGAAGTCGTCCAGATCGATGGCAAGAACCGCAAACGGCGAGGTCAGGCCGGCACGTTCGGCAAAAAAGGCGTCGAGGCCGGCCCGGTTCGCCAAACCCGTCAGCGGGTCTGTATTCGCCCTGTCCTGCAGGTATTCGGCCTGTCGCTCCGTGGAGATCAAAGCGGACAGCAAAGACTGGAAGGCGCGACAGAGAGTCTGCACCTCCCGGGGACCCGGAATGTCGGGGAATGACCGGCCGCGCTCGGTCCGCATGCTCTCCACCGCATCGGTCATGGCCTGCAGCGGGCGCACCAGCCGGGAGGCGAGTATCATCGCCAGCACACAGGCGGCGAGAAGGATCAGAACTGCGGCGGCAATCATCGCGGCTATGACGTCCGACACCGGCTGCAAGATGTCTTTGGCCGGGGCCCGCGTCAGCACCGACCACCCCAGGCCGGGGTAACTGCCTTCGCCGTCGGTCGCCGTGTAGCCAGTAACGTAGTCGCGCCCGTCGGGCCAGGCCTCCACCGCCCAGCCGGTCAGGCCTCGACGTGCGGCGGCAACGGACTCGAGATCCATGGCATGGCCGATAAGCTCGGGAACGGGACTAAGCAGTATGGTCCCGTCACGTGCGACGACGAATATCTCGACCATCCGTTCCGAGGCATTGAAGGTCAGCAGGGTGTCCGCCACGTCCGTCGCCCAGCGCCAGCTCAGATGTGCGGCGAAGATCCCCTGCAGCGCCCCGCTTTCGTCGAAGACCGGTTGGCTGATATCGACGAATTTCATCGCCTCGCCGGTCGGGTTTGGCAGGAGCGCGGCGAGCAAAACCGCATCGTGCACGTCTCCGATGAAAGTATCTTTCCTGGCTTCCGTGTAGACGGGACGCTGGGAGATGTTCTTGCCGACAAGGATACCATCCGTGGCCGCGATCACCGTGCCTTTGGTGTCGAGAATGCCGACCCAGGTGAAGGCGCTGACCTCATCCTTCAAACTGTCGATCAAGTTCTGGATCGAGTCCGTGCGCCGCATCTCGCTGATCGTCGGCAGCCCCGCCAGGATCCGGACTTCGGAGAGACGTATGGCCATTTCCCGGTCGAGCCGGTCCGACATCTCGGTCGCAAGCACCGCCATGGAATGGCCGATTTCGTGTGTCAGCTCCTTGGCGGAAATCCGAACGAAAACCACCGTCGTCGTCCCGATGGCCGTGATCAGCAAGATTGCCGCGAGCAAGACGATTTGCAGACGGAATGTCATCCTGATTGTATGTCCCTGCCTGATAGTCGCTGTTCGCGCTCTCCGTTCAAACGGGGAACGGAGCACCAGCTTTTACGAGCCGTTTCGCGAAGACTACTATGGTATTCACAAGGACAGCAAGAAAAGGCACCGCCGCCACTCTCCGCGCCGCTCGCCTGCCTTCCTGCCGAAATTCCATCAATCGGCGCGCTCCGGCTTTGCTAGCCTCCTGGCAAAACACGAAGCACTAATATCGCGAGGGGAAACGTGGCAATGGATAGCTCAAGCAAGGTAGCCCTGATCGGCGCCGGATTGATGGGGCATGGGCTCGCCCTGGTGCATGCGATCGCCGGGCATCCGGTGAAGATGACCGATATCAGCGAGAACCAGCTGAAGATCGGCATCGACCTCGCCGCCAGCGCGCTGGAAACAATGGTGTCAGCCGGCGCCATCGCCCGCGCCGACGTGGCCCCGATCCTCGCCCGGATCACGCCAGTGGCTACCCTCGCCGACGCGGTTTCGGACGCGGATTTCATTATCGAGGCGGTGGTCGAGAACCGAGATGTGAAGCGCACGGTCTATGCCGAGATCGAGGCGGCGGCCCCGGCGAAAGCGCTGATCGCCAGCAACACCTCCTATCTCGACGTCTTCCCGCTGGTTCCGGCCGGGTTACAGAGCCGTTTCATCATCACCCATTGGTACACGCCGCCCTACATCATCGACCTGGTCGATATCGCCGGCGGACCCGAAACCGATCCCACCCACCTGACGACGATGCGGGATCATTACCGCGCCATCGGCAAGAAGCCGGTGCTGTTCGAGCGCTTCACGCCGGGCTATGTCGCCAACCGGCTGCAGGCGGCGATGACGCTGGAAATCACCCGGATGCTGGACGAGGGCTGGGCCAGTCCCGAGGCCATCGACGATAGCATCAAATACGGCCTCGCCCTGCGCATGGCGACCATGGGCGCACTGATGAAAGCGGACTTCACCGGCCTCGACATGACCCGGCGCTCGCTCTCCAACAAGATGTACACACCGCCGGAAGTGAAGGGTTACAGCGAGACCCTGGAAAAGCTGATCGCCGACGGCAAGATGGGCGTGATGAGCGGGTCGGGCTATTTCGACTATGGCGACATGAAGCCGGACGAGCTGTTCCGGAACCGGGATATCGGGCTGCTGAAGCTGAAGGCGGCTGTGGAGACGGTGGAGGAAGAGACGCCGCTGTCGCCGAAGGGGTGATCCGCATGGATGCGATGGAAACGGACTATGTCGTGGTCGGTGCAGGCTCCGCCGGCTGTGTCGTGGCGAGCCGCCTGAGCGAGACCGGGGCAAAGGTGCTGCTGCTGGAGGCCGGGCCCGCGGACCACAATCCCCTGATCCACATTCCGGCCGGCGTGAAGAGCCTGCTCTATAACGCGAACGTCAACTGGAACTATGCGAGCGAGCCGGAAGAGGGCACGGCAGGACGGGCGATTCACTGGCCGCGCGGACGCGTCATGGGCGGGTCGCACTCGATCAACGGGATGCTCTACGTGCGCGGCAACCCGGCCGACTACGACGGCTGGGCGCAGCTCGGCTGCCGGGGGTGGAGCTTCAGCGACGTCTTGCCCCTGTTTCGCCGGTCCGAGCGCTACGACAAGGGCGAGGAGGGCATCCGGGGGCGCAGCGGCCCGATGCCCGTCGAGGATTACCGGACCATTCTGCCACTGACCCACGCCTTCGTGCGCGCGGCCCAGGAGGCCGGTTTTACCCTGAACCCCGATTACAACGGCGCGCAGCAGGACGGGGTCGCTTATTCGCAGATGACGCGGCGCGGGCGCTGGCGCGCGTCGACCGCACGCACCTTCCTGGCCGAGGCGCGCAAGCGCCCCAATCTGCGGGTCGAGACGGAGGCCATGGTGCAAAAGCTGACCTTCGAAGGTCGCCGGTGCACCGGGCTGGTGTTTCGCCGCCACAGCGAGGATGTCCGCGTCCGCGCCACCCGCGAGGTGATCCTGTGCGGCGGCGCCGTCAATTCACCGCAAATCCTGCAGCTCTCGGGGATCGGCCCGGCCGGACATGTCGCGGGCCTCGGACTGCCGGTGGTGCAGGACCTGCCCGGCGTGGGCGCCAACCTGTCCGATCACTACGTCACGCGCATCACGCACCGGGTGCGGGACGCGATCTCGCTGAACGAGCTGTCGCGGGGCTGGCGGGTGCTGCGCGAGATTGGCCGCTTTGCGCTTTTCGGCAACGGAGCGCTGACCTTCGGCGTGACCAGCGCGATGGTGTTCTGCCGCAGCCGCGAGGGCCTGGAGAGTCCGGACCTGCAGCTCCTGTTCACGCCGGCCAGCTACGATCCGGACAAGCCGCTGGCGCTTGAGCGCGCGCCCGGAATGGCGACGGTTATCTGTCCGACACGCCCCTCCAGCCGCGGCACGGTGATGGCCGCCAGCCCGGATCCGTCGGAGCCGCCCCGCATCAAGCCGAACTATCTGTCGGATCGCGACGATCTGCGCGTGATGCTGTCCGGCATGGAGCATGTGCGGCGGATCTTCGCGGCGCCGTCCCTGGCGCGCCACAGCTCTGCGGAACTCTGGCCGGGATCGGCTGCAGCGGACGAGGTCGCGCTCGCGCAATTCGCCCGGGAACGCGGCACCACGCTCTACCATCCGGTCGGCACCTGCAAGATGGGGATCGATCCGATGGCGGTCGTCGACCCGGAGCTCAGGGTCCGGGGCATCGAGGGGCTAAGGGTCGCCGACGCTTCGGTGATGCCCTATCTGACTACCGGCAATACGAACGCCCCCACCATCATGATCGCCGAGAAGGCGGCCGATCTCATCCGGGCTGCGGCGGGATAACCATCGGGGCGCCCCCCGAAATCAATCCGACGTGCCGTCGATATAGACCCAGCCCTCGCCTTCGCGGCGAAACCGGCTGGTTTCGGTCTGCCGGCCCGTCCGGGTGCCCGTGCGCCACGTCGCGGTGAAGCGCACAGTCGCGGTATCGGGGCCGGTCACCTCAACGCGGTCAATCACGAGCCCGGTCCAGACCTGGGCGGGGCCCAGATCCAGGATCAATGGCCGCGTCTCCGCTGCCCAGCTCTTCTGCAGGTAGGCCGCATTTCCCCGGCTGAACGCGCAATAGCGGGAGCGCATCAGCTCCTCCGCATCCCGCGCCGGCGCCCCTGAATGCAACCGGCCACAACAACCGAGATAGCTCTTCCCGCTGCCGCACTCACATGGTTCAAACAAAGCTCTCTCCCATCAGGGCGCGCCCCATCAACTGGCACTCAGGTCGTCGAGATAGATCCGCACGGCATTCTGAACATGCCGGAAGCGGTCGCCGCCCAAATGCTTGCCGCCGAACCATCGCGTCACCACGATGATATGGTCGTGCAACCCTTCCCGCTCCAGCATGCGCAGGATCACCATTCCCGCGCCCGCCTCGCCATCGTCGTTTTTCGACGCCGTATCGGCGGTCAGCAGGGCCCACGTATTGTGCGTGGCCTTGGCGAATTTCTTTTTGGCGCAAAGCGTCTTGATAAAGGCCTTGGCCTCCTCTTCGGACGCGCACGGACCGCCCGAGACCGCATATTTGGAGCCACGGTCGCTGATGATGTTCTCGAGAATACGCATCGCGCAGGCTTAGGACGATCTGGTGACGGCAGCAAGGGGGCTGCGTTGGAGACGCCGGTATTTCGAAAGACGCTTCGGTCAGGACTCCGTCCTGTCGGTGTCCTGTACATCGGAGAGAATCTTGCGGTCGAACCCATGAAGTGACTGGCTGCGGCTTGCGCTCAGCACCTGCTCCCGGAAGTCGGCAAGCGCGTGACGCGCGGCAAGCGGAAAAGACGCTTCCACCCTGACAAGGGTTTCCGAAAGCTGGCGGACGACATCCGCGTCGGTAATGCCGTATCGTGCAATCGCTGCGAAGGCCCGGCAGGCCACATCCTCCAGAACGACAGTTTCGGTTAAGAGACGTACCTGGCAGTGCCGATCCAATTGCATCGTCGAAGGGATGCTCCGTCCGTCTACGCGACCAAGGACTTCTCCCAGTCTGTCAATGCAGTAGAGAGCGGTTGTCGGGTCATTAAAGCCGGGCGACAGGGATCGTTGGGCCAGCTCCACGATGCGATGGATGGCAAACTCCAGATCCTGATGGGGTGTCCGATCCCGCCCGATGACGACCGCACCGCAAAGCTGTTCTTCGATCTTGTCCGATACCCGGTCCTGCGGATATGCGGTGATCACGCACACACCTTTGGTGACAAACTGACCGGGCGGCGCATCGATCCGCAGAACAAGATCATGCTCCGTGGCAATCCGCATCAACGCGTCAACGCCGACATTCTGCACATATCCGCCAAAGTCGGCCGCGATCTGCCTGCTGTCCGCATCGAAGCCGTCAGGCATCTGGTGGCCGGCACCCTGCTGGGGTCGTTCGTCAAACAGGCGATCAACAGCGCAACAACCTTCGTAAGCAAGTTTCGCCAACAGGGTTTCGATCCGGATCGACGTTGCGATGTGATGAATGAAATAGATCAGAACAGCGACACTGGCCGCGGCCAGAACAACACCGAACCCGACCGCCAGATGGGGGACGAAGCTGGAACCCTCCATGCCCCGCACCGACCGCAGCACGAACAAGCAGTACAGAAAGGTCGCGATGAATGTGCCCAACACGATCTGGTTGCTGCGATCGCGCATGAAGTTGTCCAGAACCCGCGGCCCGAACTGCGAGGAGGCAAGCTGCAACGACAACATCGTGATTGAAAAGATCAGGCTCGCCACCGTGATCATCGAGGTTGCGATCACCGACAGGATCGACCGCGCGCCCTCGGGCCCGAACGTATAAAACGCACTCGGGTCATCCGTCAGGTCCACGCCGCGCAGGATATCGACCTCGATGAACAGAAACGAAAGCGCCACAGCCACGATGACCATGACCGTAGGCACGAACCAGAAGCTGGAGTTCAGCCGGTCCCACAACGCGATGACGCGGGTTATCGAATAGGAGGCGGCCATGACCAACTCTTTCCTTGTCGCCGCCTGGGTCGCAAGCCAGGTCGCAAACTTGCCGACCTGACGGCGAAGCCGCTTTCCTTCGCAGTGAAGGGGGTCATCCGGGGCCGCGCAGCTTGAGCCTCAATCCTAGTGCGATGTCGCCCACCGCACCACCCGCTTGATCTCCGCACGCAGGCGAAGTGCCTGAAGGATCTGGGTGAAGAGAACGACGGCATATGGCGCGGTTCGGCGCGCGGGCGTTCTCTGCGGTCTCCCGGATGGAAAGCGCCAGCGCCTTACCGCCCGACGGCAAGAAACCGGTGCTGTTCGACTGCGTCACGCCCGGCCATGCCGCCAACTGGCTGCAGGCGGCGATAACGCTGGAAATCACCCAGATGCTGGACGAGGGACTGGGCCGGCGCCGCGGCCATCGACGACAGCATCAAATACGGCCTCGCCCTGCGCATGGCGACCATGGGCGCGCTGATGAAAGCGGATTTCACCTGCTTCGACATGACCCGCCGCTCGCTCTCCAACAAGATGTGCACGTTGTCGGTGGTGAAGGGGTGAAGTTTGTCCGCTAGATGGTCACACTCAGTCGTCATTCATACTCAGCTCACCTAGACCAGCGCGGTACTTCTCAGTCATCTCATGATGCCAATCAGCCATCCGATCCCAGTTTTTCGGATCGCGGCCGTTGATCGACAGCGTTTGCATATAGAAGTAGTTGGTCTTGCCGCCATCCTCGAACGGTACGCCGATTGTCTTGTCCAACTGGTCTCTGTTGGTCTCAAGGGTAATGACTGTGCTTTCGCGGTCTCCCGCCCTGGGGCCTCGGATGAACACCCCGATTTTGTCCTGTCCGACGAACTGGGTGACGATAAGCCCCAACTCGGGAAAACTCAGCCACCGACTGCTCGTCCGGGCGTGCCCGAGTTGCGCCTCGCCCGGATAGCGGTCGATCAGGTGAGCCCAATAGGATTCCCGAAACTTGGTGATTTCCGATATTGGCCCGCTGGCGCTCTCACGTGCCATAGACTTCACTTTGCGGTCCCATTGATTGGGCCGTGCCAGAACATCAAATACCGGCGCCAATGGAGAGTCACCAATTCGGACGACTTTGACCCTAACGGCAATGAACGCGAACTCTTCGGTCGTATGCTCGTTTAACCAGTTCACAGCAGAGAGATGCGCCTCCCTAAATTCAGAGGCGATCCAGATAACCGTGCTGGCTTCCAGGCCCGCGAGATAGGTTAGAATTTGGCCAAGGTGCGTGTGGTCCGTCTTCTCCAATTGATTCTCAATGAGGACGAGCGAGCCGTCACCGAGATTACGCGCCAAGATATCGGCTGAGAAGCTCTCAACCGCGACTTCGCGCCCCTCCAATTCGAGTTCAAGGCCAATCTCACGAGACAATTGATCGAGGTGATCGGCAAGCCACGGGGTGAACTGATGCGCTTCGTGCATCCAGGCCTCGCGCAACGGAACATCCACGAGGGTTCCGAAATCAATCATTCTCCACCTCCCAAATCAATCCTAGAAAATTACATTTGAACTCGCTCCGTTTAAGGCAGAGACAAAGCCACACTTCGTCAAGATATTTCCCCGAGACAGAGCGATTTCAGACCGGCCCCAATATGCCTTTGTCCGCAACCGACCCGATTGTCGACTAAATTGAGCCACCGATAAGAGGGTACAGGCTCAGTACCCCATAATCTTTATGAGCCTTGAGAATTCTATGCTTCCATTGGACCAATTGAACAGCATTTGAGGGACCGAAAATGGCATTCTGGTGGGTTGCACAAAATCAGTCCTATAAACATGAGCGCGCAGGCGAATACCTTTGGGCGCCGAAGATTGATAAATCCAATAACACTCGATTTTATTGGGAAACGATGAACAGCGTATCGATTGGAGACAGTATCTTCTCTTATTCCAATCAAAAGATCCCAACGATTAGCATCGCTCAGACAAGAGCTTATGACGCGCCAAGACCAAGAGAGTTTGGTGACAATTCGACCTGGGACATGGACGGGCGCAAGGTCGATTTGCAATGTCAGGATCTCGACTCTCCCATATCTGTTCCCGACATCGTTGGCGGCCTCAAACCTTATCTTCCAGAGACTTACTCCCCAATTAATAGAAACGATCACGGCAATCAGGGGTACCTGTACGAGTTGCCGGATCAGGCCGGCCGGTTTTTGCTGAGCTGCGCAGGTAAGAACGAGTCCGATATTGGTGAATTGCTTATTGAGAAAGCAATTTCCAGATCCTCTTTCATTGATAAAACTGAACGAGAAGCCCTTGTTAAATCTCGTCGTGGTCAAGGAAAATTCAGGTCAGATCTACTTGTATTGTGGCATGGGAAATGCGCTGTGACGGGGTCTGCAATTCAGCAAATCCTTAGGGCTTCGCACATAAAACCATGGGCTGATTCGAACAACGCGGAGCGGCTCGACCCTAATAATGGGCTTTTGTTAGTCGCGCATTATGATGCCGCTTTTGATGCGGGCTTAATAACGTTCGAGAACTCTGGACAAATTCGACTTTGTCCGAGTGTTCCTGTTGAAGCTTTCATCTCAGCTGGAATTAAACCAAGTAGTTCGCTCGCGAGACTACAACCAGAGCACAAAGAGTATCTGTCACATCATCGGCGGTGGGTATTTCAGGATCAATGACTGTTGCTACGGCTTTAGTAACCCCACCAACGGGCGCAAGAATCTGGTTGGGCATCTGACAGCTTCGCCCCCGCCAATCTCCGCATTGCGCCCAGCATCAAAACAAACACAAAACACCGTCGGCTAATTCGGTAGTGTGTCTTCGAGATTAACGACAAGCTTCCATGACGACCCCCGAGAGCGCCCTCCATGCACCCCATAATCCTCTTCACCGGCTATCTCCTCATCACGGTCACCCCCCTCCTCCTCAGCGCGCTCCAAAACCTCCCGCCGCGTCCCCTGCTGGATGAAATCGCCTCAGGCCTCGGCATGACGGCGTTTGCCATTTTGCTGGTCGAGTTCGTGCTGTCGGGGCGGTTCCGGGCGATTTCGGGGCGGATCGGGATGGACGTGACCATGCGGTTTCATCAGCTCGTGGCCCGCACGGCGCTGATTTTCGTTCTTGTTCATCCCTATCTCTACAGCGCGGAGTTTCTCGGCACGCCGCTGCCGTGGGACCCGACGGGGCAGTTCACGCTCGGCCTCGATGCCGGCTCGCTGATCACCGGGCTGATCGCCTGGGTGGCGTTGCCGTGCTTCGTGCTGATGTCGATTTTCCGGGACCAGCTGCCGTATCGCTACGAGGTCTGGCGGGCGATGCATGCCGTGGGTGCGGTGGTGATCGCGGTGGCGGTGACGCATCACGCGCTTGAGGCGGGGCGGTACAGTGCCGATCCATGGCTCGCCGGGTTCTGGCTTGTGCTGCTCGCCCTCGCCCTTACCTCGCTGGTCTGGACCTACGTGATCGCGCCGCTCGGGGAGGCGCGCCGGCCTTATGAGGTCACCTCGGTCAGGAAGATCGCGCTCAGGACATGGGAGCTCGCCCTGCGGCCCCGGCGCGGCGACGCGCTCGCCTTCGAGGCGGGGCAGTTCGCCTGGCTCAAGCTGGGGCACAGCCCGTTCTCATTGCAGGAAAACCCGTTCTCGATCAGCTCGGCCCCCGCCGAGCGCCCGAATGTCCGGTTCGTCATCAAGGAAGCCGGGGATTCCACCCGGCATATCGGAGACGTCGCGCCGGGCACCGTCGCCTGGCTCGGCAACGCGCATGGCAATCTCACGCTCAAGGGGCGCACGGGAACAGGCATCGCGCTGATCGCCGGCGGGGTCGGCATCGCGCCGCTGCTCTCCATCGCCCGGCAGCTCCGGGCCGAAGACGACCCGCGCCCGATGATTCTCCTCTACGGCAACCGCACCGCCGAGCAGATCGTCTACGCGGATGAGCTGGAAGCGCTTTCCGGGCGCCCGAACACAGAGGTCATCCACGTCCTGTCGGAGCCCGCGCCGGGCTGGGCCGGGCGGGTCGGGCTGATCGACCGGGAGACCATCGGGCAGGTCTTCGCCTCGGAAGACGCTTGCGACTGGCTCTATATCCTGTGCGGGCCGCCCGCCATGCTGGAGACTGTCGAAGACGCCCTGCTGGCGCACGGGGTTCCGGCGCAGCAGATTATCGCCGAGCAGTTTTATTATGATTAGGGGGCTGGGCTCATGAAGTTGCGACACAGAATCCAGGCCGGTGTCTGGGGGACCAGCGCCCTGATCCTCCTCGCCATTCTGGTCTTCGCGCTGCGGTAGGGTCCGGCCCGCTGCCAATCACAACGGGCCGGGGAAATACGCGGCGGAAGATAATGGTCCTGGGCGCCTCAGGTGGTCATCGGCTGGTCGAGGGCCGACACCAAGGCATCCAGCGCCGCCTCGGTGAAACGCCACATATTGGCTTCCCGGTCGCCGTCACCGGTCTCCAGCGTGAAAACCTTCGTCATCGGCCCCGAGAGCGCGATGCAGGTGTGCCCGGCAGCATCGCCGTAGCGGTTGCCCCTCGGGCCGGAGGCACCGGTCTCCGCCAGCCCCCAGGTGGTGTCCATGCGCCGCCGCATGGTCTCGGCCAAGAGGGCGGCGTAGGGCTCGGAGGAGGAGCGCATGCCCGGGTGCTGTTCAAGCTCGATATCCGTGAAGATCTCGCGCGCCTTGTGGGTATAGATCACGCCGCCGGCGACGAAATAGGCCGAAGCACCCGGTACCGCCAGAAGGGACGCGGATATCAGTCCACCGGCGGAGGACTCGGCGACGGCGATGGTCTCGCCGCGCGCCTTCAGCAACCTTCCGGCGGCGTCCCCGAGCCTCTCCAATGCAACCATCCTGAAAACCCTCCCCTTACGCGACCTCGTGATCCGCCATCAGTTCCAGCGCCTTCACCATGGCCGAATGATCCCACGCCTTGCCGCCATGCGCCGTGCAGGCGTTGAACAGCTCCTGCGCCGTTGCCGTGTTCGGCAGGCTGAGGCCCATTTCGCGGGCGTTGGAAAGGGCGAGGTTCAGGTCCTTCTGGTGCAGCTCGATCCGGAAGCCCGGGTCGAAATTGCGCTTCACCATGCGGTCGCCATGCAGCTCCAGGATCTTCGACGAGGCGAAGCCGCCCATCAGGGCCTCGCGCACCTTGGCCGGGTCGGCACCCGCCTTGGAGGCGAACAGCAGAGCCTCGCCGACAGCTTCGATGGTCAGCGCGACGATGATCTGGTTGGCCACCTTGCAGGTCTGCCCGTCACCATTGCCGCCGACCAGCGTGATGTTCTTGCCCATCAGCTCGAACAGGGGCTTCACCCGGGCAAAGGCCTTCGGTGAGCCGCCGCACATGATGGTCAGAGACGCCGCCTTGGCGCCGACCTCACCACCGGAAACCGGGGCGTCGATATACTCGCAGCCGAGCTCGTTGATCTTTGTCGCGAAATCCTTGGTCGCGAGCGGCGAGATCGAGCTCATGTCGACCACGGTCTTGCCCTCGGTAAGCACCTCGGCAACGCCATCATCGCCGAACAGCACCTCTTCGACCTGCGGCGTGTCCGGCACCATGATGAAGATGATGTCGGCCGCCTTGGCGACCGCGGCCGCGCTCGGGCAGGCTTTGCCGCCAGCATCGACCAGGCTGTGCGGCACCTGATTGAGGGTGTTCAGGAAAACCTCATGACCGGCCGCGATCAGGTGTCCCGCCATGGGCACGCCCATGATGCCGAGGCCGATAAAACCAAGCTTGCTCATCTGTTCGTCTCCTCCTTTGAGTTTATTGTTCGCGCGTTCGCGTCACTGTGCCGTGCCGCGCCTCACGCCGTCATCCCGAATTCCGCAGCAAGCAGCTCGTAGCTCCGCCGCCGCACGCTCTCGTCATGCGCCCAGGTCACCACCGCAATTTCCTCGATCCCGAGCCGCTTCGCCAGCGCGTTGATCTGCTCGGCCACCTTCTCCGGCGTGCCGACCATCGCCTTGCCCCGCAACTCGTCCATCCGGGCCGTCTCGCTTTCCGAATAGGCCGCATTATTCGCCGTGTCGGCGCTTTCCAGCGCCGTATAACGGCCCCGGTCGCGGTAGAGCTGCCAGCGGGCGCGGGAGGCGAAGTGATATTGCGCCTCCTCCTCGGTCTCGGCGGCGAGCGCCCAAACGCAGATGCCGGGGTTCGGCTCCGGAAAGCGTTCGCTCGGCTGATAGCGGTCGCGGTAGATCTGGATCGCTTCCGGGCCGCCCTGCCCTTCGGTGAAGAACCAGGCGAAGCTGTAGGGCAAGCCGAAATGGGCGGCCACCTGAGCGCCGTAGAGCGAGCTGCCGAGCATCCAGATTTCGGGTGATGTCTCGCCCTGCGGGTTGGCCTGCACAGTGGCGAACGGGTGGCCTTCCGGCAACGGCTGGCCGCTGACCCAGGCCATCAGGTCCTGCACATCGTTCGGAAACTGGGCCGGGCGTTCCGCCGCCGCAGGATTGAGCGCAAGCGAGGTCCGGCCGTCCGAGCCCGGCGCGCGGCCGAGGCCGAGATCGATCCGGCCCGGCGCGAAGGCTTCCAGCACGCGGAACTGCTCGGCCACTTTCAGCGGCGCGTAATGCGGCAACATCACCCCGGCGGAGCCGATGCGGATACGGTTCGTGCGCATGGCGATCCCCGCCAGCAGGATTTCAGGCGCGCTGCCGACGATAGTCGGATGAGAATGGTGCTCGGACACCCAGAAACGCTTGTAGCCGAGGCCCTCGCACAGCTCGGCCATGGCGACGGTATCGCGGATGGTCTGGCCATGCGGCTTGCCGACGCCGGCAACGGACTGGTCGAGAACGGAAAGATGCAGCATGGGCGGGCTCCTTCTGGCGAGAGCTTGGAAAAACTCGGAGGAAAAGCATAGAGGGTTTCGCGCCCACCTGCCTTGCCGATCCACCACGAGACTCTTCCCCGCGCGTAATCTTGCCACAACGCGGAATGCCGCGCATTCCGCTGGCGTCCCATCGCCACCCTGCCTAGTCTTGCCGGATCAAACTTCCCGGCCGACACGCGCCGGGGGCGTTTCACTTCTGGCAAGGTTCCTGCCGCAGGTCATGAGCGACAGCAAAGACACACTCCCCCTCACCCCCAATGCCCGCCGGCGCTGGGGCCGTGCCCTGATCAGGCTCGTGCTGCTGGGTGGCATTGCCGTGATTGCCTTCATGGTCGGTGCCTGGTGGTACGCGGAGACCGGGCGCTACATCACGACCGAGAACGCCTATGTAAAAGCGCCGGTGATTGCCGTCAGCCCGAATATCGACGGCCGCGCCGTCGAGGTCCGGGTCGGCGACAACCACGCGGTGGCTGAGGGCGACTTGCTGTTCCGGATCGATCCGCAACCCTATCAGGTCCAGCTCAGGATGGCGGAAGCGCGGCGCGGCTCGGTGCGCAACGAGCTGCTGGCGACGAAGGCCGAACTCGGCCAGATCGCCGCCGAGATGGCCGAGCTTGGCCCCCGGGTGAAGTTCTACGCCAAGGAGGTCGCACGGCAGCAGCGGCTGGTGAAAAGCTTTGCCGGGACCGAGGCCAAGCTCGACGAGATGCAGATGGAGCGGGACACGGCCGAACAGCGCCTCCGCTCGTTGCAGGAAAAACGACAGGTCGTGCTCGCCAAACTCGGCGGAGCGCCGGACCAGCCGGTCGAGACCCACCCGAAGGTGCTTGAGGTGGATGCGGAGATCGAACGGGTGAAGCTTGATCTGGCCTATACGGAAATCCGCGCGCCGGTGACCGGCATCGTCACGAGGATGAAGCTGCAGGCCGGCGAATGGGTCGAGGCCGACACGCCGACCTTCGGCATCATCGGCACCGGCGCTGTCTGGATCGAGGCGAACCTGAAGGAAACCCAACTCGACGCCATCGCCATCGGTCAGCCAGTCGAGGTCCGCGTCGATGCCTATCCCGATGCTGTATGGTCCGGTCAGATCGAGAGTCTGAGCCCGGCCACCGGCGCCGAATTCTCCGCTCTGCCGCCGCAGAATGCGTCAGGCAACTGGGTCAAGGTGGTGCAGCGCCTGCCGGTGCGCATAACGGTCGAGCCGAACCCCGATTTGCCGCAGCTCCGGGCCGGCATGAGCGCTAAAATCTCCGTCGATACCGGACGCCAGCGCAATCTCGTCGACAATCTCGCCGCGCTGACCGACACATGGCTGGCCAGGGCGGCCGAAAGTACCCGCTAGTCGTCCCGCCGGATCTTCACGAAAACCAGCACCGGCAAGGTGGCGAAACAGGTCAGTGCATAGAGCAGGAAACAGTTGTTGAAGCCGATCAGGGCGGACTGGCGCCAAGCCTCTCCGGCAAGCAGGCCGAGACTGTCCGTCCATTGCACGGCACCGCCGCCAATCGCGTCCGGGAATTTCAGCCGCTCCTCGAACGGGCCGATCCCCTCGACCATCTCGGCGTAACGCACCTTGCTGGTGCGGACCAAGACGAAGACGCTGGCGGCGACATAGAGGCTGGTCCCCATGTTGCGGATCAGGTGGAACAGCGAGGTTGCATCCGGCAGCAGCGCGCGGTCCAGCGTCGAGAAGCTGACCATCGACAGCGGCACCCACATCAGCCCGCAACCGATGCCCTGCAGGATGCTCGGCCAGACCAGCGCCCAGAATCCGACATTGAGATCATACAGGCTCATCATCCAGCCGCTCGTCCCAATCGCCAGCGTGCCGAGCACCAACCCGATACGCGGATCCATCTTCCCCATCCTTGCCGCCGCGTAAAACCCGGCGATCATGCCGACACCACGCATTGCCAGCACCAGTCCGATCAGCGTGTCCGGATAGCCGCGATAGCTCTGGAGAAGCTGCGGCAACAGCACCAGCGGGGTAAAGTTCACCGCGCCATAGACGAAGACCAGAAAGAGCCCGACCACGAAATTTTGATTCTTGAGCAGCACGGGACGGACGAAGGGCCGGTCGACGCAGGCGCTGTTGGCGATGAACATTGCGAAGGCGGCGCTCATCACAATCAACAGCGTGATGATGGTCCCGGATTGCAGCCAGTCCTCCCGCTCGCCCCGGTCGAGCACCAGCTGCAGCGCGACGATGGCGACGGAGAACAGCAGGAAGCCCAGATAGTCGAAACGCGGCAGCGCCGTCTTGCCGCCCTCGCGGATCCAGCGCATCACACCGGCGAGCGCAAGCAGGCTGAACGGCACGATCATCAGGAAGACGAAGCGCCAGTTGTATTCCTCCGCCAGCCAGCCGCCGATCGACGGCCCGATGGCCGGACCGATGACGACCGACATGCCGAGATAGCCGTTCGCCTTGCCGTATTCCTCCTTCGGCCAGACCTGCAGCACGATGGCCTGGCTCAGCGGCACCACCGGCGCGCCGAAGGCGCCCTGAATAATGCGGAAAAACAGCACCGCCTCGAGCGAGGTCGCCATGGCGCAGGCGAGCGAGGCGAAGGTGAAACCGGAAAGGCAGAGGATCAGCAGTCGGCGCTGCCCGACCCAGGCGACCAGAGAGCCGGTCAGCGGCGTCACCACCGCCGTCGCCACCACATTCAGCGTCACCACCCAGGAAATCTCCTCGGTAGTCGCCGAAAAGGCACCCTGCATCTGCGGCAGGGCAACGTTCACGATCGTTAGCGTAAGCGCGTAGAGCATGCAGGCGCAGGCCATGGTGACGAGAACGAGCACCTTGTAGCTGCTGTTCTCCTCCGCCGCTGCTGCCGTCACAGCCGACATGGACGTCTTCCTCCGTTGGGCCGCCCGTTACTCCGGGAGCTCTCATTGGTCTGGTCAGTTTAAGAGCGGAAAATGCGGGAGGGCGAGGGATTTAGGTGGAAAGAGTGTCGTGTGGCAGGACCGTCACCCGGATTGAACGAACCGTTCTTGTATCTGCCGCTCGAAAAGCAGAAGGGGAGCCTCGCTTCAGCGGACTCCCCTCCAGCAGTCTATCGACGTTTGGACCAGCGATCAGATACCGGCAGCCTTACTGCTCTCGATATAGACCTGGCGCAGGCGCCGGGCGATCGGGCCCGGCTTGCCTTCACCGATAGTGGCGCCGTCGATCTCGATCACCGGGTTCACGAAGCTGGTAGCCGAGGTGGAGAAGGCTTCCTTGGCCGCTTTGGCTTCGGCGACGGTGAACGGGCGCTCCTCGACCTTCAGCTGCAGCTCGGCCGCGCATTGCAGAACGGACTTGCGGGTGATGCCGTGCAGGATATCGGTCGACAGGTCACGGGTGACGATGGTGCCGTCTGCGGTGACGATATAGGCGTTGTTGGAGGAGCCTTCGGTGATCTCCCCGTCCAGCACCATCCAGGCGTCATCGGCACCGGCGTCGTGCGCCTGGTTCTTGACGATGGAGGCATAGAGCAGCTGCACGGTCTTGATGTCGCAACGGCGCCAGCGCAGATCGTCGACCAGGATGATCTTCTGGCCACGCTCGGCCAGCGCGCTGTTGATCAGAGACTTCGTCTGCGGGAACATCAGCAGGGTCGGCTTCACGTCCGGACCCGGGAACAGGAAATCCCGGTCGGCGGCGCCACGGGAGATCTGCAGATAGATCAGCCCCTCGGTGAGGTCGTTCCGCCTCACCAGCTCACGATGGATGTCGAGCAGCTCTTCGTCGGTGGCAGGCGACGGCAGCTTCAGCTCTGCAAGGGACCGGCGCAGGCGCGTCATATGGCCTTCATACTCGACCAGTTTGCCGTCGAGAACCGATGTCACCTCATAGACGGCATCGCCGAACAGGGAACCGCGATCGAAGATCGAGATCTGGGCCTCGTTCTCCGGGACATAGCTGCCGTTAACAAAGACAGTACGCATTCTGTAAACCTCAAGAACCGGGTGGCGGATCGGGGGCCGATCCTTGGATGATGGATCGGGCGGGGGATCTACGCTTGCGCGCGGCCATCGTGCCTTTCAGCGAGGCCATCCCTGCCCACGGGGACGTCCCGGAGACCCCGAAGAGCCAGCGAGACCACGACCATACACTGCAGCCGGCCCCGGAAACCAGCCCTGTTTGCACTGCAATACGAACTCCGTCTGGCGCCCCTGGCCGGTCCTTTCACAGCAAAATTTTATGGCCGTCCGGCGGTATGCCCCCTAAGCTTGAACAGCTCGTCTCCGACGGCATCCGTCGGCAGGTTCCAGTGCTGGGCATCCTTACCGCGCCCGGCTTCGGTGCCGCCTCCAGGCTCGATCCATCGGAAGTGCTCTCCCGCAGTTGAAATCCGCATCATTGGCATTGCGGTCACCGCTTCGAAAACCGGCTGCATTCTTGCTGAAGGCGCGCACCTGAATATTCGGCGCAGCAAAAAAGTATAGGTTGATATGACGATCCCCGGCTCCCTTAACTAAAAGTTCACCACATCATGAAAAATTCCTCCGAAGGGAGGTGTGATACGTGCACTTCCGGGCGGTTTCCGAATTGCGGAAGCCGTCACGAGGGAGCGACTTGATGGCGAGCAAAAGACCCGGCCAATTTCAGTCCGGAATCGCGGCGGTTGTCATCCTTGCGGCCGCGAGCATCGCAGTGATGCTATTTCTCGGCGTACAGGCCGCAAGCCGGTTCAATGCCACGGAAGACTCCTGGCTCAAGTACAACAATCAGACCCGAAATGTTTCCGGAAGCCTCAATGCGCTGCAACGCCATCTCGGCTACGGCGGATTCATACACAATTTCAAGAATTTCGTATTGCGGCGCGATCCGGTTTATCTGGAGCGCATGGAGAAGAGCGCGTTCGCAGCGCTTGGCGAGATTGCTGCACTGAAATTCGTTCTCCTCTCCGCCGAAGAGCAAGGCCTTCTAAATGACGTAGAGGCAACGATTGAAGATTATCTTGCAAAAGAGAAAGAGACGATCCGCCTCTACCAAGAACTCAGCGTGAGCGAACTGGACAAACTGGTCCGTGTCGACGACAGAGCGGCGCTGGTCGCCCTCGAAAAGCTCCAGGGTCTGAACGAGATCCGAAGTTTCCAGCAGGAAAAGATTGCACAGGCCTCTTTCAACGACGCGATGAGCACCCTGAAGCAGGGATCGTTCGTCGTGGTGCTCATTCTGGCGGGCGCATCCGGTATGATCTTGCTGCTGATCCGGACCGCACGGGTAAATGCACGCCTCAATGCCTCCCACGCCTATGTCGAGCAGCTTTACAACGAATCTCCCAACGCGCTGGTCAGCGTTGACCAGGGCGGGCGCATTTTCCAGATCAACCGGCAGGCTGAACGGCTGCTCGGCTACTCAGTCGACGAGCTGTCCGGACGAACCGTGCATTCGTTGATCCCGGAACGGTTCGACGATGACCGCCAAACCCTCATACAAAGACTGACTTTCGACCTGGAAAACTTCGCCTCAGATGACTATTCGATGCAATTGGCTGCCAGGCACCACGACGGCCATGAAGTTCAGGTTCATCTGCGAATCCGGATCGTCATCGGGACCGCGAGGACATTTTTCCTGCTGGCTCTGCTCGACATCACCGAGATTGCCGAGCTCCATGAAGAATTGCGCATCGCCCAGCAGAATGCGGAAGCCGCCAGCGAAGCCAAATCCCGGTTTCTCACGTCCATGTCGCACGAGATCCGAACACCATTGAATGGCATCCTCGGGATGCTCCAGCTCATCGACAGGAAGGCTGTAACACCGGACATAGCCCAGAAGCTTTCTATCGCGAAGGAATCCGGCTTGTTTTTGCTAACCCTGATAAATCAGGTGCTGGATTTCGCCCGTATTGAAGCAGGCCAGATTACCATCTCCAAAGAACGCTTCTCCCTTCCAGCCATGATGAACGCGATGGAATCGATGTTCCGGATCCGGGCGGAGATGAAAGGTTTGGAGTTCCGCGGCAACGTGATCGGCGAGAACGGGGCTTTCCTTTATGGTGATTTCGATCATATCCGCCAGATTCTGTTCAATCTGATCGGCAACGCGGTCAAATTTACGGAAACAGGAAGCGTTGACCTGGTCGCCCGCAGCCAGATGCTCCACGATGGAAAGATCTGCCGTATTTCGTTCGAAGTGTCCGACACCGGCCCGGGGATCCCTGTGGAGGATATCGACAAGATATTCGAGGAATTCAAACAGACCGACGTCGGAATCCGCCATGGTGGGGGCACAGGACTTGGTCTGAACATTTCCAAACGCATTGCAGACGCGATCGGTGCCGAATTAAGTGTCGAAAGCGAGGTCGGCGTCGGCACGATGTTCCGCTTGTCCGTCGACACTGAGATAGCCAAAAATCAACAGGTTATCGATGAAATCGTCAAAGACGCCGACATTCCGCAGCTGCGAGTTCTGGTTGCTGAAGACAACGACATCAACCAGATGATCACCAAGGCCATGCTGGAACGGGATGGTCATACCGTGACGATTGCACAAGACGGGGAAATTGCGGTGAATCTCGTCCGCAATGCCCCTGATGCCTACGACGTCATTCTGATGGATGTGCAGATGCCCAATATGGATGGAGTGCAGGCCACGGTTTCCATCAGGCAGTTCGCCCGCAACGTGGAGAAACTCCCCATCATCGGGCTGACCGCGAACGCCTTTCAGGACCAGAAAGATGAATATTTGAGTGCGGGCATGCAATTTGTGCTGACAAAGCCGCTCGAGATTACAGACCTCAGAAACGCGCTAGGCCGATTTGCGCCGGTGCCGTCACCCGTGCAGACAACCGGTAATCCAGCACGTGCGACATCAACAGCCGTCCCCCTGACGACCGCGGCGGGCTCAAACGGCACAGATCGCCATATCGATCGAGAAATCCTGGAAACATTGAAGGCCTCCATACAGCCAGAAAGGCTTCTGACGCTTCATGACGATGCCTGCAAACAATCCACAGCACTCATCGAGGCGCTGAAAAACTCAGCGGGCAGCATCGACGAAAAAAGCCGTATCGCACATGAATTGACCGGGATGCTCGGAAATTTCGGCCTCAAGCTTGCACGCCTCGAAACAGAAAAATTCGGCGCCTCCATTCATGAAGGCACGGCAAGCCCGGGAAGTCTCAAAAAACTGGAAAACCTTCTGGAAACCAGCTGGCGCATTCTAGAGCAGGAACTAAAAACACCTTATCCATCACGCTCCTGACCGCTTTCACTTGTCCATGGCCTCCAGCCCAGCCTGTATTTTCTGCAATGTTACAGGCTTGTCGAAGCCTTTCAGAGCACCGAGGCTTTCTGCCATTGCCGGAAAATCCACGTCAAACTTGGCCTTCGCTTCAGTAAACACGACCGTCGGCAGAATGGTCTTGTTTCTGACCATCCAGTTCAGAACCTCAAAACCGTCGCTCTCCGGCATCAGAACATCAAGAAATATGCCGTCGAAGGAGTGCGACTGAATCAGCTTTATTGCCTCATTCCCATTTGCCGCTTCCTCGAAGCTCCGCCCAAGGGACTTCAAACACTCTCCGATTAATGCACGGGTCGGCTGATTATCATCAACGACCAGGAAATGGCCATTCATAGCGCGCCCTCTGAAAGCTTCATTTTAAGCAACACTACACTCGGTGCCCCGGCACGCACGAGCGGCAAATTATTGATAAGGATCAGATTACCTTCTGAACTGACTACCGTGCCCGGCATATACAGAACGGGTTCCTTGCTCTCTTCAAGCTTTCAAGAGCTATAGGGCTGGCGCGGCGCTCCGCTGCGAGAGCTGTTGCAGGTTGAACTAATACCAGGTTTTGACGCCCGGCGGATCGACGCCAGCGCCCGCCTCGAACTCAATGGCACCATTGAGAGTAGCTTCGACGACACGAACGAAGAGGCAGATCAGAGCTAACCGTTACCATACCCGCTACCGGCTTTCTTGTAGTCGCCGCGCGGCGGGCTGAAGACGTCGATGACAAAACAGCCTTCCGGGCCAGCCTTCAGCCCGTGCACAACATTACCCGGCGTGCACCAGAAATCACCGGCCTTTACTGCGTGATCCACTCCGTCCTGCGTTCGCACGCCGCTGCCTTCGAGCATGATGCCCCATTGCTCTTCCGGATGACTGTGCATTGAGCCTTCGGCATGAGGGTCAATTCGCACGATAGAGAACATCAGGTTCTCTCCCGGAAAGATCCGCGCCGTCAGCCCTTCGGCGAGAGTCCGTTGAATGCCCTGGTCGAGATCATGAAGATTGAAGAAATTCTGGCCGGACATTGATCCTGGCTCCCTGCTCGTTGACCTGATGCGAGAGGATCAAGGAGATCGACAGCCCGGACAAGAAGCTATCCCGGCATCCGGAAGCCTTCAGGTTTGGGTACGGATTCGTTCGAGGACCGTCACCTCCCCATCGGCCTCGATCCTGAACAGGATCACCTCGCCGGAAGCAGGGTAGACGCCTGTCAGAGCGGTGATATTTACCTGATGCGTCACCAGAATAACTCTCTCGTCATCCGGCAGCGCAGCCAGAAATGCGCGCAGCCCTTCCGTCTGCTCGGCCCCGGTTGACCTGTCGGCGAAAAAGGAATTGAGGCTGGCCAGTTCCTCAGTTGCACCCAGTCCCAGAATTTCCGCTGTCTCGAGGCAGCGGCACCATTGACTGGAAAGTATCCGATCAACTTCCATACCGGCAGCACGCACGGCATCGCCTATGCGTCGCGCCTGCGCGCGGCCCGTCCCGTCAAGATTGCGCTGCGTCGAGCAATCCCCAATCCGGAATTCCTCCGGATCGCCTGTTCCGGGCGCGATCGCATGACGCATGATTGCGAAAGTCCTCGGTGCCGCAAGACGCTCCCACCCCGTCCGTGAATCATTCGCCAGAGATGATTTGATCAACCCTGTGGACAGCAACGGTACGATAAGCAGCAACAGCAACGACCGACGCGCAAATACAGTCATGACAATCTCCCGAGTGGACCGACGCGCACGGAAATAGAGCGTCATACGGATCAGGCAAGCCGTCCCCCGCAAGCAATGGATCGAGCAAAGAAAAAGCCCCGCATAAAGCGGGGCTCTGAGATGCCGCAGACGGGAGATCCGTTACAGCACCCGATAGATCAGATCGCGAGATACTCCTGACGGAGCGCCTCATCATCCAGCACTTCTTGCGCGGTGCCGTCGAAAACGATCTGACCCATATCGAGGATCAGGGCCCTGTCTGCGAGATGCAGAGCCGCGATTGCATTCTGTTCAACAATAATGGACGTCATCCCGAGGGTTTTGATTTCCTCGAGGATCTTTTCGATTTCCTGGACAATAACCGGAGCCAGTCCCTCATAGGGCTCATCCAGGAGCAACAATTTCACGTCCCGGGCAAGGGCGCGGGCAACGGCCAGCATCTGCTGCTCGCCGCCGGACATCGTGATGCCCTCCTGCTTGCGGCGTTCCGCCAGACGCGGGAAATGTTCATAGAGCCGTTCGATCTCCCACCCTTTGGGACCGTTGATCTGCGCCAGCTCCAGATTTTCCTCGACAGTCAGACCCGGAATAATCCGACGGTCTTCCTGAACCAGCCCGACGCCGTTCTGCGCCGCTTGAAAATCCTTCATCTGATGCAGCGGTTTGTGGTCGAGCCAGATTTCACCGTGCTGCAACTGCGGATCGCCCGCACGAGCAATCGTCCGCAGGGTCGAGGTCTTGCCGGCCCCGTTACGGCCGAGCAGAGCCACGATCTCGCCTTCGTGGATATTGAAGCTCACATCCTGGACGATATAGCTCTCGCCGTAATAGGCCTGCATGCCCCAGCAGGAGAAGTAGGCTGGCGGAGTACCGACATTCCTGATCGGGTTTTCCGGCTTTTGCAGGGACCCGCTGTCCGGCTGATTGAGGAGAGTTTCAGTGCTCATAGATGGGCTCCCCCGAGATAGGCTTCCTGGACCCGCGGATCGCCCTTGATCTGCTCCGGCTTGCCCTCGGCGATGACAGTGCCCTGGGCGAGAACGGAGATCTTGCTGGCGAGCGAGAACACGACATGCATGTCATGCTCAATGACGATCTTGGTGATGCCGCGCTCACCGATCTGCTTCAGCAGGTCGATTGTCTTGTTGGTATCTGCACGGGACATTCCGGCAGTGGGCTCGTCCAGAAGCAGGAGTTTCGGGTCCTGCACCAGACACATTGCAAGCTCCAGCCGCCTCTTGTCCCCGCGGGACAGGGAGTTCGCGATCATCTCCCTCTTGTCCAGCAGGTCGACGTCACCGAGCAGTTGTTCGGCCCGGTCCCGTACCTCTGCAATGGAGTCGACACGGGCCCAGCCGTTCAGCTTGAAGGCGCCGTCCCGCCGCGCGAGCGTCGGGATCATGACGTTTTCAAGCAAACTGAGGTCGCCGAAGATTTCCGGTGTCTGGAACACCCGAACGACCCCTGCCTGATTGATCTCGTGCGGCTGCTTACCGAGCAGGGAAGTGCCGTTGAAATCGACCGTGCCAGTATCCGGGGTGAGACGGCCGACAAAGCAGTTCAGCAAGGTCGACTTACCGGCGCCGTTCGGCCCGATGATCGCGTGAACCGCGCCTTCCTCGACGTTGAGTTCCACATTGTGGAGCGCCTTAAGACCGGCGAAGCTCTTGTTTACGTTTCTGACAGACAGAATAGTGCTCATTTCGCCTTCCTCATTCGCCGGGTGCGGTGGATATGGAGGAACCGGGCGCACCGCGTTCCTTGCGCACCAGTTTGGCGATACGTCCCGCGCCTTCCATCAGCCCGCCGGGCAGGAAGATGACGATGACCATGAACAATGCACCAAGCGTGAGATGCCAGCCTTCACCGACGAAAAGTCCGGTAAGGGAAACGACGAGTCCCTGAAGCCATTCCGGCAGGAAGTCGAAGATCCCCATCAGCGCATCGTGATTGAAGGCACTGAAGATGTTCTCGAAATATTTGATCACACCCGCGCCGAGCACCGGTCCAAGCAGGGTTCCGGCACCACCGAGGATGGTCATCAGCACAACTTCTCCCGACGCCGTCCACTGCATGCGTTCCGCACCGGCAAGCGGGTCGGTCACGGCGAGCAGAGAGCCGGCGAGCCCGGCATACATGCCGGAAATCACGAAAGCAGCGAGTGCGTAAGGCCGGGTGTTAACACCGGTATAATTCAGCCGGTTCTGGTTCGACTTGATGGCCCGGAGCATGGTTCCAAAAGGCGATCTTGCGATGCGAACTGCAACGATAAACCCGAGGATCATCACTACCGCACAGAAGTAGAAGCCGGGATACCCCGTCATCTCGACACCGAAGAGATCGGTCGTCGGCAGAGCCGCCCCGTAATCAATCCCAGCCATCGTATCCAACAGACGCGGATCGTGCGGGCTGAGCTGCAGACCGGTCTCCCCGTTCGTGATCGGGGTCAACACCGAGTAAGCCATATTGTAGGACATCTGTGCGAAGGCCAAAGTCAGGATCGAGAAGTAGATCCCCGACCTGCGCAGACTGACAAAACCGATGGCCAGAGCGAAAAGGCCCGACACCCCAACCGCGAGAACCACAGCTGGCAGCACATTCATGGTCAGCAGCTTAAAGGACCAGACGGCAACGTAGGAGCCGACGCCGAGGAAAGCTGCATGGCCGAAAGAGAGATACCCAGTCAGCCCGAACAAAATGTTGAAGCCGATCGCGAAAAGTCCATAAATCGCGAACTTCTGCAACAGGTCCGGATAGCCGGCCCCGATCGGCGCGAGCCAAAGCGGCGCGGTCAGGACTGCGATCGTGAAAATTGCGATCAGGATGAAGTCGTTTCTTGGATTTGGCGTGATCATCTTAACTCTCCATCACGCCTTTGCGGCCCAGCAGCCCGCGCGGACGCACGAGCAAGATGACCACCGCAACGAGGTAGATAATGATCTGGTCGATGCCGGGGAAGATGCTCTTCACCTCGTTCATCGACGCAAAGGATTGCAGAATACCGAGCAGGAAGCCGGCCGCGACAGCACCGCCGAGCGAGCCCATGCCGCCGACAACCACGACGACGAAGGACAACACCAGGAAGTCCATGCCCATATGATAATCGGGCGGCAGGATCGGTGTGTACATCACCCCGGCAAGGCCCGCGACCACGGCCGCGATGCCAAAGACGATGGTGAAGCGCTTCTGGATGTTGATCCCGAGCAAACCGACCGTGTCCCGATCAGCCATTCCGGCGCGGACCACCATGCCGAAGGTGGTAAATTGCAGAAAGGCAAATACCGCCGTGATCACGAGACCGGAGAAAGCGAGATAGAGCAGGCGCCACCAAGGGTAGACAACCGAGTCCCCGAGGCCGAACAGAGCGCCGATGTTAGCGCTGCCAGACACCAGTTCCGGCGCCGGCTGCGGGATTGGATTGGCCCCGAAATAGGCCTTCACAATCTCCTGCAGCACAATGGCGAGGCCGAAGGTGACGAGGATCTGTTCCGCGTGTGTACGTTTGTAGAAATGCTTGATCAGGCCGCGCTCCATGGCGAGGCCGATCAAAAGCATGACCGGTATGGCGAACAGGATCGATAACGGCACGGCCATATCGATGATCGCAGTGCCTGTTTCGCCGAACCAGGTCTCCAGATAGGGGACCTCTTTATAGGCCTCGAAGAAGGTGATGCTCTCGTCCTTGACCTTCGCCGACAGCGTCAGCAGCTTTCGCAGACTGACGGCGCAGAAGGCACCAAGCATGAACAGCGCTCCATGGGCGAAATTGACCACGCCCAGAGTGCCGAAAATGAGTGTGAGGCCGAGCGCGATCAGTGCGTAGGCACCGCCCTTGTCCAGCCCGTTCAGAATTTGCAGAAGTATGGCGTCCATGCCGCGTTTCCCGCTCGGGGTTCCCCGCTAAGAAATCAGAAAATACCGGCCGCCGTCGAAACGGCAGCCGGTATCCGCATTCAGATGATCAGGCGCCGTTGTTGCACGGGCCGAGATCGCCAGCAAACTGCGGGATATTCGGATCGTACGTCACCTGTTCAGCCGGGACTTCCTGCACAACTTCGAGCAGGTCGAACTGAGAGGTCGGGTTTTCATTCCCCTTCACGACCAGCACTTTCTTGAAGCACTGGTGATCGTCGCCCCGATAGAGGGTCGGACCGTTGCCCATACCGTCGAACTTGAAGTTCTCCAGGGCGCTGACGACTTCGCACGGAGCGAAAGTGCCGGCACGCTCGCAGGCATCGGCATAGAGGATGGTCTGCACATAGCAGGTGTGTGCAGCCTGGCTCGGCGGGAAGCCGTACTCGGCACCGAAGGATTTCACGAAAGCTTGGGAGCCTTCATCCGTCAGCGACCAGTGCCAGTTGGTGGACCCGAAGATCCCCTTAACGTTCGCGCCAGCGCCCTGAGCCATCAGACGGCTGTAGAGCGGAACCACGATGGTGAAGTCCTTGCCGTTCACCTGCTTGTCGCGCAGACCGAACTGAACCGCCTGGGTCAGCGAGTTCACCATGTCCTTGCCGTAGTGGTTCAGGATCAGCACGTCCGCACCGGAGTTCAGCACCGGCGTGATGTACTGCGAGAAGTCACCGGCACCGAGCGGGGTACGCACGGCAGCAGCAGTCTTCCAGCCAACGGCTTCGGTCGCGTTCTTGATCGACTCTTCCTGGGTCCAGCCCCAGGTGTAGTCAGCGGTCAGGTGATAAGCGACACGATCGGTTCCGTAGTTCGCCTTCAGCACCGGAGCCAACGCGGCACCCGACATGTAAGCGTTGAAGAAGTGACGGAAACCGTTACGGCGGCGATCCTTGCCGGTCGTATCGTTAGAGTGTGTCAGGCCGGCCATGAACATGATGCCGGCATCCTGGCAGAGACCCTGAACAGCGATAGCCACACCGGAGGAAGATCCGCCGGAGATCATCAGAGCGCCGTCCTTTTCGATCATCCGCTTGGCGGATGCGCGGGCGGCATCGGACTTGGTCTGCGTGTCACCTGTGACATACTCGACCTTCTTGCCGAGAATACCGTTACCCTTAAGGGCCAGCGGCTTCATGGTGTTCATCATGCCGCCGTCGCCTTCACCGTTAAGGTGTTTGACGGCAAGCTGGTAGGCGCGCAGCTCGTCGGCGCCCTCATCGGCATAGGCACCGGTCTGCGGCACGTTGAAGCCGAGCTTCACGGACTTGGCGCTACCCGGGTTGTTAATGAATTCAGCGCCGTAAGCATTGCGCGTGAAAAAGGTCGGCGCGGCAAGGGCGCCGGATAACGCGACGCCGCCCTTAAGAAGATTACGCCGGCTGAAGCCGGCATCAAACTTTGCCATTTGTTCCTCCCGTTATTTTTTCTGGAATGCGTCAGAGACCCAATCCCCATTGAGCATCTTTATGCGCTCGGTCACAACAGTACGCACATTTAGTCAAGAAACGAATAAGTAATTGAAATTTGCAGATTTTTTTGTAAATATTTGGACAAGAAATATTATTGGTTTGTAAATAATTTACGCTGCACCGCACCAAGTTGAGCGAAATCAAGGAACTGAAACATGGCCCGCGCGCCGATTGGCATGAGAATACGAGAGAGACGGCGAAGCCTCGGGCGGACACAGGCCGATCTTGCACAGGCCGTCGGCATTTCCGCGTCATACTTGAACCTGATCGAACATGACAAACGCCAGGTCGGTGGTGCACTCCTACGGCGACTGGGGGAGGTCCTTTCCGTCGGGATCGAGTATCTGGACGGCGCTGCCGAACGCCGGCTGATCCAGGACCTAGAAGAAATCGCAACCGACCCGGCCAATGCCGATGGCGAGACCGATCCGGAAAGCGCAACCGATCTTGTCGCCCGGCACCGTCCATGGGCCGGGCTGATCGTGAATATGCACAGAACCAACCTGGACCAGACCGCGACCCTGCATGCCCTGTCCGACCGCTTGCGCCAGGACCCTTTCCTCTCCGACGCCGTGCACGGCATGCTCTCCAATATTGCCGCTATCCGGTCCACCTCTGAGATTCTTGCCAGCGTCGATGACGTCCCGGATGACCAGCGGACGCGGTTTCACCGCAATCTGGCGGAAGAAAGCGCGAAACTGTCCGATGTCGCCCAGGCCATGGCCGGATATTTCGACCGTGCGCCATCACGCCAGGGCTCCGTGACACCGGCTGAGGAGGTCGATGACTTCGTCCTGGAGAACCAGAATTATTTCGCGCCGCTGGAAGAAGCCGTAGAAAAACTCGGCGCACGCCTCGGGTGCGACGCGGTCGCTCCGGAATTCGAATCCGCCGCCCACACGTTGCTCCAGCAGATCGGTAAAACACCGCTGCCCCTGCCCGACAGCACCGGACCGGCCCTGCCGGCAGCAACCCGGCGGTTCCGGGCGGCACGGGCGCTGGTAGTCGCGGCACTGACGGACGTGATCGAGGAAATCTTGCTGCACTCCCCCCTGCTGACCAGCGATGCGGCACTGGTCAGGGGGCGCCGCGCTCTGCAATCCTATGCTGCTGCAGCCCTGTTGATGCCGTACGACCGTTTCCGCGAGACAGCGATCGCCTGCCGGTATGATATCGACATGCTGCAATACCGGTTCAGCGCCAGCGTCGAGCAGGTTTGCCACCGGCTGGCCTCGCTCCGGAAACCCGGCGCGGAAGGTGTGCCCTTCGCCTTCATGCGGTCCGACCCGGCCGGCTTCATCACCAAGCGGCTGCCGCTGCGCGACCTGCCATTACCGCGCTACGGTGGCGCTTGCCCCCTCTGGGCTATCTATCGCGCCTTTCAGACCCCGGATCGGGTGTTCCGGCAACTGGCCGAATTTCCAGACCGCAGCCGCTTCCTGTTTTTCGCCAAGACCGTCGCCAAACAGGCCACGGGGTTCGACGCTCCCCGGCACCTTGTTTCCATCATGCTCGGTTGCGACGCGCTCTATGCCCGCGACGTGATCTATGGCGATGGACTGGACCTGACGGCGAAGTCTGTATCGGAGCCCGTCGGGTCCGCCTGCCGGGTCTGCACGCGCGAGGAATGCCGCCATCGGCAGGAACATCCGATCACTGGCGCCTGACGGAAACACGCAGAGTTGTTGCGCCATCGCCCGCCTGAGCTACACTCGAAATCAACCGGCATTGAAAAAACAGTCGGACTACTAACACGGCTATTGGGGGAAACGGCGTGACGACACGCGTCTTTATTGCGGAGGACGAGCCTAACATTCTCGAATCCCTGAGCTTCCTTCTGGGACGCGAGGGGTGGGAAGTGACCAGCGCGCTCGACGGAGACTCCGCCCTGGAACAACTGAACGACGGCGCGCTGCCTGACGTGGTGATTCTCGACATCATGCTGCCGCATCGCAACGGATTTGAGATCCTGCGCCAGCTCCGCGCGTCTCCGCGCACACGGGAGCTCCCGGTCATCGTCCTGACCGCCAAAGGCCAGGAAAAGGACCGCAAGACAGCAGAGGAAATCGGCGCGAATGCATTCGTGACCAAACCCTTCTCTAACAAGGATGTCGTCGACCAGGTCCGCAGGCTGGCCGGGCTCTAGCCGATGCGCCCCGCCTCGCCCAGCACAGCGGCCAAGTTTCGTGATGCCGCCTTCCTGCTCCCGGTAGCGGGATTCTTCCTGCTGCTGCCGCCCGTCATCGATCTGTTCACGGCACGGGTGAGCCTTTTCGGCATTCCGCTGATCGTTGCCTATATCTTTGGACTCTGGTCCGCGCTGATCACGATTGCCTTCTGGTTCTCCAACAGACTCCATGATCCGGAACCGCACGCGCCCGTGCCTCCGGATACATCCTCCCCGGGGCGCTGATGCTCTCCCCGAACCTGATATTCCTGACCTCGCTCGCCTATGTGGCGCTGCTCTTCATGGTCGCCTTCCTCGGCGACCGACAGGCGCGCTCCGGGAAGGCCTCCTGGATCCAGTCGCCGGTGGTCTACACCCTCTCAATCTCGGTCTATTGCACCTCCTGGACCTTCTACGGCGCCGTCGGCTCGGCGGTCCGCAACGGGCTCGAATTCGCCACCATCTATCTCGGCCCGACGCTGGTGTTCATTGGCTGGTGGTTCCTGTTGCGCAAGCTGGTCCGGATCGGCCACATGCACCGGATCACATCCATTGCCGACCTGATTTCCTCGCGCTACGGCAAGAGCACCAGCCTTGCCGTTCTGGTGACCCTGATCGCGGTGATCGGAACCACGCCCTATATCGCCCTGCAGCTGAAGGCGGTGACCACTAGCATCCAGGTCATTGTCGCCTCCGATCCGGGCAATCTAGCAAACCCGCCAAGCAGCGACCCAGCCAACGAAATGGCCTTCTGGATCGCCGCCGGCATGGCGCTCTTCACGATCATTTTCGGCACCCGGACAATCGACGCGAACGAACGTCATCACGGCGTCGTCGCCGCCATCGCGCTGGAAGCACTGGTCAAGCTCTTCGCGCTGATCGCGGTCGGGCTGTTCGTGGTCTTTGCGCTGGCGGACGGGCCGGCCGACATCTTCAGCCGGGACGCCGCGCGCATCCTGCAGACCGAAGACATGTTCGACGCGCGGTGGATTGCGCTCACCTTCCTGTCCGGAATCGCCATCATCTGCCTGCCGCGCCAGTTCCAGGTCACGGTCGTGGAGAATACCGGCGAGGATCAGCTCCGCATGGCGTCCTGGCTGTTCCCGCTCTACCTGCTGCTGATGAGCCTGTTCGTGCTGCCGATTGCCATCGGCGGCCTGACCGTTCTGCCCGAGGGCTCCAACCCGGACATGTTCGTGCTCACCCTGCCGATGTCGGTCGATCAGGATTTCCTGGTGCTGCTGGCTTTCCTCGGCGGGTTTTCCTCGGCGACATCGATGGTCATCGTCGCCTCCATCGCACTGTCGACCATGATCTCGAACCATATCGTCATGCCGATCGCGCTCCGCACACCGTGGACGTCGATCGAGCGCAGCGGCGATGTCCGCCGCCTGCTGCTGATCAGCCGTCGTATCAGCATCGGCGTCATCCTGCTGCTCGGTTATCTCTATTTCCGGCTCAGCGGCAAGTCGGATGCGCTGGCCGCCATCGGCCTGATCGCCTTTGCCGGTGTCGCCCAGTTCCTGCCTTCCCTGCTCGGCGGCATCTACTGGAAACGGGCGACCGCCAGCGGCGCCAAACTCGGTCTGCTGGCTGGTTTTCTGCTCTGGGGCTACACCCTGTTCCTGCCGAGCTTCGAGGGCGATCTGCTGCTCTCGGCCAGCACCATCGAGCACGGCCCCTGGGGCCTCGAGCTGTTCCGCCCGCAAGCTCTCTTCGGCCTGACCGGCCAGGACCCGCTGGTCCATGCCATGTTCTGGAGCCTCGCGACTAATACAGTTCTCTTCATCGGCGGCTCCCTGCTGTTCGAGCCGAAACCACTGGAGCGTCTTCAGGGCACGCTGTTCGTCGACGTGTTCCGCACGCCGGCGGGCGATGAGCACCGCTTCATCCAGCGCTCCGCCTCGGCGGAGGATCTGTTCATCCTTGCTCAGCGAATTCTCGGATCAACCGAAGCCCAGCGCGTGTTCCGCGAGTTCGCCGAGGGGCAGGGGCTGGAGGGCGATTTCCCGCAACCGACCGATGCCTTCATCGCGCATCTGGAGCGGCGTCTGGCCGGCTCCATCGGGGCCGCCTCTGCCCGGGCGATGATCTCGCGCATCGTCAGCGGCGAAACCATCAGCCTCGACGAGCTGATGCGGATTGCCGACGAGACCGCGCAACTGATGGAATACAGCCAGGAGGTGGAGAAGAAATCGCTCGAGCTCGAAGCCACCGCGCGCGAGCTCCGGCGGGCCAACCAGCGGCTTACCCTGCTGGATGCGCAGAAGGACGATTTCCTCAGCCAGGTCAGCCACGAGGTCCGCACGCCGATGACCTCGATCCGCTCCTTCTCGGAAATTCTGCTGGAAACCCGCGACCTGTCGAGCCCGCAGAGCCAGAGATTCCTTTCCATCATCCACGAGGAAAGCCTCCGCCTGACCCGGCTGCTGGACGAGATCCTGGACATGAACCTGATGGATCGGGGAGAGGCCTCCTGGAACCTGCACGAACTCGACGCAGCCGTGCCGCTCATCCGGGCCATCGAGTCCTGCCGCGGGCTGGCGCAATCCACCGGCAGCGCAATCCTGCTGGACGAACCACTTCGCTCGGCACTGGTTGATGCGGACCCGGATCGTCTGCAGCAGGTGGTCATCAACATCCTGACAAACGCCATCAAGCACAACACGTCACCGAAACCGGAAGTACGGATCTCCGGCAAGCTGATCAACGACCAGTACGAGATCGAAATTTCCGACAACGGTCCCGGGATACCGAGCCATCTGCGGCCATTCATTTTCGAGAAATTCCAGCGCGGCGCGGCCCAGTCCTCGACCGGCGGCATCGGTCTTGGTCTTGCCATCAGCAAGGAAATAATGAAGCGCCTCGGCGGCACTCTGGCACTGATCGACGACCGGCGGATCGGGACATGCTTCCGCATCACCCTGCCGGCAAAACGGGTACCTCCGCAGCAGCAGGAACGCGAAGCCGGCTAAGCCTGCAGAACCATTTTCGGTTCCGCGGGTTCCGCGCTCGGGCGGTCGGCACGCTCTACACGATTTCGCCCCAGATCCTTCGCCCGGTAAAGCGCCTGGTCGGCGGCGCTGTACATCTCGCTCCAGCCTGCCCCTGCCTCTGCTCCCGTAATGCCGACGGAGATCGTCACACCACCGGCGGAGATGGGCGTCTCCAATGGGCCGACGTCGAAATGCGTCACGTCGATCAGCCGGCGCAACCGTTCCGCCGCGACACTTGCACCGTCGACATCCGTACTTGGCAGGATTACCGCAAATTCCTCGCCACCAAACCGGTACACAGTGCCGCCATCGACCAGATCCATGTTCCCGACATCGTGGTGAATCTCACGTGCTAAGAGCGTCAGAATCGCGTCTCCCACCGCATGTCCATAGCGGTCGTTCACCTTCTTGAAGTGGTCGACATCTATAAGCAGAAGGCTGAAGCCTGCGCCGTCGCGCTCAAGACGCCGGAAGCCGAGCTCAATGTCGTCCTGCAAGGCACGGCGATTCTTCAGGCCGGTCAGCTGATCGGTTCTGGTCTGGTCCTTCAGCAACGACAAAAGCTCGAAAAGCCGCGCCCGGAACCGCAGAAAGGACAGCCCGAAATATCCCGAAAAGATCGCTACGAAAGAGAGGCCCAAATACGCCCGGTCCGGGATCTGGCCCTGCCGCGCGATCAGAAAGGCCACTACTGTCACGACCAGCCCCACCCAAATCTCACGACGGGAGAAGGCGAGGGTCATCACGGCAATCAGTGCGACGGGAAGATAGAAAGCCACGTTATGTGGCTCCACCGCGTGCGACAAGGTCGCGATCCGCAACACCAGAAACAGCAGACCAACCTTGAACGCATGGCGCAGTGTCGGATCGTAGCGGCGCATGCTCAGCCAGTACCCGATAGCAAGAGCCGTCAATGAAACCCTGATAGCCTGCAACCAGAGCGGCACACTCAGGAACCAGTCGGAATTCAGTATGAGTTCCATGCAGCCGAGAATGGACGCCGCGGCGAACAGCCCGCGCACGTAACTGAAATACTCTTGACTGTACCGGGAGCTACCCTCGTCAGTGGCGATTGGTTTCTCGTCCATAGGCATCTCTAGCACGCCAAACGCAACATCGGGTCTCTCTGCAAATGACCGTTCTCGGGGGGCCCCGCTCCGCCATCTGCTCATTCTGGCAAAAGAGCAGGTCACGCGATCAATCTGGACTATCCATAGGACACAGTAAAAAGCAATTAGGTCAGATTGTAGCCCAAGGCTTTCAGGCAAAGAATAAGGACCGAGGGAAAATCGCAGCATTCCGCACGGTGCCCGGCTTTCGGTCTGAGGGGATCCAACCGTTGCGAATCGCCTTGGCGCTGCCCCATATCCCGGGAAAGGGCGCCTCCTTAACTCTTTCGTGACGAATTTGATTAAAGATTGGCTCAGAGACCAAAGAAAATTTGGAGTAGCCCAATGTTTCTGAGTGTCATCCTCACGGTTTTCTTAATCGGGTTGCCTCTGCAAACAGCTCAAGCTTCTCCCGAAGGAGATGCTTCAAACTCCAGCAAAAACCTGATCGATAGCGCTCTCATAGACGAGCTCCGCGACGGCGGGTTTATCCTCTATATCCGGCACGCTGCGACAGATCACGATATTGCGGATAGCGATCGTGAAAACCTGGCAAACTGCGAAACCCAGAGACCGCTCTCCGAACTGGGCCGCGAACAATCGCGCA
Organism: Nisaea sp.; assembly: GCF_034670185.1. Classification (NCBI taxonomy): domain Bacteria; kingdom Pseudomonadati; phylum Pseudomonadota; class Alphaproteobacteria; order Rhodospirillales; family Thalassobaculaceae; genus Nisaea; species Nisaea sp. The sequence goes on from NZ_JAXMNY010000002.1 coordinate 447,898, forward strand.
AGATTGGCGAATCCTTCGTAAAGCTCCGCATTCCGGTCGCAAAAATTATCGCCAGCCCGTACTGCCGGGCAAAACACACCGCAATCCTTGCCTTCGGGCGGGCCGAACTGAACCATGACCTCAAATTCTCACTCGGATCAGGAAGCGACGAATCCGAACGGCATGCCGATGTTCTGCGCGCCCTGCTGGCCGAGGAACCGGCTACCGGCACAAACACGGTCATCGCAGGCCACACTGCCAATCTGCGCGAAGCGTCCGGCGTCTGGCCCAAACCAGAGGGCGTTACCGTTGTTTTCGAACCGGACGGGGCCGGGTCCTTCCGCTACCGCACAGCAATCCACCCAGACAGCTGGCCGCTCACGGCCGCTCAACAGTAGGACGTCCTGTGATATCAAAAAAACAGCGCGGCCGGCGGTTTCGATTGGGATTGAAGACCTGGGTTTTTGTCGCCCCGATCATCACCGTGCTGATCTTCGCCGGGTTCTTGATCGTCGTTCTCCAGACCAACAGTGCGGAAAGGCGGGCGCTGGAGCGGATTCAGACGACCGCCATTTCCCGGCTCGGCCAAGTGACATCGCTCGGCGAAAGCGTTGCCGCCGTCCACCTTGAGATGCAGAGCGTCCTCGGCCGGGCCGTTGAGCTTGATGAGGGCGAACTCTACGATCTGGCGCGCCCTCATATGAACCGGCTCCACGACATCAAGGAGGAGCTGAAAAGCGTTCTGAGCACGCTGGACCCACAAACCCTCGATGGCCGACTGTTCGGACAGCTCGCGCAGAATTTAGAGACATTCCACGAGGACTACATCTCAGCCGTTCTGATGACCTCGGTGAATTTGGGTGTCCATGCAGAGCAGATGCGGCGCACGAACGAACGATACCAGGAGGTCTTCCACACCCTGGGCGAGCTGACGAATGTGAATTTGCAGGACAATTCGGATGCCTCCGAGGCCTACACCGCTTTTGACCGGCGCCTGACACAAACACTTCTCGCCGGTCTGGCACTCAGCGTTCCACTGTCGCTGCTAATCTCATGGTTCATAAACCGCCTGATGTCGCGGGACCTGATCGGCGCCATAAGGGCCATGGGCAATCTGGCAAAAGGCCAGCCGTCTGAATTCCTTCCGGACCAGAACAGGACCGACGAGATTGGGGAGCTGGGACGCGCGATCTCCTATTTCGAGGATATTCTGGACCAGCTTCGGCAAGAGGTTTCAGAGAGAGAACGAAGCGAGACCCAATACAAAGGACTTTTCGACAGCGCCGGAGACGCGATTTTCGTCTTTGAGAACCGCAGATACACCGCCTTGAACAAGAAGGCCGAGGAAATGTTCGGTCTCGAGAGCGCACAAGTCATCGGCAAGCCTCTTGGCAGGCTCTCTGGCAGCGTTCATGGCACACAAGAAAGATCCGTCGAAATCCTGAACGAGATTTTTGACGAAGCCCGCAAGGGAGTTCCGCAGGTCGTCCAATGGCGCGGCAGAAAGCTGGATGGCACCGAATTTCCGACGGAACTCACCGTGACAGCCTTCGAGGGCCCCGACCAAACAGAGATCGCGCAATTCATGGTCCGGGACATCAGCGAGAAAATCGAGGCTGACAGGCTCAAGGAAAACATGACCGCCGAACTTGAGCGGATGGTGTCAGAACGCACGGAGGACCTGCAACGTGAAATTGTCGTCCGTCACCAAGCCGAAAAGGCGCTTGAAATCGAACGAAAGACTCTGGAAGCCGTCGTTGACTACGCGCCGATCGGCATGATTCTGCTCGATACTGAAAACCGCGTTCGCCTCACCAACAACTGGATCAGGAAGGCGCATCAGTTTCCGGACGAGATCTGCACTCCAGGCACGCCCTATATCGAGATTTTGAAGCACATTCACACCAGCAAGAGGAATCTGCAGCGCGACCCGAAGAAGTTGGAGGAAATTCTGTCCGAACGGACCGCTCTTCTCGAGCGACGCGAAAACAATGTGTTTGAGGACATTTTGCCCGACGGGTCCTATCACAAGGTCGAGCGCCGCTTTGTCGACGACGTCGGGTGCATTGTGACCAATACCGACATCACGGATCTGAAGAGCGCCCAGAACGAGTTGGTACGTCAGGAAAAAATGGCGGCGCTTGGTGCGCTTGTCGCCGGTGTCGCGCACGAAGTGAACACACCGCTCGGGATTTGTGTCACCGCCGCGAGCCACGTGGCGGATATCGCCCGGGAGTTCAACAGCGAGATCCAGAGTCCGGAAGGCCGGTTAACCCGTGGACTGGCGATCGAACGCCTTTCAAATATCGGCAACGGGCTCGAAATCGTGGAGCGAAACCTCAATCGAGCCGCCGAGCTCATCAAGAACTTCAAGCTCGTCGCGGTGGACCAGACCGCTGATGACGCCCGGGAGATCGAACTGGGGACCTATGTTGAAAGTACGATTCAAAGCCTTTCAGCCGAGACCAAGCGGCGGGGTCTCACAATCAAAATCGCGGAGCCGGCCGAAGGCCTCAACCGGCTTACCTTCCCTGGTGCTATCGCACAGATCCTGACCAACCTCATCATGAACGCCGGAATTCATGCCTACGATTCAAACGGCGGCGAAATCGAAATAGAGGTCGAGAGACTGCAGAGCGGGGCCGATCGGATTTCAGTTCGCGATTTCGGCAAGGGAATGGACGAGGAGACCCGCACCCAGATTTTCGACCCGTTCTTTACCACCCGGCGCGCCAACGGCGGCACCGGGCTCGGGATGCATATTGTTTTCAATCTGGTGACACAGCGTCTGGGCGGAAAGATCAATTGCCGCAGCAAGCCCGGAGAAGGCACGGAGATCGAGGTTATTCTGCCTTGAGACCGTCGCGCACGTTCAGGGAAATCACAGATCGTCATGGAGGGCGCGGCAGCACTTCCATTGCCGCAGCGAGCAGGGCGACTATCTTAACCGTTCCCTCTTCGCCGGACGAGGAGTCCGTACTTGGATGATGTGAACAAATTGCGGGACGAAGAGGGTAGGCTGCTCGCGCTGCAACGCTACCAGATCCTCGAAACCTGCGAAGAAGATGCGTTCGAGCATGTCGTAAACCTCGTCCAGAGTATTCTGGACGTGCCTATGTGCGCAGTCTCTCTTGTCGAGCGCCAGCGCCAATGGTTCAAGGCGAAACGCGGCCTCGAAATCAGCGAAACGCCCCGCGATGTATCCTTCTGCGCCCAGGCCATCAAAGATCGGAATCCGCTCGTTATCCAAGATGCAACATGCGATCCGCGCTTTTCCGAGAACCCGCTGGTGACCGGCGAGCCTCATATTCGCAGCTATGCGGGAATCCCTCTGAGAACCCCGGATGGATATAATATCGGCAGCCTTTGTGCGATCGACACCAAGCCGCGGCTGTTCACACCATTCGAGGTCTCGATACTCGACCAGTTTGCAAAAATTGTCGTCGGCGAACTGGAACTCAGACAGATTGCTTCGAGCGACCATCTCAGTGGAGCCATGTCACGTGGCGCCTGGATGGAAGGCGCCAGCCGCGAGTTGGAACGTGCCAAACGCTACAACCGGCCACTGTCGCTCACCTTGTTTGATCTGGACCGCTTCAAGGAAGTGAACGATAGCTTCGGTCACCCGGCAGGCGACGAGGTCATCAGAACATTTGCAACCCTGTGCACATCTGAATCCAGAGACCTTGACCTTTTCGGCCGGATCGGCGGAGAGGAATTCGCGTTGTTGATGCCGGAAACCGATTTTGATCTTGCGGAGCAAGTCGCAGAACGCTGCCGGAACGCTCTTGAAACCACGCCCGTCGCAATCGGGGATCACACGCTTCGCGTGACGACCAGCGCCGGTCTGGCCTCTTTTCGTGAACGGGATTCCTTGAAATCTCTCATCGCACGGGCAGATTCCGCGCTGTTCTCCGCCAAAGCCGCCGGGCGCAACCGGTTGGCCATAGCAGCCAAGGACAGCTTCGGAGATGACAGCAAAACGGACGTGTCCGGAGACTGATCGCCCCCTCCACCCGAGCACCTGCTGCATCGCTCAACCGGAAACAGTGCGTCGCACCGCATCGCGCCACCCAGCATAAAGACTGTCCCGGACCTCCACACCCATAGCCGGCTCAAAGCGGCGCTCCCGGGCCCACTGTTCGGCCATCCTCGCCGGTGACGGATAATAATCGTGCCTGAGGCCGGCGAGGTAGGCGGCGCCAAGCGCCGTGGTTTCCGGCACGACCGGCCGGTCCACCGGTGCTCCGAGAATGTCGGCGAGAAACTGCATGGTCCAGTCCGAAGCGACCATGCCGCCATCGACCCTGAGCACGGTATCCCCGCCCTCGACACTCCAGTCGCTCCGCATCGCCTCCAGCAGATCCCGGGTCTGGTAGCCGACACTTTCAAGCGCCGCCCGGGCGAAGTCGGCAGGCCCGGAGGCCCGGGTCAGCCCGTAGAGCGCGCCGCGCGCCTCCGCGTCCCAGTAGGGAGCACCGAGGCCGGTGAACGCGGGAACGAGATAGACTCGGTGCGCCGCATCCGCCTGCTCCGCCAGTGTCGCGCTCTCGGAGGCATCCGAGATCATCCCCAGCCCGTCCCGCAGCCATTGCACGGCGGCGCCCGCCACGAAGATCGAGCCTTCCAGGGCATAGGTCGGCGCGCCATCAAGTTGATAGGCGATGGTGGTCAGCAGTCGGTTGCTGGACGCCACCGGCTTTCCGCCGGTGTTAAGCAGTGCGAAGCAGCCGGTGCCATAGGTCGATTTCATCATGCCGACCTCGAAGCAGGCCTGACCCACTGTCGCCGCCTGCTGGTCCCCGGCCACGCCGGAGATCGGGATCGGCGCTCCGAACAGATCGGCCTCCGTCACCCCGTAATCCGCCGATGAATCCTTCACCTCCGGGAGCATGAAGGCCGGCACCCCGAGGATCGCCAGAAGCTCCTGGTCCCAGACACCCTTGTTGATGTCATAGAGCAGCGTGCGCGAGGCATTGGTTGCGTCCGTCGCATGGACCTTGCCGCCGGTCAGCCGCCAGATCAGCCAGCTATCCACGGTGCCGAAAGCCAGATGCCCTGCATCCGCCAGTGCCCGCGCGCCCTCCACATTGTCGAGTATCCAGGCGATCTTGGTGCCGCTGAAATAGGGATCGAGCAAGAGGCCCGTCCGGGCCGTGAAGAGCGCTTCGTGACCGGCCTCTTTCAGGCGCGTACAGAATGGTGCGGTGCGCCGGTCCTGCCAGACGATGGCATTGGCGATGGCCTTTCCGGTACGCCGGTCCCAGACCACCGTCGTTTCGCGCTGATTGGTGATGCCGATGGCGGCGATCCGCTCGGCTCCGCCGACCTTCGAGATCGCCTCCCGCGCAGTTTCGACCGTGGTACGCCAGAGGTCCTCCGGATCGTGCTCGACCCAGCCGGATTGCGGAAAATGCTGCGGGAACTCCTGCTGAGACGTTGCGGCAACGCGGGTATTCGCATCAAAAATAATGGCGCGGCTCGAGGTGGTTCCCTGATCGAGCGCGAGAATAAGCCGGTCGGTGCCAGCCTTTGCAGCTGTGTTCATCTGATCCTCCCTCGGGCGACCTCGCCCCGACGCACCAGGCGCCGACAGGACTCAATAGCCCGTCACAGCGGGGGGGTTCCAGCACAAACAAAACCGCGCCGCCCCTCTCGGGACGGCGCGGCTGTAATCAGATCGCGTTTTCTGGGGCGGCGCGTTACTTCGCGACTTTCGCCCGCTCGATCGATTCGAGGATCGTGGTCCGGGCAGATTCAGCGTCGCCCATTTCGATGAACTTCACCCACTTGTCCTGTTCGAGGTCCTTGTAGTGCTCGAAGAAGTGGACGATCTGCTGGATCAGGATTTCCGGCATATCCCGGTAGCTCTTCACCCCGGCATAATAGGGGTGCAGCTTCTCGACCGGCACCGCGATGATCTTCTCATCCATGCCGGCTTCGTCTTCCAGATGCACGACCCCGATCGGGCGGCACGGGATGACAGCGCCCGGAATAACGCCGGAGCCGGTGATGACGAGAATGTCGGCCGGGTCGCCGTCGTCAGAGAGCGTGTTCGGAATGAAACCGTAATTCGCCGGATAGAACATGGCGGTGTGCAGGAACCGGTCGACCATCATCGCGCCGGAATCCTTGTCCAACTCGTACTTCACCGGAACGCCGCCTTGCGGAATTTCAATAACGGCATTTACTTCGTGTGGTGGATTCGGGCCGGTCGAGATCTTACTTACGTCCAAGGGTCTTGCTCCATTCGCACGGGACACCTAGCGAGCAGATCCCCGCACACGGTATTCCCGCCTTTTATCGGATTGGCGACAGAAAACTTTTGCGGCGCAGCATTTGCGGCAATGCGGCGCGAAGGTCAAGTGTCGAATGGACGCAGCTATGGAGAAAACCCGGATGGCGAGCCAGTCAGACGCTATTTCTTGTCGGTTTCGCCATGCTCACCGACATAGCGCGGCTTGGGCTCGCCGCCACCTGGCGCGGAGGCTTCACGAATGGAATTTTCGACCAGTCGCGCGAGATGATCGCGCATGTCACCGGCAATCCTTCCCTCGTTCAAAATCTGCAGAAGGCTCTCGGCTGCCTCGAACTCCAAGGTCAGATTAACAGTGCGCATCGATCAGTTCCCCTTGCCGGTGGATTTTCGACATCCTCGCATGCGGGGGTACGATTTCAACCCCTTGCATTTCCCGGCGTCACATCACGGAGATAATCCGCGATCCCACGCGATTGGTCCCACTGCCGCGGATACCCGAGGGAGACCTCGTGAAACCGGGTGTCGTCGATGACGTCCGTCCGGCGGGTGTGCAGATGGCCGGTGACCACGTCGATGGCACGAAACCTCTGGTGCCAGTCATGCGTAGCCCGCGTCCCGCACCAGGGCACAAACCTCGGCACCCGCGGTATCCAGATCAGATCCTCGCGCAACGGCCAGTGATTGATCAGCACGGTCCGCGCGCCTTCCGGCAAAGCCGCCAGCCGGGCTTCAGTTTCGGCGCAGCGGGCAGCGCACCAGGCGGGCCGGTCATCGAAGGGATCGGGATCGAGCAACACTTCATCCACCGGCACTGCGTGCTTCTCTCGCACCCAGTCCTTCAGGTCAGCAAGCGGAACATCCTCGGGGCGGAAGCTGTAATCGTAGAGCAGGAAAAGCGGCGCAATGAAGACCGACTCTCCATCCAGATCCACCGGCCATCTGGGATAAGGATCTTCCGGTGTGACAACACCGGCCGCCCGCGCCAGCTCGACGAGGTGCCGATAGCGCGAGTCCCCGCGCCGGGCGACCCCGCCGGGCCGCTGGTCGGTCCAGAGATCGTGATTTCCAGGCACCCAGATCAGCTTTCCGAACCGCGTGCCGAGCAGGTTAACCGCATCGACGAACACTTCCTCGCGCTCGGCTATATCTCCGGCCAGGATCAGCCAGTCGGCGCCGTGGTCAGGTATTTCGGCGAGCGCGTTTCTGTTCACCTCGGCGGCGAGATGCAGATCGGATATGGCCCAGAGCCGAAGATTTCCGGGCTCAGCCTTCATGCTCGTTCCCCGAACGGCGTGCCTCCATGGCATCGCGGATGGCCGTCCTGCGTCCACCCACCCAGAGCAACGCAAGGCATGCAATCGCGCAGCCGGCAACCAGCGGCCAGTGCAATCCGGCCCAATCCGAAACCCACCCCATGATCAGGGCTCCGATCGCCGGGCCGCCCCGGAAAAGCATGCCGTAGAGTGCGACCACCCGGCCGCGCATATCCTCGTCGACCGCCGCCTGGATCAGGGTCTGCGATCCGGCCCCGTGCGTCACCATCGCGCCACCGGCAACGGCCAGCGCAATCAGCGCCACCCAGAAGTTCGACGTGAGGCTGAATACGAGCAATGCCGCGATCATCGCCCCCACACTGACGATGGAGAGCTGCACCAGCCCCTCCATACCGCCGCGCTGACCGAGATAGATCCCCCCGATCACCGCGCCGATCCCGGTGGCCGTCGCCATCATGGAAAGCCCCTCCGCGCCCCGACCAAAGATTTCTGCGGCGAATCCCGGCAACAGCTCGAACACCGGCCGCATGGCGATGCAGGTGATCAGCATCAGGATCAGCATGGGCCCGATACCGGGATGGGTCAGGGCGTAGCGATACCCGTCGACCATCTGCGCGAAAATTCCCGCGCCGTGTTTCGGCTTTCTGCCATTTATATTCGGCTGGATGATCCACAATGCCACGATGAAGGGCAGATAGCTGATCGCGTTGGCGAGGAAGGCATAGCCCGCGCCATAGCCGACGATGACCACACCGGCGATGGCCGGGCCGACAAAGCGGGCGGCGTTGAAAATCACAGAGTTGATCGCCACCGCCGAGGCCATGTCCTCGCGCCGGACCAGATTGGGGATCATTGCCATCCGGGCCGGCTGCCAGAACGAAACGACAATGCCGGTAAACAGCGCGAGCGAAAACAGCCACCAGATGGTCAGTGCGCCCGACAGGGTAAGTATCGTCAGCGCGGTGGCCTGCACCATGTTGAGACATTGCGCGACCCGGGCAATCCACAGCCGGTCGAGCCGGTCAGCCAAAGTGCCTGCAAGCGGACTCAGGATAACCACCGGGAACAGCTCGGCAAAAGCGATGACGCCGAGCCAGCTCGCGCTCTCGGTCAGCTCCCAGGTTACCCAGCCGACCGCGATCCGCTGCATCCACAAACCGATGACGGTCAGGGAGCTGCCGGCGCAATAAATGGCGTAATCGCGGTTGCGGAACGCCTGACAGAAGCGCGCCGCCGATGTTGAGAGGGACATGATCTGTTTGTAATCCAATGTCCCGGGCTTGGAAAACACTTAGAACCGGAATGAAACGTCCCCGGTTTCGGAATCAACTCTATTCGTCGGTCTGCCGGGCGTAATCCGGAGCGACGTCAGTCCACGGGGATTTTCTGGCCGAGCGAAAGAAGCACCACGCAGGACGCGTTGTGCAGCATGTTTTCCAGATCGTCGTGCTCGAGCCGTGCCAGCAGGCGGAACGCCTTGACGCAGACCGGATTATATTTCGAGTCGGTCGCTTCCTCGAACATATCATTCAGCCATTGCCGCACCGGCTCGCTTCCGGGCTTGCGGGGCATGTTCCGGTAACGATCCATCATTCCGCCCATCAGCGGCAGCAAGCCGTGCTTGCCGCGCCAGACAGCTTCCTCGCGCCGGAATTCAGGCCGGTCGTGCACCTTGCCCAGCAAGTAATGCATCAGGCCGCAGAGGAACTGCTCCAGCCGCCGCATCTCAAGCTCATCGACATCGAGAACCGCATCGCACATGGAGCGGGCGAGATCCCGCACCCAGACATCGCGGTCAAGCGTGCCAGCTTGGGGGATTTTGTGTTCTGAGCGGCGTATTGGATCCATGATGCTGTTCTTACACTCTAAACTCTTTAAATTGCGATGAATCTCTTACCGATTTTTTCCGGATTTCACGAAAATCTCCCGCCGGCATGTCGCTGTCCAGCCGAATTCCAATACGAAGCCACTTCAAAATCGGGACATTCGCGCGCTTGAATGCTCAGGACGCCGGGCGTAGGCTTTGCGTCTCGTCTTTCCAGCCAGCCTTTCCGAGGAAATAATGAGCTTCATCGCTGACCGTCTCGGGCGCATCAAGCCGTCCCCCACCATCGCCATCAGCGCCAAGGCGCGTGAGCTGCAGGCCGCAGGCGGCGACGTCATCGGCCTCTCCGCCGGCGAGCCGGATTTCGACACCCCGGCCCACATCATCGAAGCCGCCATCGACGCCATGAAGCGCGGCGACACCCGCTACACGGACCCGGACGGCACGCCCGAGCTGAAGGACGCGATCTGCCGCAAGTTCAAACGCGACAACAATCTCGACTACAAGCGCAACCAGATCACCGTCGGCACCGGCGGCAAGCAGGTGCTTTACAATGCGCTGATGGCCACGCTCAACCCGGGCGACGAAGTCATCATTCCGGCGCCCTACTGGGTCTCCTATCCGGACATGGTGCTGCTTGCCGAAGGCGAGCCGGTCATTGTCCCCTGCCCGCAGGAGATGGATTTCAAGCTGCAGCCGGAAGATCTGGAAAAGGCGATCACGCCGAAGACCAAATGGATCATCCTGAACAGCCCGTCGAACCCGTCCGGCGCCGGATACACACGCGAAGACATGAAGAAGGTCACGGACGTGCTGATGAAGCACCCGCATGTCTATGTCATGACCGACGACATGTACGAGCGGCTGGTCTATGACGATTTCGAGTTCTGCACCCCGGCTGAAATCGAGCCTGGCCTGTATGACCGGACGCTGACCGTCAACGGCATGTCCAAGGCCTTCTGCATGACCGGCTGGCGTATCGGCTTCGCGGCCGGCCCGGTGGAGCTGATCACCGCGATCCGCAAGATCCAGTCCCAGTCGACCTCGAACCCGTCCTCGATCAGCCAGGCTGCCTCGATTGCCGCGCTCGACGGCCCGCAGGACTTCATCGCCGAGAACAACAAGGCCTTCCAGGCCCGCCGCGATCTCGTCGTCTCCATGCTGAACCAGGCCAGCGGCCTGAACTGCCCGACCCCGGACGGCGCCTTCTACGTCTATCCGTCCTGCGCCGGCGTCATCGGCAAGAAGACGCCCGACGGCAAGACCATCGAGAATGACGAGGATTTCTGCACCTATCTGCTGGAAGCGGAAGGCGTCGCGGCCGTGCATGGCGAGGCTTTCGGCCTCAGCCCGCATTTCCGGATCTCCTACGCGACCTCGGACAAGATCCTCGAAGACGCCTGCGAGCGCATCCAGCGGGCCTGCGCCGCGCTGCGCTGACGCACTTCAGAGACCTGAACGAAAAACACCGCCCGTAACTCTCCGGGCGGTGTTTTCTTTGCGTTACGCTCCCAGAAACGAAAGCATCTCCTTGGTGAATGCGTCCGGCTGCTCGAAGTTCGAGAAATGCGCCGCCTCCGGGATTTCGGCATAGCGAGAGCCCTTGATCAGACCGTGGATCTCGCGGGCATGTTCCGGCGTGGTTGCCGGATCGTCGGCGCCGACGATCACAAGGGTCGGCGTATCGATGCCGCCGATGGTCTCGCGCTGGTCCATCGCCTGAATGGCGCGGCAACAGCCGATGAAGCCCTGTGGCGGAGTGCCGAGGATCATCTCCCGGACCGTGTCGATATCCTGCTTCAGCCGCTGCTGGCTTGCCGGGGTGAACCAGCGCTCGATGGTGGCGTCGACAACGGCCGCCATCCCGCCCTTCTCTACCGTGCGAACCCGGCCGTCCCACATTTCCTGCGTCGGCATATGCGCACTGGTATCGGCGAGAATCAGTTTCTTCACCCGGCCCCGGTGCCGCACCCCGAGCATCTGGCCGACCATGCCGCCTTTGGAGAGTCCGCAGTAATCCGCCCGCTCGATACCGAGGCCGTCGAGCAGAGCGACTGCGTCTTCAGCCAGCGTCTCGATGGAATAGGCACCGTCCGGCGCGTCCGACTGGCCGTGGCCGCGACTGTCATAACGGATCACCCTGAAGCCGGCGGCGGTCAGGTCCGCGATCTGCGGGTCCCACATATGCAGGTTCGAGGCGAGCGAGTTGGACAGCAGCAGCGGCCGCCCGTCCTCCGGCCCGTCGATCCGGTAATGCAGCGTGATTCCGTTGGCACCGATATGCGGCATGATTATCTCCCCAATGTCCGAGCAGGTGCCCGGCTTGTCTGACATCCTGACATTAGCACTGCCGGATCATTATCCACCGCCCGGTTTCGCGGACCGGAAGCACCTTGGTGAGACAACCCAACGAAAATGGTTGCTTCTGTTGAAGCATCCCCCCCCAATAATTAATGATCGCGAGCGTCAGAAAACCAAAAATCCGCATTTTTACTATTATTTTATAAAAGAAGCCCAAGAATGCAGATCGCACTAGATGTCCAACTGAGCGGATACTCAGCACTCACGACGCTCACAGTCGGGTTTGCATTTCTAGTACTCTGGCGGAACACCCGGCTTAACAGTGTACTTTATTTCGGACTTTCCTTCAGTACGCTCGGCGCCGTAATTTTCTACATAACAGTCTGTAAATATTTAGATTTCTTCCCATACCGCGACATCCTAGGCGCCGGAGGCGGAATTGTTTCTTCCGTCTTCCTTCTTTCCGGATGTTTATCCCGATACCAGATCGCGACACCTTGGCGCCCAATCCTCGGGATCGCAGCTATTGCATGGATCAGCGTTCAGCTGATCAATAGTTACGCCAACGTGCTGGGCATCTCGTATGTACCGGGGTTGGTCGGGCTGGTCTCGTTCGGGTGTGGCACAATCATGCTCCTGAAGAGCAGGGGGCGCGGCGGGAAGGTTGTCGGGCTCCTGTTATTTGTCCGCAGCGCGCTGTTGATTCCGTGGCCATTTTTTTTCTACCCGAAATTCATCAATCTGATCCTGGCCCTGGATCAGATCATGATCTTTCTTATCGGGTTGTCGCTCTTGGTCATCGAACTGCTTCGGGCGCGAGCAGAACTCGCCGAAGCTAACCTGAGCCTCAGGGAACAGGCGCATGCACTTGAGATCGCAAACGAGAAACTCGGCGTAGAGCGCCAGCTGGCGGTCAGCGCAAGCAACGCGAAATCGGCCTTCCTCGCCAATATGAGCCATGAGCTCAGAACACCGCTGAACGCAATCATGGGGTTTTCAGAAATCATCGCCCAGAGTCCGGCCGAACAGATGGCTGAGCGCTACACCGGCTATGGCAAGGACATCCATCAAGCCGCCTGCGTGCTTCTGGATTTTGTCGATCAGGTCCTTGAGCTTTCACGCATCGAGGCCAACAGAATCGATTTCAATCCGGAAACACTGGATGTCGAGGTACTGGTCAGCACGGCGATCAATGCCGCGCGCCTGAAAGCCGGGTCGAGCCCGGCGGAGATTATCCGGTATTTCGAAGAGGGAACAGGTTCTGTCGAGGGTGACGAGAACCTGTTGAAACAGGCGCTGTCAGGAATTCTGATCCGCGCGCTGCGATTCACGGGAACCAGAGGCTCGGTCCATGTCAGCGCGGGCCCCAAGCCCGAGGATGCCGTCCACATCGAAGTGAAAGATAGCGGCCCACGGCTCTCGGACACCCAGGTTGCCGACGCTTTCAACCCGTTCAACATCACCAACGCCTCTGTAACCCAGGTGGGCGGCGGTATAGATCTCTCGCTGCCGCTGGCAAAACGCTTCGTGGAGGCGCACGGGGGAGAAATCTCGATCGACAACAAGATGGAGAACGGAACGATCGTCTCCATCAACCTCCCGAGGCGGCTGTTACTGCATTAATGTCGCCGTTTCCGGATTGCGGGCGCCGGGCAGCGGCCCTATCCTTGCCTTGTTTCGCCAGCGTGGCCAGACCATATCCCGCCGGGATTCAAGCAAACATCGGCGCCGAGAAATTCATGAGAATGACCCGCCTTGCGGCAATGACCATATCCGCTGCCGCAGTCCTTGCCGTGCTGTGCGCCGCCCCGGACTTTGCCCGCGCGGAATCTCCCGACAGCGCCTTCACCGTAACGGTTGAGAACGACCTCGTTAACGGCGCGGACCGCGATTACACCAACGGTGTGGCCCTGCAATGGACCGATACCCTGAACAGGGTGCCCTATGGCGTCCGTTACGCGGTGGCGCCTTTCATCGATCCGGGTGCAGATATCCGGGTGACCTACCAGCTTGGCCAGAACCTTTACACGCCGCAAGATATCGAGCGGAAGATCCCCGACCCGGCGGACCGGCCCTACGGGGCCTGGCTCTACGGCGCCGTCGGGGTGCTCGCGGATACCGGCAAAAGCGTGACCTCGCTGCAGCTCAGCCTCGGCGTTGTCGGCCCGGCCGCCCTCGGCGAGCCGGTACAGAGCTTCGTGCACAGCCTGGTCGACACCCGCGAGCCGCGGGGCTGGGACTCCCAGCTGAAGAACGAGCCGGCGCTGTTGCTGACGGCGGAACATAAATGGGCGGACCGTCTCCTCGGCGCCCCCTACGGCTACCAGATCGATGCCTCGCCCTATATCGGCGGTGCGCTCGGCAATGTCTTCACCCATGCCAACGCAGGCATGATGGTGCGCTTTGGCAAGGACCTGCCGTCCGGAGACTACGGGCCGCCCCGCATCCAGCCGAGCACGCCGGGCTCGGGTTATTTCGCGCCCAGTGACGATTTCGGCTGGTACTTGTTTGCCGGGATCGAGGGACGGATGGTCGGCCGCAATATCTTCCTCGACGGCAATACCTTTCAGGACAGCCCCTCGGTCGACAAGAAGCTGATGGTCGGTGATTTCACCTATGGAATCGTCTTCAATGTCGGCCGGGCCCGGGTCTCCCTGACCCAGGTTATCCGCACACCGGAATTCGGCAACGACGAGGACTTTTCCAGTTTCGGCTCCCTCGGCGTGACCTACAGCTTTTGAAGCAGATCAGCCTCCACCGTTTCCGCATTGCCACAATGCCCGGTCGGCCCTATTTTCCCGGCCAGCAACTTTGACGGTATTTGCCCTACATGACCGACCTCAGCCATATCCGTAACTTCGCGATCATCGCCCATATCGACCACGGCAAGTCCACGCTGGCCGATCGGCTCATTCAACTCTGCGGCGGCCTCGCCGACCGGGAGATGAAGGAGCAGGTGCTCGACAGCATGGATATCGAGCGCGAGCGCGGTATCACAATCAAGGCGCAGACCGTTCGGCTTTACTACACCGCCGACAATGGCGAGACCTATCAGATCAACCTGATGGACACGCCGGGCCATGTCGACTTCGCCTACGAGGTCAGCCGCTCTCTGGCCGCCTGCGAAGGCTCGATCCTCGTGGTCGACGCCAGTCAGGGTGTCGAGGCGCAGACTCTGGCCAACGTCTATCAGGCCATCGAGCAGGATCACGAGATCATCCCGGTCCTGAACAAGGTCGACCTGCCCGCCGCCGACGTGCCCCGGGTCAAGGAGCAGATCGAGGACGTGATCGGTATCGACACTTCGGACGCGATCGAGGTCTCGGCCAAGACCGGCCTGAACATCAAGGCCGTGCTGGAAGCCCTTGTACAGCGCCTGCCGGCCCCGACGGGCGACCGCGAGAAGCCGCTGCAGGCCATGCTGGTCGACAGCTGGTACGACAGCTATCTCGGCGTCATGGCACTGGTCCGGGTACGCCAGGGCGTGCTTAAGAAGGGCCAGAAGATCAAGCTGATGCAGACCGGTGCCACGCATCTGGTCGAGAAGGTCGGCGCCTTCACGCCAAAGCTGACCGAATTCAAGGAGCTTGGCCCGGGCGAGCTTGGCTTCATGAGCGCCTCGATCAAGACCGTGGCCGACTGCCAGGTCGGTGACACAATCACCGAGGAAAAGCGCCCCTGCGACACCCCGCTGCCGGGCTTCAAGCCCAGCATCCCGGTGGTGTTCTGCGGCCTGTTCCCGGTCGACGCGAACGATTATCCCGACCTGCGCGACAGCCTGGAAAAACTCCGCCTGAACGATGCCAGCTTCAGCTTCGAGGCGGAAAGCTCCGCCGCGCTCGGCTTCGGCTTCCGCTGCGGCTTCCTCGGCCTGCTGCATCTGGAGATCATCCAGGAGCGGCTGGAACGGGAATTCAACCTCGACCTGATCACCACCGCGCCGAGCGTGGTCTACCGGATCAACCTGACCAAGGGCGAGCAGATCGAGCTGCACAACCCGGCGGACATGCCGGACGTGATGCGGATCGAAAGCATCGAGGAGCCGTGGATCAAGGCGACGATCATGGTGCCTGACGAATATCTCGGCCCCGTCCTCGCGCTCTGCACCGAGCGGCGCGGCGAACAGATCGAGCTGACCTATGTCGGCAGCCGCGCCATGGCGGTCTACAAACTGCCGCTGAACGAGGTCGTGTTCGATTTCTACGACCGGCTGAAAAGCATCTCGCGCGGCTATGCCAGCTTCGACTATGCGCTGGAAAGCTACGAAGAAGGCGATCTGGTGAAGCTCAGCGTTCTGGTGAACCAGGAGCCTATGGACGCACTCTCCATGATCGTCCACCGCAACCAGGCCGAGTTCCGGGGCCGGGCCATGTGCGCCCGCCTGAAGGACCTGATCCCGCGCCAGCTCTTCAAGATCGCCATCCAGGCGGCGATCGGCGGCAAGGTCATCGCCCGCGAGACCGTCAGCGCCATGCGCAAGGACGTCACCGCGAAATGCTATGGCGGCGACATCAGCCGGAAGAAGAAGCTGCTGGAGAAGCAGAAGGAAGGCAAAAAGAAGATGCGTCAGTTCGGCAATGTCGACATCCCGCAGAGCGCCTTCATCGAAGCTCTCAAGATGGGCGATAACTAGGGCGGGTTTCGGGCCTACGCCTTTCGCTCTTCGCCTTCTGCCACCACTCAAAAACCGTCATCCCGTCGAAAGACGGGACCCAGGGGATGGCGGGTACAGCTCCATGATCGCCTAGGTCCCGGCTTTTCGGCCGGGATGACGACTGAGGGTGATCGGGTCTAGCTCAACCCAGCCCGGACCTCGTCCGGCGTAGCCAGCGTGCCGCCAGCCGCTTCGATTAACTTCGCCGCTTCCTCGACCAGTGCGGCATTCGTTATCTCCACCCCGAATGGCTGGTCCTCCAGCCCGACCCGGACATGGCCGCCGCGCTCCACCGCGGGAGCAATCAGCGGGCGGATGTCGACGGCGAGGCCGGCGACCATCCAGGGGGTGCCGGGCGCCTCTTCCTCGCGCAGCGTGTTGTAGGCCTCCAGCGCATAAAGCTCCGGCGGGAAGCTGAAGGTCAGGCGGTCGGAGAACATGTAGCGGTAGAGCGGTGTCGGGCAGCCGGGTGTCGCGCGGTGCAGGGCCGCGCCCTGGCGGATGAAGCCGGGCTCGTAGATGGCGTAGCTCGGGTGCAGGCCCTTTTCGCGGCAGAGTTCCAGACCGTAACGGACATGGCTTTCCGGGTTCAGATAGGTGAAGCCCTCGCGGCCTTCAGCAATCCAGGCATCGTGGGTGATGTTGGTACTACCGGGATCAACCACGGACCATTCGATCAGGCCGCGTTCGGCCAGTCCCTTCACATGGGCGAAGCGTTGCGCCGGGCTCATCGTGTCGGAGACGTTCGGCAGGCCCGCCATCGGCAGGGTGCCATAGATGATCACTTTCTCATCCACGTCGCGGACCCGTTCGATCACCTCGGCATAGGCCTCGGTGGTATCGACCTGCAAGCCGGTTTCGGTGTCATAGGGGTGAAAATGGATGATCGCCGCGCCTGCTTTCGCGCAGGCGATGCAGTCAGCGGCAATCTCTTCCGGCGAGACCGGAATGGCGGGTTGGTTTTTCCGGGTCCAGGGACCGTTGACGGCGGCTTCCAACCAGATCTTGCTCACGGCGTATCCTTTTTCGCTGTCCCGCGGCCGTCACGACCCGGCGGGCAACAGGCCAGCTTTCTTAACGGGGCAAAAGCTCCCAGGGCCGCATCTTCGCTGCCTTCTTGGAGGTCCGGGCCAACCGGTCAATCAGGGATTGCATCAGATAGCGGATGTAGGGGTCCATCTCATCGACCTTGGCCTCGATCAGTTTTCGGTCGACCACGGTCACCACCGTTTCCTCGAGACACTTGACCGTGGCCGTGCGCGCCGTATTCCCGATCAGCCCCATCTCCCCGAACATCTGATTGGCGGTGATGACGTCGAGCACTTTACGATCGCTGCCCGTGCCGATCGAAACCTCGACCGATCCGCTGCGCAGGATAAAAGCTTCCCGCGATTCGTCGCCCTCGACAAAGATCTTCTGCCCTTTGCTGTAGCGCCGTGTAGGCGGTTCTTTATATTGCATCGGTAAGCCCCCATTAATACGCAATGCCGTTAAATGCGTAGCGCTGATCGTCACATGAGCGCAATGACGTGTCCCACAGGGTGACAGAGAGAACCATGATTTCAACACGTCTTTTAGGCCGGTTACTGATCGGGGTCGCCGTTGCGGGACTGATTGCCGGGCTCATCGCCTGGCAGCTCGACAAAGATGTTGCCGCCACCTGGATCTGGGGCCTAGCAACCCTGCCTGTCGTCGTCAGCCTCGCGGCAAGCATAGTGCGCGACCTGATGGCCGGGCGCATGGGAGTAGACGCGGTCGCGCTGCTCTCCATGTCGGCTGCCCTCGCACTCGGCGAAACCCTGGCGGGCGTCGTCGTGGCGGTGATGTATGCCGGCGGAAACGTGCTTGAGGATTTCGCCGTCTCCCGTGCAGAGCGCAACCTGAAGAGCCTGACCGACAGGGCGCCACGCATCGCCCACCGCTATACCGATGGCACCCTGGAGGATATAGACGTCGAGCAGGTGGCGGAGCGCGACCGGCTGCTGGTCCGCACCGGTGAGATCATTCCGGTCGATGGCGTGATCATGCAAACCGGCGTCGAGTCGAACGTCGTAATTGACGAGGCTGCCCTGACGGGCGAGCCGATCCCCGTACAGCGCCATGCCGGTGAGCCGGTGCGCAGCGGTGCCATTAATGCAGGCGTGCCCTTTACGTTGCAGGCCACCGCCACGGCCAGTGAGAGTACCTATGCCGGAATCGTTGCCATGGTCGCGGCGGCGCAAACCGCGCAAGCGCCCTTCATCCGTCTCGCCGACAGGTTTGCCCTCCTGCTGCTGCCACTGGCCGTGGTGGTTGCAGGCGGCGCCTGGATTCTTTCCGGCGACCCTGTGCGCGGTCTTGCCGTTCTGGTGGTGGCCACGCCCTGCCCGTTGATCCTGGCCGCTCCGGTCGCTTTCATCTCCGGCGTCTCGCAAGCTGCCAGACGCGGCGTGCTGGTCAAGGGCGGTGCCGCGCTGGAGGCCATGGCCCGGGCATACACGATCCTGTTCGACAAGACCGGAACGCTCACCATCGGCGGCGCCCGGTTGGTCGCGGTGGAAACCGCACCAGGCGCGGACCCGAACGAGGTGCTGCGCCTCGCCGCCTGTCTCGAACAGGCTTCCCATCATGTCATCGCCCAGGCCATCGTCACTGCCGCCGAAAGCCGCGGCCTGACGTTGGTGCCCCCAACGGATGTCCGGGAAGACCTTGGCGCAGGCCTTGCCGGCACTGTCGAAGGCAGACGGATAGCCGCCGGAAGCCTCACTATGACCACCGGCGGTAATCAGCGTGCAAACTGGGTGGACCGGGCCCGGCGCCGTGCCTCCTGGCGCTCGGCCCTGTCCGTGTTCGTGACCATCGACGGTGAGCTAGTCGGCGCATTGCTGCTGGGTGACTCGCTCCGCCGGGAAGCGCCTCGCGCCATCCGCGCCCTGCGCGAGGCCGGGATCGGCCGCATCGTCATGGTGACCGGAGACCATGCCGATGCAGCGGAGACCATCGGCGCCGCACTCGACCTCGACGCTGTGCTGGCAAACCGAGTGCCCGCCGACAAGGTTGATGCGGTCAATTTTGAGAAAAAGCGCCATCCGACCCTGATGGTCGGCGACGGCATCAATGATGCGCCGGCCCTTGCCGCCGCCGATATCGGCATCGCCATGGGCGCGCGCGGCGCCACAGCCAGCTCGGAAGCCGCCGACGCCGTGGTGCTGGTCGACCGGCTCGACCGTGTTGCGGATGCGATTGCCATTGCCAAACGCTCGCGGCGTATCGCCATCGAAAGCATCATCGCGGGCATGGCGCTGTCGCTGATCGCCATGGGTTTCGCCGCCGCCGGCCACCTGACCCCGGTCGCGGGCGCTATTCTGCAGGAAGGGATCGATGTCGCCGTGATCCTGAATGCGCTTCGTGCACTGGTTCCTCCAGGCCTCGGTATACGGTCGAGCCTGCCAGAGGAAGCGGCCCGGTTGTTGCGCAAGGAGCACGAGGAAGTCGAAAGCTGGCTCGACCAGCTGCGCGCCCACGCGGATGCCTTGGACGACGCACAGGGCATCGAAGCGGTGGCCCATATCGCCGACGCCAACCGCATTATCAATGATGAGATCGTGCCGCACGAGCGAGAAGACGAAGACACCGTCTACCCACAGCTCGTTCCTCATCTGGGCAACGCGCATGGACTGGCGGCGATGAGCCGGGCCCACCGGGAAATCCAGCATCTCGGCCGCCTGCTCGACCGGCTGGTGACCGGCATCGGCGAGGAGGAAGCAGACCGCTACCTGATCCGGGACGCCCAGCGGATCATTGAATCCGTCGACGCCCTGGTTCGCATTCACAATGCGCAGGAAGAGGATATCTTCGATTTCGCAGCAGGATGAACGGCACCTTGCTGGCCTGGACTACAGGGATAGCTCCTCGATCGGCGCCGGACGGGCAAAAAGATATCCCTGCAGATAGTCCGCGCCCGCTTCGCGCAGGACCTTGGCTTCGCTCTCGGTTTCAATACCTTCTGCGATGACAGCGATATTGTGCTCTCGGGATATCGAGATCAAATGTCCGACAATCGACTGCTTCAGCGGATCCCGATCTATGTCCCGCACCAGATCCATGTCGATTTTGACGAAGTCCGGCCGTACTTCATGCAGCAGATTGAGACCGGACCAGCCTGACCCGATATCGTCCAGAGCAACCTTGAAGCCAGCCTGCCGGTAGAAGGCGAGAATGCCTTTCAGGTGATCCTTATCCTGAATACGGTGCGTCTCCGTCAGCTCAAATGTGATATCTCCGGGCTTCAGCCCAAGGTCGGATATCGTCGATGCCGTGGTTCTGAGACAATAGGCCGGATCGTAGATGCTCGATGGGTTAAAATTCACGAACAACTGGCCCTTGAACCCACTCTTGGCCGCACGCGAAACGGCGCTCGCACGTGCCGCAATATCAAGCGAGAACAACAGCCCCGCATGTTCGGCGAGCTGGAAAACATAACCCGGCGGGATATTGTTGCCGCTCGCGTCACGCATGCGGAACAGCCCTTCGAGGGCAAATGGCGGCGCATCCGCTTGCGCGTCGGCATGAACAATAGGCTGGTACCAGGTGTCGTAACTCTCGGCTTCAAGCGCCTCCACGAGCCAGGCTCCCTTGACCCGGTTGACGAACACGTCTGCCGGCATCACACGGCCTATTTCCAGAGGTGTCGGTGCTTCGCCAGCCGTCGTCAGAACCCGCGTTTCCTGCAGTTCCTTCTTGTTCAGTTCCCCGAAGATTGCCGTCAACACGCCATCCATCCGTGAGCCCGGCACTGTTATCTCGATGCAGTTCGCCTCTACGCTGTTTGGCTCAATCTCCTTGCGGCGCAACATAACGAGCAGGCGGTCGCGCGCATCTGACGTCGGCAACAGAAACCAACACCTGGTCCGGTCAAAAACAATCTCGTCGACATGTTCGCATTCTACACAGCGCATGATCAGGCTCCGAAGTTTATGACCTCTTACGTTCGCGTCCGGGCTGCCGGATCAAAGGAAATTCCAGAGCATTACGGCTGCTTGACCACACCCCGCAAGCGGTCCGGAAGGTGAGCAACTGCAAATCCGCCCCACCCCACCGGCAACACAAACTGGCCCCTATTAATTTAAAGTTCATTAATTTCAGATAGTTCGTTAAAAGCATCCTGAGTCGCGCAAGCCACGCATGCAATGTTGCGTTGCACAATTCCATTGAGACAATCGTGCGATTCTGTAATAAGTGCGGCAGATGATGCTCTCTCCTGCGTGCCCGGAGAAACCGCCCGGGGACGGAAGAGTGAGCGTCGGACTCCCCGAAACCAAAGCTAACGAATGAGACGCGCTCCCATGTTGCCAGCGATGAAATCGCTTATGTCTTCCATGACAGGAAAAAACGACGGGGACAAAAAGCTGACCCCGCTCCAGTTCAAGGCTGATGTCCTGGCAGGCCTGACCGTTGCCCTCGCACTGGTGCCGGAAGCCGTCGCTTTCGCCTTCGTCGCGCATGTGCATCCGCTGGTCGGTCTTTACGCGGCCTTCATCGTCGGTCTCATCACCGCCCTTATCGGCGGCCGCCCGGGCATGATTTCCGGCGCCACAGGCGCGCTGGCGGTCGTCATGGTCGATCTGGTGATCCGGCATGGCGTCGAATATCTGTTCGCCACCGTCGTGCTGATGGGATTGCTGCAGATGATCGCCGGCGTCATGCGCTGGGGCAAATTCATCCGCATGGTACCGCATCCGGTCATGCTCGGTTTCGTCAACGGCCTCGCGATCGTCATTTTCCTGGCCCAGCTTGGCCAGTTCAAGATGAAGACACCGGACGGCGGCATGGAGTGGATGACCGGCGAGCCGCTCTATCTCATGCTCGGCTTTACCGCGCTCACCATGGCGCTGATTTACGTGGTGCCGCGCATTACCAAATTCATTCCGGCACCGCTTGCCGCTGTCGGCATCGTCTCGCTGATTGTCATCGGTTTCAATCTGGACCTGCCGCGGGTCGGCGATCTGGCGAGCATCAAGGGCGGCCTGCCGGCCTTCCATATCCCGATGGTGCCGCTGTCGCTCGAGATGCTGCAGATCATTCTGCCCTATTCCCTGATCCTCGCCGCCATCGGCCTGATCGAGAGCCTGCTGACCCTGAACGTCGTCGCCGACATGACAGAGACCAAGGGCGGCGCCTCCAAGGAATGTCTGGCCCAGGGCATCGCGAACACGGTGACTGGGTTCTTCGGCGGCATGGGCGGCTGCGCCATGATCGGGCAAAGCGTGATCAACGTGAAATCCGGTGGCCGCACCCGGATCTCCGGCATCTCGGCCGCTTTGTTCCTGCTCAGCTTCATCCTGTTCGCCTCCGGCCTGATCGAGCAGATCCCGCTGGCGGCCCTGGTCGGTGTGATGTTCATGGTGGTGATCGGCACCTTCGCCTGGAAGAGCCTCATGATCATGCGCCGCATCCCGCGCAAGGACGCACTGCTGATCGTGCTCGTCACCGCCGTCACCGTGATGACGGACCTCGCGGTCGCGGTGATCGTCGGCGTGATCCTGTCAGCTTTGTTCTATGCCTGGAACGCGGCCACCCGGATGCATGCCGTCTCGGGCATCGATGTCTCCGGAGCCAAGATCTACAGCCTGGAAGGACCGCTTTTCTTCGGCTCGACGGAAAGCTTCCTCTCCCAGTTCACGCCAAAGGAAGATCCCGACCGCGTGGTGATCGACTTCATGAATTCCCGCGTCGTCGACCATTCCGGCCTGCAGGCCATCGAAAGCCTCGCCACGCGCTATGACGAGCTCGGCAAGCGGCTGCAGCTCCGGCATCTGAGCCGCGACTGCAAGATCCTTCTCGGCAAGGCCGGTCAGCTCGTGGAAGAGCGCGACGATGAAGATCCGACTTACGGCGTTGCGACCGACTATGACCTCAAGACCGGACAGGTCGGCACCGGGCACTAGGCCCGGCTAGCCAACCTTCCGTCAGACAACGGCGGCCAGGACCGGCGATCCCGGTCGGCCAACGATGGCCTCGACAGCAAGACCGACCGACAGAGCATGCGCATCCATGCCGTGACGGCAAAGGATCTGCAGGCCCACCGGCAGGCCCGAGCCGTACTGGTGCACCGGCAGGGAAATCCCGCAAAGGTTCCAGAGATTGCCCGGCTGCGTGTTGCGGGACGCCGCCATCGAACGCGCGGCACCTTCCGGCGCCTGCAGATCGGCAAGCGGCATCGCGACCATTGGCGTTGCCGGCATGACAATCCCGTCGAGATTGCGCAAAGCCTTGTCAGCAAGCGGTTTCAACGCCGCGTGTCGGCGACAGGCCAGGGCATAATCGACCGCTGAAACATCCAGCCCGATAGCGGCACGCATTGCCGTCACACTGTCCATCCCGTCCCGCCCGGCGGTGAACCGGTCAATGCCGAGGCTTGCAAGCACTTCCGGGCCGACAATGGTCGGGAAAACCGTCTCCCGCTCACGCGGGTCCGGCAGATCTTCCGCTGTCAGCTCGACCAGTTCCACGCCCGCCTCGCGGAGCGCCGCAAGGGCCTTCTCCACGCAACCGGCGACCGCATCGTCAAGATCCTCAAAGAAGAAGTCCCGCGGCACCCCGAGGCGCAACGCACTTGCCGCCGCTGGCTGCGGCATCGGTATGGCGGAGGTCGCGCCATGGACAAGTGCCGCATCCGCCGCAGTTCGGCAAAGCGGCCCGAGACTGTCGAGCGTCGGCGAAAGCGGAAACACCCCGTCGGTCGGGATCAGGCCGACACTGGTCTTCAGGCCGAACAGACCGCAGAGCGCCGCCGGAATGCGGATCGAGCCGCCGGTGTCCGAGCCGAGCGCAAAGGCACACATTCCGGCCGCCGTCGCGGCCGCTGAACCGCTGGAAGAGCCGCCGGGAAAGCGGTGTGTATCGAGATCCCACGGGTTCCAGGGTGTGCCGCGCGCTTCGTTGACACCGGTCGCACCGAGGGCGAATTCCACGGTCTTGGTCTTGCCAAGGACCACGGCACCGCCGCGCTTCAGGGACTTCACGTAGCTGCCCTCGGGGCCGGTGATGTCCGCAGACTCGATCAGGGAGCCGTTCGTGGTCGGCATGCCCTCGACGGCATAGATGTCCTTCACCGCCATCGGCACCCCCATCAGCGGGCCCAGATCGGTACCCGCACGCAACAGGCCATCCATCGCCTGGGCGGTGCGCAAGGCGCTTTCGGCGGCCACATGCTGGAAGGCGCCGATTTTGCTATCAAGCGCATCGATCCGCTCAAGACAGGCCAGCGTAGCGGCCTCGCTGCTGGTCCGGCCGGCACGGAGATCCTCCGCAAACCCGACTATGCCGCCCTTTTCGAACGGATCTTCTGGTAATTTCGCCACAGCATCGACCCCCATCTGCCTCGTTTGTGCCTTGTTCCAAAGCCAGACTAGCGCCGAGAACCAAGCACAAGGAAGATGCGTTGTGCCACGACACTGATCCGGAGCCGTGCGGAATTGCACCGCCAGCCCCACTCCGGGGTATCGCTAATGGTCGTGAGCCGCTATATCCTTGGGCGTACACGTAATTTAGAGAGCCAGGCGAGCGATGATCACAACCCACTCCGCCCTGATTTATGCCATGGTCCTGAGTGCGGCCGCAGACGGCAATGTCGATGACGAAGAGCTGAACACGATCGGCGAGATCATCAACGTGCTGCCAATCTTCCAGGATTTCGAGACCGGCAATTTCGGTCAGATCGCCAGCTCGGCGATCGATCTGTTGAGTGAAACGGACGGCCTTGATGCCGCTGTCGACCAAATCAAGCGTACCTTGCCGGAGAAACTCCGCGCGACCGCATACGCTCTGGCCTGCGATGTCGTCGCTGCCGATGGCACGGCAACCCAGGAAGAACTGCGGTTTCTCGAAATGCTCCGCCATGAACTCAATGTCGACCGGCTGACCGCCGCGGCGATCGAGCGCGGATCCGCCGCGCGCTACGCTAGACCCTGAGGAGACGGGCGGCATCATGCCAGCCCCAAAACCGCTCGATGGACGCAGAATTGGTCTCGTCGGCCTCGGCCGGCGCGGCCTCGCAGTCGCCCGCAAACTGACGGATGCAGGTGCGCGCCTGCATGTCTGGACCCAGAACACAGAGAAAGCCGCCGCGCTTGGGGAAGCCCATCCCCTGATCGAGGTCGAGCCCTGTCCCCGCGATGTTGCCCGCTACACCGAAGCAACCCTGATCGCCGTTAACAGCGACGCGGCACTCGAACGGGTCGTGTTCGACCTGGAAGAAGATCGCTATGGCGTATTGCACGGGACACCACCGGACGGCCTGATCGTCGATATCGGCGAAACCCCGCCGGAGCCGACCCGGAAATTCGCAGATCGTGTGCGGCAAAGCGGCCGTATCTGGCTCGACGCACCGGTGACCGAAACCGCGCTGGGCGGAACCATCTCCATTGGCGGCACCGACATGGCGCTCGCCCGGATCTGGCCCTTCCTCAATGCTCTCGGAACCAAAGTCCTGCATGCAGGACCGGTCGGCTCGGGTCAGGCAATCCGGACCTGCGGAGCCGCCATCCATGGCCAGATGGTCCAGGCCCTCGCTGAAGGCTTGGCGCTGGCCGCTGCCTCCGGGGTCGAAGCCGACGCCTTGCTGGCGGCCCTCGCCGACAGTGCTGTAGGCGGTGCCGTACTGTCGGAAAGCGGGCGCCGCATGGCCGACCGCGAATTTCGGGCCGGCCGCACCGTTCGCGAGCAGGCTGAGCTGGCCAATCAGGCACTGGAGCTGGCCCGCACGGTCGGCATGGACCTGAAAGGGCTCGCCAACAATGCCGAGCACTGGCAATCCCTCCTGGACAGCTCCCAGGGCGACCTGAACATTTCCTCTCTCATTCTTGAGATCGCCGAAAGCCGGAAGGAACAATAATGACGGCCATCGACGCCGTTCTGTTCGATGTTGGAAACGTCCTCATCGAATGGGATCCCCGTCACCTTTATCGCAGCATCTTCATGAAAGAAGACGGCTCCGCCGATGAAGAGCGCGTGACCCGATTCCTGACGGACGTCTGCACCATGGACTGGCACGTCCAGCATGATCTCGGCCGCAGCCCGGAGGAGCAGATCGCGATACTGATCCCGCAACACCCGGAACATGCCTGCCAGATCCGGGCCTTCTATGAGCGTTTCCAGGAGATGATCCCGGGCGCGATCGAGCCCGTCGTCGCCGCCAAACGGCAGATGAAAGCGGCAGGCACCAGGATCTACGGGCTGACGAATTTCGGTGTCGAGACTTTCAACGATACGCGCCGGCGGTTCGACTTCCTGAACGAATTTGAGGACGTCGTGGTCTCTGGCGCCGAACGCATGAAGAAGCCGGACCCGGCGATCTTCCAGCTCTGTATCGACCGGTTCGGAATCACCCCGGAACGCACGCTCTTCATCGATGACAGTGCCGCGAATATAGCTTCCGCCAAGGCGCTCGGCTTCGAGACACATCTCTTCGATGGGCCGGATGCCTGCCTGCAAAAATGCCGAGCCCTTGGTCTGATCTGACACCGCGCATTGCCGCGCCGGCAAGACCGGCTAGACTGAGGCCATGCAAGACCCAACGCTTCTCGCCGCGGCCGCCGCGACATTTTTCCTCGCCGGCACGGTCAAAGGCGTGATCGGGCTCGGGCTTCCCACCATCACGCTCGGCCTGATGACGCTGCTGCTCGATCTGCCCAGCGCCATGGCCCTGCTCATCGTCCCGTCACTGGCGACCAATCTCTGGCAAGCCGCCGTCGGCGGGCACATGCGGGAAATCCTGCGAAAGACCTGGCCTTTTCTGCTCACGGCCACGGTAACGATCTGGATCGGCGCCCAGGCCCTCAGCCGCATTGATCTATCCTATCTCTCCGCCCAGCTCGGCCTGTTGCTGATCACCTATGCCGCCACCGGCCTTGCCGGCTTCCGGTTTTCGATGTCGGCGCGCACCGCGTTCCAGAGCGGCCCGCTGTTCGGAATAACCAATGGCATCCTGACTGGAATGACAGGCTCCTTCATGGTTCCGGGCGTGCTCTATCTACAGGCGATGGGAATGCACCGGGACATGCTGGTTCAGGCCATGGGCATGTTGTTCATGCTGTCCACGGCGGCTCTGGCCCTCGCGCTCGGGCACGGCACGCATATCAACCCGGAGCTCGGCCTCGCATCCGCACTCGGTCTGATCCCCGCCGTCCTCGGGATGGTGCTCGGACGCAAGATCCGCGGATATCTGTCGGAGGCCCGCTTCCGGCAGGTTTTCTTCGCGGGCGTCCTCATCCTCGGCTTGTACATCGTCGCCAGCACGGGCCTCTCCTGACCGGCACAGGACCAACAAACGGCACAAAAAAACCCTCCAGGGCAAGCCCTGGAGGGTTTCTCGTAAAGGTATCTGGAGGCTTGGCTTAGAAGCCCATGCCGCCCATGCCGCCCATGTCAGGCATGCCGCCGCCCGGCATACCGCCACCGGCACCCTTAGGCTCCGGCTTTTCGGCAACCATGGCTTCCGTGGTGATCAGCAGACCAGCAACGGAACCGGCATTCTGCAGAGCAGAGCGCACAACCTTGGCCGGATCGATGATGCCGGCTTTGACGAGGTTCGTGAACTCGCCCTTCTGCGCATCAAAGCCCCAGTCGCTGTCTTTCGACTCCATCATCTTGCCGACGATGACCGCGCCGTCTTCACCGGCGTTATCAGCGATCTGACGTGCCGGGACCTGGATGGCCTTGCGCACGATGTTGATGCCGATCTTCTGGTCTTCGTTATCCGTCTTGAGGGAAGCAAGCGCCTTCACGGCATAGAGCAGAGCGGTACCACCGCCCGGGACAATGCCTTCCTCAACCGCGGCGCGGGTTGCATGCATCGCGTCGTCGACACGATCCTTGCGCTCCTTCACCTCGATTTCGGTAGCACCACCGACGCGGATAACGGCAACGCCGCCAGCCAGCTTCGCGAGACGCTCCTGCAGTTTCTCACGGTCATAGTCGGAGGAAGTTTCCTCGACCTGGGCCCGGATCTGGTTGCAGCGTGCTTCGATGTCGGTCTTCTCGCCGGCACCGTCGACAACGGTGGTTTCGTCCTTCGTGATCTGGACGCGCTTGGCAGTGCCGAGCATTTCCAGGGACACGTTTTCGAGCTGGATGCCGAGGTCTTCGCTGACCACGGTGCCACCGGTGAGGATGGCGATATCTTCCAGCATCGCTTTACGGCGATCGCCGAAGCCCGGAGCCTTGACGGCAGCGACCTTCAGGCCACCACGCAGCTTGTTCACGACCAGGGTCGCCAGGGCTTCGCCCTCGACGTCCTCGGCAATGATCAGCAGCGGACGGCTGGACTGCACGACCTGCTCGAGAACCGGCAGCATAGCCTGCAGGTTGGAGAGCTTCTTTTCGTGCAACAGGATGTACGGGCTTTCCAGCTCGCAGGTCATCTTGTCAGCGTTGGTGACGAAATACGGGGAGAGATAGCCGCGGTCGAACTGCATGCCCTCGACAACGTCGAGTTCGGTGTGCAGGGACTTGGCTTCTTCAACCGTGATGACGCCCTCGTTGCCGACTTTCTCCATCGCCTTGGCGATCATTGCGCCGATTTCGACTTCGCCGTTGGCGGAGATGGTGCCGACCTGCGCGACTTCATCAGTCGTGGAGATTTTCTTGGCGCGCTTCTCGATGTCAGCCACAACAGCTTCGATCGCCAGATCGATGCCGCGCTTCAGGTCCATCGGGTTCATGCCAGCGGCGACGGCCTTGGAGCCTTCGCGCACGATGGCCTGAGCCAGAACTGTAGCAGTGGTGGTGCCGTCGCCAGCGATGTCGTTCGCCTTGGAAGCAACTTCACGCACCATCTGTGCGCCCATGTTTTCGAACTTGTCTGAAAGTTCGATTTCTTTCGCAACGGTCACGCCGTCCTTGGAGATGCGCGGGGCACCGAAGGACTTGTCGAGAACAACGTTACGGCCTTTCGGGCCGAGCGTAACCTTGACGGCGTTCGCGAGCACGTCGACACCAGCCAGAAGGCGGGTCCGTGCGTCGGTGCCGAATTTAACTTCTTTAGCAGCCATGATGGATCAGCCCTTTCTTAGGATTCCAGAACACCCATGATGTCGGACTCTTTCATGATCAGCAGCTCTTCGCCGTCGATCTTGACTTCCGTACCCGACCATTTTCCGAACAGCACGGCATCACCTGCCTTGACGTCCAGCGGCTGTACCTTGCCGTTCTCATCGCGCGCGCCAGTGCCGGCAGCGACGACTTCGCCCTGCATCGGCTTTTCCTTGGCGGAATCGGGAATAATTATGCCCCCGGCCGTTTTTTCCTCGCCTTCAAGGCGACGGACTACGACCCGGTCATGCAATGGCCTGAATTTCATGCCAAAACCTCCGAATGACTCATCTCTGAGTGACGTTTCTATTGAGTGCTCGCCATGGCGAACCCAAATTATTAGCACTCACCATTGGCGAGTGCTGACGATGTAAGGAATGGCACTTCAACTGTCAAGGAAATGGCACCGAACGTGAGGAAAAAAGCTGAGTCCGGCGCCCTTGGGCGGGAGCATATTGAATCCTGACGGGACACATGGTGACCACGCGGCGCATTGCCAAGCGAATTCAGGCCTCGACATGCCAGAGACAAGCAGCAATCCACGTGCAGCGCTGCTAATACATTGATTTAATTTATTTATTGAAATGTGAGGCGTTTCTAACCCAAGCTTTCCCCAGACGCAACATGTGGAGTCGCTATATGTCGATCGAGCCAGTTGTTCTGTTTGAGCGCCGCGTGACCACCGCCGAGATCCTTTACCGCATGCCGGACTATCCGGATCTCCTGCAAAGCTTCATCTGGCAAACCCACGATGTGATTCCTAAGTTCCCCCGCCTGCGCCGCTTCCTCGACCATTGGCGCCTGAATATCGAAGCCCCGATCCATTCCGTACAAATTTCCGCCGGCTCCCTGACTGGAGTGGCGAACTTCAACCACGCGGACGTCGAGTTTCGCCTGCATTGATTGAGCAGTTTATCATCTCCCGATCAGAGGTAATCAATGAATTTCGCCACCTGCCGCTCCAAAGCTGCGGGCGGGTCTTCAAGGAACAGTGCAGCCAAAATAAACGACTGATCCATGTACACCTCCTATATCAAAAAAAATATTTTTCGAAATTCCATTGATCTTTACGTTAAAATTTAATAACAAAGTTCGCAGTAAAGTAGAAAATGATAACTGCGCATGACCGAGTTCAAAGATCTACGTATTTGCCATTTTCTACCCGGCGCAAGTGTCGCGCACAGGCTTGTTGCTGCGCTTATCTTGCCTGCCCTTACCGCATGTTCGCTCAGTTTTATTGATGACACAGGCAAACGGGTGGTGATCGGTCCCAGCCTCGTGCGCTCCACACCAACTGGCATCACAGAACAAGCCTGCAACCTGCTCCACCCGGTCGAGATCTCGAGCCTGGGTATCGCAATTCATTCCGGCTTTGGCGCCATCTCGGGTGGCATCGGCTTTCAGCGCTTCAGAGACGCCGCACTCAGAAGCGAGTGCCCATTGCCTTCCACGATCGAGCCGGCAGCGGATAATCATGCATCCCTACCACGGCCCATCGAAGGTCATCGGTTAGTGCTCTACACCTCCCTGCCTACGCATGTGCGGAAAGATTCAGGGACCGTCGTTTTCGTCGAAACCTACGGATTTTCCATCATCGCATCCGAAACCGAAACCGACATCACCATCGGGTACGGCGAGGTGGGGCTCGCCGCCATCAATAACAACAGTCTGATCCAGGGTAATCCGATTGCGGAGATTGCCCGACCGCACTCAATCAACGGGGAGTAGTCACTCATGGGGAACGGAAGAATGGCAAGATTGTCGTATCGGAAACATTTTATTCCATGTGCGGTGCTGTTTGCCCTTGGAGCCTGCGCCAATGCGGAAGAAAACGTCTTGTTCGTGACGGCGACACAGATCGACATCGGATACGATGCCGTTCTTGGAAACGGGAATATCGGCTATGACCGCAACGAATTCGTCGCTGGCCCGCAATATGTCGAGACTGGCGGCACCCCGCCGATCGTATCCGATCTGGATGCGGACCTCTCATTCTTCAGCCCGAAGATCAACCAACTCTACGCAACGGGTAACGCCGCTCTGCTCGCCACCGGTGGTAATCCCGAAGCCAAAATCGGAAACGCCAACGACCTCAAAGGTAAACGCCGGGCGATGTTCTTCGGGACGAGCACGTCATTCGGACTCAACCTTAAATTCCAGGCCGAAGTCCCTACCGCCATTAGCCTTGGCTACAAGCGCAAGGAAATGTCGGTGATCCCTCTGAACGAGAGCATGGGTCGCGAGAAGGACCAGGTTGATAAATATGGATCTACCCTTGCCCGTATCGAGATGAACGGCGACTTCAGCGCCCCATTGGAGACCTCCGTGGATTTACGTCAGTTTTTCGCGACAGGAAAAGCGGCAGAAATTCTTGCTCCCAAACTGAGGGTTGAAATCGAAAATCGCGCCACCAACGATGCGGCCGCGAACACTTTGAAGAATATCAACAGTGTCGTCACATGTGTCTCGCCGGGGATCGGAACAATGACGCCGGCACAGATTGCTGGCTGGCACGCACTTGTGGACGACACCCCAAATCTCGACAACACAACCCAGTCCAGATTTAAGGGATCCGACAGCGCCGAAAAAGTACGGGTCAATCTGGATCGCAGCCCAGGCCCGGCCAATGCGATCGCTGCGCAGATGAGGACGGACACCGACAAATACTGCAAGGGAGCAGTATGATGGCCAATACAGTGCGTACAGAGATTTGCCAGACAGAAGGCCAGGCAGATAAGCGGAAAGCATACCTTTCTGCACTTGGTTGGTCAGTCCATGGTCCCTATGAGAATTGCCTGGTGATCGCCGCCACCGTGAACAACGACGATACCCCCCCTGATGCTCCGGAACGGGATGTCGGCGAAGGCTGGGTCATTATGGCAACAAAGCCCCATTGAGTCGCGGCAGCCTGCGCCGAAGCGTCGCGACCGACCGGTTTGACCTTTCCGGGCAATAACGCCACATTCCAGCGGTCCTGAACGGAGTGCGGAGTGCGGAGTGAGCGCGTCCAGTCGATCCTACAGCCCGGCCCTGCCGGAACATGCGGCAACCGACCGGCCCGTTGCCTGGTGGCTTTCCGGCGTCGCCGTCATGGTGTTCCTGATGATCGTTATCGGCGGCATCACGCGCCTGACGGAGTCCGGACTTTCGATGGTCGAATGGCGCCCGCTGATTGGCTGGCTGCCGCCAATGAGCGAGCCCGAATGGTACCGGGTCTTCTCGCTCTACCAGGACACACCAGAGTTCCAGAAGGTGAACGCCTGGATGACCATCGACGACTTCAAGCACATCTTCTTCTGGGAATATCTGCACCGGGTCTGGGGCCGGCTGATCGGCATCGCCTTTGCCCTCCCTTTCCTTGTGCTGGCCCTGACCGGCCATATCCGCCGGGCGCTCTATCCCCGGCTCGGCTTCCTGTTTCTGCTCGGCGCTCTGCAGGGCGGTATCGGCTGGTGGATGGTGAAGAGCGGCCTGGTCGACAATCCGGCCGTGAGCCAGTACCGGCTGGCGATCCATCTCGGCGTGGCCCTGCTGATCCTCGCCACATTGATCCGGACGACGCTCGGGCTGATCCGGACACCCTCCGAGACCAACCGCAAGTACCGCCGCCATGCTGTCGCGGCACTGCATCTGATCGCTATCACCTCTGTCGCCGGAGCCTTCGTCGCCGGGCTGGACGCAGGTCTGATCTACAACACCTTCCCTTTGATGAACGGCCATGTGGTCCCGCCGGACTATGGCTTCGCCGAACCGTTCTGGATCAATTTCTTCGAAAACCCGGCCGCGGTGCAATTCAATCACCGCATCATCGCCATCCTGACCTTCGCCAGCATCGTCTGGTTGCTGGTCCGGGCAATGCGTGCCACCGACATCGCCCCGCGCACCCGCCTTGCCATCCATAGCCTCGCCGGCATGAGTGCGATCCAGGTCGCGCTTGGTATTTCGACGTTGCTCGCACAGGTGCCCGTGACATTAGGAGCCGCGCACCAAGGCGGCGCCGCCCTGACACTCTCCGCCGCGATCTGGGTGCTGTTCGAGGTGTCCGGCGCAAAAACCCGCTCCGGCTGATCGCGAAACACACTGATGACTATGGGCTGCTTGTCCCTCCAGTCCGGGCATGGCGATACTTCTGCCGCAAGGATAGGAGATCCCCATGCCCGAACAATCAGTTGCAGCCGAAATCATACGTGCCGTCGATGCAGGTTTCGATGAGCAGCTACAGCTTAGCCAGGAGCTGGTGCGCTGCCCCTCGACGCGCGGGCAGGAAGCGTCGGCGCAGGATCTGATGGCCCGTGCCGCACGGGATTTCGGCTATGCCGTGGACATGTGGCATATCGATCCCGACGAGATTGCCAAACATCCCGGATTTTCACCCGTCGATGTCTCTTACGAGAATGCCCTGACCGTCGTCGCTTCCTGGCGGCCGGAAAATCCGAAAGGCAGATCGCTGATCCTGAACGGGCATGTGGACGTGGTCCCGATCGGGCCGGAGAAGATGTGGACCCGGGCACCGTTCGGCGCCGAGATCGACGGCGACTGGATGTATGGCCGTGGCGCCGGGGACATGAAGACCGGCACCGTCAGCGCGCTTTTTGCCATGGAAGCCCTGAAGCGTGCGGGCTACCGCCCGGGCGGCATCGTGCATTTCGAGTCGGTGATCGAAGAGGAATGCACCGGCAATGGCGCGCTCTCGACGCTGGTGCGGGGCTACAAGGCCGATGCGGTACTGATCCCGGAGCCGACTGGTGAGACCTTCACGCAAGCGCAGGTTGGCGTGGTCTGGATGCGGGTCAAGGTCGCCGGCATTCCGGTCCATGTCGCCCATGCGGGCAGCGGCCAGAACGCGATCGAGGCCTGCATCCCTCTCTGGAGCGCCCTGCACGCGCTTGAGGACGAATGGAATCTGCCGGAGAACAAGCACCCGGCCTTCAAGGACAACCCCCACCCACTGAATGTGGTGATCTCGCAGATCGAGGGTGGCGACTGGACCTCCAGCGTCCCGGCATGGTGCACCTTCGAAGTTCGCGTCGGGCTCTATCCGGGCGTCGATCCGGCGACCATCCAGGCCCGGCTGACGGAGACGATTGCCAATGCCTCGAAGTCCCACACCTTCCTGGCGAACAATCCGCCGGAAATCGAATGGCAGGGTTTCCTGTCACCGGGATACGAAGTGCCGGAAGGAACGCCGGGCGAGCCCCTGCTCGACCGCTGCCATGAAACAGTGTTCGGAGCACCGCTCGGACGCCGATCGTCGACTGCGCTGACGGATTCGCGCTTCCATGGCCTCTATAACCAGACGCCGAGCTATGTCTATGGAGCGATCGCGGAGAACGTGCACGGCTTCGACGAGCGGGTGAACCTGCCTTCAGTCCGCCGGGTGACGGCGGCCATGGCTCTGTTCATCGCCGACTGGTGTGGGCTGGAAAAGATCTAGTCCCAACGAGACCGACCAGGACCAGACATAAGAAAACGCCGGCTGACGCCGGCGTTTTCCATAACCAAACAAACTTGGCTAAGCCGTATTAGGCAGCGGCTTTTGCGGCAGCAGCCTTCACGATGCGGCGCTTCAGCGCGCGGGCTTCGAGGCCGAGCTGCGCGTTCTTCGCTTTCAGCATGTAGGCATCAAGGCCGCCATTATGTTCGATGGACCGGATCGCATGCGTGGTCAGACGCAGGCGGACCATCTTGCCGAGCGCATCGCTCATCAGCGAGGTCTGCTGCAGGTTCGGCAGAAACCGGCGGCGCGACCTGTTGTTCGCGTGGCTCACATTGTTGCCGGTCTGGACACCCTTACCGGTGATTTCGCAACGACGCGCCATTTTTCTAATCCTCGGTCAACACAATAGAATTGGATTTCGCGGAGCCGGGCTCCACGAGGAAGCAGGGCATATACGCGAGCCCTATTTTTCAGTCAAGCGGATTCAGGTCAAAGCCGGGGCCACGGGCCTGATGCTTCTGCCTGGGACCGCCGGTTGCCTACTCGTTCTCGACCAGGAACATCGGCGGCATGGCAGGCCCGACCCTGACGCTCGGCCCGGCCGCGATCATCTTGCCTTTCACCGGCGAAGACAGAACGATGGAGGTTGTCGTCTCGCCGTACTTACGCATCTGGGAGATCACATGCTCCAGATGCACCATCGAGGAGACAATCACCTTGATCATGTAACTGTCCTGCCCGGTGACATGGTGGCACTCGAGCACTTCGCTCAATGTGTGAGCAACAGTCGCGATCTTGTTATAGTGCTCGCCCGAGGTCTTCAGATGAATGAAGGCCGTTGTCGGATATCCGAGCTTGTCCGGATTCACCGTGGTCCGGTAGCCGGTGATGATCCCAGCATCCTCCATCCGGCGGACCCGCTCAGCGATGGCAGGAGACGACAAGCCGACCCTGCGGCCAAGTTCACTGAAGGAAAGCCGGGCGTCCTCCTGCAAGACACGCAGCAATTGCCAGCCAACCTTATCCAGTTGTCCCTCACCGTTCGCACTCATGGGCAGATTCCTTCTGCTCGCCAGTTTCAGACAGATCATAAAGCCCCGTGATCACTCTGCAAAGCAACTCCGGCAATCGGCTCTGACAACCAATTAAACCCAGCGTTCAAACGCCTCAAACGCGAAGATGATGATCGATATTGCACTACCAGTAGAAATGCGGCACGTTAACCATACAGTTGTGTGCTTAAGTAAATCGGGAGCATCAGGAGTGGCACGCGTAATAGGGAGCGACCGGATCAGGAAGAACGTCACGATCGGTCATAGACGCAC
This sequence comes from Nisaea sp., assembly GCF_034670185.1. Taxonomy (NCBI): domain Bacteria; kingdom Pseudomonadati; phylum Pseudomonadota; class Alphaproteobacteria; order Rhodospirillales; family Thalassobaculaceae; genus Nisaea; species Nisaea sp. Next base: position 484,023 of record NZ_JAXMNY010000002.1, read on the forward strand.
AAGCGTCAGTTTGGAAGCTCAAGTCTGGAATGGCCTCTCCGATATCTGCAAGAGAGAATCGATCGGCATGGACGGGCTTTGTACCATGGTTGCCGAGCGACGGCAGGAATCGAGCATGTCATCCGCATTGCGCGTCTTCCTGCTGACATATTTCCGTCTGGTTGTGGATAATATCGAGGATGCGCTAAGCGCAGCCCCGGCACCGGGATTAGGCGAAAGCAGGCAGGAACCGATTCCCGGCTATCTCGACATCGCCCTGCAGCGCTTTGCCGTCGAGCAAAAGCAATACGCGCTCAGCGATCAGGGTCCCGGAGACACCGCCCACTAGCCTCCGCATCACCAGGCAAGCACGTCCGAGAAGTAAGTCGGGCGTGCGCCATGGCTTGTGGTCAATGCATCAAGACCTTCGCCGGCGTCAGCAGTTTCTGCGAGCGCTGCGGCATGAATACCGCAGCCCAGCAGCAGGCTGTCGATACCCGTGCGGTTGGCGCCGAGAATATCTGTCTCCAGATTATCGCCGACGACCAGGACACGCTCCGCCGGGAGACCGATACGGTCGAGACAGCGTGCGAAGATCTCTGGATAGGGTTTGCCGAAATAGCGGACCGCGCCGCCCATTACCTCATACCGTTCCGCCATTGCACCGGCACAGATATGCCGCGCACCGCCATGAATGACCGACTTGTCCGGATTGGCGCAGATCATTGGCAGATTACGCGCAACGGAGCCCGATAGCTGGCTTTCATAATCTTCCAGGCGGGATTCCGGGCCGTCCGGCCCCGCGTTCAAAATCCAGTCCGCTTCCTCGACGCTCTCCACCACGGTGAAGGAGCCGTCCGGCACCGTGTCCGGGAAACGGCCCCGGCCCAGCCACAACACCCGCTCGCCAAGTGCCGCCGCTTCCGCATCGCGCCGACCGCCAACAATATCCGCCACCATGCCGCCGGAAGTGACGATTTCGCTGAACCAGGCCAGATCGAACCCGATGCCCGTCAGACGCTCGCCGACAATGGCGGGAATGCGCGGCGAGTTGGACAACACCAGCAACTTCTTCTCCATGCCGGCCAGAGCCCTGACGGTTTCAAGTGCCTCCGGGAAAGCGTTTCCGCCGTCATAAAGCGTGCCCCAGACATCGAAGATGAACCCGTCATAACGGTCGGCGATCTCGGCAAAGGCGGACAAAGGCGTGGTCATTCCCAGACTCCGGGCGTGATGAGGATTTCAAAACAGGCTCGCGGCACGGGGCCGCAAACTTATTTGGCGGGGGCGGTGGTCGGCCGAGGCTCTCCGAACAGATAGCCCTGACCGAAGTCGATTTTTAGATCGAGCAGGTCGCGCAACATGTCCTCGGACTCGATCTTCTCGACAATCAGGTCCATGGCGCACCGGTCGAGAGCGCCCTTGAAGCGTCCCATGTCGAGCTGCGGATCGTCGCCCCGGGCCAGCTCATGCAGCATATGCGCTCCGACCTTGATGTATTTGAAGCCGAGATCCGCCAGATGCGGCAGATCGAGATCCAGCGTACGCACCTGGTCGAGCGAGAAATGGAAGCCCAGATCCTGCAAACGCTGCAGATTGACCTGAGTCTCGTAGGTCGGATTGACGATCGCTTCCTGCTCGAATTCGAAAAGCAGGTTCGGCGTCAGCTTCTGATTGTCGCTCAGGAATTCGATGAAGTCGGTGAAGAAGTCGACATCCGTCAGCGAGCTGTCGGAGATGTTGCAGAAAAAGGCGAGACCCGGCTGCCCGCGCACGGCCCGGCGCACCAGCTGAATGCAGCGGAACAGCAGCATATTATCGATGACGGCGACCAGTCCGGCTGATTCAGCGACCGGAATATACTGCTCCGGCATGATAACCCGGCCGCGATCATCGACGATACGGGAGAAGCATTCGTAGAATTTCCGCTTGCGCTGCGGCAGGCTGACGATCGGCTGGAGATAGAGATCGACCCGGTCTTCCCGGAGCGCCTGCTCCACGATGGTCAGCACCTCGTCATCGTCGATCAGCAGCAGCGGCTCGCTCGCCCCGGATGCGGCGGCAACAGCGGGTAGCCCCGCATCTTCTTTCGGCTTCTGTTTGGCGGCCGCGGCGGGTTTCGGTTTGGGTTTATCCGGCGCCTTCGCGGAAAGCTGTCCAAGCAGGCCCTGCAGAACCTTCAGCTCGGACACCACATGTCCGCTGTCCGGCATGGCTTCTATGGTCTCCCGGATGGCGGAAACTTCCTCACGCGCGGCATCCAGATCATGCCGGGTGACGGCCAGCTCGTGCGCCAGCACCTCCAGCTGACGCTCAGAGGATTCCCGGGAGGCCTTCACCGACATCCCCATATGCACGAGGCTCGCGACGGTGAGCAGGAGCAGACCTGCCCCCCATCCCGGCATACCGATGAACGGGATAACCGGCGCCAGTACCGCAATCGCGATGGCGGGAAACAGATAGAAGCTAACGATCAGGACGTGACGCAACTGCGCGGTCCCCTTTCCGGTTCAGGGCGTGGCCCCGGCCTCCACGCCAATAACCTCCGTAACGGAGGAACAACCGTCCCGTTCAAGCAGCGTGCCAAGCTCCTCGGCAATCCGTCGAACGAGACCCGGTCCTTTATATATCAAAGCGGTGTAGAGCTGAACGAGAGAGGCACCGGCCTTGATCTTGGTATAGGCAGCCGCCCCCGAATCGATGCCGCCGACGCCGATCAGAGGGAGCTTTCCGCCAGTCAGCCGATAGGTCTTTGCCAGGATCGCTGTCGAAGGCTCGAACAGCGGCGCTCCGCTGAGCCCCCCCATCTCCCCCTTGCTCCCGCCTTTCAGGCTCGCGGGACGGGCAATGGTCGTGTTGGAGACGATCATCCCGTCGATCCCCTCATCCAGCACAACGCCGACGATCCCCTCAAGCTGCGCATCGTCCAGATCGGGAGCAATTTTCAGCAGGATTGCCGGACCGGTTTCGCCCGTAACATCCACCCGCGCGGCCTTTGCCGCTCTCAGCAACTCGCGCAACGGCCCTGGCGCCTGCAAATCCCGCAGACCGGGCGTGTTTGGCGAGGAGACGTTGATGGTGATGTAATCGGCGAGCCGCGCTGTCGCCCGGACGCCTGCCGCATAATCGCTCTCCGGTGTCTCCACACCCTTGTTGGCGCCGACATTGGCCCCGACGATACCTTGCGTCCGGTCACGGCGTGCGAGGCGGGCCGCTCCGGCTTCAAGGCCGTTGTTATTGAAACCGTTTCGATTGATGACGGCGCCATCCTCCGGCAAGCGGAACAGCCTTGGGCGCGGATTGCCCGGCTGCGGGCGCGGCGTCATGGTGCCGACTTCCACAAAAGCGGCGCCAAGCTTCAGGGCGCCGGCAAAGGCTTCCGCATCCTTGTCGAACCCGGCGGCAATACCGACCGGGTGCGGAAAGCGCAGGCCGAACAGGGATTGCCCGAGGCGTGCATCCGGCACCCAGCCGCCCGTGGACGGGCCGAGCCCGGCGGACAAGGCCCGAACGGTAAGACGGTGTGCGGTCTCTGGATCGAGGCAGCGCAGCAGGGGAAGGGCAAGATCAGCCAGCATAACCGTCTACTCCGCCTTCATCGCGGGGAAGACATGCAAACCGTCCTCGCCCAGCGGCAGATCGAATTCGGCGACAACAGCACTGGCCGGCAACGGGCCGTAAAGATGCGGGAACAGCTCCCCGCCACGGGCCGGCTCCCACTTCAGGGGCTCACCGAGAACCGCGCTGTCCACCTCGAGCAGTACGAGACCGGACTCTCCGCTGCGATGCTTCGCCGCACTTCCGACGACCTGAAGTGCCGTCGAGAAATGCAAAAATCCGTCGGCCGTATCCTCACGGGAGCCTTCGTAGGAACCGGCTGCCTTGGCACGATCCCAGTCGGCCCGGCGCGAGAGGTGGTAAATCCACCTGAATGGTGCTTGCTGTGTCATGGCCGGGAGAGTAGCCGCCGACCCGGCCAATCTCAAATTGTTCCGCTCTTCCTGGAGACAATTGCGTGATTGGCATTGCGCCGGGCGGCGAGCTAAGCTGGTTGCCAATTTCGGGGCGCGTCCGTTGACCCCCGCCAGACCTAAAAATCTATTCTGGAGCATTCCAATGAAGTCGCTGACGTATCTCGATGGCGAATGGCAAGAAGGCAATCCGCCGGTTCTCGGCCCGGCAACCCTCGCAACCTGGCTCGGGTCGGTGATTTTCGACGGCGCCCGGTCCTTTGAGGGGACCGCGCCGGACCTCGACCGGCATTGCCAGCGCGCCTGCGCCTCGGCAGAAAAGATGGGCATGAAGTCCCCGGTCAGCGCCGAGGAGATCGAACGCCTGGCCCGCGAGGGTATCGCCAAATTCCCGGCCGACACCGCGCTCTATATCAAGCCGCTGATGTGGGCCGAGGATGGCTGGATCTATCCGGACCCGGCAACCACGCGCTTCATGCTGCATATCTTCGAATCGCCACTGCCGGAGCCGAAGGGCTTTTCCGCCCATATCTCCAGCCGGCGCCGTGCGGCCCCGGATCAGGCGCCGACCGATGCCAAGGCCGCCTGCCTTTATCCGAATGCCGGTCGGGCCCTGCGCGAAGCAAACGAAGCCGGGTTCGATAATGCCATCATGCTGGATCCGGTCGGCAACGTGGCCGAATTCGCCACCTCCAACGTCTTCATGGCGAAGGACGGCGTGGTGAGAACGCCGGTGCCGAACGGAACCTTCCTGAACGGCATTACCCGCCAGCGCATCATCAAGCTGTTGCGTGAGGATGGCGTGACCGTTGAGGAAGCGACCGTCACCCCGAAGGACCTGCGGGAAGCAGATGAGCTCTGGTCCACCGGCAACCATGCCAAGGTCACCCCGGTATCCCGGTTCGAGGACAGGGAAATGCAGCCGGGACCGATCGCCGCGCGTTGTCGTGAACTCTATTGGGGTTACGCGAAGAAAAACGCGGCGCTCTAGGGAGCGGCGCGCAACAAACAGCGTCAATCCGTGGCGGCTTCGCTGCGGATTGACGAACGATTGGCCTGCGGAAGTTCCTCCGGGTCAGCTTTCCGGCGGCTCAGCTTTCCGGACGGAATTTCTCGATCAGGGTGCCGACGCCGCCGACATCCTTGAAGATATCGAGCTTCTCGACCTCGACCTTTACCGCCAGCACGCGGCGATCATCGAAAGCGAGCTCGCAAATCCGTTCCGCGAACCCTTCGACTAGCAGGACATGTCCCGCTTCGGCGATCATGCGGATACGACCGATGAAGGTCTCGTAACAGAAGACCCGGCTGTAATGGCTGCCGATACCCTCTTCCGGATAATCCAGGGTCAGGTCGACCGAGATCTTGACCCGCTGCGGGTCCGCCTTTTCGAACTCATGCACGCCGATGAACATGTTGAGCACGAGGTCACGGATACGCACCGTGTAGCCTGAACGGGGTTTCGCATTGGGGGCCGCATCGCGGACCACATCCAGCGGCGTCACATTATCGCCAATCAGGTCTCTCGCCACCGGCTCTTCCCTTCGTTTCATCCCGATCCAGCCGCCATGCGTATCGCATTGAGCGCTCCGCGAACATCCGAAATCCGTCACGAAACCGCAATTTCCGACAGGACGGCTGGATCAGGGCGACGCAATGTCAGGTTTTGATATCGAAGAAATCGACCGGCTTCATCAGAATGTTCTGCTGTTCCACAAGGCCGCCGAATTCCGCGCTGTGCTTGGTATAAGTGAGCCAATCCGGATCGGCCCACATGGCCGCCCGCTTGGCTTCGCGGTCGCCCGCGCTCTCGTAGACCCAGATATGGATATACTGGTTCGGGTTGCCGGTTTCAGTGACCATGTAGGCAAGCGGCTGGCCCAGATGCTTTGTCTGCGGCGCCTTGCCGTATTTCTCGTAAATCTCGAGATGTTTTTTGATGGAGCCGGGACGGCAGGTATAGGTACGTACGTCGAGCAGCATGGAATCCTCCCAAAAATTCAAAGTCCGTGCGCAGCATAAGCGGTGCAGCGCGCCCCCTCCAGCGCCGAGCAGGAATTAGAGGCGCGACGGCAGGGAGACAGTCCCAGGGCATCAGCCCCAAAAAGATCAGTCCAAGAAGATCAGTCCGGGAACATCAGTCCAGGCGGCGCACCCGTCCCTCAACGCCGGCTTTGACGCCACCGCTCTTCTGGACATAGTCGATGACCTGGCTTGCCATCAGGCGCGCCGAACTTGCATCGACGACGATCTCGCCTTTCTCGAAAGCGGTGTAGCCATCACCGCCTCTGGCGATGAAATCGTTGACTGCAATGACGTAGACCTTGCCGAGATCGAGAGGTGTATCCGCGACTTTCACTTCAGACACCCGGGAGCCTGCTGGCTTGCGGCCGTCAAAGGCAAAACTGATGCCGGAAACATGCGGAAAACGGCCAGCCCCCTTCTCTACCTGCGAGACCCCGTTTTCCAGGGCCGCGCGCAGGTCCGATCCCTTCAGCCGCATGGTCACCGTCCGGTTGCCGAAGGGCAATTCCGTCAGCACATCCTTTCGGGTCAACGTGCGGCCCGCCGGGTAATTGGTGTCCCCGCGAATACCGCCACCGTTTGTGATCGCCGCATCGGCACCTGTCGCCGTCCTCATCGCATCGGCAATCAGATTCCCGAAAGCGTTTTCCGCCGAACGCACGGAGGCCCGACGGGTATCGAGCGCGACCTCGGTGACACCGACTTCGATCGCAAGTTCGCGGTCCAGCTTTGAGCTAAAGGCCGAGACTTTCGCCGCAAGGACAGGGTCCGGTTCCACATCTGTTGTATTGATTAGCGAGAAGCTCGGTTGCCAGACCAGTTGCGGCCCGTTCCGGCCCTCGACCCGGTCGACGGTGAGATCCATGATCCCGACGAAATTACCCTGGCTGCCGGACTTCAGGATGGCCTGCTTTCCGTCATAGAGCACCAGAACGAGGTGGTCGTGACCGCCGAGCAGAATGTCGATACCGGCCACCTGACGCAGCGTCTCCAGATCTTTTTGATAAACCGCGTGGGTCAGGGCGATGACAAGGTCCGCGCCGTCCTTGCGCAGCTCCGCCACGACCTCCTTAGCCGTTTCGGCGAGCGGCGCGAAACCGACATCGGGGCCGGAGCTCGAAAGGCTCGGCGTATCGGTCGTGGTCAGACCGAGAAGCCCGATCTTGTACTCACCCGCCGTCACCAGGCGCGACCGCTCGGCACCGGGAAAGCCGGGCTTGCCCTTGTAGGAGATATTACTGCCGAGGACCGGATATTTGGCTTCCTTCAGACGCTGCTTCAGGACATCCGGGCCAAAATCGAATTCATGATTGCCGAGTACGGCCGCATCGAAACCGATGGCATTTGCCAGGGCCACCATATGGGCGCCCTTGTCGAAGCCGGACAACAGGGAGGGCGAGAGCATGTCGCCGCCGAAGGTCAGCAGCACCTGCCCGCCTTCGGCCTCGACCCGATCACGCTCGTAACGCGCAATACTGGCGATCTTCGCGGCCCCACCGGCCCCGTCCCTTGCATCGAGCCGATCCCAGTCATTCACGTGAACGATCGACAGACGCAGCGGCTCCGCATAGGCCGGAGACCCGCAAACAGCGAACAGCGTGAGCAGCAGTAACGTATGGAGCGCGGCGCGCATGGCTTCTCTCCGTAAACAGACCAGTCGAAGACTAGCCTGTTTTACGGGAAATTTCACCAACCACCATGAAAAGCCTCGGCTATTCCGCTAGGCGGACCGGCGCATCTCCGCGCGGCGGTTCCGTGGCGTATCCTCGTCGAAGAGGTTGGTCAGCTGGTCCATCATGGTCCCGCCAAGCTGCTCGGCATCCACGATTGTCACCGCCCGGCGGTAATAGCGCGTCACATCGTGCCCGATACCGATCGCGACCAACTCAACCGGAGACTTGTTCTCGATATACTGGATGACTTCGCGCAGATGGCGCTCCAGATAGTTCCCCGGATTGATGGAGAGCGTAGAATCGTCAACCGGCGCGCCGTCTGAAATTACCATCAGGATGCGGCGTTCTTCCGGCCGTGCCAGCAGGCGCTGGTGCGCCCAGAGCAGGGCCTCGCCGTCGATGTTTTCCTTCAGGATACCCTCGCGTAACATCAGGCCGAGAGACTTCCGCGCGTGGCGCCAGGGCGCGTCCGCAGATTTGTAGACGATGTGACGGAGATCGTTGAGACGTCCTGGATTGACCGGCTTGCCGCCCTGAATCCAGTTTTCCCGCGACATGCCGCCCTTCCAGGCCTTGGTCGTGAAACCGAGAACCTCGACCTTCACGCCGCAGCGCTCGAGCGTGCGGGCGAGAATGTCCGCGCTCATCGCCGCGATGGAGATCGGCCGGCCGCGCATGGAGCCGGAATTGTCGATCAACAGGGTCACGACCGTATCCCGGAAATCCGTATCCTTCTCCATCTTGTAGGAGAGCGAGCTGTCCGGCTGCACCACCACGCGGGACAACCGCGCGGCATCGAGAATGCCTTCTTCCAGATCGAACTGCCAGGAGCGGTTCTGCTTTGCCATCAGCTTGCGCTGCATCCGGTTGGCGAGCCGCCCGATCATGCCCTGAAGGTGGCTGAGCTGTTGGTCCAGCAGCGCCCGCAGCCGGGCCAGTTCTTCCGCGTCGCAGAGTTCGTCCGCCCTGACGACCTCGTCATATTCGGTCGTGTAGGCGTGATAGCTCTTCAGCAAGCGGTTGCTGTCGTCGGCATTGTGCATCTGCGGCGGTGTGCCGGGATTGGCCGGCTGCTCGTCACCCTCGCCGGGCTCGAAGTCGCCATCCTCGGTATCTTCGCCCTCACCGGCCTCGTCGCCGGAATCCATATCGGACGGAACCATTTCGGAGGATGTGCTGTCTTCCGCGGTGCCTTGCGTGCCGCTATCGTTCAGCTCCTCGCCTTCGCCGCCATCGTCTTCCGCCTCGGAGTCGGAATTCGACTCGTCGGTCATGCCGTCGTCGCCAATTTCAAGATCGAGTTCGCTGATCAACTGGCGGGATAGTTCCGCATAGGCTTCCTGGTCCTCGAGATGGCTCGACAGCTCCGAGAGCGTGTCGCCGATCTTTGAGTTGACCCACGGACGCCAGAGATCGACCGCGCCCTGCGCGCATTCCGGCGGCGGAGAGCCGGTGATCGCCTCGCGGGCCATCAGCCGGACCACTTCGGAAAGAGCAACCTCGTCCTTGTCGGTGACGCCTTCCAGGCCCTGCTTCTGGTAACGCTGCTCCATCGCCGCTTCGAGGTTCTGGGCAACGCCGGACATCCGCATGGCACCAAGCGCCTCGACCCGGGCCTGCTCGGCCGCATCGAAGATTTCCAGCGCGGCCTGACCGGACGGCTGGCGGCGGGCATGGGTCGCCGCATCATGAAAGCGGAGCTTCAGGGCAAGGCTGTCTGCCTCGCCGCGAACCCGCGCCACATCCTCGGCCGGAAGTCCGCGCGGCGGGGACGGCAGGCGCACCCGGTCACCCGAGACACTGGCCTGATCCGCACCATAGGTGACCTCAAGCTCCTTCTCGTGGGCCATCGCCCGCACGCAGGATGCTGTCGCGCGCTTGAAATCCTCAAGCCGGTCGTCGTCCGCCATAGATGCCATCGGGTCCTGTCCGCGCCGCTTTTTCTCTATTCCGCCGCGCGGATGCTGGTCTCCGGCAGATCGGTCCCGAAGCAACGCTGATAGAATTCGGAAACCGTGGCCTGCTCGACCTCGTCGCACTTGTTCAGGAAGGTCAGGCGGAATGCCGTCGCGACATCCTCGAAGATGGACGCGTTTTCGGCCCAGGTGATCACAGTCCGTGGCGACATAACGGTGGAGATGTCTCCGGCGATGAAACCGGCCCGGGTGAGATCAGCCAGCGAGACCATGTTGGAGATCGTCTCGCGGCCTTCCGGCGTATCGTAGCTCGGCAGTTTCGCCAGAACGATATCCACCTCACGGTCATGCGGCAGATAGTTCAGCGTAGTGACCACGTTCCAGCGGTCCATCTGACCCTGGTTGATCTGCTGGGTGCCGTGATAGAGCCCGGTGGTATCGCCAAGGCCGACCGTGTTGGCAGTGGAGAAGAGGCGGAAATACTTGTTCGGATGAATGACCTTGTTGGTGTCCAGCAGGGTCATCTTGCCGTCGGCTTCCAGCACGCGCTGGATCACGAACATCACGTCGGCCCGGCCGGCATCGTATTCGTCGAACACCAGCGCCACGCTGTTCTGCAGCGCCCAGGGCAGGATACCTTCACGGAACTCTGTGACCTGCTTGCCGTCGCGCAGAACGATCGCGTCCTTGCCAATCAGATCGATACGGCTGATGTGGCTGTCGAGGTTCACCCGGACGCACGGCCAGTTGAGGCGCGCCGCGACCTGCTCGATATGGGTCGATTTTCCAGTGCCGTGATAGCCCTGGATCATGACCCGGCGGTTGTGAGCGAAACCGGCCAGAATGGCGAGCGTGGTCTGCTTGTCGAACAGATAGGTCGGGTCCAGCGTCGGGACGTAGTCGCTCGGCTCGCTGAAAGCCGGTACCTTCATATCGACATCGATGCCAAAGGTCTCGCGAACCGAGACCTCGGTGTCCGGGGCTTCGATATGGTGCGCAGGCTTGCGCTCGTAAACATGTGCTGCCGACATGGCCCTATTCCCAAATGATGTGGGTGACTATCAGGTACGGGAGCAACCGTAACCGGGCTCCCAAGCCTTCAAGTTAGAAACTTTTTCAAAGTCGTATAGGCCTCGTTGATGATTTTCAACCGTTCTTCGGCCTCTTTATTCCCGCCATTCGCGTCGGGGTGATGTTTTTTCACAAGCTGCTTGTAGCGGGTTTTCAACTCCAGCTCGGTGACCGGCGGGGCCAACCCCATGATCGCGAAAGCTTTTCCCTCTGCCGTCTCGCTGCCGGGACGCTTGGGACCGGAACCGGACGCCGCCTCCATGTCCTCGTCACCATTGAGCGCACCGAACGGGTCTCTGTATTCACCGGCAACAAACTTGCGATATGCGGCGGCGGTGCCCAGCGGCCAGGTCGGCCGGTCCCAGGTGACCGAGCGCCGGATCTCCCGCTCCAGCTCCTCGGCAGACGCACCTTCGTAGTAGTTCCATTGCTTGTTATATTGCCGGACATGATCGAGGCAGAACCAGTAATAGTCGGATAGGTCACTGCGCGCCTTGGGCGCCCGGTGCTCGCCCACGGACCTGCATCCAGGCGCATCGCAGTGCCGGTAACCGGGTTCGGTACCGTAAGTGTCGATCTTCAGGGATTCGCTCTGCGCCTTCCGCATACCGTGGATTCCAAATTGTCGCTGGTCCAGCCCATGCTAGACATCGAAAATGCGGTTCTCGCCCCGCCATATAAACCAGATAGCTCCCCGGAGGGGGGCAAACAGGGAGACAAGTTAATGTCCGTGACTGAGACGATCAAAGTCAAATTAACGTCCGCGTTCACGCCAGAGCATCTCGCGGTCATCGACGACTCGCAGAAACATCAGGGCCATGGCGGCTGGCGCGAGGGTGGGGAAACCCATTTCAATGTCGAGATCACGTCCGACGCTTTCACGGGAAAATCCCGTGTGGACCGCCAGCGCATGGTGCATGAGGTGCTTGCCGCGGAGTTGGCGGACCGTGTCCACGCCCTGTCTATCCGGGCAAAAGCGCCGCAGGAGTGACCGGGCCAAAATAGTTAAAATGCAATCAATAGAGGATCAATGTATAAATAATCGTTTTTTAGTTGCGTTCAATTTACATACACTGATACACCAGACTTTAATCTGCCGAAATCCGGCTAGGACAGAACGTTTGCGGATAACACGGTGTCAACTCTCTTAAGCAAGAACGTATTAGTCGATGGCCATCGAACCAGCATGAGGCTGGAGCCGGCCATGTGGGACGCGCTCGCCCAGATCGCGGCGCGGGAAAAACTCACCATTCATCAGATCTGCGGAATTGTGAATCAGCACAGGGTGAACACATCCCTCACCTCGGCAACACGGGTCTTCATCCTGGGTTATTTTCGCGTCCTCGCAATCAGCCTGGAGCGCGACACACCCGGGGATTCCGAGCGTTCGATCATGACCAGGGTGTTCCGGCAGACGGAGGAATTCCGCAACACGCCGTACAACAACCGTTACGCCGGGTCCTTGTAGAATTCAGGCCAGATATCCTTGACGACCGGGCTGCTTTCCCCGAAGGCGTGGCAGGAATTCAGGAGTGGTGGACGCCCCGTCCGCTTCGGCTCTTCCTCTCCGGTTTCCCGCCGTTTGCGGGCGCTTTCGCCATAAAGCGTCTGGTAAGCGGTGGTCGCCATCGTCCAGAGCAGTTCGACCAGATGGGTGCACCCCTCGGCACCACCAAGCGCGGAAAGCACCTTCTTGCGCCAGCCGGGCCCGATCCTGATGCCTTTCAGGCGCTGGAAATTCACCGTAATGTCCGGGCAGATTGCAAACGGCCCGGCGTCGGTGATCGCCTCCACCGCGAGAATGGTGAGTTCGTCATCGACAGTCAGCCGGATCGACATGTCGTGGATCGGCTCGCCGGCCGGAATGCCATCCCTGAAACTGTTCGGGACCTCGTAAGTCTTTACATCCGTGATATGCCCCTCAATGTCGAGATGACCGTCATCGCGGCGAAAGCCCTCGCAGGTGACACGGCGCGTATGGACTTTGCGGCGCGACGCCGGGCTGGTCAGGGGCATTGATCTCTCCGGATTGATATTGCTTTGCGGCAAAAATCATTCCGGACCGCGCCGAAGTCAATTCCCGACAACTCCCCAAGCGGGGCAAACCTGCCCCCGGGTCAGGGAAGCCCGGCCATTCCCGAGCCAGAAATGAAGGCCTCGCGCTCCAGAACCGCCTCTTCCAGGTCCTCGCGGACGGCCGCATAGATATCCCGGATCGAGACCATACCGATGATCTTGCCGCCCTCCTCCACAGGCAGGTGACGGAAGCCGCCTTCCTGCATGCGTTGCAACGCATCCATCACAGAGGCCTTGGGGCCGATGGTTTCGGGTTTCGGAGTCATGATCGCCTCGATCAGCGTTCCCCCCGGAGACTTCTCTTCCGCCACCAGACGGCCCGCGATATCCCGTTCCGAGAGAATTCCAACCAGTTTCTCGCCATCAAGGATGAGAAGCGCACCAATCTTGCGGCTCGTCATGAGTTTCGCGGCCGTGAGAACCGTTTCTTTGGGGGACAGCGACGAGAGGTCCTGTTTACTCACCACATCCGGCACGATGTGTCTGGCCATGGCATTCTCCCTGATAGGTTTTTCTTTATCTCAAAAGATTATACCAAATCAGGAGCCATCTGGGAGCCGGGTCGTTTCAAGAGTTTCATTTTCGGTTTCCGTCGGCGTTTCCTTGGAGACCCGCAACAAGGTGATCTGGTTGCGGTGACGGCGTAAAATCTTGAACCTGAAACCGTGGAAAACGAACTCCTGCGCCACATTCGGGATGGTTCTGGCCTCATGCAGGATCAGCCCGGCGATGGTCGAGGCCTCGCCGTCAGGCAGGTCCCAGTCAAATTCCCGATTGAGGTCCCGGATCGTCACAGTGCCGTCGATGACGTAGGATCCGTCCGCCTGAGGCCGCACACCGGCGACCGCGACATCGTGCTCGTCGCTGATTTCGCCGACGATCTCCTCGATGATATCCTCCAGGGTCACGATGCCCTGGAAAGCCCCGTATTCATCAACCACGAGCGCGAAATGCTCACGCCGGGCGCGGAAAGCCTGCAACTGATCGAGCAGGGTCGTGGTGGTCGGAATGAACCAGGGGTCCGACGCCACCTCCCGCATATCGAGCTTCTCCAGCTCCTCGCCGCTCAGCCCCTTCACGGCGCGCAGAACCGCCTTTGCATGGATGACGCCGATGATTTCGTCATGGTCACCCTTGAACATCGGCAACCGTGTGTAGGGGCTCTTCATGATCTGCGAGATGATGTCCTCGACAGAGTCCTCGACATCCAGCATTTCAACCTGGCGCCGGTGGGTCATGATCTCCTCGACCCAGACCTCGCTCAGATCGAGGATCGAGCGCAACATGGCCCGTTCCTCGCGCACCTCTTCCTCGTCAACCTCGACCTTGTGGCCATGCAGCTCGATCAGGCCGCGCAATTCCTCTTCCTGCTCCGAATGACCGAACTCCTCGGAAATCCTGATACCGCACATGGACAGGAGCAAGCGGACGATGGCCCGTACAATCTTGGCGATCGGGCTCAGGATAAAGACGATGGCGTTGATCAGCGGGGCGACGGCAAGTGCAACCCGATCGGAATTGTTGAGGGCATATGTCTTCGGCAGGACTTCGGCGAAAATCACGACCACGACCGTCATGACAAGGGTCGCGTAGACCACACCATGCTCGCCGAAAAGCCGCAGGAACACGGTTGTCGCCAGCACAGAACCCAGGATGTTGGTGATGTTGTTTCCGATCAGGATCGCACCGATCATGGTCTCGCTATGCTCCCGCAGCGCGAGAACACGGGATGCCCGCTCGTCGCCCTTACGGTCCAGCTGGTGCATCCGGGCATAGGACGAGCCCGTCAGACCGGTTTCCGATCCGGAGAAAAACGCCGAAAACACGATCAGCAGCAAAATGGCCCCGATCGTCAGAAACAGTTCACCGTCCACAAGATCCAGGAGTTCTTCTTCCATCAGACGCCCGCCGCGACCGAAAGGTCTTCCTGCAGCATCGCGCGCACGGCATCCGGCGCGACATCGTCGCTGGTAAAGGCACCGCCGATCCCTCGCGCCAACACGAACCGGATCATCCCGTCACGCGCTTTCTTGTCCCGGCGCATGGAGGCGAGCAGCGCCTCCGCATCCCATTGCGCGGCTCCCGGTATATCCGCCACACGCGTCATCAACCCCATGGCTCCGAGATGAGCCCGCGCCCGCTCCGCATCCTGACCGGCGCAAAGGCCGAGGCGACGCGACAGCTCCAGTGCCTGGATCATACCGATCGATACCGCCTCGCCATGCAGCAGCGTGCCGTCGAATCCGGCCGCGGCTTCAAGAGCATGGCCGAACGTATGGCCGAAATTCAGCAATTCGCGTAGCCCGGCTTCCCGCTCGTCCGCGGCCACTACCTCGGCCTTTGCCTTGCAGCTTTCAACGACCGCGGAAATCCGTGCCGCCTCGTCGCCAGCAATCAAGGCCGCGCCATGCTGTTCAAGCCATTCAAAGAAGGCCGGATCCCTGATCAGGCCGTATTTGACGATTTCCGCATAGCCCGCCCGCACTTCGCGCTTCGGCAGGGTATCGAGCGTCCCGGTATCGGCCAGCACCAGCCTCGGCTGATGAAACGCACCGACCAGATTCTTGCCCTGCGGCGTGTTGATCCCGGTCTTCCCGCCGACCGAACTATCGACCTGCGCGAGCAGAGTGGTCGGGATCTGAATGAAATCAAGGCCGCGCATGACGGACGCCGCGCAATAGCCGGCAAGATCGCCGACCACACCGCCGCCGAGCGCAATCACAGCAGTTCGGCGGTCAACACCGTCTTCCAGCATGCGACAGCAGACATGCTCGAAATCGGCAAAGCTCTTGGATGATTCGCCCGGCGGCACGGCGATGGTCGTCACCGTAATATCAGCCGCACGCAACGACCGTTTGAGCGGATCGAGCCAATGCCCGGAAACCGTCGAATCGGTAATGACGAAGACCTTGTTCCCCCTGATCAGAGGCTTTATCTCATCGCCTGCATTCTCGATCAGCCCGGGTCCGACGCGGATATCGTAGCTGCGTTCTCCGAGGCCCACGGGAACCGTCTGGGTCGTCGTCATCATATTTCCTGTTTCAAAAAAAATCGGTTCCGTCATGCGGCTCATTCGGCGGGAACGGCTTTGCACGCATCCTCGAAGTAATTCATGAGCACGTCGTAGGCCTGATCGACCGTCGCCTCGAGCGGCCCCCGGCGCGATTCGATCCAGAGATCCGCCTTCTCGTAAACCGGATAGCGCTCTTCCATCAATTTCGTGAGGACCGCCTTCGGGTCTTTCTGCGCCAGCAGCGGACGTCCCTGACGACGGCTGACACGCTCGAAAAGGACGTCGATATCGGCCTTGAGCCAGAGAGACACCGCGTTCTCGGAGATTGCCGCCCGGGTCTCCTCCGCCATGAAGGCACCACCGCCGGTCGCAAGCACGACAGGCGGGCCACTCAGGATGCGCTGGATGACCCGTTGCTCGCCACGACGGAACTCGACCTCGCCGAAACGCTCGAAAAATTCGCTGATCGTGCAGCCGGCCGCGTCCTCGATCTCCCGGTCCGCGTCAATAAAATGCATACCAAGCCGCTGCGCCAGACGGCGCCCGACACTGCTCTTCCCGGCCCCCATGAGGCCGACGAGAACGATGCTTTTCGGGTGGGGCTGTGGCGTCTCCGCCAGATCAGAGTGATTCACCATGGGAAGCAGGTTCTGGCTCCGGACGAGACGCAGATAGCGTTTCCAGTCAAATCCGGCACCTCTCCTTTCCTCTCCCTCGTTGAACTCACTGGATGCGGTCGGTATGCTGCCGCAAACGCGTCATATTCTGCCGCTAGCATAACTTTCCCGATATGGCGTTGTAAACGCATTGGGGACGTTGCGCGCCGGTCGGCCGGACCAGTGTCGCGTGAAACCGTAATTCATGGGTCCGCAGCATGAAATTGACGCTCTGGGTCGTTATCGTCATAGCACTGTTCTTTGGCGGCGGCTTTGCATTCCTGTCCACGTGGGACATCCCGGCTCCGACCAGCCAGATCGAACAGGTCCTCCCCAATGATAAATTCCCCCGCTAACGGCCGAACCAGGCATCTGCGCGCCGGTTTCTGCGTCCTGATGCTGGCTCTGTCCCTGCCGTTCTCGGCAGGAGATACGCTGGCCCAGGGCGCGCCCAAGCCGTTACTGCCATCCCTCGGCGCTCCGAAACCGCTGCTTCCGCCGGCATCCGGCACAGGCAGCACCACCGATAGCGCCACCGACGCAGTCGAGATGGCCCCCAGTCCGCCGGCGGGCAGCGGCGCGGCGGACGCCAAGGACGGCATTTCCATCAATTCCCTGGACAGGGTTTCCGGAGAGAGCGTCGGGACCATTGGCCAGGACGAATCGGCCCTGCCGGCCACCATGTGGGACGGCACGCCCCGCAGTGCAATCGAGCGCATGCTGGCGCTGGTTGGCGAAGCTCCGGCGACCGCTTCCCTGCGCGACCTGATGTTGCGCATTCTGCTGAGCCCGGCCGCTGTTCCCCAGGCTACCGACCCGGCCGACCGGACGAGCATCGTCAAGGCCCGTATCGACGCCCTCGAGCGTCTCGGGGCCTGGCCGGATTACATCCGGCTTCTCGACAGTGTTCCGGCCGGTGATGACGAGACAGCATTGCCACCGGCATTACGCGCCCGGCTTAAAACCGATGCCGGCTTCCTGACCGGAGATACCGGCAAAAGCTGCGCCATTGCCCGCGACGCCATGCTGTCCCTGCCAGAGGATCGTTACTGGCAGAAGGCGGGAGCCTTTTGTCAGGCCCTTGCCGACGAGTGGGAAAGTGTTGAATTCAATCTCCGCCTGATGCTGGAACTCGGCGACCAGGATGCCCGCTATTTCGAACTGATGCGCGCTGTCAGCGGCACCGTGTCCGACCTGCCGCAAATGCCGGAAGCGGCACAGCTCAGGCCTCTGGATATCGCCATGATGCGGGCTGCCGGTGTGGCGCCCTCCATGCCGGACCCCGATGCGGTTCCGCCGTCCCTGATATCGATCCTGACCTCCTTCAAGGCTTTGCGCTTCGAGGACCGGCTGCGTCTTGCCGAGCGCGGCGAACGGCTTGGTCTGGTGGACCGGAGCGAACTGATCGCGCTGTATGAGCTGGTCGATATCGACCCGTCGCAAATGCAGAACGCGCTCACAGCCGCAGCGGCCGACCCAAGCGCAAATGGCCGCGCCCTGCTGTACCGGGCAATCGCCAGCCAGACCCTGCCGCTGGCCCGGGCCCAGGCCATCCAGCAAGCTCTCAATCTTGGCCGGGGAGAAGGCCGCTACGGTGCCACGGCCCGGCTTTACGCCCCGCTGATCCAGGAAATCCCGACAACGTCTCCTTATGCCTGGTTCGCCGCCGACGCGGCATCCGCCTTCATCGCCGCCGGCATGAGCGACGCCGCCGCGCCCTGGATGGAAATGGCCGCCCGCGAGGCGCGCATGGGACCGGAACAGGCAACCGCCTGGCGCGATGCGGTCATCATGTCCCGTCTTTCCGCCGGCGAAGATGTCCCGCTTGAGAAAAACTTCCTGCGGGAATGGTGGCGTGGCGTCCGCAACCTTGGCCCCGAGAACGCCCCGGCACGCGCGACATTGCTGTTCGGCCTGCTGGAAGCAACCGGTGCGGAAACGCCCGGCACGGTCTGGCGCGGCCTGATCGACCAGGCGGCACCAAAAGACACGAAAACGCCACCGCCCGCCCTGCTTTGGGCTCGCCGCGACGCTGCCGGGAACGGCCGTCTCGGAGAGGGCGCCCTGCTGACCGTGCTTTCACTCTCCGGTGCCGAATTGTTGGACTACGATACCGGAACTCTTACCGAGAGCGTCCGGGCTCTGTCGGAACTCGGATTGCAGAAAGACGCCTACCGGCTCTCGCTGGACATCTATCTGGCGGCGTCCAGCACGCCTGCCCCGGCAACTGCGGGCGAGTGAGCGGGTGAGCCCGGATAGCGGGTCCATCGAGCGTTTTCTTGAGATGTTGATTGCCGAGCGTGGCGCGTCCGGGAATACGGTCGACGCCTACAAGCGCGACCTGAGGGACTTCGCCGGCAGTCTGGTGAAGCGCAAGCAATCGCTCGGCACCGCTTCCAGCGACGACATCAGGGCGTATCTAGATCTGCTGGAGAAATCCGGCATGGCGCCCCGCACTGCGGCCCGCAGGCTCTCCGCGATCCGGCAATTCTATCGCTTCCTCTATAGCGAGGGAGACCGGAGTGACGATCCCTCCACCGCCATCGACAGTCCGCGCCAGGGACGTCCGCTGCCGAAGGTCCTGAGCGAGACGGAGGTCGACCTGCTACTCGCCGCCGCCCGCAACAAGGATGGCGCCGATGGGCTGCGACTGACCTGCCTGCTCGAAATCCTTTATGCCAGCGGCCTCCGGGTCTCGGAACTCGTCGCGCTCCCGCTTGCGTCAGTCGCGCGCGACCCCCGTGTGTTGATCGTCCGCGGAAAAGGCGGCAAGGAACGCATGGTGCCCCTGACCGATGCCGCCCGGGACGCCATCGTCGCCTATAAGGAAGCGCGGAGCAGCTACCTGCCCGAAGGCGCGACGTCTCCGTTTCTTTTCCCGTCCCGAAGCAGTGAAGGCCACCTTACCCGCAGGCGCATGGGACAACTTCTGAAAGAACTCGCCATCGCATGCGGCTTAAGGCCCGCCACCGTCTCGCCCCATGTACTGAGACATGCTTTTGCGACTCACCTTCTGGATCACGGCGCGGACCTCCGAAGCGTCCAGCAGATGCTCGGGCATGCGGATATTTCGACCACGCAAATCTACACCCACGTGCTCACCGAGCGGCTGAAAGCACTGGTCACCGAACATCACCCACTGGCAAAGCCCGGCAAAAAAAGCTGATCCGCCGTGGCAATCCAGACGTTGTAACCCAAGGCCCGGACAGGTATGGTTCCGCGCTTCCCAACATAGTGATTCGACGGATATGCGCGTCTTTCTGGATTTCGAAAAGCCGATCGCCGATCTTGAAGGCAAGATCGAGGAACTGCGTCACCTCTCTTCCGAGGGCGATATCAATATCGCCGAGGAAGTGGGCAAGCTTCAGGCTAAGGTCGAGCGTCAGCTCCGGCAGTCCTATCAGAAGCTGACGCCATGGCAGAAAGTCCAGGTAGCACGGCACCCGGACCGGCCACACTTCAAGCAGGTGCTGGCCCATCTGGTCGAAGATTTCACGCCACTCGCAGGGGACAGATCCTTCGGCGAGGACAAGGCAATTGTCGGCGGCATCGGTCGTTTCCGCGGGTTCTCTGCCGTTATCATCGGCAATGAGAAGGGCGGCACGACGGAAGAGCGCATCACGCATAATTTCGGCATGGCGAAGCCCGAGGGTTACCGCAAGGCCCGCCGCCTGATGGAAATGGCAGATCGGTTCAAACTGCCGGTTCTGACCTTCATCGACACAGCCGGGGCCTATCCCGGCGTCGGCGCCGAGGAACGCGGTCAGGCCGAGGCCATTGCCCGCTCCATCGATGCCTGCCTCTCCCTCCAGGTTCCGCTCATCGCCTCCATCGTCGGTGAAGGCGGATCCGGCGGCGCCGTGGCTCTGGCCGCGGCAAACCGGGTGCTGATGCTGGAACATGCGGTTTATTCCGTGATCTCTCCGGAAGGCTGCGCCTCCATCCTCTGGCGCGACGGCGACCATGCCCGCGACGCGGCGGAAGCACTCAAGCTGACGGCGAAAGATCTTCTTAACCTCGGCGTGATCGACGAAATCGTTCAGGAACCGCTCGGCGCAGCCCATCGCGACCAGGAAACAGCTCTCGATGCCCTTGGCGATGCCGTGGAAGCCAATCTCCGCACGCTCGTCGGTGTGGAAGGCGGCAAGCTGAAAGCCGACCGCCGCCGTAAATTCCTCGACATGGGCAAAAAAGGCCTCGCCTGACCGGTCTTTTCCGCCCCTCAGACGGTTCGAATTGATCTGGCACAATTCCCCTTTTTGCACCGGGTGATATGTCCCCTACATTGGAGCCATATGACATCGGCACCGATTGAGGGAACAGCTGGATGCTCGGTTATCGCACCATTCTGATAGTGCTGTTACTCGCCGCAATCGCGGGCGGGTTCTACTGGTATGATCAACGCGGAAGTGACCTGCCCGAAGGTTTTGCGCGCTCCAATGGTCGGCTCGAGGCCGAACGGATCGATATTGCCAGCAAATTCTCCGGCCGCATCCGTGACGTGCTGGTGACCGAAGGCGAAATGGTCTCCGAAGGGCAGCTCCTCGCCCGTCTGGACTCAACCGAAATCGAAGCCCAGCTCCGGGAAGCGGACGCCGCCGTTCTGCAAGCGCGGGAGGCGCTGAACGAAGCCCGGGCCCTGCTGGCCCAGCGCAAAAGCGAGCTGGTGCTGGCGGACCAGGAAATGCAACGGTCCGAGACGCTCGGCGAGCGAGGCTTTGCCAGCGGCGAGACCGTGGATCGCCGGCGCAGCCAACGCGCGACCGCCGCTGCGTCCGTCGCCTCCGCCGAAGCGGGCATCGCCCGTGCGAAAGCCACGATCGCGGCCCGCGAGGCAACGGTGGAACGCATTCGCGCCGATCTCAGGGAATATGAAATTGCCGTGCCGGTCGCCGGACGGATCCAGTACCGGCTGGCGGAACCCGGCGAAGTGATCGCGGCGGGCGGCAAGATCGCGACCATGCTGGATCTGAAACGGGTCTACATGACGGTCTATCTGCCAACGCGTGACGCCGGGCGGCTCGCTTACGGGGCAGAAGCCCGGCTGATCTTCGACGCGGCTCCGAAATATATCATCCCGGCAACCGTCACCTTCGTCGCTTCGGAAGCGCAGTTCACGCCGCGCTATGTCGAAACCGAAAGCGAGCGGGACAAACTGATGTTCCGGGTCAAGGTCACGATCCCCGAAGATATCCTCGACGGTTATGAACGGCTGGTGAAGGCGGGGATTCCGGGCATCGCCATTGTCCGCACGGACCCCGAGATGCCGTGGCCGGAGGAATTTACCGTCAAGCTGCCTCCGCGCGATGGCTGAGACCGCACCTCCCATAAGGTTTTCGGGAGTCTCCCACTGCTACGGGCGGATGGACGCGCTGCGGAATATCGACCTCGACATCACACCCGGATCGACAGTCGGCGTGATCGGCCCGGATGGCGTCGGTAAATCCACATTGCTGGCGCTGCTCTCCGGCACCAAGAAAATCCAAAGCGGGACGGTCGAGCTGTTCGGCGGAGATCTACGGAGCAAGGATCACAGGCGCCGGGTCTGCATCCGGATTGCCTATATGCCGCAGGGCCTCGGCAAGAACCTCTACCCGACACTCTCCATCGCGGAGAATCTCGACTTCTTCGCCCGGCTTTACGACCAGTCCGAGAGCGAGCGGCGGAAGCGGGCGGACGAGTTGCTACAAGCGACCGGGCTTTCTCCGTTCCGCGACCGGCCGGTGGAGAAACTTTCCGGCGGCATGAAGCAGAAACTAGCGCTCTGCTGCGCCCTGGTACACGACCCTGATCTGTTGATCCTCGACGAGCCGACCACTGGCGTTGATCCCCTCTCCCGCCGCCAGTTCTGGGAGCTGATCGCACGAATCCGCAACCGTCGCCCCTGGATGACGATCGTCACCGCCACCGCCTACATGTCCGAAGCCGAGCGGTTCGAGCATCTGATTGCGATGCATGACGGCAGTATTCTTGCCGAGGGAACGCCGGAAGAACTGAAAGAACAGGCTGGGGCAGACAACCTCGAAGACGCTTTCCTGGCCCTGCTTCCAAACAATGGCGGTGCAGGGTTCATTGCCCGGCCAAAACCGGAAAGCACGGCCCAGAGCGGCGAAGCGCCCGCTATCGAAGCATCCGGACTGGCCATGACGTTCGGCGACTTCACCGCCGTCGATCATGTCGATTTCCGCATCGAGCGCGGCGAGATCTTCGGCTTCCTCGGCTCGAACGGCTGCGGCAAGACGACGACCATGAAAATGCTGACCGGCTTGCTGACGCCGACCGAGGGTGAGGCCCGGATCTTCGGCAAACGGATCGGGAACGACAGCATGGAGATGCGCCGGAGGGTCGGTTACATGTCCCAGTCTTTCTCGCTCTATGGCGAATTGACCGTGCACCAGAATCTCGACCTGCATGCCGGCCTCTTCCGGATCGAGGGAAAACGGAAGAGGGAACGGATCGCGGAACTGGCCGACCGTTTCGGCCTGGCCACGGTTATGAACAAGCGACCGGATGCCCTGCCTCTCGGCATTCGCCAACGCCTGCAACTCGCGGTCGCCGTATTGCACAAACCGGAAATGCTGATTCTGGACGAGCCGACAAGCGGCGTCGATCCGGTCGCCCGGGACGTCTTCTGGAACCTGCTCACCGAACTCTCCCGCGATGACGGCGTGACGATTTTCATCTCGACCCATTTCATGAACGAAGCGGAGCGCTGCGACCGTATCTCGCTCATGCATGCCGGCCGCGTGCTGGCGATGGGCACGCCGGACACGCTGGTGGCGGAGTCCGGCCGGGATACGCTGGAAGAGGCTTTCATCAAACATCTTGAGGCTGCGGCGAATGATGGCGTGGTTTCCGTCGAGGAGCAGGCCATCGATGCTCTGCAAACCACCGAGGAAAGCGCGGTGCCGGCCCTGTTCTCTCCGAGCCGGCTGTGGGCCATCGCCCGGCGCGAGGCATACGAACTCAGCCGGGATCCGATCCGGCTTGCCTTTGCCATTTTCGGCCCGCTCCTTCTGATGTTGTCGATGGGTTACGGGATATCCTTCGATGTCGAAGATATGCGCTATGCAGCGCTGGATCAGGACCGCACCCGTGAGAGCCGCATGGTTCTGCGTCAGTTCGAGGGCTCGCGCTATTTCAGCGCCGCGCCGGAGCTGCAGGATGTCGCAGACCTGGATCGCCGCATGCAAAGGGGCGAGATCAGCCTTGCCCTCGTCCTGCCTCCCGGTTTCGGCCGCGACCTTGCTGCCGGACGGAAGCCGGAGGTCTCTGCCTGGCTGGACGGCGCCAACACCAGCCGCGCCGAGACCTCGCGCGGTTATGTGGAAGGCGCCTTCAATTCCTTCCTGTCGGAGCTCGCGACCCGGAATGGAACGGATACGGCAACGCAGCAGCTCACCGACATCGAGGTCAGGTTCCGCTACAATCAGGGCTTTACCTCGCAGCAGGCCATCCCGCCCGGGGTCCTGATGATGCTCATGATGATGATCCCCGCCATGCTGACCGCGCTCGGGGTCGTCCGGGAAAAGGAGTTGGGCTCCATCACCAATCTCTACGCCTCCCCGGCCAGCCGCTTCGAATTTCTGGTCGGCAAGCAACTTCCCTATATCGGCATCGCGCTCGTCAGTTTCTGCACGATGATGCTGATGATGTTCCTGCTCTTCGATCTGGCGCCGAAGTCGAGCGTCCTTGTCCTGCTGGTCGGTGCGGTGCTCTACGCCACCGCGGCCACCGGGTTCGGCCTCCTCGCCTCGACCGTGGCCACGTCGCAGGTCGCCGCAGTGTTCGGAACAGCAATCATCGTGCTGGTTCCGACCATCAATTTCTCCGGCATGCTGCACCCGGTCGCGACTCTGGATACCGCCGGACGGATTATCGGTGAGGCCTTCCCCGCGTCCTATTTCCAGAAGATCAGCGCCGGTGTTTTCAACAAGGGCCTGCCGGTCGCGGATCTGGCACCCAATCTCGCCATGCTTGCGGTCTTTTGCGTGGCCTACTGGGTGATTTCCTCCATCGCCCTGCCGAAACAGGGGCGCTGATGCCATGCGCTCTCTGCTGATCATCCTCCGCCTCGGCATCAAGGAAATCTACAGCCTGGCCCGCGACCCGGTGCTGATGGGGTTGATCATCTATACCTTCAGCGTCAGCGTCTACACCGTCGCCGACGGTGTCGAGACCGAGCTCAGGGACGCGGCAATCGCCATCGTCGACGAAGATGATTCCGTTCTGTCGCACCGCCTCAGGGGGGCATTCCTGCCACCCTATTTCAAGCCACCAGCCATCATCGGTATCGCCGATGTGGACACGGTACTCGACAGCGGCAGATACACATTCGTGCTCGATATCCCGGCGAACTTCGAGATGGATGTTCAGCGGGGGCGCCTTCCGGCAGTGCAGCTCAATGTCGATGCGACCGCCATGACCATCGCCGGGAACGGCGCCGGGTACATTTCATCTATTGTCGATCAGGAGGTCGCCCGCTTCATGAGCCGGGCGGAACCGAACGCCAACGCGGCAGCGGCCCTGCAGATCAGGGTGAAGTATAACCCGAACCTTGAAGCCGTCTGGTTCAACGCCGTGATGGAGGTGGTGAACAACATCATCGTCATGGCCGTCATTCTTGCCGGCGCGGCAGTGATCCGCGAACGCGAGCATGGCACCATCGAGCATCTGCTGGTCATGCCTGTGACGGCAGTGGAAATCATGATCTCGAAGATCTGGGCGAACGGTCTGGTCATTGTCACCGCCGCGCTGCTGTCGCTGGAAATCGTTGTGCACCGGGGCCTCGGCGTGCCCCTGACAGGATCGATCCCCCTGTTCGCATTCGGCGCTTCGGTTTTCCTGTTTTCGATCGCGGCACTCGGCGTGATGCTGTCGACCTTCACCCGGTCAATGCCCCAGTTCGCCCTGCTTGCGATCCCGGTCATTGTCATTCTGCACCTGCTGTCGGGAAGCCAGACGCCGCTGGAGAGCATGCCGGAGATGCTGCAACGGATCATGCAGCTGTCCCCCGCGACGCATTTCGTCCGGTTCTCGCAAGCCGTGATTTACCGGGACGCGCCGATCACCCTGATCTGGCCGGAGCTGGCCATCATGTTTGGTATCGGCTGCCTCTTTTTCGCGATGGCCCTGTCGCGCTTTCGCATCGCCATGGGCACGCGCTAGAGCAGTTGGCTACTCGCCTGCCTCGCGCAAGGCCGCATCATAGAGGTTCGGCCCCGCAAATTCCCGGTCATGGGTCAGGGACGGCACCTTGCCGCGTGCTTCGTCGACCTTTGCAAGATCGATCTCGGCCGTGATGATGCCCGGCTCCTCGCCCGCATCGGCCAGCACCTCGCCCCACGGCGCGACAATGATCGAGTGGCCGTAGGTCTGGCGTCCCTTGGAGTGGGTGCCGCACTGGGCGGCGGAGACCACGAAACACCCATTCTCGATCGCCCGGGCCCGCTGCAGAACGTGCCAGTGCGCTTCACCGGTCACCTTGGTGAAGGCGGCCGGAGCGAACAGCACCTTGGCGCCCGCCTGGGCGAGGGAGCGGTAGAGATAGGGGAAGCGGATATCGTAGCAGATGGTCAGCCCGAATGTGCCCCAGGGGGTCTCGGCGAGAACGCCTTCCTCACCGGGTTTGTAGGATGCCGACTCCCGATAGACCTGACCATCGCCAACTTGCACGTCGAACATGTGGATCTTGGTGTAGCGCGCGGCAATGTTGCCGTCGGGCGCGATCAGGAAGCTGCGGTTGGCAAGCCGCTCGTCATCCGCAAGCTTGACGGAGAGCGAGCCCGCATGCAGCCAAACACCGAGCTCAGCCGCGAGGCCACGGAAGGCGATGAGCACTTCATGCTCTTCCTCCAGCTTCGCCTTGGCCCGCGCCGCCGGTTTGTCCGGCTCGAACATGCCGACGATTTCCGGGGTGGTGATGAAGTGCGCGCCACGCGCCTTCGCCTCCCGGATCATCGGCGAGACCTCGGCGATATTCACCGCCGGGTCCGGCTTCGAGTTGGTCTGGACGCACGCTACGGTGAATTTCGACATCGGATCGATCCCCTGAACAGACGCTTAGGAGGCTTTCGCCTGCAACATTTCGTCGAGCTTACCACTCGCTTCCAGCGCCGCCAATTCGTCCGATCCGCCGATCCCGGCGCCGTCGATGAAAATCTGCGGCACGGTATAGCGCCCGTTTGCCTTCTCGGTCATCTCGGCGCGCTTCGAGCTGCTGGTGCTGACGTCGATTTCCGTGAAAGGCACGCCCTTCGACTCCAGAAGCTTTTTCGCGCGAACGCAGAACGGGCAAAACATGGTCGTATAGATTTCGACCTCGGCCATCGGGTGATCTCCTTGAGAATGCTTACCGCACCCAAATAGGGACGCTGAGCCCGTCAATCCAGCATTTCGCGCGGACGGGCGCAAGCGGCTGAATATCACGATCCCATGCATGGACTAAAGAACACGCGCCAGCGTCAGGAAACTGACCGGCCCCGCACCCGCCCTACGGCATGCCCGGATACAGGCTTCCGCTGTGGCGCCGGAGGTCCAGACATCGTCGATCAGGAGAATACGCCGTCCCGCGATCCGCTCACGCCGGTCGGGGCGGACCGCAAATGCACCGCGCACATTCAGTGTGCGCGCCTTTTTGCCAAGCCCTCCCTGACTTGGTGTGCGCTTCACCCGGACAAGCGACCGCGGGTCGGTCGGCAGTCCCGTCAGCCGCGCAAGATCCGCCGCCAGCAGGGCCGACTGGTTGAAACGCCGCCTGATCCGGCGCCAGGGATGCAGTGGCACCGGCACGATGATCACCGGCTCCAACAACAGATCCCCACCCGCCAATACCATCCAGCGAGCGAACAGACGGGACAGCGTCTCGTCCCCGCCATGTTTGAAGCGCAGGACCATCTCCCGGCTGGCATCGTCGTAGGCCAGCGCAGAGCGGGCAACATCGAACAAGGGCGGGACCGCCATACAGGCGCCGCACAGGGATCCGGCACCAACTTCATATTCGAAGGGCAACCCGCAGCCGGCACACCAGGGCGGCCCGAGAAACGTTACCGATGCCCAGCACTCCGCACAAAGGCCGTCGTCCTCAACCACCAGCGCGCCGCACTTCTTGCAGCGCGGCGGCAACACCAGATCGAACAGCCTCCGTCCGAAATGCACGGCCGGCCTCGCCAGACTTCCGATCATGCCACCGCCACGCTCCCCCACCTTTCCGGCCCGACATTCAAGGCATGGGACGGCCAGAAACATTTCCCCGGCGCCCGCGATGGACTATATCGGCGCCATGACCGATCAGATGCTCGTCTTCGACCGCCAGCAGGTCCGCCGTAACCGGGACCGCGCCGCCCCAGGCTTCGCCGACCATGATTTCCTGAAAAGGGAGATCTCCGAGCGTGTCGCGGACCGCATGGGCGACATCCAGCGCCAGTTTCCGCGTCTGCTCGATCTCGGCTGCCACAGCGGCCTGCTGCGCGACAGCCTGGACCCGCGCCTTGGTGTCGAATGGATCGTCGGGATGGACCCGTCAGAACGGTTCGCAATACAGGCTTCTCAGAACGGCCCGGCGCTGGCCGCCGAAGAAGAACTCCTGCCTTTCGCGCCCGCCAGCTTCGACGCCGTCGTCAGCGCGCTTTCGCTGCATTGGGTGAACGATCTGCCGGGTGCGCTCGTGCAGGCCCGGCAATGCCTGAAGCCGGACGGCCTTTTCCTCGGTGCCATGCTCGGCGGCGAGACCCTGCACGAGTTGCGCGCGGTGTTGACGGAAGCGGAAAGCGACGTGCTCGGCGGTGCCGGCCCGCGCGTTTCCCCCTTCGCCGAACTGCAGGATGCGGCCGGCCTGATGCAACGGGCCGGGTTCGCGTTGCCGGTGGTCGACAGCGATCTGCTGGCGGTGACCTATGAGAATGCCTTCCTCCTGATGCGCGAGCTTCGCGGCATGGGCGAAGGCAACGCCGTGGCAGCCCGGCGCAAGAGCCTCACACCGAAGAGCGTTTTCCTGCGCGCGGCCGAAATCTACCAGCAGCGCCACAGCACGCCCGACGGCCGGATCGCCGCAAGTTTCCAGATCCTCTATCTGACGGGCTGGGCGCCGCATGCTTCGCAACAGAAGCCCCTGCGGCCAGGCAGCGCCGCGCACCGGCTTGCCGACGCGCTGGAAGCGACGGAGCGGCCAGCCGGAGACATCGCGGCTCCAGGCCGAAAGGCGCCTTAGGCGCCGTGATCCGGGACGGTCTGCGCCACCTTCCGGGAAACAAGCCCTTCGGGACCGCTGACGGTGCATTTCAGATCCCGGATCCGGCCATCCCCGAGACCGTAGGCCCAGCCGTGCAGATGCAACGGCGTGCCTGCTTCCCAGGTCGCCCGGACGATCGGTGTGCGGGCGAGTGTCTGCACCTGCGCCCTGACATTCAGCTCGCACAGCCTGTTGTGCCGCTCATCGTCTCCGGAGCAGGTGTGAAGCTCGTCCTCGTAACGCTCGGCGACATCGCGGATGGGCTGCAGCCAGTGATCGACGATGCCATGTGCATTGCCGTCCACCGCCGCATGGACGCCTCCGCAACCGTAATGGCCGCAAACGATCACATGCTTGACGTGCAACACGCCGATGGCGAATTCCAGCACCGACAGAAGATTCAGATCGCCGGGGTGCACCAGATTCGCGACATTGCGATGCACGAAGACCTCACCGGGCGCGAGCCCCGTGATGACGTTCGCCGGCACCCGGCTGTCCGAACAGCCGATCCACAGATAGTCCGGGGTCTGCAAGCCGGACAGGCGCTCAAAATAGTGCGGGTCTTCAAGCAGTTTTCCTTCGGCCCACTCCACATTGTGCTGCAGCAGACCGGACAAATCCGGAATTGACGCCATCCATACCTCCAAAGGCAAGTCGGATGGATATAAGCGCTGACGGCCCGTCGCGAAAGGAAAATGCCCGTATCAGCGCGCCAGACCGGCTTTCACCAGATAATCGGCCGCCTCAAGGATGCGCGTGTGGTCCCTCAGTTCAAGGATAAGGCGGGGATTGGAGGTCAGCGCGGAAAGTGCCCGGAAAACCGACGCCCAGCGGATCGTTCCCTCACCCATCACCCAGTGCCGGTCGGCATAACCGTCCGCGTCCTGCAGGTGCACATGCTCCAGCATGTTGCCGGCGGCGACCATGAAATAGTCAACCGGCGGCGCGCCAGTCGAGCCGTGAGCGTAATGCGCATGCCCGGTGTCGATAGAGACGCGCACCTGTTCGCTCCCGAAAGACTCAGCCAGCCGGACACGCCAGCGCGGGTCGATATCCTCGACATTCTCGATGACGAGCGTCACACCGATTGCCTCGGCGCGCTTCACCGCCTCGCCCAGCACGGCATGCACCCGTCCGATCGCATCGTCCATGCTGCCGGGCTTGTTGTCGAAATTGTTGTGGTCCCAGGTGGTGAACGGGCTGTGCACGACCATTTGCGTCGCGCCGATTTCTTCGCAGGCATCGAGCCCCTGCATCATCCGCTTCTTCACGACATCACGGACATCCGGGTCCATCGTGTCGATGGTGAAGCCAAAGAACGGGCCATGAATGCCAAGCCGGCCGCTATGCCCGGACAGTTGTTTCTTTATCTCCGCCGCCAGCGTTTTCCAGTCGCCGTTCAGAACCTCTACCTTGACGAAGTCCTGGATTTCCAGATCGCGCTGGCCGTCGATCAACCAGTCCCGGTAATGCGCGAGCATGCGAGCAGGCATGGCCGCACCAAGGGTCGGCAAAGGCACAGATGCGGCATCAGTCATAGTCATGGCTCCGGTTCATGAGGCGATGGTGTCACTCTGGATTGACAGAGTGTCGCCTGTCTCCGGTCCGCATAAAATCAAAACTTTCCTGACAATCAGAAGGTTTTTGACACCGGGTTGATCCACCGCAGCAACGAAACCGCTACCACAATTTCACAAAATGGACCTGTAACGCCCCGGACAAAAAATCGTCCGCGCCTATTCCTGCTCGGTAAAAGAATCCGCAAAGCGTTCGCGCACGGCCACAATTTCATCGAAGTTCGCCATGAAAAGATCCACACCCTGCGGATCGAAATGGCGGCCCCGTTCCTCTTCCATGAGGCTCACGATGCGGTCCAGCGGCCAAGCCTTCTTGTAGCAACGATCGCTACCGAGAGCATCGAACACATCTGCAATCGCCGTCAGCCGGCCATAGATGTGAATATCGTCACCCTTCTTGCCATGGGGATAGCCGGAGCCATCCCATTTCTCATGGTGCTCAAGCGCAATGACGGAGGCCGCCTTCAGGATCTTCCGACTGGAACCGGCAAGCATCCTGTGCCCGAGTGCGGCGTGGGATTTCATGATCTCCCACTCCTCGGGATCGAGTTTGCCGGGCTTGTTCAAAATCGCATCCGGGACGCCGATCTTGCCGATGTCGTGCAACGGCGAAGCCAGCTTGAACAGTTCGACCTCTTCTTCCTCAAGCCCGTAGGCGGCGGCGAGGATACGGCTGATTTCGGCGACCCGCTTCACATGGTTTCCGGTTTCCTGTGACCGGGTCTCCACCGCTTCACCGAGCATATAGACGATCTCGCGCTGGGTGCTGGCGACATCCTCATGCAACAGCGCGTTTTCGAAGGCGATGGAAACATTCTGGATGAAAAGCTCCAGAAGGCGCTGGTCCACGTCGCTGATCGAACCGACGCCGGACATATAGGTCAGGTTGACGGCACCCTGGCGATCTTCGAAAAAGCCGACGAAATCACCGTCTCCATAATGGCTCGCCCGGCCCTTGATCGCCTCTTCCAGCCGGCCAACCACATCTTTGGGCAGGACGTGCTTTGCATCGTCTCCCGCATAGGAGCCAAAAGCGCCGGTCGCGGCAAGAATACGGAGTTTGTCTCCAGAAAAGGAGGCAGCAAGACCACCGGGTGCCGACGCGTCCTTGTGCATATAAACGGCGCTCGGGTCGAGGTGGAGAAGCGCGGTGAGCTGCTCAAGCGCTCCTTCGGCGAACTTGTTCATCGACTTGAGCTCGAACACGTTGGCCGAGGCCTTGATCACCTGTTCCAGTCCGCGTTTGTTCTGCTCGATCGTCACGATATCCCGATAGGACCTGAGCGAGCTGCACAACAGGGTGAACAGTTTCGTCGCGGTAAGGTCGGTCTTCTCTTTGTAATCGTTGATATCGTAATCGGCGATGACCTTCCGCTCTGGCGCCTGGCCGGGCTGGCCGGTCCGGAGGACGATACGGGAGCGCCAGTTATTGAGGTCCCCACGAATATACCGGGCCACCTGCAGGCCCGCATCCTCGGTCTCCATGACCACGTCCAGCAGGATCAGCGCCGCGTCCTGGTGATCGGCCAAAACTTCCTTGGCTTCCGCCCCGGAATAACAGCTGATGAAACTCAGCCCGCGACCCGCGAACTCGAAATCCGCCAACGTCAGCTTGGTGACGTCGTGCATGCCCGGATCATCGTCGATGATTACGACTTTCCATTTTGAGTCTGCCGCTGGAGCCCGGCCCAGGTCGGCCTCGCCATTGTCCTCAGCGGCAAAAATGAGGTCGTCATCATCAGTCATCGACAGTCTCCGACTTGATCGGGAGGGTTATGTCGAAACGCGTTCCCTCTCCGGGATTACTGAAACAGCGAATGGTGCCGGCCAGTGTTGTTGTCACCAAGTTATACACAATATGCATGCCGAGTCCGCTACCACCGGACCCGCGCCGGGTGGTAAAAAACGGCTCGAAAATGCGCTCCCGTACCGCAGCATTCATGCCTCGTCCGTCATCCTCGAAACTGATCCTGACCTGATCGTCGAAAAGTATCGTCCGAATCAAGATCTGCCCCCGGTTTTCCTGCCCCTGGCCTTCTTGCCCGAAGGCATGTGTCAGTGCATTCACCAGCAAGTTCGAGAGAATTTGGGAGAACGCTCCAGGGAAGCTATCGATAACAACATTCGCATCGGCTTCCAGGACCAGATCGACATTCGGATAGGCTCTGAGCTGCGGCTTCAGGCTTTGAATGATTTCGGACAAGTATGAATCGACGTTGAACGTCCGACGCTCTTCACTCGACTGATCGACGGCAACTTGCTTGAAGCTCCGGATCAACTCGGCTGCCCTGTTCAGGTTGCTCTCGATGATCCGGCTGCCCTCATCGGCAATCGAAAGATATCCCTCAAGCTGAGAGCGCTTTACGGTGTTGCTTCCAAAAGCAGCCCCGATCTTGAGTGTCTCTTCGCGAACATGCGTCGACGCGGTCAAGGCCGTTCCAATCGGCGTATTGATCTCGTGCGCAACCCCGGCCACAAGACCTCCAAGAGACGCCATTTTCTCCGCCTGGACCAGCTCGTCCTGCGCCAGTTCAAGATCCCAGAGGGCCTGCCGCAAACGCTCCTCGGCCTGTTTCTGCTCGGTCACGTCCACCGCAATCGTGACAACGCTTCCATCCCCGACGGGGTGACGCCGCACGCTGAAGGCCTTGCCTGCTCTGGATGTATATTCGAAGGGGCGCGCGGTCGGAGCAGCCAAAGACGCCAGAACAGTTTCGCGAGTCCGCTCCGGTTGGGGACCATAGTCACCCCGCTCGGCCACATAGCGAATTATTTCAGTGTAGTCGCAGCCAGTTTCCATCATCTCGCGCGGGACATCGAGAATGCCCCGTAGCTGGTCATTGGCCACGACGATTTTCATGTTCTCGTCCGTCAGGATGATCCCTGCAGGCGCATTGTTGATGGTTGATCGCAGCTGCTCTTCCTTGCGCGACAACTCAACCTCGATTTTCTTCCGGCTGGAGATGTCAAGATGCCAGACGATAGCCGCCTTCTTGCCGGTAAAGACAATCGGGCGCGAATAATGAATGCACCACCAGGTTGATCCGTCACGACGTTTGCGGAGGAGTTCCAGGTCCGAAACGGGGTTCTTGGCAAAACCCATGCTGCGAACGAAGTCCAGGGTTTCGGGATCGGCAAACGTCTCGGCCGCCCCCCATTCTGAAAGCGGCGTCCCGGTCGGTATCTTGAACATTCTGGCCATCGCCTCGTTTGCGTAGAGGCGGTTATGGTCATGCGCCTCAACGATCGTGATACCGATCGGGCTGAGATCAAGAAGCTGCTTAAGGTTGCGTTCGCTTTCCTTGAGACGCTCCGCGCTTTGCTGGAGTTCCAGTTCAGCCGCTCGCCGCTCGCTGATGTCGCGCACGATGGCACAGAAAAACTTGTGACCCGGAACCGTAACCTCGTTCACTGACAATTCGATTGGGAAGGTCTCCCCGTTCGCGCGCTGAGCGGAGAGTTCCGTAGTCGCTCCCATGATCCGGCTTTCCCCGGTGAGCAGATAGTTGTTGATAAGGTTTTGGTGGTCCTCTGCAACACTCTGCTCCATCAGGACTGCGACCGGCTTGCCGACAAGACTACTCGGCTCATATCCGAATATTGTTTCGACAGCCTGGTTCGCCGACGTAATCCGTCCATCTGGATCGACGCTGATAATCGCATCGGCGGCGCTGTCGATGGTGTTGCGATACTTCGCTTCGCTGAATTCAAGCTCCGCCTGGATAGCCTTGCGCTTCGAAATTTCAGCACGAAGCTCGGCTGTTCTCTGCTCGACCAATTCTTCCTGATCATTGTTCAGGGTCTGGATCTCGTTGAGACGCTCAACACGCTCGGTGACATCCATCAGAGTGCCGCAGACGGCCGTCTTCCGGCCATTCTCGAACAGGGGCCCTACCCGAGCCTCTACCGAGCGAACGCTGCCATCCGGGCGAAGAATGCGGCATTCGGTAGCGCTCTCGGAGTCAATCTTCCAGGCCTGGCGAAACCAGCGGTTTATTTCATCCCGCTCTTCACGGTGCACAGACAGCAGAAACGAGTTCCATTCCGCCGTTGTGCTGGCCTGATCCAGACCGAGAATACGGAATGCTCCGTCCGACCAGAAAATATTGTCGCCGTCGAGCGTCCAGTACCAGTATCCAATCTGCCCGATCCGCTCCGCATGGCCCCACGCCGTGATTTCCGGCAGCGAGTTCACTACCGACGGCTCGGAGCTATCGGCGGAAGCACCCGATCTCAGATGCAAGAAATAATATCCCGCCAATCCGGTGATGGCGGTAACCACAACCGCCTGCTCTAAAATCCAGAATGGGCCAGAGATCGCCTGCCCCAAAAACCACCAGAGAGCGCCGCCATGGAGCGCGAAAACAGTCCCCACGACAGCGGGCAACCAAACGCAGATGCGCCAGTCTGATTTCCGATTGAAAGCCCGATGCATTCCGTCGAAGTTCCCCGCAATTTTAGAAAATGCACGCTAAAGGCCAGATGTTAAGAACCGGTAAAACCTCATATTACTCAATGTAAGATGAACGCAGGATACCCCCGGCACCGGTCTCCTTCCGGCGCGGACATTGTACTTTTCTTCAGCGCCCATCAGAGTGGTCGCATCAGAGTCATGAAACAAAATCAGGCAGGGGGCCGGGATGGGAGCTTTCGATCTAAGCGGCAAGGTCGCCGCGGTAACGGGTGGCAACGGCGGCATCGGCCTGGCGATGGCCGAAGGACTTGCCAAAGCTGGTGCGTCAATCATGGTGATCGGGCGCAATCCCGATAAGAACAACGTCGCCGAAGGGAAGCTGACAGCGCTCGGCGTCAAGGCCAGCGCCTTTGCAGCAGACGTGACCAGCGAAGAGGATTGCGCCGCCGCCATGGCCGCAACGAAAGAGCGGTTCGGTCGCCTCGATATCCTGATCAACAATGCCGGCACCAATATCCGCAACGTGCCGCACAAGCTGTCGTTGCAGGACTGGCGGACAGTCATCGATACCAATCTGACCAGCGCCTTCATCTGCAGCAATGCCGCCTATCCGCTGCTATCGAAAGAGGGCGGCAAAATCATTAATATCGGCTCCATGCTGTCGATTTTCGGCTCAAGCTACGGCGCTGCCTATGCTGCCAGCAAGGGCGGCATCGTCCAGCTCACCAAATCGCAGGCCGTGGCCTGGGCACCCGAAAACATCCAGGTAAACGCCATCCTGCCCGGCTGGATCAATACCGACCTGACCCGGCAGGCCCGCATCGATGTCGACGGCCTGCACGACCGCATTCAGGGCCGCACCCCGGCCGAACGCTGGGGCGACCCAGAAGACCTTGCCGGCGTCGCGGTTTTCCTGTCTGCCTCCGCGTCCGATTTCGTGACCGGCACGGCCATTCCGGTCGATGGCGGCTTCTCCGTGAACATCTGATTTCCGCACTCCAGCTCCTTGAGGACAATTATGACCGGCAAACCCATCGATGAGGTTCTGAACTGGCTGGATGGCCAGCGTGATGCCATGACCGACCTGCTCGAAGAGCTGGTGAACACGGAATCCGGCACCTACAACAAGCCTGGCGTCGATGCCGTCGGCGCGAAGATCGAAGCGCATCTGAATGCCGCCGGGATCAAGACTGAACGCACCGGCGCCGAGAGCTTCGGGGATTGCATCCGGGCCGAGATCTCGGCCGCTCCGGGTGGGGCCAACCGGCATATCGTGCTGATGGGCCACCGGGACACCGTGTTTCCCGACGGCACCGTCGCCGACCGTCCCTTCACCAAGGACGGCGATGTTGCCTACGGCCCTGGTGTCGCCGACATGAAGTCCGGCCTGGTGATGAACACCTTCATCATGGAAGCCTTCCACAAGTTCGGCGGTGCGCCATTCCCGCTGGTTGCGCTCTATACCGGCGACGAGGAAATCGGCTCACCCTCCGGGCGCCCGGTGATCGAGGCCACGGCGCGCGGCGCACGGGCGGTCTTCAATGCGGAGCCCGGCCGTGAGACCGGTAACGTCGTGACCGGCCGCAAGGGCGCCTCCTTCTTCAAGTTCGAGATTGCCGGTGTCGCCGCCCATTCCGGCGGCCAGCCCGAGAAAGGCGTCAGTGCGATCGAGGAAATGGCCCGCAAGATCCAGGCCCTGCATGCGCTGACGAATTTCGAAACCGGCGTCACGGTGAATGTCGGCCTTCTTTCCGGCGGCAGCTCCGTCAACACAGTCGCCCCGCTCTGCTCCGCCGAAGTGGATGTCCGGTTCAAGACCATGGAGCAACGGGACCAGGTCTGGCGCGACATTCAGGAGATCCTCGACACCACGCACCTGCCGGGTACGGAAACCCGCGTCGTTCAGGAGCGCGGGTTCCTGCCACTGACCATGTCGGGCGACAGCCAGAATATCTTCGATATCTATGTCAACGGTGCCTCCGAACTCGGCATGACCATCGACGGTGAGTTTTCCGGCGGCAGCGCGGATAGCGGTTTCACCGCCCAGGTCGGCACCCCGACCCTCTGCTCCACCGGGCCGGTCGGCGGCGGCGCGCACTCGATCAACGAGTATTGCCGGCTGGATACGCTTGTGCCGCGCGCAAAGGCAGTTGCGCTGGCGATCTCCCGCCTGAATGTCTGATCTTGGTTCGGGAAGCTGTTAGACTCCCGACCATCTGGACTTTCGTGCTGTCCGGAAGCATCTCTCTTTGAGGGATCGTCTGTCTTAGAGAATTAGCGCGGGGGAGATTTCGACTATGGCACGCGTTTTGGTTCTCTTTGCACATCCGAGAACCGACCGGTCCGTCGCGAACACGGCCCTCGTGGCCGCCGCACGTTCCATCGATGGCGTCGAGCTTGTCGATCTCTATGCCGAATATCCGGATTTCGATATCGATATCGACCGGGAACAGCAGCGCCTGCTGGAGGCGGACATCCTGGTGCTCCAGCATCCGGTCTATTGGTATTCCTGCCCCGCCCTGCTGAAGGAATGGCTGGATCTGGTATTCGAGCACGGGTTTGCCTACGGCTCGGAGGGAACAGCACTTGCCGGCAAGCCGATGCTTCAGGTCGCCACCTGCGGCACGGCCCGGGAAGCCTACAAGAAGCGGGGAAAATACCAGAACGAGCTGCGGACATTGTTCTCGCCCTTCGAGCAAACCGCGAAGTTCTGCGACATGACCTATCTTGCCCCCTTCGGGGTTTTCTCGGCGGAAGATGCCAAGGATGAAAAGCGTCTGGACGGAATCGTCACCGATTACCACCGCGTGCTGACAGCCTTGCGTGACGGTACGCTCGACCTGGAAAAAGCCGCCGCAGCACCTCTGCTGAACGATGTCCTCGACGAGGTTATCGCCACCCCGGAACAGGCAGCCGTCTGATGGGATTTTTTCAGGACGCGTTCATCTACCTGCTGGCAGCCGTCATTGCCGTTACGGTCTCCCACAGGCTCGGTCTCGGCTCCGTGCTCGGCTATCTCTTCGCCGGCATCGCCATCGGTCCCGTTCTTGGTGTCGTCGCCGGCGCAGAGACCGAGACGGTGAAGCATTTCGCCGAGTTCGGCGTGGTCATCATGCTCTTCCTGATCGGCCTTGAGCTTGAGCCGCAAATGATCTGGCGAATGCGCTGGCAGCTTCTCGGGCTCGGCGGACTGCAGGTCACGCTGACGACTGCGACACTGACAGCGGCAGCGATGGCAGCAGGGTTCGCCTGGCAAACAGCCCTCGTCATCGGCATGACGCTCGCGCTCTCCTCCACCGCCATCGTCCTGCAAACCCTGAACGAGAAGGGCTGGATGCGATCTCGGGGCGGGCAGTCATCCTTTTCCGTCCTGCTTTTCCAGGATATCGCGGTCATCCCGATGCTCGCCCTGTTACCGCTACTCGCGGTCGGCGACCCAGCGGCGATGGCCGCCGGCAATGCGGGACATCAGGGAAGCATGCTCGACGGCTTTCCCGGCTGGTTCCAGACGCTTGTGATCGTCGCCACGATTGCCTTCATCATTCTGAGCGGACGCTTTCTTGTCCGGCCGGCCTTCCGACTGATAGCGGCGTCACAGATGCGGGAACTCTTCACCGCAGCCGCCCTGCTGATCGTCGTCTCCACCGCCCTGCTGATGGACCTCGTCGGGGTCTCCGCCGCGCTCGGGGCCTTCCTCGCCGGTGTCGTGCTCTCGACCAGCGAGTACCGGCACGCGATCGAGAGCGATATCGAGCCGTTCAAGGGACTGCTGCTCGGTCTCTTCTTCATCTCCGTCGGTGCGGGCATTGATTTCGGGCTGCTGTTCTCCGAGTTCTTCCTGATCATCGGCATCGCGCTCGGCATCATTCTGGTCAAGGCCTTGGTGCTGCTCGCGCTAGCAGGTATTTTCCGGCTGCCCTGGCAGGACACCTGGATGTTCGGACTCGGTCTAGCCCAGGCCGGCGAATTCGCCTTCGTACTATTCGGCTTTGCCGGATCGAGCGGCGCCATTGCCGGCAGCCTGGTCGAGATCCTGATCCTCTCCGTTGCCGTCACCATGCTGCTGACGCCGCTGCTTTTCATCCTGTTCGAGCGCTATGTCCTGCCGCGGACAGTCAGCACGACCAACCGTGAGGCTGACGAAATTCCGGAACCGGGCACCGTAGTTATCGCCGGTGTCGGCCGCGTCGGGCAGATCATCGCCCGCCTGCTGATGGCGGAGAATTACAAGATCGTGGTGCTCGACCACGATCCCAATCTGGTCGAACGGATGCGGCAGACCGGCGTGCATAGCTACTATGGCGATGCCACCCGGCCCGACCTGCTTGAGGCCGCCGGGCTCGGTGAGGCCGAAGTTCTGGTCGCGGCACTTGACGATCAGGATCAGCAGACCGCGCTCGTCCGGCATGTCGCGGAGCATTTCCCTAAATGCCGCATCGTCGCCCGTGCCTTCGACCGCCATCATCTCTACGAACTGGAGAAGGCCGGCGCCCATGCGATCGAACGCGAGGCCTTCGAGGGCGCGCTGATGCTCGGCCGCCGAACCTTGCGGGAACTCGGCTTGCATCCTTTCCGGGCCGAACAGAAAGTCCGCGCCTTCCGCCGCCACGACATGCAAACCGTCGATGTGTTGCGTGAATACTGGGGCGGCGCGGTCGGGAAAAAGTACCTCACCGCCGTTCGGGAACGTCTCGACGAGCTGATGCAGGTCATGCGCTCGGACCGCCTCGCCGGCAAGAACCTGCCCGATCGGGAATGGACGCCCCCACGCGGCGAGGATGCCGAGCGCTGAAATCTGGCATAAAGCTTGCGTTCTCTTTTTCTGGTACAATCAAACCGCGTGGCTCAGCGGAGCCGCACAGCCGGGGAAGAAGAGACAGCCCATGAAGATCCTTATGGTCATCCCGCGTTATGTCGAGCAGGCAGGCGCGTTCTATCATCTTCCTCTCGGACTGGGATATGTCGCGGCCATTGCAGAGCAGGAAGGGCATGAGATCCAGGCAATAAACCTGAACACACTCGGCCCCAACTATCTGGATGCCCTGCAACTCAAACTCTTTAACTACAAGCCAGATCTCTGCAGCACGGGCGGCCTCTCGGCCTTCGTTGCGAAAGTCCAGGAAATCCTCGGCATCTGCAAGGACGTCTGCCCGGACACCACAACCATCATCGGCGGCGGCATGTTGAGTGGCGACCCGGAACCGGCCATGCGCATGACAGGCGCCGATATCGGTGTCATCGGCGAGGGTGAGGATTCGTTCGGAGAGTTCCTGCGGGTTTTTTCCGGCTCCGGCGATCTGGCCATGGTCGATGGTCTGATCTTCCGCAACGGCAGGGGCGAGTTGATCCGCAACAAGCCACGGTCGGCCATCATGGCCCTCGACGATCTCCCCTGGCCCAGTTACGACCTGATGGGCTTCGGGGATGTGATCGACACCCAAAGCAGCCTCGACACCTATTTTTATCAGGGTCAGCCGAACTCGAACCCGCGCAGCATCGACATGATCACCAGCCGGTCGTGTCCGTTCAGCTGCACCTTCTGTTTTCATCCCGCCGGCAAGGTTTACCGGGAACGCGATCTCGAAAAATTCTTCCAGGAAGTTTCTTTCTAC
Source organism: Nisaea sp. (assembly GCF_034670185.1). Taxonomy (NCBI): domain Bacteria; kingdom Pseudomonadati; phylum Pseudomonadota; class Alphaproteobacteria; order Rhodospirillales; family Thalassobaculaceae; genus Nisaea; species Nisaea sp. The sequence goes on from NZ_JAXMNY010000002.1 coordinate 524,235, forward strand.
AAAGAGAAATACGCCATCAACATGGTGCAGATCGTGGATGAACTGTTCTCTCTGCGCCGGGATCGACTGCATGAATTTTGCGAGCGCATGGAACCGCTTGGCCTGCAATGGCTGGTCCAGTTGCACGTCAATAGCTGCGACCGCGAGACGCTGAAGAAGATGGAACGCTCCGGCTGCAGCTTCATCAGCTACGGGGTCGAGAGCATGGACCCGTCAGTGCTTGTCAGCATGAAGAAAAAGGCCAAGGTCGAGCGCGTCGATAGCGCTCTCCGGCTGACCGCCGAGGAAAAAATCGGCATCCAGGCCAACCTGATTTTTGGCGACACCGTGGAGACGCTGGAGACCGCCAACAATTCACTGAAATGGTGGGCGAAGAACACGGATCTCGGCGTCTATCTCTCCGCCTTGCAGGTCTATCCAGGAAGCCCGGATTATATCGAAGCAGTCCGCGATGGCCTCATTACGGACCGGGATCATTTCGTCAACGAGCTTCCGGTCTCCGTCAATATCAGTCAGATGAACGAAACCAACCGCACCTTCCTGACCATCCTGCTGAGTACCTACGGTCTCGGCATCCTCGATATCGCGCAGGATTCAACCCACAGAATTTCCGACAAGCAGTTCGAGAACCGCAAAACCGCCTACGATATCGATTTCACCTGCCCGACCTGCCAGACCGAAAATCATTTCAAGTCCGCGGTCATCGATACCGAGGGCAGTCCAAGTCTGCGCGTGGCCTGCCGGCACTGCCGCACCCGCCCCTATATTCCGAACCCGCTCAAGAACCGGAGCGCCTACCGCATCCGCAATCTCGAGATCGCCCGCTTGGAAGAGGCACACAAACTACTCGCGGCAAACGATCACGACGCGGCGTACACCATCCTGGAAAGCATGACCCAACTGGAGGGTTCATCGGACAGGAAGGCCAAGGCCTTCGCCCTGCTGGGCACGATCGAGGCAGCCCGCCGAAACTTCATGCCAGCCGCGTTACGCTGGGCGGATGCCGTACGATTGGCGCCGTTCGACCCGGATAATCATGTCGGCTTCGCGCGCGTACTCAGTGTGTTCAAAATCTTCGGTGGCGCGATCCTGCATTACAAGCAGGCCCTCAGGCTCTCCCCGGATCATGCCGAGGCCGCGGCGGAACTCCGGAAAATCGAACGGAACTACAGCACTGCGGAGAAGGAAGTGTTCGTCATTTCGCTGTCGAATGACCTGCCGCCGCAACGTAAGTCCCGGGAAAAGAAAAACACCCGGATCAAACACGCGGACAAGCTCAAACTGGCCGGCGGGCGCTTCGACACAGAGCCGGAATTCGCCCATCTCGAACCGGTGGCCTAAAACACGCTCTTTGGACTTTTCAGATTGCATGGATTGAAATAGAACCAATTTAGTCTCTATTCGATCCAACAAACTCTAAGGACCAATCGCGTGGAAGCTATCGATCTGCTCCTCACCCGCCGTTCCGTCGTCGTCAAGGATATGGTCGGGCCTGGTCCCGATGCGGCCGAGCTGGAGAAAATCCTCACCGCCGGTATCCGGGTTCCGGATCATGGCAAGATCGGCCCGTGGCGCATTCAGGTACTGCATGAAGCCGGTCAGGCTGCGCTCGGCGAGGTCTTCGCAAGCCGCTTTGCAGAGATCTGGGGCGAGGATGCCTCCGAGAACATGATCACCTTCGAACGAGAGCGGCCGAGCCGGGCGCCGGTTCTTCTGGTTGTTACTGCGGACCTGCATCCGGATCACAAGGTGCCTCTGATCGAACAGCAGATGTCCGGCGGCGCACTCTGCATGAACCTGCTGAACGCAGCCCACGCGCTCGGCTATGTCGCCCAGTGGCTGACAGAATGGCCAGCCTTCGATGAGGGTGTGAAGAAAGCCCTCGGACATTCCCCTGAAACCGAGATCATCGGCTTCGTCTATATCGGCAGCGCCGCCAATACGCCGTCGGAGCGCACACGCCCCGATCTGGAGACCGTCGTCTCCGAATGGACAGGCGCGTGAGCGGGCTGACCATTCGGACGGCAACACTGGCGGACATTCCCCGGGTCGCGGAGATCTACTGCGCTGCGCGGCTCCTTGCCTATGACGGTCTGGTTCCCGAAGCGGACCTGATCGCCAGCGCCGCACCCGACCGCCCGAAATGGCGCGAGTTGCTTGGAGACGACGGCGTCACATTCCTCGTCGGCGAGCGGGACGGGGACATTCTGGTCATGGCTATACTTGAAGGCGCCAAACTGGAATCACTACACGTCGATCCGGCAGCCCATGGCGGCGGTATCGGAAAAGCCCTTCTCGCCCATTGCCGCGCATTGGCCGGTCCCGCCATGGAGCTCTATTGTCTGGCAGGAAACGACCGGGCGATCGGCTTCTACGAGAAGGCCGGCATGCGGCAGACAGGCACCGTCGACCAGATGATCTACGGTGCCCGGTACGACGCTTTGCGCTTTGCTTACGAGGACTGATCCCCGTCTTTCAGGGCGCGGGCCAGAACCTCGATATGGGCGGCACCGATACCGCAACATCCTCCGATGATCGATGCCCCCATATCGCGCCATTTCCGGGTCCAGGCTACATAAGCAGGCGGATCGAGATCCCGGCGCATTTCACTCAGGCCTTCATTCGCCGCCAGTCCGCTGGCCGGTTTGCCGAAAGCATTCGCGTAGACGCCGACGCGGATTGATACGGGCAGGGCTGCGCGAGCCTCGCGAAGCGCGCCTTCCATCACCTCCGGCACACTGCAATTGAACAGCACCGCTTCCGCTCCGCAGCGCGCCGCCGCGGCCGCCGCATCGCGGACAGCCTCGCCGGAGCGCAGCCTCGGTGCGCCTGCTTCCTCACTATCGTCATCCAACGTATAGGCGACCCAGAGCGGTTTCGGGGCTGAAGCCGTCGCCTCTGCCGCGGCTGCCATCTCGGCAATGCTGCTGGTTGTCTCGATCAGCCAGAGATCGGCATGCTCTGCGAGCCCACCGACGAATTCCGCCAGCAAGGCCGGTGCGCGTTCCGCGTCGAAATCCTGCGGCTGGTAGGAGCCGAAGAGCGGCGGGATACAGCCGGCAACACGCACCCCCGGATACTTGTCCGCCGCCGAGCGGGCGAGCGTTCCGGACAACTCGATCAGACGCCGACCGTCACTGGCAAAACGGTCTTCACCGATATGGAACGGGACGACGGCATAACTGTTGGTCGTGATGACCTCGGCTCCTGCCTTGATGAACTCGATATGAGCCTGTTCGACGATTTCCGGCGCTTCCATCAGCGCCAGCGCCGACCATTCCGGCTGCCGGAACGGCGCGCCTAGGCGTTCGAGCTCACGGGAGAAACCGCCATCGAGAATGATGAGGTCATGCGGCATGCGGGGAGTCCTTTCAGAGCGCTGTCATGGCCGGGTATTCCGCCACGAATTGCCATACTTCTGCGGCACAGCTGTTAACCTGAGAAGCCTCTTGCCCGCGAAAGACAAGATGCTTACCACTCGACGGCCTTATGCTTTTCTCCTGGGAGGAACAATGAAAAAGATTAACAAACTGCTACGTGCCGGTCTTCTCGGCACGGCGCTGACAGCAGCGACCTTGTTCGCGGCCGATGCCGGCGCAGAAACCCGCGTGACCTACAAGTCCGCGAAATCGACCTCGTCCTACTACCAGATGGCCGTTCAGGTCGCCGAAGCGGTGAAGAAAGCCACCGGCGGCGCCATGGTACTGACCGTCGAGGAGAGCCAGGGCTCGGTCCAGAACGTCAAGGAAAGCGCCCGCCGTCCGGGTAACTACGTTTTCACCACGCCGCCGGTGCTGGTGAAGCTGGCCATGGCCAACAAGGGCAAGTTCGAAGGCGACACGGATTACAAATCCATCCGTGCCCTGTTCCCGATCCCGTCCCTCACCATGCATTTCGTCGTCCGCGCCGATAGCGGTGTGAACAGCTTCGCCGATCTCGACGGCAAGAGCTTCATCATCGGCAAGGGCAGCTTCGGCGCCCGCGAGGCGGCCAAGAACTTCACGCTGTTCGGTCTTGAGGGCAAGGTGAAGCTGGTAGACGCAGAGCTGAACGCTGCAGTCCCGGCCCTGAAGAACCGTCAGGTCGACGGCTTCGCCACCGCCGGCTCCTACCCGGCCCCGAACGTGATCGAGGCCGCTGCCGGCACCGAGGTCCGCCTGCTCTCCATGTCGGAAGAACAGATCAAGCAGACCAAGCGCACCAAGCTGGTGATCCCTGCCGGCACTTATCCCGGCATCGATACAGACGTGAACACCACGTCGCTGCCGGTGGTCGCCTACACCACGACGAACATGAGCGACGACGATGCCTACACGCTGACCAAAGCCTATTGGGACGCCAAGGGCTCGATGGGCAAGACCGCCAAATGGTGGGACGGCGTGAAGCCGGAGATGCTGGCCAACGTGATCGGCAAGCTGCATCCGGGCGCGGCCCGCTATTATGCGGAAGCCGGTGTCGCAATTCCGGACGCCATCAAATAATCAGAACATCAAACAGCGGGAGACGGACCGCCGTCTCCCGCGCCTGCCCTTTCCCGATACGCGACCGAGATTGCGCCGATGCTCCCCTCTGCCGATGACCGAGCCGCGCCGATGGGCGCCATGGCCAGTCTCGTGACCCTGCTTGCCTTCGGGTCCGTCGCCTTCCATGTCACCCTGATCTTCACCGGCCTGCTGCCGAACCTGCTGGTGCGACCGGTGCATCTGGCATTGGCGCTGCCCTGGGTTTTCATCATCGGCGCGAGTGGTTCCCTCTTCTCCCGGATCTCCGGCTGGCTGCTGGCCGGTGCCGGTGTCGCCATCTGCACCTATATCGCCTGGAACACCGACGCACTCGGCGATCAGTACGGCTATACCGAAGGCTGGCTGCAGCGCGCGGGCGGTATCCTGATCCTCCTGATCGTTCTGGAAATGGCCCGCCGGGCAGTGAAGCTGGCCCTGCCCGCACTCTCCGTGATTGCTCTCGCCTACGGTCTGTTCGGCGAATACCTGCCGGGTGAGTTCGGCCATCCGGGGCTGCCCTTCGACAGCCTGCTGGGCACCCTTGTCATTGCCGAGGGCGGGATCTGGGGACCGCTTACCGGCGTCTCCGTCAATGTCGTCGCCGTCTTCATCGTGCTCGGCGCCCTGGTCGGCGCCGGGCATGGCGGCACCGGTTTCATGAATGTCGCCACCCGGCTGGCCGGACGGTTGAAAGGCGGCGCGGCCAAGGTCTCCGTGCTTGCCTCCGCGCTGTTCGGCTCGATCAGCGGATCGGCCTCCGCCAATGTCGCCTCCACAGGTGCCTTCACCATTCCGACCATGCGCAGGCTCGGCTACCCGGCACCGCTCGCCGCCGCCGTCGAGGCCGTCGCGTCCTCCGGCGGCCAGATCATGCCGCCGCTGATGGGCGCCGGTGCCTTTGTCATGGTGGAGCTTCTCGCGACCACCTACGACACCATCGTTGCCGCCGCGATCCTGCCTGCCATCCTGTTCTTCGCCGCCGTCTGGTTCGGTATCGACTGGTTCGCCGCCCGTGACGGGCTGAAGGCGATGGACGAATCCGAGATCCCGGACCGGCGCACCGTGCTGCGCACCCTGCCGTTCTTCGTCATCCCGTTCGGCGCCCTGCTGGCCGTGCTGTTCGGCACCGGCTACACGCCGCAATATGCCGCCGGTGTGGCGATCTTCGCCGCAGCCGCCATGCTGCCGCTGAACCCAGACGGCTTTGCCGGGTTGAAGGCTACCTGGGAGAGACTCTCTGGCGCCGCTGTCGACGCCGCCCGGCAGATCGCCATGATCGCCTCGATCATTCTTTGCGCGGGGATCATCGTCGGCGTGCTGAACATGACCGGGCTCGGCGTCAAGGTGACCTCGGCCATCCTCTCCTTCTCCGGCGGTCAACTCTGGGCCGCCCTGCTGCTGACCGCGCTGGCTTGCCTGATCCTCGGCATGGAAGTGCCAACGACAGCCGCCTATGTGATCTGCATCTCCGTGGCCGGTCCCGCGTTGCAGGAACTCGGCCTGCCGCCGCTGACGGCGCATCTCTTCGTCTTCTGGTACGCCCTGCTCTCAACCATCACGCCGCCGGTCTGTGGCACCGTGTTCATTGCCGCCGGCATGGCTGACGCGCCCTGGCTGAAGGTTGCGGGCAATGCCATGCGGCTTGGCATCGGCCTTTATATCGTGCCGCTCGGCATCGTCGCGAACCCGTCCCTGATCGCCCTCACCGACACGCCGCTACTGGCGCTGGCCGCCTTCGTGAAACTCGGCGCCGGGCTGGCGCTGACAAGCTGGGGCCTCGTCAATGCGACCACCGGACTGCGCCCGATCGCGGCCTTTGCTGCCGGGCTCGCACTGGTGTTCATCCTCGGCTTCTGATGTAGTCTCGTCCCCGTCCAACCAAGCGGAGCTTTTCCATGCCTTCCATCGTCGTCAAATCCAGCATCTACGGAGACATGTTCGGCACCGCCGACATGCGCGGCCTGTTCGAGGATGACACCATGCTCGGGCTCTATCTCGACGTGGAGACGGCGCTGGCCCGGGCACAGGCGAAGCTCGGCCTGATCCCGGAAGATGCCGCGAAGGCGATCACCGACGCCGCAGACGTTGACAAGATCGACATGGACAAGCTGTCCGCCCGCACCCAGATCGTCGGATATCCGATCCTGCCGCTGGTTGAGCAGCTCTCGGGCTGGGCGCCGGACGGGCTCGGGCAATATTGCCACTGGGGCGCGACCACCCAGGACATCATGGACACTGCCGACGTGCTGCAGGTCCGCGCCGGGCTCGATATCGTCGAGGAATATCTGGAGCGGATCGCGGCGGCGCTGGCCAAACTCGCGGAAGAGCACGCCGACACGCCGATGGCGGGCCGCACCCATCTGCAGCACGCACTGCCGGTCAGCTTCGGTTTCAAGGCCGCGACCTGGTTGTCCGCCATCGACCGCCACCGCACCCGCCTTGCCGAGTTGCGCGGCCGGGTCGAGGTGGTGGAGTTCTCCGGCGCCGCCGGGACGCTCGCCTCGCTCTCCGGCAACGGTCTTGCCACGCAAGCGGCACTGGCGGAAGAACTCGGCCTCGCCGTGCCGGACATCACCTGGCACACCATCCGGGACGGCTTCGCTGAGGTCACCGGCTTCCTGGCCCTCGTCGCCGCCAGCATCGGCAAGATCGGCTACGACATCATGCTTATGATGCAAACCGAAACAGGCGAAGTGCTGGAGCCTTACGTTGCCGGGCGCGGCGCCTCCTCGACCATGCCGCAGAAGCGTAATCCGATTTCCTCGGAGATGATGCTGGCCGCCGCCAAGATCGTGCGCGAGCAGCACAGCGCCATGCTGGATGCGATGGTGCAGGACCATGAGCGCGCAACCGGCCAATGGCACGTGGAATGGCACGCCCTGCCCACCGCCTTCATCGTCGCTTCCGGCGGCCTCGCGGCGGCGGCGGAAGTGCTGGAAGGGCTGGAAGTCCGCCCGGACGCCATGCGGCAGGTGCTCGACACCACCAAGGGCCTGATCGTCGCCGAAGCGGTGATGATGGGCCTCGCCCCACATATCGGCCGGCAGGTGGCTCATGACGTGGTCTACGATTGCTGCCGCAAGGCGCTCTCAGGAGAGGCGACGTTCCTTGATGCGTTGATGGCCGAGCCGGAGATTTCCGGCGCGCTCGACCGGGGAAGCGTCGAGGCTCTGACAAAACCGGAGAACTATCTCGGCGAAGCGCCCGAGATGGTCCGCCGGCTTTTGCTCAAGCGGCGCAACTGACCTTCAGGCATTCTCGAACAGATTGCGGCCCGTCCGGTCTTCGCCCCGCATAAGGAAGACCTTCTGCCCTGACTGGTCGCGGATCTTCTGGGTCTCGGATTTGCGCTTTGCCAGTTCGCGATCGAACAGGCTCGTCGTCGGCATGAACCGCATGGTCATGCCGCGGCGCGGCTTGTCCGAATGGTTCGCCTCCGAGCCGTGCAGCAGATAAACGTCATGCAGCGAGAGCTGCCCGGCTTTCAACACCAGATCGACCGCCTCACGTTCGTCATAGGCAGCCGGGTCAAGTTCCTGATTCAGGGTTACATCGGTCGCGTCGGTTCGACTGTGCGCCTTGAGGCGTTGGTCCTTGTGCGAACCACGGATGAACTTCAGGCAGCCGTTCTCCTGTGTCGCCTCGTCGACGGCAAGCCAGACTGTGCAGGTCGCGAGCGGCCGGATCGGCCAGTATTCGCCGTCCTGGTGCCAGGGCGTCCGTTTGCCGCCATGGGCCGGCTTGGCGAAGAAGCTCATGTTCCAGAGCGCGATATCCGGCCCGATGAGCTGGCCGACCATGTCGAGGATCTCGGGACTCTCCGCGAACTTCCTGAAAGCCGGCTCGTAATCAAGCAGAGCAGAACAGTAATCCCTGAACTCCGGATGCCGTTCCAGCAAAGCGGCATGCAGGGCCTTGATCTCCTCCAGCGCATCCGCGCCGAGACGAAAATCAGGGATGACGTAGCCGTCCTCGTTATAGCGGGCGGCCTGATCGGAGCTCAGCATTTCTTCCTCCCAATCTGTTTTCCCAACAGCCTAGCGCCACCCGTTCTCTTTGTCCCGTAGGGGCCGCGATCCACTTGTCCTGACTGTTGGAATCGTAGAGACTCACGCAAAATAAAAATGGGAGGTGGGGCATGTCGGAAAGTCGGGAGGAAGCACTGCGCGTTCGGCTTGCCGCGCTCAAGATCGTGCCCGTGATCAGGACGCCAAGTGCCGATCTGGCCATCCGTGCCTGCGAATGGCTGCTTGAAGCCGGGTTGCAGGCATTGGAACTCACCTTCACCACTCCCGACGCCCATCGCGTGATCGAGACATTCACCCGCACAGCGCCTGACGCGCTGATCGGTGCCGGAACGGTGCGCACGCCTGAACAGGCGAAAGCCGCCGTGGATGCGGGCGCCGCCTTTCTGGTCTCCCCCGGTGCCGCACCCGGGGTCGGAGAAGCCGCAGCCCGCTCCGGAGTGCCTTATCTTCCCGGCGCCGCAACACCGAGCGAGATTGAGGCACGCTGGGCAGCCGGTGCGGCTGTCGTGAAGATCTTCCCTGCCCGGGAATGCGGCGGCCCCGGCTTCCTCAAGGCGGTCAGATCCGTCTACCCTGAAATTCCGCTGATGCCGACAGGTGGCGTCTCGCCGGACACAGCCAAGGCCTATCTCGATGCCGGAGCACTCTGCCTCGGCATGGGTGGCGAGCTGGTTCCCGTCGATGCCCTGAAGGCGAACGATCCGGGACCGGTCAGGGAAGCCGCCGCCCGTGCGCTGGCGATGCTTCACGGATGATGAAGTTCCCGGAGCTACTCTGCCTCGGCGAGCCGATGCTGGAATTCAATCAGCAGCCGGACGAGCGCTATCTTGCAGGCCATGGCGGCGACACGTCGAATGTGGCCGTCGCCGCAGCCCGGCAGGGCGCGTCCGTCGGCTACCTCACCCGGATCGGGCGCGACGGCTTCGGCGAGAGCTTCATGCAGCTCTGGGAAGACGAAGGCATCGACACACGCGGGGTCGAGACCTGCGCGGACGGTCATACCGGGATCTATTTTGTCACGCACGGCCCGGACGGGCACCGCTTCAGCTATCACCGCGCCGGTTCGGCGGCGAGCCTGATGACGCCGGGTTTTCTGCCGCGCGGCATGATCCGGGACGCCAAGGTCCTGCACCTCTCCGGTATCAGCATGGCCATTTCCGACAATGCCGCTGACACGGTATTCGCGGCGATCACGCTTGCGAAGGAAGCGGGCGTCAAGATCTCGGTCGACCCCAATCTGCGGCTGAAGCTCTGGCCGCTGGACCGGGCCCGCGCGATGACCCATGCCGCGATGGCAGAGGCCGACATCGCCCTGCCCGGCCTGGACGACGCAACCCTTCTGACCGGGAAGAGCGATCCCGATGCCATTGCGGATTTCTATCTTGGTCTCGGCGCGGGAACTGTCGCCCTCACTCTCGGCGAAGAAGGCTGCCTCATCGCCACGGCCTCGGACCGCAAGCGGCTCCCGGGACACGCGGCCGACGCCAAGGATGCCACCGGAGCCGGAGATACATTCGACGGCAGCTTTCTGGCCGAATATCTCCGGACCGGCGATCCGTTCACGGCCGGGCGTCATGCCAATATGGCGGCCGCATTGTCGACGCGGGGCTTTGGCGCGGTCGGTCCGATGCCGCGACGGCCGGAGGTCGAGGCAGCCTTGGCCCGCCCCTCTGAACAGACTTCTGTCGACTAGTGCTTTTCCTCACCGTTCCCCTGACTCATAATATGGCATCCAGACGTTCCCGCTTCGCGTAAACGGGTAGCGTACACCGGATTGACCACATGCAATTTGACAGCTCAAATCTTCAAAAAGCCGTTGGACAAGGCACGATTGGCGGCGTCATCGGCAAGCCGGTCACGCTGTCCTTCCGGCAATGCCTGATCGCGCTCGTTTTTGCCTGCATAGCGCTGCTCATCGGCTACCTGTTCGGCACGCCTCAGGATGCTGTCTTCTCGGCCTGCGTGGCCCTCGTCGGCGGCTATATGGCCCTGAATGTCGGCGCGAACGATGTTGCAAATTCCGTCGGACCGATGGTCGGCGCGCGGGCGCTGCCGCTTGGAGCCGCCCTGTTGCTTGCCGCCGTGGCCGAGACCGCCGGCGCCCTGTTTGCCGGGCAGCATGTTGCCGGCCGTATCGCCTATCGCATCGTCGATCAGGATACGGTGCAGGACCCCGTGCAGTTCGTCATTGGCATGCTCGCGGCCCTGACCGGCGCCGCCCTCTGGATCAATGCGGCGAACATTCTCCGGGCGCCGATCTCGACGACCCACGCCATCATCGGCGGGATTGTGGGCGTAGCGGTCTTCGCGATCGGTGTTGATGCCGTCGTCTGGCCGGAAATCTCCCTGATCACGCTCGGCTGGTTCCTCTCCCCGATGGCCAGCGCCGGCGCCGCCGTTCTGATCTTTGCCTTTATCAGGTCTGAACTGCTCGGCGTGCAGAACAAGGTGAGAGCCGCCCGCACCTGGATTCCGATCCTGATCGCCGCCATGGCCGCCCTCTTCACGCTCTTCCTGATCGCAAAGGGCCTGGCAAATGTCTGGACCCCGACCACTCCGGTCCTGACCACAGCCGTGCTGGGCGCCTTCATCGCCGCGCTGGTCATATCCGGGCCCTATATCCGCCGGAGTTCGATGGGGCTGGCCAACCGGAACCAGACCGTACAGGCGCTGTTCCGGGTGCCCCTGATCGTGGCCGGCGGCTTTCTCGCCTTCTCCCATGGCGCCAACGACATCGCCAACATCGCCGGACCGGTCACCGCCATCCTGCATGTACAGCAGACGTCCGACCTCAGTCTCTCGCTGGACATCCCGATCTGGGTGTTTGTGCTCGGCGCGCTCGGACTTTCATGCGGGTTGCTGTTTTTCAGCTCCGGCATGGTGAAGGTCGTCGCCACCCGCATCACCAAGATCAACCCGGTACGGGCCTATGCGATTGCCATGGCAACGGCGTCGACCGTTACCGCCGCCTCCTGGATCGGCCTGCCTGTCAGCACCACGCAGATCGCTGTCGGTGCCATCTTCGGGATCGGGATCTATCGCGAATTCATCGCACGGCGCCAGCAGGTCCAGAAGGTTTTGGAAGAAGGCGCGGAGCAGAAGAAGCAACGGATGCTGATCCGGCGCGATGATGCCATCCGCATTCTAGCGGTCTGGGCCATCACTTTCCCCGCCGCCGGCCTGATCTCCGCCGCCCTGTTCTGGATCATCAACCAGTTTCTCTGAATATCCGAAGAGCCCTGCCAAAGCTCTGAAACAGCCCGGTCAATCATTGACCCGGCTGCTCTGCCTCTGCTTCTGCGACATCGGCAATCCCATGGGCGTGCTTCAATTCCTTTTCCAGCTTGTCGGCGGCATCGGCACGGGCCGAGGACAGACTGGCGAGCGCGATGTAGATCACCGGTGTCAGGTAGAGGGTGAAGGCCGCCGCCAGCCCGAGGCCGCCGAACACGACCCAGCCAATGGCGCTCCGCGCCTCGGCGCCGGGACCGGTGCTCAGGATCAGGGGCAGGCCGCCTAGAATGGTCGAGATCATCGTCATGGCGATCGGGCGGAGGCGAACGAGGGCCGCCCGTTCGACCGCCTGACGCACACCGAAGCCGCGGTCGCGAAGCTGATCCGCAAACTCGACCACGAGGATGCCGTTCTTCGCCATCAGCCCGATCATCATGACCAGACCGATCTGGCTGTAGATATTGACCGAGGTCCCCGTCAGCAGCAGCGCATAGATCGCGGCGGCGATCCCGAAGGGCACGGTCAGCACGACGATCGCGGCACTGGTGACACTTTCGAACTGGGCTACCAGCACGAGGAACACCACGATCATCGCAATGGCGTAGGTGATCGCGACCTCATGCGAGGTTTCCTCAAGCGCCTCAGCTTCGCCAAGCAGGATCAGGCTCACATCGTCCGGCAGAATCTCGTCCGCGAGCCTTTGAACGTCAAGAATGGCATCCCTCAGAGGCAAGCCGGGCTTGAGATCCGCATCCAGCTCCACCGCGCGGCGTTGGACATGCCGGTCCAGCTCGGCCGCCACGCCTTCCTCTTTCAGGGTGACCAGACTGGAAATCGGAATGAGTTTGCCCTGGCTGGTCCGGACATAGAGGTTCGTCAGATCGGTCGGGTCGTCGATCGCGCCGCCCATGGCCTCAAGGCGGATCGGGATGGATTCGTCGCGCACGTTCAGATCGGCGATTTCCATCCCATCGATGGTGACCCGCAGAACATCCGAGAGATCCGCCAGACTGACACCAAGATCGGAGGCCCGGCGGCGGTCGATATTGATCGAAAGCTGCGGCTGGGTCGGCTGATAGGAAATCCGCACGTCGGACAGGTCCGGCAGGCGGTCCTCAATGGCCCGCGCCAGCGTCTTCGCAACTTCATAGAGCCGCAGATAATCGTTGCCCACGAGCGCCACTTCGACGCCGCCCCCGGCGGAGCGGAGATTGAGGCTGTTGGGGCTGTAGGCCCGAACCCGGACGCCCGGGATCTGGTTCATCTGCTTGCGGATCTCGGACAGGATTTCCTGCTGCGAACGACTGCGTTCGCCCCACGGTGCAAGCGGTGCGGAGATGAAGGTCCGGTTGAGGTCCCAGCGGCCGACGATGGTGAAAATCGAGCTGATCTCCCCGCTATCGACATAGGGCTGCAGGATGGCCTCCATCAGGTCGGCCTGCTTGTTGCTGTATTCGAGGCCGACACCATCCGGACCATCTCCGCGGATATAGATCCGCCCGCGATCCTCCGATGGCAGCAATTCCTGATCGAGACTGTTGAAGGTGAGCCAGGCGCCACCAGCCAGAGCCAGCGAGGCGGCGATGACAATAATCGGAGCCGAAAGGGCCGCCCTCAGGGTCACGCCGTAGAACCGGGCGAAATAATCCCCGATCCGCCCCATCGCTGTTCGCAGCCCAAGGCGGTCGGGGGCCGCATCCGCGAGCCGTGCCGCAAGTGCGGGCACCAGCGTAAGCGCCACGAAAGACGAGATCATCACCGCGATGGCGAGGACAAAACCAAACTCGCGGAACAGCCGTCCGGCCGTGCTCGGCAGGAAGGAGATCGGCACGAAGACGGAGATCAGGGTGGCGGTTGTCGCGATCACCGCGAAATAGACCTGGCGCGTGCCGAGAACGGCCGCAGCCCGGCCACCCAGCCCCTGGGCGCGGCGGCGCTGGATGTTCTCAAGCACGACAATACTGTCATCGACGATCAGGCCGGTTGCCAGAACCAGCGCCAGCAATGTCAGGATATTGATCGAAAAGCCGAAGGCCCAGATCGCGGCAACCGATCCGACCAGCGCGACCGGGATGGAAACGCACGGGATCAGCGTCGCTGCGGGAGAGCCGAGGAAGACCCAGAGCGTCACGATGACGATCAAGACCGCGAGCAACAGGCTGAACAGAACCTCCGACACCGCCCCCTCGATGAAGAGTGCGTCGTCCGACGTCACCATGACCTCGATCTTGTCGAACCGCCGGTTCAAACCGGCGATGGCCTTGGCGACATTCTCCGAAATCTCGATGGTATTGGATTGCGCCTGCCGGATGATGCCGAGGCCGATCACCTCCTCGCCATTGACCCGGACAAGGCTCTCGGGATCTTCCGGCCCGAAGAAGACCTGTGCCACATCCCCGATCCGGACCGCGCCCCGGATGATGATGTCCTCGACCTCTCTCGCCGATTCCACCGTCGCATTCGCACGCACCAGCAGTTCCTGATCCGTCGATGCGAAGCTGCCCGCCGGGATATCGAACGGAGCGCTCTTAAGCACGGCAATGACATCGGCGACGGACAGCGCGAAAGCGCTCAGCCGCATCGGGTCGAGCACGACCCTCAGCAAGCGCGCCCGGTCCCCGTACTGGGTAACGTCCGCAACGCCGTCGATGGAGATCAGCTCCGGGATGACATCCGTTTCAACGACATGGGTCAGTTCCTCTTCCGTCAGGCCATGCCCGAATACAGCAAGCCGCATCACCGGGCTCGCGTCCGCATCGGCCTTGATGACAGTCAGCTGCTCGACATTCGCCGGCAGCTCCCGCTCGACCCGGCTCACCGCCTCGCGGATATCGGACGCAGCAACATCGAGATCAGCCGAGGGGCTGAATTCCGCATGCAGCCGGAAATTGTTCTCCTCGCTCGAGGAGCGGATACGCTTCACGCCATTGACCCGGGCGACCGCGCCTTCGACCAGACTTGTCACCTCGCTGTCCATGGTCTCCGGCGAGGCGCCGTCGAGAATGCCGCGAACGGATACGACGGGCCGATCGACATTCGGCAGCTCGCGCACTTCCACCGCCATGATCGCCGCGGCACCGGCAAGCGCGATGAGAAGATTGAGGACCAGCGCGAGCCAGGGACGGCGAACGCTGATGGAAGGCAGATCGTTTTGTGACGATGAAGGAGGCGCTGACGGGGTGTCGGTCGTCGTCATGATGTGGTCGCGTCCTGATACGCCTTGACCGGCGCGGCTTCGGGGCCGCCCCCCGGCAGGATCTCGACCTTCGTCCCCTCTCGCATGCGATGCAGCCCCTGGGTCACGACCTTGTCGCCCTGCTTGAATGCACTGTTGAGCAGGACGGTCGCCGCCTGCCGCTGCACGATGGAGACAGGCAGGCGCCTGGCGACGCCATCGGAAACCGCCCAGACAAAGGATCCGTCACCGCCCCACTGGATTGCAACCTCGGGCACGCTGGCACGTTCCGGCCCCTCGACATCAAGCGTGACCCGGAAACTCATACCGGGGCGAAACCGGTCATCAGAATTTGGTATGCGTGCGCGCACGACAAAGGTCCGGGTCGCTTCGTCGATCCGGCTTCCCGTGTCGTAGATTGTGCCATCTTCGATCGGTCCCGATTCCCCGCCCCAAAGGGCGAGGCCGATCGGGTCGCCGACAACAATCCTGCCGTGCAGGGCTTCCGGCACTTCGAAGCGAATGAGCAGGGACGACCGGTCGTCAAGAGCCGCGATTTCGGTACTGGTGTCCACCCGGTCACCCACATCGACTTCGGTCATGCCGATACGGCCGGAGAAGGGCGCCAGGATGAAACGATCCTCAAGCGCAACCTGCGCTCGCTCAAGCTCGATCTGGGCAGCGTCGACCGCCGTCACAGCGTCGTCGAGAGCGGCCTGGGTGGTGGCACCACTCCTGCGGAGCTTGCCAAGACGCTCGGCGATCCGTTGCGCCGCCTCGAGGCGGACACGGGCCAGATCGACGGCGAGCGTCTCCGATTTGCGGTCCAGTTCGAGAAGAACCTGACCCTTGCTCACCTTGGCGCCTGTAGCAACCGACATCTCGGTCACCCGCCCACTCGCAACCGGATGCAGCCGCGCGGACTGGTAGGCCCGCGCCGTTCCCACAGCCTCGGTCCGGAACCTCTCCTTGAGGAATTTCACATCGGCGACGACAACGGCTGCCGCTCGGTTCTTCTTGCCGGCGCTTTGTTCGCCGCCCTCACCCTTGCTGCCGGGAGCGGACCCGAAATAAAACCATCCGCCGGCCAGAACGGCGGCGCCGAAAAGCACTACAAGCAATTGACGCGTCACGCTCATCCGAACCGTCCTGTTCCGCGCATCGGATCATCCGAATGCGATGCCAAGGAGTTTAGTTCTCCGTCGGGCTTTGTCTATTCAGCAGCGAAGAGGTCTGTGAAAAGAGCTGGCCGCGAAATCTCGCACGGCCAGCTCACCGCCGGTCTATTCCGGTCTTGTTATTCAGGGCGCGGCTGAAGCGGCGGCTGCACGTCGGCCGGGATAGGGCAGACATAGGGTGTCTTGGCCGTGCGAGCGGCGTGATCCGCCTTCGCGGCAGCCAGCAAGTCAGCGTCGCGGACCAGATCGACAGCAGTTCCGGCCATCGCTTTGGCGGCATAGATCATGCCCTTGTGCGCGGCGGGTGCCTTGCCCTGGGCCGTGATCTGCCAGGAATGCCCCGGCGTGCCGATGGCATGGGTGGCGACCCGTGCCTCGATGGTCGGCACCGCCCAGCTGACATCGGACACATCCGTCGATCCGGGCATGGAGACACCTTTCGCATCGAATGGCACGACGAAGTCGCAAAGCGGCGTGTCTTCCCGTTCCTCGACTCCGGCCTTGCGATATTCGCTGCCGATATCTTCCGGCGAGAGGGTCGCCTGGATTGCGGCGGCATATTTCCGGTCGTCAGCATCGAAGGGAACCGGGCCGAGGCGCTGCATGTTCTCGTACATGGTCCGGCGCATCGGCTCGTTATCCAGCATGTTCGAGACGGCGCTGACGATCTGGGCTGTCACCCTCGTCTCGGTCATGAGCGCGGCGCCCTCGGCGACCTTCTTCACCCGTTCGACAAGCGCCTGCATGGTGGCCAGCTCTCCCGCCCGAACGGCATAGCGCACCTTGGCGAAGCCCTGCACCACGTTCGGAGCTACCCCGCCAGAATCCAGCATCGCGTAATGGATACGTGCATCCGGGGTCATGTGCTCGCGCATGTAATTGACGCCCACATTCATGAGTTCGACCGCATCCAGCGCGCTGCGGCCGAGATGCGGCGCCGAGCTCGCGTGGCTGCTGCGTCCGGTGAAGGAGAAGTCGATCCGGGTATTGGCGAGCGAGTTCGCAACCTGAACCTTGGTCACACCGGCCGGATGCCAGGTGACGGCCGCATCTACATCGTCAAAGGCGCCTGCCCGGACCATGAAGCCCTTGGCGGCTCCGCCTTCTTCGGCGGGGCAGCCGTAATACCGCACCCGGCCCGGCGTGCCGGTCTTCTCCAGCCAGTCCTTCAGACCGGCGGCCGCCAGCATAGCGGCGGACCCAAGCAGATTATGCCCGCATCCATGGCCATGCCCGCCGGGCTCGACTTCCTGCGGCTCGGCAATATTGGCGACCTGGCTGAGGCCCGGGAGCGCGTCGTATTCACCCATGATAGCGATCACCGGGCCGCCCTCACCGGCCTCGCCCATCACAGCGGTCGGGATACCCGCGACGTTCTCGGTCACCCGGAAGCCCTGCTGTTCCAGCATCGTCCGGTGTTCCTCGACAGAGCGATATTCGGTGTAGCAGATCTCGGGCATGCCCCAGATCCGGTCCGCGAGCCCGATGAACTCCTCGCGGTGCTCATCGACCAGATCCCAGATCAATTCAGCATTCGACATGGCGGTCTCTCCTGGACGCATTTTCTCGACCGGATGCAGGCTCGGAAAGGCGGGGAATTTCTGAGCAGGGCAGTGCAAGGGTCACTTGGAAGGACCGAAACGATGCGCCGGAGCCGCTATCGGGTCAAGTGCGTCGCACGCACCACAGAGTGTATATCCTGGACATTTTTGTTCACTTTTTGTTCTATATATGATAATCACGATCGCCGCCAGCCGGGAGGAGAAAATGCAGTCACAGAACGATAAATTCGAAAGATTCAGGTCATTGCATTTCGGGGACCGGGCTTTCGTCATGCCAAATCCATGGGATGCCGGCTCGGCCCGCATTCTCACGCATCTGGGATCCCCCGCCCTGGCGACGACCAGCGCGGGATACGCCTTTTCCGTCGGTAAACGGGATTCCTTCGCCGGGTTGAGCCGGGAGGAAATTCTGGTCAATGCGGCGGCTATTGTCGCGGCAACGGACCTGCCGGTTTCAGCGGACCTTGAAGACGGATTCGGTGCTGCGCCGGAGGCATGCGCGGAGACCATAAGGCTGGCATCCGGCATCGGACTGGTCGGCGGCTCTATCGAGGATGCAACCGGCGATCCCGATGCACCGATCTACGATTTGCCTGAAGCCACGGAACGAGTCAGAGCAGCGGCGGAAGCCTCAAAAGGCCGCCCGTTCCTGCTCACGGCGCGGGCCGAGAACTATCTCTGGGGCAAGCCGGATCTGATAGACACCATCGACCGGCTGCAAGCCTTCTCGGAAGCCGGAGCGGATGTTCTCTACGCACCGGGTTTGCCCGATCTGGACGCCATTGCGACCGTCTGCCGAGCCGTCGACAAACCGGTGAATGTGGTGATGGGTCTGAAAGGCCGGTCTTTCTCCGTCGAGGAGCTCTCGAATGCCGGTGTGCGCCGGATCAGCGTCGGCGGCTCTTTCGCCCGTGCCGCCCTCGGCGCCCTGAAACGGGCTGCGGAAGAAGTTCTCACCGGCGGGACGTTCACCTACGCGGAAGACGCCATGCAGGATGCGGAGGTCGCCAGTCTGATGTCGCCGGAGAAGCGCACGGCCGAGCAATAAAAGGAGCGGCTCAGAAGTCCGGAAATGCCTCGGAGAGCAGACCGCCAAGGCGAACCGGGGCCACGCGGGTGGCGAGGCCGGTGGCATCGTCGCTTTCGATCAGCAGGCCGGAGACCGTCGCCGGGCCTTCGGCGACTTCCAGCCGGGGCCGTCCCCATTTAGACAGGAACCGCTCGACCGGCGCCTCTTTCTGCATGCCGATAACGCCCTCATAGGAGCCGCACATCCCGGCATCGGTCATATAGGCCGTCCCGCCCGGGAGGATCATGTGATCGGCGGTCGGGATATGGGTGTGCGTGCCGACGATGGCGCTGATCCGGCCATCGAGGAAATGGCCTAGCGCCAGCTTTTCCGACGTCGCCTCACCATGCATGTCGATGAAGATGAAGTCGGCGCCGTAACCGAGCGGGCATTCCTCGGCGATCTTCTCCGCGGCAACGAACGGATCATCGCTGGTATCCATGAACAGCCGGAGGATGACATTGGCGACCAGCACATGCCGGCCATCCGCCGTCGGGAACAGACCGCTGCCCTTGCCCGGCGTGTCGGCTGGATAGTTGGCCGGACGCAGCAGACGGGGCTCAGCGTCGAAATAGGTCAGGATCTCGCGCTTGTCGAAAGCATGGTTGCCGGTGGTGATGACATCCGCGCCGGCATCGAACAGTGCCTCGGCGATATCCGGCGTGATGCCGAAACCGCCGGCGGAATTCTCGCCATTCACGATGGCGAAATCGACGGCAAGCTGCTCGCGCAATTCAGGCAGGTGGTTCTGTACCGCCTCGCGCCCGGACCGGCCGACGACGTCACCGAGAAACAGCACTCTCATGCGGGAGATCCTTCGAAATCGGCAAGGCCTGCCTCGGTCAGCATGGCGTCCAGTCTCTGATCCGTGGCATCGCGCGGCACTGCCGGAACCCGCTGCGCCTCGTAGGCGGCGCCGACAGCCCGTACCGGCTTCAGCCCGCGCAGCCGTTCCAGCGTACGATCGTAGAACCCGCCGCCATAGCCGAGGCGGAAACCGGTATCGTCAAACGCGAGCATCGGAACGAGCAGCAGATCCGGCTCAAGCTCCGGTGCACCGACATCAGGCACAAGACCGCCAAGTCCTGCCTTCACCAGGGTCGCACCGGGTCCCCAGAGACGAAATTTCAAAGGCGCGGCTTTCCTGACGACGACCGGCAGCACGATGCGGTAGCCGCGCGCATGCAGGGCCAGCATCAGCGGGCGCGGGTCAATCTCGGTCCGGAAAGGCCAGTAGGCGGCGATAACAGTGGCTTCGGGTGGCAGGGCAATCCCGAGGAAATGATCCCGGATCGCGGCACCGGCAGTTTCGCTCAACGCATCGTGCGCGATACCGCGCTTTGCCTCGATCTCACTGCGCAGGGCCGCTTTATCGGCGGCGAGCGTGTCATTGAGGGGCGTGGATGCAGGCACGAGCGGCTTTCATTTTTGGAGATATGCGGACGGCGCCACCTCGACCGTTGGCCGTTGTAACCCTCTGTGGCCTGCAAAGCAGGTGGGCGCCGCATAACGAGGCCAAGGCCCCGCCAGAGACAGCTCCCGAAGGATCGATTATAGCCCCAGGGATTGTGTGACCTGACAAATCGCGCAGCCACCGTCCACGGGTATATCTAGGCGCGTTCCAGCTGGTCCGCAATGCTCTCGATCCGTCCGGCCATCGCATTGAGGGCCGAGACGATCTTTTCCTCGCCGTCGCCGAGGGACACGGAGCCCCCCTCCGTGGAGACTTCCCGCTCGATCTCGCGCAGATCGACGAGTTCGTCCGCTATCAGCAGGGAGGCCATGACAAGCAGCCGCGTATCGCCGATCTGACCGATCTGACCGACCAGATCCTTCACATGGGAATCGACCATGTTGGCGAGGCTGGCGATCCGGCTTTCCTGACCGTCTTCACAGGCGATCCGGTAATTCTTGCTGTTGATGGTGATTTCGACCTGGGCCAATGAACTATCCTTCCAGCACGAATTTCAGGCGGCCGATGGTCTTGTCCAGCTTCTCGCTGACCTCATCGGTGACCTTGGACAGTTCGGCATATTCCTTTTTCGCCGCATCGAGTTCGGCCTGCAGCTCGGCCGACCGGGAACTGAGTTCGACCGCATGGTGAGCGGCCGTATCCAGCCGCTCAATGGCGGCTTCCAGACGGGCGGCGGCTTCGTCGAGTCGGGACATCCGGTCCGATCCTTCCAACACTTTGGATTCCGGGCATCACGCGCCCGGCGGCAGAAGCATACAAAGCCGGATATCAAGGCGTCAACGCGCGCCCTTTAAGCGGCCCCGACCGCCGCCCTCACCGAGCCGGAAAAGCCCACATGAACTACAGAGTTGACGCGCGCGAGGTGGGACGGCATTTTCACCGCGCCTTTTAAGGGGCTGAGACGGTGTTACTGCGCCCGCCCCGATCATCAGTTGC
Source organism: Nisaea sp. (assembly GCF_034670185.1). Classification (NCBI taxonomy): domain Bacteria; kingdom Pseudomonadati; phylum Pseudomonadota; class Alphaproteobacteria; order Rhodospirillales; family Thalassobaculaceae; genus Nisaea; species Nisaea sp. The sequence goes on from NZ_JAXMNY010000002.1 coordinate 545,393, forward strand.
GGCCTCCCGTCCGGCCCTGTTCCGGAGAAGGGCGCCGCCGAACCCGATTGACGCTCATGAACACGACATCTTCTGATGCAAGCGACGGTACCGGAAGCGCCGTTTCGCACGATATGCTCGCGAATGCGATCCGCGCCCTTTCGATGGACGCGGTGGAAAAGGCCAAGTCCGGCCATCCCGGCATGCCGATGGGCATGGCCGACGTCGCGACCGTGCTGTTTTCCGAATTCCTGAATTTCGATCCGAAGGCACCGAACTGGCCGGACCGCGACCGGTTCATCCTGTCGGCCGGCCACGGCTCGATGCTGATCTATTCGCTGCTGCATCTGACCGGCTACGAAGATGTCACGCTGGACGAGATCAAGAATTTCCGCCAGCTCGGCTCGAAAACACCGGGACATCCGGAATACGGCCACACCGCTGGCGTCGAGACCACGACCGGCCCGCTCGGCCAGGGTCTGGCCAACGGGGTCGGCATGGCGCTTGCCGAGCGCATGAACAATGCCCGCTTCGGCGACGACCTGGTCGATCATTACACCTACGTCATCGCCGGCGATGGCTGCCTGATGGAAGGAATCAGCCACGAGGCCGCCTCCATGGCCGGCCACCTGAAGCTCGGCAAGCTGGTTGTGCTGTTCGACGATAACGGCATCTCCATCGACGGCTCTACCGATCTGTCGGTCTCCGACGATCAACTGATGCGGTTCGAAGCTTATGGCTGGCATGTCAGCCAGGTCGACGGCCACGATGCCGAGGCAGTCTCCGCCGCCATCGAAGCCGCCCGTTCGGACGACCGCCCGTCCCTGGTCGCCTGCCGTACCAAGATCGGCTTCGGTGCCCCGACCAAGGAAGGCAAGTCCTCCTCCCACGGCGCCCCGCTCGGCACCGACGAAATCGCCGGTGCCCGCGAAAATCTCGGCTGGAGCGCCGCGCCGTTCGAAATTCCGGCGGACGTACTGAAAGCCTGGCGCGCCATCGGCGCCGACCGGGCCGAGGCTCATATTGCCTGGACCCAGCGTTACGACACGGCCGAGGCCGAAACCCGGAAGGCTTTCGACGCGGCTCTGTCCGGCAAGCTGCCCGCCGGTGCCGAGGCAGCCATCAAGGAGCTGATCGCCAAGCATGGCGAAGAAAAGCCGAAACTCGCCACCCGCGTCGCTTCCCAGAAGACGCTGGAAGTATTGCAGCCGGCGATCCCGGCACTGGTCGGCGGCTCGGCCGACCTGACCGGCTCCAACAATACCAAGGTTGGCGGACAGGATGCGGTCAGCGCCGGCAGCTATGGCGGCCACTACATCTATTACGGCGTGCGTGAGCATGCCATGGCCGCCGCGATGAACGGCATGGCCCTGCATGGCGGCCTGATCCCCTATGGCGGCACCTTCCTGGTCTTCACCGACTATTGCCGCCCCTCGATCCGGCTCTCCGCCCTGATGGGCCTGCGCGTCATCTATGTCATGACCCATGATTCCATCGGTCTCGGCGAAGACGGCCCAACCCACCAGCCGGTCGAGCATGTGGCGGCGCTCCGGGCCATCCCGAACCTGAACGTGTTCCGCCCGGCGGATGCGATCGAGACGGCGGAATGCTGGCTCGCCGCGCTGCAGGATGAGAATCGCCCGTCCATCCTCGCGCTGACCCGTCAGGGTCTGCCGACGGTGCGCAGCGGTGACACCTCGGAGAACCTGTCGGCCAAGGGCGGCTACGTGCTCTCCGACGCTTCCGGTGATCGCAAGGTAACGATCCTCGCCACCGGCTCCGAGATCGAAATCGCCCTGGAGGCGCAGAAAACCCTGGAAGCCGACGGCGTCACCACGGCCGTGATTTCCATGCCGTCCATGGAGCGCTTCAAGGCCCAGGACGCCGACTATCGCAAAGCCGTGCTCGGCTCCGGCACACTCATGGTCGCGGTCGAGGCGGGTATCCAGCAGTGCTGGGACGGCCTGATCGGGTTCGACGGTATCTTCGTCGGCATGAACTCATTCGGCGCATCCGCGCCAGCTGGCGACCTCTACAAACATTTCGGCATCACCAGCGATGCCGTCGTGTCCGAGGTCAAAAAACGTCTGGGATAATCCCATCTGCGCCGCCCCATCGGGGCGGCGTTCTTGTACGAGAATGATAAATCTGGAGGAAATCTGATGAGCGTCAATGTTGCCATCAACGGGTTCGGGCGGATCGGCCGTCTGGTTCTGAGGGCACTCGCGGAAAGCGGACGGGATGACATCAAGGTCGTCGCCATCAACGATCTGGGTCCGGTCAAGACCAACGCGCATCTTCTGAAGTGGGACAGCAATCACGGCCGCTTCCCGTTCGACGTGACCGTTGGCGAAGACACCATCGATTACGGCAAGGGCCAGATCAAGGTGACTGCCGAGCGTGACCCGGCGAACCTGCCGCACAAGGCACTCGATGTGGATATCGTGCTGGAATGCACCGGCCTCTTCACCAAGCGTGAAGACGCAGCGAAGCACCTCGCGGCCGGCGCCAAGCGCGTCATCATCTCCGCTCCGGGCACCGGTGTGGATCTTACCGTCGTCTATGGCGTGAACCACGACCAGATCACCGCCGAACACACGGTGATCTCGAACGCCTCCTGCACCACCAACTGCCTTGCCCCGGTCGCCTATGTGCTGAACGAAGCCATCGGCATCGAGCATGGCTACATGACCACGATCCATGCTTATACCGGTGACCAGCCGACGCTGGACACCATGCACAAGGATCTCTATCGCGGCCGCGCAGCAGCCAGCTCGATGATCCCGACCACCACCGGCGCCGCCAAGGCTGTCGGCCTGGTGCTGCCGGAATTGGCGGGCAAGCTGGACGGCACCTCCGTCCGCGTGCCGATGGCCAATGTCAGCCTCGTCGACCTGAAGTTCGTGCCGAAGCGCGCGACCAGTGTCGAGGAAGTCAACGCCGCCATCGTCAAGGCTGCCAATGGCAAGCTGAAGGGCATCCTCGGCACCAATGACGAGCCGCTGGTCTCCATCGACTTCAATCACAACCCGAACAGCTCCACCTTCGATCTGGGCCAGACCCAGGTGGTCGAAGGCAAGCTGGTCCGCGTGATGAGCTGGTACGACAACGAATGGGGCTTCTCCAACCGCATGCTGGACACCACCGCAGCGGTTGCGGCGACCCTCTAGAAACTTGAGAGAGAAGGACCGAAGGCGATGAAAATCACCCAACGCGTCAAGCGTATCCTCGATAATTACGAGAGCGATTGCCCGGGCACGAAAGCCAACCTCGCCCGCATCCTGATGCAGGGCAAGCTGGGCGGCACCGGCAAGCTCGTGATCCTGCCGGTCGACCAGGGCTTCGAGCACGGCCCGGCCCGCAGCTTCGCACCGAACCCGGATGCCTATGATCCGCACTACCATTTCAAGCTGGCAATTGATGCCGGTCTCTCCGCTTATGCCGCTCCGCTCGGCATGATCGAGGCCGGTGCAGACACCTTCGCGGGCCAGATCCCGACGATCATGAAGGTGAACAGCTCCAACAGCCTCGCCCGCGACAAGGACGGGCCGAGCCAGGCGATCACCGGCTCCGTGCAGGAAGCCGTGCGTCTCGGTTGCTCCGCCATCGGCTTCACCATCTATCCGGGCTCCGACAATGCCTTCGAGATGATGGGGCAGATCCGGGAAATGGCTGAAGAAGCCAAGGCATACGGCCTCGCGGTCGTGGTCTGGTCCTATCCGCGCGGTGGCGATCTCACCAAGAAGGGCGAAACGGCGGTCGATATCTGCGCCTATGCCGCCCACATGGCCGCCCTGCTCGGCGCCCACATCATCAAGGTGAAGCCGCCGACCGAGCATCTTGAGCTGGACGCCGCCAAGAAGTCCTACGAAGCCAACAAGATCGCCATCGGCACCATGGCCGAGCGCATCGAACATGTTGTGCAGTCCTGCTTCAACGGCCGCCGCATCGTCGTCTTCTCCGGCGGCGAAGCGAAGGATCTGGACGGTCTCTACAACGAGATCCGCGGTCTGCGCGACGGCGGGGCCAACGGCTCCATCATCGGCCGCAACACCTTCCAGCGTCCGCGCGAGGAAGCCATGTCGATGCTGAACACCATCATCGACATCTACAAGGGCAAGGCGTAAACCTCGCCCCATACCGCTTAGACGCGGCGCCCGCTCGAAAGGGCGGGCGCCGTTTTCACATCCAGAGGCAAAAACGATGTCCGCCAAGTCCGAGCCGCGCTGCGAGCTGTACCTGATCACCCCGCCGAAGATCGAGATCGACGCCTTTGCGGAAGACCTCGCTGCCGCCCTTGATGCCGGACCGGTCGCCTGCCTGCAGCTCCGCCTGAAGGAAGTCTCCGACGACGAGATCAAGCGGGCCGCGGAAACGCTTCTGCCGATCTGCCACGAACGCGGCGTGCCGATGCTGTTGAACGACCGCCCGGATCTTGCCCTGCTGACGGGTTGCGATGGAGTCCATGTCGGCCAGCAGGACACTCCCTACAAAGAAGCCCGCCGCATTCTCGGCGACGAGGCCATGATCGGCGTGACCTGCCATAACTCCCTGCATCTGGCGATGGAAGCAGCGGAAGGCGGCGCCGACTACGTCGCCTTCGGCGCGTTCTACCCGACAGAAACCAAGGAAATCCTGCATCACGCCGAAATCGAGACGCTGCAGACTTGGGCCGCCGTCTCCACCATCCCCTGTGTTGCCATCGGCGGTATCAATCTGGAAAACGCGCAGCCGCTAATTGAGGCGGGCGCGGACTTTCTCTGCGTGATTACGGCGGTCTGGAAGCACCCGGAAGGGCCGGCGGCGGCAGTGAAGGCGTTCAACGGGCTGTTCGCAGGCGCAGCCTAAACGATCGAATCCAGGAACGGCCTGCCGTGAACCCAGTTTGGTCAGGCGACAGGAGCGAATAGTCTCAGGACCGAACTTCCGAGGAGCAAAAGATATCCGACGATCAGGCAAACCTCGTCGACCGGCCGCCAGGTGGTGATATCCCGGTTGCCCTTGTCCAACAGAATGTCTTTCACCTCATTCCTGAAGGAGGCCGGGTCGTGCGACAGTGCGTCCTGTACTTTCTGAAGCTTCTTGCGGCGGAAATTGAGCGACCAGACCGGAACGGCGAGGACCGCGATGCCCACCAGCGACATCAGGTTGAGCCACCATTGAATGTCGCTTGCCGACATCAGACGGCTACAGCGTGAATCACCTCGGCAGCAGCGGCAGCAGCGGAAGGGCTCTCCTCGTCTAGATCGAACTCCTGTTCGGAGAAGCTGAACTGCATGTGGCCGCCACATGCAACTACGTACTTCAGCACAGTCTCCAAGGTGGGTAAGGACCCGGTCGGCGCTTCCAGCCGCGAGATCGCGGGCTGCGGCAGGCCGGATGCGGCCTCAACATCCTTCTGTGTCATGTTCCGCTTCTCGCGCAGCGTCCGCAGTGCCATCGCCAAGTTGTACTTCGCGAGATTGCGCTTCTCAATATGGCCTTTAACCACATGGCGCGCGTCCGGACGCAGATCGAGAATGTCCGATTTGAAATCTTTCTTAGCCATGCGACGACTCCCAGCTTGGGTTGATTAGTTTAAAATGGGTCGTAGCCCGGCGCCGACCAGCATCACAGGCCGACGAGTTGCGGCGCAACAGGCCATGGACCACACAGGGCCACGGCCGGTCGCCGGAAATATCCAAGGACACGACGAGCGCGTATTCCGAGCATTTCGGGATCGCCAGGGCGAAAATTTCATAACAGTTCGCCAACAGCCCACATCTTTCATCCAAATCCGGATCACGTTCCTCGAGTTCTTCGAGCAAAAAATAGGCGCCAGCGACGCAGTCCACGGACGGAGACACGAAATCTTCGCGAACCTGCGCACGAAATTCGGGCACCGGTTCAACAGAACGCTTCTCACTCATTCGAGCCTCCGACGAGGCGCACCCAAAATATACCCCTGGAGACATATAACTTCAAGCATATATTCATGTTTTCGCAATCGAACGTCATTAACTCCCCCTTCACCACGATCTCCCGCTAAAAGCGTACAATTTTAGATTTACCCACGCTACCCGAGAATTTTTCACTTTAAATTCCGGCGCGAAAGAAAAAGCGCCCCCCTCAAACCACCTGCATTGTCCCCATCAATAGACACCGCCCCCGCAACCTGATAAAAGCGCGCCGCACCTGACTCAGTGTGCGTCCGCGCGGTTTTGCGCGACGCCGGACACCGCGACAGCTCGACGGACAGAGATATGAAAATCAACGGTAACGCCATCCGCATTGGTAATGTCATCGAACACAAGGACCGCCTCTGGGTCGCCATGAAGACCCAGGCCGTGAAACCCGGCAAGGGCGGCGCCTTCAACCAGGTGGAACTGAAGGACATCCGGTCCGGCACCAAGCTGAACGAGCGGTTCCGTGCCGACGAGCAGGTCGAGCGTGTCCGCCTTGAGCAGCGTCCAGCCCAGTTCCTCTTCGCCGAGGACGAACTGCTGACCTTCATGGACAACGAGACCTACGAGCAGACCCAGATCTCAAAGGACCTGCTCGGCGATAACGTGGTGTTCCTGCAGGACGGCATGGAAGTGCAGATCGAAAGCCATGAAGGCGAGCCGCTTTCCGTGCAGATGCCGGAAACCGTCGTGCTCGAAATCGTCGAGGCCGACGCTGTGGTGAAGGGGCAGACCGCCTCCTCCTCCTACAAGCCGGCAATGCTGGAAAACGGCGTGAAGATCCTGGTGCCGCCACATATCGAAAGCGGCACCCGCGTTGTCGTGCGGACCGAAGACAGCACCTACGTCGAACGCGCCAAAGATTAAGGCTGGCCCAAAAAACCACGGCTGGATGCCGGGATAGCCCGCATCGCCCTGACCCTGTTTGAACTGGAGAGACCATGGCGACCCGTTCGCCCGCAATCAATGTGATGGTGAAGGCCGCCATGAAGGCGACCCGCCAGCTGCTGCATGACTTCAACGAGGTCGAGCAGCTTCAGGTCTCGAAAAAAGGCCCGGCCGATTTCGTCTCCAACGCCGATACCGCTGCGGAAAACACCATCGTCGATATGCTGAAATATGCCCGGCGCGATTACGGCTTCCTGCTCGAGGAAGGCAACGAGATCGAGAGCAAGGACGAGCTGAAGCGGCGCTGGATCATCGATCCGCTGGACGGCACCACCAACTTCCTGCACGGCATCCCGCATTTCGCGATTTCCATCGCGCTTGAGGAAGCCGGCGAGATCGTCTCCGCCATAATCTACGAGCCGACCCGGGACGAGTTGTTCTGGGCCGAAAAGGGCAAGGGCGCGTACCTGAACGACCGCCGCCTGCGTGTTTCGGCACGCCGAAACCTTGAGGACAGCGTTTTCGCCACCGGCATTCCGACCCTCCGCGGCACCGATCACGAGTTCTACCTGAAGCAGCTAGAAGCGGTGATGACCCGCTGCTCCTCCGTGCGCCGTCTCGGTGCAGCCGCGCTCGACCTCGCCTATGTGGCGGCCGGGCGCTATGACGGCTATTGGGAGCGCGGCCTCAGCCCGTGGGATATTGCAGCGGGCCTGCTGATCGTTAAGGAAGCGGGCGGCTATTGCACCGATTACCGGAACCGCGACAAGGCTCTGGAATCCGGCGAGGTCGTTGCCGCCAACGACCAGGTGCACGGCAGGCTTCTGAAAGTGCTGCGGGACGCGACGAAGGCCTGACCAAAATCGAAAGCATGATCTGAAGAGAACTGACCGCGACACCGCTAAGGCGGTTGTCGCGAAAAGGCCTGTTGCGATAAGGTCATCGGTGAGATTAACCCTCCACCCGAGGACGCGCTGACATGGCCGGATCATCTTCCCTGGGCAAACGCCCCGTGTTTCTTATCCTCGCGGGCCTGATCGGGCTGCCGGCCGGGCCGGCGCTGAGCCAGGAAACAATCTATATCGGCGGCACCGGCAGTTCGGTCGAGGTCAATCTCGACGTCCTCGATCAGCTCGGCACGCCGCCGACGGTTCCGCAGATGCTGCAGACCGATATCCGCCGCGGTCAGGCTGCTTCCGGAGCACCGCTGCCCCTGCCGGGCGAAGCGCGCGCGACAGTGTCCCGTGGCGCTCCATTGCCCCCGCCAACAAGGCCGGCCAGCGCCCAAAGCCGCCGCGTGGTCACAGCCGGATCAACCGCGGCACCGCTTGCAGCGGCACCCAGGAAGCCGACAGTGCCGAGCGCGCGCAGCCAGGTCAGTGCCCCGGCTCCGACGACCATAACCCCGCGCGTCCCGGCTCCGGCCCGTGTCACCGCACCGGTCCCGAGTGCTCCGAAGGTAGCCAGGGCTCCGGCCCCGATCGTTGCGCCTCCGGCCAAAGTCGCTATCCAGGCACCGGCTCCGAAAGCTCCTGTCCAAGCACCGAGTAAAGCACCGGAGACGAAGACCACGATCCCGGATATCACGATCCCGGCCGCGCCCAAGGCAACCACACGGACTGCCGCCATCGTTCCGCCGCCGCCGCCCGCTGCCATAACCACGCCGGCCATAACCACACCAACCGTCGACGCGCCGGCGGTTACATCCCCGTCCGCGAAAACGCCGGAACCGGCCAAGCGGGTCGCTTCCGCCTCCCCGGCCCCGAAAGCCACATCTCCCGCACCGAAAGCCTCCAGTGGCAGCGCTATCAGCATTGCCTTCGACACCGACGCCAAATCCCTGCCGGCAAGCGCCAGCGGGACGCTGGGCGAGATTGCGGAGAAAATGAAGGCAGACACGTCGATGCGGATCCAGCTTCTGGCCTATGCCAGTGCCGGCGAGCGCTCCGAAGCCAAGGCCCGGCGGCTCTCCCTGTCCCGCGCCCTTGAGGTCCGCTCCTACCTGATCGGCAAGGGTGTCGCCAGCACGCGGATGGATGTGCGTGCGCTCGGCAACCAGGCGCCTTCGGGCTCCCCCGACCGTGTCGATCTGACTCTGGTCAATCGCTAAGGACACCGACAGGTGTCATCAATCGCCGGAAATCTGCCGCATTTCTCGTCCATAGAACCAAACAGACTACCGGGCATAAGGCTTAAGCGGCCGTGCCCGGCCACAATCAGGGGATCGATCAGGTGACCAAACCAACGCGTTTTCTCGTCCGGATGGCGATCTTTCTGGCGCTTGTCACCGTGGTCGCGGTGCTTCTGGTCGGCGCGTTGCTGGACGCCTTCATGGCGAATGCCGCGCTGAACGGCATGATCCTGGCAACACTGGTCATCGGTATCCTCTATGTCGTCCGGCAGGTCATGTCGCTCGGCCCCGAAGTCGCCTGGATCGAATCCTATCGGTCCGGTCAGCCCGGCCTCTCCATGCAGCAGGCGCCGGCCCTGCTGGCGCCGGTCGCCACCATGCTGGGCGAACGCCGGGACGACCGGGTCAGCCTGTCCGCCATGTCCCTGCGCTCCCTGCTCGACAGCATCGATTCCCGGCTCGCGGAAAGCCGAGACATTTCCCGCTATATCGTCGGCCTGCTGATCTTCCTCGGCCTGCTCGGCACCTTCTGGGGCCTGCTGCAGACAGTCGGCGCGGTCGGCACCGTAATCGGCAGTCTCAGTATCGAGAGTGGCGATATCGGCAGCGTCTTCGGCGATCTGAAGACCGGGCTGGAATCCCCTCTGAACGGCATGGCAACCGCCTTCAGCTCCTCCCTCTTCGGTCTCGCCGGCTCGCTCGTCCTCGGCTTCATGGAGCTGCAACTCGGCCAGGCCCAGAACCGGTTTTACAACGATCTCGAAGAATGGCTGTCGGGCCTGACCCGACTCAGCTCCGGTGGCGGCGTACTCGCGGACGGAGAACATTCCGCCAGCGCCTACCAGACCGCGCTTTGGGAACAGACGGCGGACAGTCTCGACAAGCTGCAGCGGGTCATCCTGCGCAGCGAGGATGACCGCCGGCAGGCCAACACCAACCTGATGTCCCTGAACGAGAAGCTCGGCACCCTGGTCGAGCAGATGCGCAGCGATCAGGACCTGATGCGGAAGATCGGCGAGGCCCAGTTGGAGATCCGGCCGGTGCTGGCAAAAATCGCGGAAGGCCAGACAAGCGGCCGGGATGAGCTTATGCGCAGCCATCTGCGCAATATCGAGGCTTATGTTGCCCGTCTGGTCGAGGAAAGCTCCGAGGGCCGGAACCGCACCGTGGAGGAAATCCGCCAGGAGATCCGGCTGGTCGCCCGGACCATCGCGGCGCTCGCCGAAGAAGAACGCTAGGAGAGCGCGGCCATGTCCGCCCGCAGCCGCGCCTCGACGCGCGAAACCAATATCTGGCCGGGGTTCGTCGACGCCCTCGCCACCCTGCTGATGGTCATCATCTTCGTGCTGATGGTGTTCATCGTCTCGCAATTCTACCTGACCCAGGCGCTGTCCGGCCGGGACGAGGCCCTGCACCGACTGGAAGCCCAGATCTCCGAGCTTTCCGAGCTGCTCAATCTGGAGAAGGAAACCAACACCGAACTCCGCCTCAATGTCGCCCAGCTCTCGACCGAGCTGCAGGCCTCCATCTCCCGCCGCGATGCGTTGAGCCAACAGGTCACCCAGCTGGTCTCCCAGCGCGATCAGCTTGAGGATCGGCTGGCCGCTGCCGTGCACGACCGGGCAAGCATGACGCAGCGCCTGAGCGAGCTAGAGAACGGCCGGGCCGGGCTCGAAGAGCGGCTGACGGAAGTCCTCAGCGAGCGCGATGCCCTGATGGCCAAGCTGCGCTCCGTCGAAAACGACATGGCGATCGCCAAAGCCGAGCGGGACGAAGTCACGGCCGGGCTCGAGGATGCCTTCAAGGTGATCCAGGCGGACCGGGAAACCATCACCACCCAGTTGAAGGATCTGGAGAGCCTGCGCCGCGATCTGGTCGCCCTGAAACAGGCCCGCCGGAATTTGGAAGCAGAAGTCGCCGACCTGGCCTCCCAAAAGCTCGCCCTGCAGAAGACCCTGAGCCAGAGTGAACAAGACCGCGAGACAGCGGAACTCAGTGCCGAGGAACGCAAACTGAGGATCGACGCGCTGGTCGCCGAGATGACCCAGGTCCGGGATCGCAGCAAAGAGCTGACAGCACAGCTCAACGAAAGCGAAGAGCGCACTCTGCTGCAACAGAAGGACATCGCCGAGCGCGATATCCGGCTGGCCGAGCTAACCGCCAATTTCTACGATACCGCCTCCGCACTCGGTGCCGAGAAGGAAATTTCCTCCAAGGCGCAGGAAGCGGTCGCCCTGCTGAACCGGCAGATGCGAGCGCTTCGTGAACAGCTGCTTGCGCTGCAGGAGGCGATGGACGCGCTTGAGGCGAAGAACAAGGAACAGAATGTCGAGATCGTCGATCTCGGCGCCAAGCTAAACCGGGCGCTCGCGACTAAAGTTCAGGAACTGGCGAAATTCCGCTCCGAGTTTTTCGGCCGCCTGCGCGAGGTGCTGAACGACCGGCAGGGCATCCGCATCGTCGGCGACCGTTTCGTCTTCCAGTCCGAAGTGCTGTTCGACAGCGGCTCGGACCAGATCGGCCCGGCGGGCGAAATCCAGCTCCGCCAGTTCGCCGACGAGCTGAAGGATATCGCCGCCAAGATCCCGAAAGGCATCGACTGGATCCTGCAGGTCGAGGGCCACACGGACCCGGTGCCGATCTTCAACGAGCGTTTCAAGAACAACTGGGACCTCTCCGCAGCCCGCGCCATCTCGGTCGTGCAGACGCTGATCTCGGAAGGCATCCCGGCGAGCAAACTCTCCGCCACCGGCTACGGCGAATTCCAGCCGATCGACGAGCGCAAGGACGAGATCGGCAACCGCCGGAACCGCCGCATCGAGATGAAGCTGACACAGCGGTAGCCGCTTATTTCAACTCATCATAACCGTCATTCGCGCGAAAGCGGTGACCTAGGCGATCGTAAAATGCCGCACGTCTTCCCTGGGTCCCCACGTGCGGCGGGATGACGACAGAAAGGGTGGACAGGAAGAACTACTCCGCCGAAATCGCCATCCCCGCCGCCGCGGAATCCGCGAATTGCAGCTCGGCGAGATGCCGATAGAGCGGGTTGCTTTCCAGCAGCTCGGAATGCTTGCCCTCGGCGATGAGGCGGCCGTCTTCCAGCACCAGGATGCGGTCGGCCTTTAGTACCGTCGCGAGCCTATGCGCAATCACAAGCGTGGTCCGGCCCGGCATGATGGCTTCGAGCGCCTTCTGCACGGCTCGCTCGCTTTCGGCGTCGAGCGCGCTCGTCGCCTCGTCCAGTAGCAGAATGACCGGATCGCGCAGAATGGCGCGGGCAATGGCGATGCGCTGGCGCTGGCCTCCGGAGAGGCGCACGCCTTTTTCGCCGAGATGGGTCTGGAACCCTTCCGGCAGCGCCTCGATGAAGCTTTTCGCATTGGCGGCTTCGGCGGCGGCGATCACGTCGGCATCGGCGGCATCGGGGCGGCCGTAGCGGATATTCTCCATCGCATTGTCGGAGAAGATCACCGGCTCCTGCGGCACCATCCCGATCAGGGAGCGAAAGGCGCGCGGGTCGGCTTCGGTCAGATCGACACCGTCAATCCGGATATGCCCCGCCTGCGGATCGTAGAAGCGCAGCAGAAGCTGAAAGATCGTCGACTTCCCCGCACCTGAAGGCCCAACGATGGCGACACGCTCGCCAGGCTTCACCGACGCGGTGAAACCGCTGAGCGACGGGGTATCCGAGCGGGCCGGGTATGAGAAATCGACATCCTCGAAGCTGACCAGCCCCTTTGCCGGATCGGTCAGGGGAACAGGATTGGCCGGTGCGGAGACGTCGCTCTCCGCCTGCAGGAGGCCCATCAGACGCTCCATGGCGCCCGCGGCCCGCTGCAGGTCGCCAAGGACCTCTGAGAGCGCTCCCGTGGAGCCTGCGACGACAGCGGCATAGAAGACGAAGGCGGAAAGCTCGCCGGCACTGATCCGTCCGGCCAGAACATCCCTGCCGCCGATCCACAGAATGACGGCGATGGAGCCGAACACCAGCGAGATGACGATAGCGGTCAGGGCCGCACGGGCCCGGATCCGGCCGAGGGCGGCATTCAGCGCATTCTCGACCCGGGTACCGAACCGTTCCCGGTCCACCGGCTCATGGGCGAAGGCCTGCACGGCGCGGATGCCGTAAAGCGTTTCCTCCGCATAGGAGCCGAGATCGGCCACCCTGTCCTGAGTATCGCGGGAAAGCCGCCGCACCTTGCGGCCAAGCACGATGATCGGAATCACCACGATGGGAACGACCAGCAGGACATAGCCGGACAGCTTGGCGCTGGTGATCAGCAGCATGACCAGCGCGCCGGCGAACAACAGCGTGTTGCGCAGGGCGATGGAGACGGAGGAGCCGACCACGGTCTGCACCAGCGTGGTGTCCGTCGCAAGACGAGACAAAAGCTCGCCCGTGCGCGTGGTCTCGAAGAAGCCGGGGCTCAGGGAGATCACGTGATTGAAAACCGCCTTGCGGATATCGGCCACCACACGCTCGCCGATCCAGGAGACCAGAAAGAACCGCGCATAGCTTGAGCCGGCCAGCAGAACCACCACCCCCATGAGGACGATCACCGCTCGGTCCAGCAGCGCCGGATCGCCCGCCGAGAACCCCTTGTCGACCAGCAGGCGGAGCCCGTTGCCCATGGCCAGCACGGTGACGGCGGCGACGATCAGCGCAACCGCCGCACCCGCGACCTGCAACCGGTAGGGCCGGACGAATGGCATCAAAGCCCTCAAGGGGCCAAGATTGCGCCGGCTATTCTGTTCGCTCATATCGGATTCCCGTAAAAACAGGTCCCTTCGCCCTTGCGCTCGGTCCCTGTCTCCTTTATATCGTCGCGCTCTTATTCACGGATTGATACCCGCGCCCATCAACGCTCGGGGGCAGGAGTACGAAAAATGAAGGCTGATATCCATCCCGAATATCACGCGATCACAGTCGTGATGACCGATGGCACCGAATACCAGACCCAGTCGACCTGGGGTAAAGAGGGCGACACGCTTCGGCTCGAAATCGACCCGCTGACCCATCCGGCTTGGACTGGCCAGCACCGGATCCTCGACAGCGGTGGTCAGGTTGCGCGCTTCAACAAGCGCTTCGCCAACCTCGGTATTTAAGACCAATTGCCGCAGGCTTCGGCCGGCGGGAACTGAAACGGGCGTCCTTCGGGGCGCCCGTTTTCGTTTGCGTATTTTTACCTCTTGAATCCGATTTTCCCCTTTCCCACGTTCTGGTCAGGCGTCGTTGCCGGTTTCGGGACGATGTCTCTGTAACGCCACCCGGCCAGATATATGGCGGGTGACAAATTGACGACCATGTTGCTTGGAAAGGATATGGACCCTATGCGTACGATCGATTTTTCCCCGATGTTCCGTAATTCCGTCGGTTTCGACCGCATGGCGCAGCTTGCCGATACGGCGCTTCGCACCACTGCGGCCGGTAATCAGACGACCTACCCGCCTTACAATATCGAGAAGGTCAGCGATGACGACTACCGGATCTCGATGGCGGTCGCCGGATTCGCCGAACAGGATATCGACGTCACCGTGAACCAGAATTCCCTCATTATCACCGGTAAGGTCGAAAAGTCCGACGACGGTGAGAATCGGGAGTTCCTGCATCGCGGCATCGCCGAACGCGCCTTCGAGCGTCGGTTCGAGCTTGCCGATTTCATCAAGGTGACCGGCGCCAACCTGGAGAATGGACTGCTCCATGTCTCCCTCGTGCGCGAAATCCCCGAAGAGGCGAAACCGCGCAAGATTGAAGTGCGCCCGTCTGTGAAGGCGATTGAAGGCAAGAAAGCGGCGTAACCCCCACCGCTTTTCTGACTTCCGAATGAAGAATGCCCGGATCGCCTCCACTCGGTCCGGGCATTTTATTTTCTCCGCGGCCGGGATGACGAATTAGGCCAGCTCCAGCGCTGTCTCGCAGCGGGTGATCCAAGCGGTGAGGCTAGGGCGCTTGGACAGGTCGAAACCGCCCTCTCCCGCCAGCCGCGTGTAGGCGAGCAAGGATATGTCCGCCACGGACAAGGCTTCACCGACCAGGAAGCTCCTGCCCGCAAGCTGGGCTTCCATATGGTCCAGCGCCGCCTCGGCCCGCTCCACCCGCCAGGCTTCGCGCTCGTCAGCCGACTTACCCTGATAGACCATGTGGAATCGGCAGACGGCGACATAGGGCTCGTGGCTGTACTGCTCCCAGAACAGCCATTCGTTCACCTTGGCCCGCAGGAACGGGTCTTCCGGCAGCAGCGCCGTATTCTCCGCCAGATAGAGCAGGATCGCGTTGGATTGGGCCAGCGTTCTACCACCGCCGAAATCCACCGCCGGCACCTGACCCGCCGGATTCACCGCCAGAAACTCCGGCGTTCGGCTTTCGCCCGTCATGATGTCTACATCGACGAAGCGATAGTCGAGGCCGAGCCAGTCGGCCGCGAAGACGATCTTCAGGCAATTGCCGGAGCGCCGGTCGCCATAAAGCGTGAAGGCTGACGTACTCACGCACGCTTTTCCCGGCTGGAGTAGCTGAGCGGCTGCGGCAGGCGGGCGACCATTTCCTTCGGCACAACCTGCCAGAAATGACCCATCTCCTGGCCCCAGTTGATCAGCAGACGCTCGGCAAAGCGGGACTGAGTCTGCTCCACATGCTCCTGCACCAGACGTTTCAGGGCGGCTTCCCAGTAATCCGTCTCGATCCGCTGCCAGAGCACATTCTCCGGGTTCACGTTGTGCTCGAACCGGCCGTCCGAATCGTAGACAAAGGCCATGCCGCCGGTCATGCCCGCGGCAAAATTCTCGCCCACCGGGCCGAGCTGCACGACGGTACCGCCGGTCATGTACTCGCAACCGTTCGAGCCACAGCCCTCGACCACCGCATCGGCGCCGGAGTTCCGCACGGCGAACCGTTCACCTGCCTGTCCGGCAGCGAAGAGCTGCCCCGCAGTGGCCCCGTAGAGCACGGTGTTGCCGACAATGGTGTTCTCGTTCGAGGCGAAGCGCGCCGCCGTCATCGGCCGGATGACGATGGTGCCGCCGGAGAGGCCCTTGCCGACATAGTCGTTGGCATCGCCGAACACTTCCAGCTTCAGGCCCTGCACCGCAAAGGCACCGAGAGACTGGCCGGCGGAGCCGCGGAGACGCACGGTGATGTGCCCCGGCTGAAGGCCGAACATGCCGTATTTCCGGGTGATCCGGGAGCTGAGCTTGGTGCCGATGGCGCGCAGCGTATTGGCGATATTGTAGGTGAGCTGCATCTTCTCGCCGCCCTCGAGCGCCGGCTGCGCATCCTTGATCATCTGCGCGTCCAGCGTCTCCGGAACCTCGTTCCGGCCCTCGACCGCGTTCATCACCGGCAGCCCGCCGCTATCGGCGCGCACCAGGATCGGGTTCAGGTCGAGATCGTCGAGAGACGGATCGCCGCGGCTGACCTGATGCAACAGGTCGGTCCGGCCGATCACTTCTTCCAGCGACCGGACACCGAGTTCGGCGAGAATCTCGCGCACTTCCTCGGCCACGAAGGAGAACAGGTTCACCACCTTTTCCGGCGTGCCGTCGAACTTGGCGCGCAGGCTCTGATCCTGGGTGCAGACCCCGACCGGGCAGGTGTTGCTGTGGCACTGGCGCACCATGATGCAACCCATCGCCACCAGCGAGGCGGTGCCGATGCCGAATTCCTCGGCCCCGAGGATGGCGCCGATGACCACGTCACGGCCGGTCCGGAACCCGCCGTCGACGCGGAGTGAAACCTTATGCCGGAGCCGGTTCAGGGTGAGCACCTGATGGACTTCGGAAAGCCCCATCTCCCACGGAATACCGGCATATTTGATGCTGGTCTGCGGGCTGGCACCGGTACCGCCGCCATGGCCGGAAATCAGGATCGTGTCCGCCTTCGCCTTGGCGACGCCGGCGGCAATCGTGCCGATACCGGAAGAAGCCACCAGCTTCACGCAAACACGCGCATCCGGGTTGATCTGCTTCAGGTCGTAGATCAGCTGCGCCAGATCCTCGATCGAGTAGATATCGTGGTGCGGCGGCGGCGAGATCAGGGTCACGCCTTCGGTCGAGTGCCGCAGCTTGGCAATCATCGAGTTGACCTTGATGCCCGGAAGCTGCCCGCCCTCGCCCGGCTTGGCGCCTTGGGCGACCTTGATTTCAAGCTCGCGGCAATTGTTCAGATACTCCGCCGTGACGCCGAAGCGGCCGGAGGCGACCTGCTTGATCGCCGAGCTCGGATTGTCGCCGTTCGGACGCGGCTTGAAGCGCGCCGGGTCCTCGCCGCCCTCACCGGAATCCGACTTGGCACCGATCCGGTTCATGGCGATGGAGAGGGTCTCGTGCGCCTCCGGGCTGAGCGCCCCGAGGGAGATACCCGGCGCCACCAGCCGCTTGCGGATCTCGGTGATGGAGGAGACGTCTTCCAGCGCCACTTCCTCGCCGGTCGGCTTGAAGCCAAGCAGATCGCGCAGATTGATCGGTTTCTGGGCGTAGATCTCGTTCGCGTAGTTTTTGTAGAGGTGATAGCTGTCCGTCGCGACCGCGTGCTGCAGGGT
This sequence comes from Nisaea sp., assembly GCF_034670185.1. Classification (NCBI taxonomy): domain Bacteria; kingdom Pseudomonadati; phylum Pseudomonadota; class Alphaproteobacteria; order Rhodospirillales; family Thalassobaculaceae; genus Nisaea; species Nisaea sp. The sequence continues at coordinate 562,873 of NZ_JAXMNY010000002.1, forward strand.
ATGCATCATCGGCCCGTCGAACGCATGCCGCTCGCCCTGGCGGCGGAACCGGTAGAGCCCGCCGATCGGCAGCGTCACCACCGTCTCATCAAACGCCTTGCGGTGCTGCTCCAGCGCCTTCTTCTGAATGCCCGGCAAACCGAGGCCGGAAATCCGCGAAGACATGCCCGGGAAGAACCGGGCCACCAGCGAGCGGGAAAGCCCGACGGATTCGAAGTTGTAGCCACCGCGATAGGAGGACAGCACGGAGATGCCCATCTTGGACATCACCTTCAGGATGCCGTCCTGGATCGCCTTGCGGTAGGCACCGACACAGTCGCTGAGCGTCTTGTCGCCGAACAGGCCGCGCGCATGCCGGTCGGCAATAGCTTCCTGGGCGAGATAGGCATTTACCGTGGTGGCGCCGACACCGATCAGCACACAGAAGTAATGCGTATCGAGGCATTCACCGGTCTGCACGTTGATCGACGTGAAGGTCCGGAGCTGCTGGCGCACCAGATAGGAATGCACCGCGCCGGTAGCAAGAATCATCGGGATAGCCGCCCGCGTCGCGCAGATAGCCTTGTCCGACAGCACGACGTGGGTGCAGCCACCACGCACCGCGTCTTCAGCCTCGCGCTGAATGCGGTCGATGGCTTCCGCCAGCGCAGATTCGCCGCCTGAGACGTCGAAGGTGCAGTCGATCTCCTCCGCCGTGTCGCCCATATAATCCCGCATCGCCTGGAACTCGGCGTTCGAGAGGACCGGGGATTCGAGCAGCAGGTGTTCGCACTGCTCTTCGGTCTCATCCAGGATGTTGCCGAGGTTGCCAAGGCGCGTGCGCAGGGTCATCACCCGGCGTTCGCGCAGACTGTCGATCGGCGGGTTCGTCACCTGGCTGAAATTCTGCCGGAAGAAATGGTGCAGGCCGCGATATTTCTCGGACAGCACCGCCAGCGGCGTATCGTCGCCCATTGAGCCGATGGCTTCCTTGCCACCATCCGCCATGGGTTGCAGGATCAGCTCCATATCCTCAAGCGACCAGCCGGAAACGACCTGGCGACGGCGCAGATCGTCGCGCTCCAGCCCCGGCTTCTCCTCGTGGTGGCTCTTGATCAGCTTGTCGATCTTCGTGCTCTGCTTGATCCACTTGCCGAACGGCCGGGAGGAAGCGAGGTGCGCCTTCAGTTCGGCATCGTGGTAGAGCTTGCCGCTGATCAGGTCGACCGCGATCATCTGACCCGGATCGAGCCGGCCCTTCTCGATAATGTTCTTGTCCTTGATCCGCACCATGCCGGTTTCGGACCCGGCGATCAGCAGGCCGTTGTCGGTGACGCTGTAGCGCATCGGGCGCAGACCGTTCCGGTCCATGCCGCCGAGCACCCAGTGTCCGCCATAAGCGGCAATCGCCGCCGGACCGTCCCATGGTTCCATCACTGCGTTGCAATAGGCATAGAGGTCACGCAGTTCCTGGGTCAGGTTGCCGCCATCTGCGACCGCCTCCGGGATCATCATGCTCTTCACCATGGGCAGGGCGCGACCGGCCCGGACCATCAGCTCGAACACTGCATCCAGCGCGGCGCTGTCGGAGCTGCCGTCCTGGATCACCGGCTTGATATCCTCGATCTCGTCGCCGAACGTGTCCGCCGCCATCCGGGTCTCGTGGCTGCGCATCCAGTTCCAGCAGCCCTTCAGCGTGTTGATCTCGCCGTTATGGGCAAGCACGCGGAACGGCTGGGCGGCGCGCCAGGCCGGGAAAGTGTTGGTCGAATAGCGCTGGTGATAGATCGCGAAATTGGACACGAAACGCTCGTCCAGCAGATCCGGGAAGAACTCGGAAACCTGCTCTGCCAGGAACATGCCCTTGTAGATGATCGAGCGGCAGGACAGCGAGCAGATGTAGAAATCGGTGATGTTTTCGGCCAGCGCGGCGCGCTCGATCCGGCGCCGGATCAGGTAGAGATCGCGCTCGAACTTGATCTCATCCGCCCCGGCAGGACCGGAGACCATGATCTGCTCGATTTCCGGGCGGGTGGCGTTCGCCTTCTCACCGATCACATCGACATTCACCGGCACCTGGCGCCAGCCGAAGATCTTGTAGCCGCGCGACAGGATCTCTTCCTCGACGATGCAACGGCAACGTTCCTGCGCAGCCAGATCGGTACGCGGCAGGAACACCATGCCGACGGCGATCAGGCTGTCGCCGACCGCCTGCCCGGCGCGCTCCACATGCTCGCGGAAGAAATCCTGCGGGATCTGCAGATGGATGCCGGCACCGTCGCCGGTCTTGCCGTCCGCATCGACCGCGCCCCGGTGCCAGATCGCCTTCAGGGCCTGGATACCGGCTTCAACAACGTCGCGCCGCGGCGTGCCGTCGATGGAGGCAACGAAGCCGACGCCGCAATTCTCGTGCTCGTCCGCCGGGTTATACGCGTGGGCGGCCTCAAGCCTTTCCACGTTCGCTTTCCAGTCAGCCACGAAGGCGTCGCCGCCGGTCATCGGAAATTGGTTATCCTGTTTCATATCGATCACCCTCGGCTCAGGAAGCGAGATCGAGCGCGGCGTTAGCCTTTTGCTCGATATAGGCATGCATTTGATCGGCAACGTCACGGCCGTCACGAACGGCCCAGACCACCAGGGAGGCACCGCGCACGATGTCCCCTGCGGCGAAGACGCCATCAAGGCTGGTCATCATGGTCGAGAAGTCGATTGAGAGCGTGCCCCAGCGGGACACCTTCAACTCGTCCTCGCCGAACATGACCGGCATATCCTCGGGATCAAAACCGAGCGCCAGGATCGCAATATCGGCCGGGATCGTGAAGCTGCTGTCCGCGACCACCTCAGGCGCCTGACGACCGGTCGCGTCCGGCACACCAAGATGAATGCGATGGCAGCGCACGCCGTCCACGACATCGTCACCGGTGAAGGCCTCGGGGGCCGACAACCACATGAACTCGACGCCTTCTTCCTCGGCGTTCTGCACCTCGCGCTGGGAGCCCGGCATGTTGGCCTTGTCCCGGCGATAGACGCATTTCACCGACTTCGCGCCCTGACGAATAGCCGTGCGCACACAGTCCATCGCCGTATCGCCGCCGCCGATGACGACAACGTTCTTGCCCTCGGCATTCAGGCTGCCGTCTTCGAAAGCGGGCACGCTATCGCCCAACCCCTTGCGGTTGGAGGCCGTCAAATAATCCAGCGCCGGGTGGACATTGCCGAGACCGACGCCCGGGCATTTCATGTCCCGCGCCTTGTAGACGCCCGTCGCCACCAGAACCGCGTCGTGCTTCTCGCGCAGCTCAGCGACGGTGATGTCCTTGCCGACATCGACGCCGGTATGGAAGTGAATGCCGCTCTCTTCCAGAACCCGGGTACGGCGCTGGACGACATCTTTCTCCAGCTTGAAATTAGGGATGCCGTAGATCATCAGGCCGCCGATCCGGTCATACCGGTCGTAGACATGAACCTGGTAGCCGCGCTTGCGGAGCTGCTCCGCTGCTGCGAGCCCGCCGGGACCGCCACCGATGATACCGACGCTTTCCTTACGCTCTTGCACCGGCTTCACCGGCTTCACCCAACCCTGCTCGAAGGCGGTCTCGGTGATATATTTCTCGACGGAGCCAATGGTGACCGACTCAAAGCCCTTTTCGATCACGCAATTGCCTTCACAAAGACGATCCTGCGGACAGATACGGCCACAGATCTCCGGGAAATTGTTCGTCGCACTGGAGATCTCGTAGGCTTCTTCCAGCCGGCCTTCGGCCGTCAGCATCAGCCAATCGGGGATGTTGTTTGAAAGCGGGCAATGCACCTGACAATAGGGCACGCCGCACTGGGAGCACCGGCCAGCCTGCTCCGCAGCTTGATCCTCGACGAACTCGTCGTAGATCTCGCCAAAATCCTGCCGGCGCGCATCGGCTTCGCGCTTGGACGGCATCCGCTTCGCGGTGTGGACGAACTTCAGCATACGGTCGGTGGTCATGACACTCTCTCCCATGGCCCTTCGGGCCTTATTCCTCTTCAGGCTTGCCGCCGCCCGAATTGTCATTCTGACGGCACTATACCTCATCGGGGAGCGCCTATCTACGGAAAGGAAACAAAAAGGTCAATAGTTAGGACTAATTTTCTTGACTGACGAGCGTGCACTTGTGGCGCACAACAGCATACGCAGACCGTCACCAATATTTAGTACCGAAACGAGACTTTATGCAATATTCTTTCTGTCGCAACGGGATGTTATAGTCTTATGCACGTTATAGGCAGGAGATCGGGGGCTCCGGCGACATTCGTGGCATTCCTTACACCCTCGACAAAACCAAGACCGGAGCTCGACGGTGCCAATCCTTCATCTGGCTATTCTCGCCCTTGTTCAGGGCATCACCGAATTCCTGCCCATCTCATCCAGCGGCCATCTTGTCCTCGTCCCCCATGTGATGCAGTGGCAGGATCAGGGTCTCTTGCTGGACGTTGCAGTCCATGTCGGCACGCTCGGCGCCGTCATGGTCTACGCTTGGCGCGAAATCGGCATGATGCTCAGCGGCTCCTGGAAACTGATGCGGGGACGCGTCGATCAGGGCACGCGCCTGATGCTGCAAGTCATCCTCGGTTCGATCCCGGTCGTCATTGCCGGCTACGCAATCGCCAAATATGCCGGCGGCATGTTGCGCAGCGTGGAAATCATCGGCTGGACCACGCTCGGCTTTGGTGTGTTGCTGGGGGTGGCGGACCGGGTCGGCATGACAGTCCGGCGGCTTGAGCACATGAGTTACGGCAGCGCACTTGCCATCGGCATGGCACAGGTGCTCGCCCTGATACCCGGCACCAGCCGTTCCGGCATCACCATGACCATGGCCCGGTTCCTGGGCTTCGAGCGAGCCGATGCGGCGCGCTTCTCTCTGTTGCTTTCGATCCCGGCAATCGCTGGCGCCGGCACCCTCTCCGGCATCGAACTCTGGCAAAGCGGCAATGTCAGCCTGACCCGTGACGCCCTGACAGCAGCTGGCCTCTCCTTTGCCTCGGCCCTCGTCGCCATCATGCTGATGATGACCTGGCTGAAACATGCCGGGTTCATGCCTTTCGTGGTCTACCGGATCCTGCTCGGCGCCCTGCTGCTCTATCTGGTTTATGCCGCCTGACGGAAGGGATTGATGCCGGATAAGGCATCGACCGCAACCGGCGGTATTTCTAGACTTCCGACAAAACCAAACCTAATCGCCAGGGAGGCGGCATATGAAGTTCGCGACTTTTGAATTGGCGGGAAAACCGGTCTGGGGCCTGGCATCGGACAAAGGGTTGCAAGCAGTCGATGCCGCCACACTCGCCCGCTATCCGAGCCTGAAGGCCGCCATCGCGGCGGACGCCCTGGCGTCGGTCGGCTCCGCCCTGAAAGACAGCGCCCCCTCGGTCACGCTGGCGGACGCGCATTTCCTGCCGGTCATTCCCGATCCGGAGAAGATTCTCTGTGTTGGTCTGAATTACGAGGCACACCGCATCGAAGGCGGCTGGCCGGAAGTCGAAAACCCAACGATCTTCGGCCGCTTTGCCAACTCGCAGATCGGCCACCGCCAGCCGATGATCAAGCCGAAGGTCTCGGACAAGCTCGATTACGAAGCCGAGCTCGCCGTCATCATCGGCAAACCAGGCCGTCACATCGCTGAGGCCGATGCCATGGATCATGTCGCGGGTTATGCCTGCTACAACGAGGGCAGCGTGCGTGATTGGCAGCGCCATACCACCCAGTTCACCCCGGGCAAAAACTTCATCGGCACCGGCGCGTTCGGGCCATGCCTGGTCACGAAAGACGAGATTTCAGATCTCGGCCCCCTGGTGATGGAAGCCCGCCTGAATGGCGAGGTGATGCAGCATACGAAACTCGACGATCTGATTTTCTCGGTCCCGCGCCTGATCAATTACATCAGCACCTTCACCGAGCTGGTCCCGGGCGATGTCATCGTCACCGGCACGCCGGGCGGCGTCGGCTCCCGCCGCGACCCGCAGGTCTGGATGAAGCCCGGCGACGAGATCGTGATCGAGATCGACAAGATCGGCTTGCTGTCCAACACCATCGTCGCGGAAGCCTGATCCAGTGGCGACGGTCATTCCCTTCGACCGGAATTTTGAGCCGCCCTATGGTGTGGTCGAGCGGCTCGCCCCCGGTCTCCGGCGGATCGTCGCCCGCAATCCCGGTCCCTTCACCTTCCGGGGAACGGCGACCTTCATCGTCGGCGAAGGGAATGTCGCCGTGATCGATCCGGGGCCGGACCTCCCCGATCACGTCTCCGCACTGCTGGCCGGGCTCGGGGAGGAAACAGTCAGCCATATTCTGGTGACCCACACCCACCTCGACCATTCCCCGGCTGCCGCCGCCCTCAAGGCCGCGACCGGCGCACCAACTTATGGCTTCGGCCCGCATGGCCGCGGTCCGGACGGCATTGAGGCTGGCGGAGACGCGGATTTCACACCGGATGTCACACTCAAGCATGGCGATGCGGTAGAGGGCAAAGGCTGGCGGCTGGAAGCCTTGCACACGCCGGGACACACCTCGAACCATCTTGCTTTCGCGTGGCCGGATCGGAAAATCCTGTTTCCCGGCGATCTCGTGATGGGCTGGTCTACCAGCGTGATCTCGCCGCCGGACGGAAATATGGGCGACTACCTCAGAAGCCTGGACCGGCTGCTGGAACGGGACGACGAAATCTACTGGCCGACCCATGGCGGGCCGATCCGGAACCCGAAACCTTTCGTCGAGGCATTCATCGCTCACCGCCGAGACCGGGAAGAAGAAATCCTTGCCTGTCTCCGGGATGGCCAGGAGTTCATTGCAGACATGATCCCGGCGATATACGCCGATGTGCCGCCGGCCGTACACGGCGCCGCCGCACGCTCCCTGCTTGCTGCCCTGATCTACCTCGTGGAGAGTGGACGGGTACGTTGTGACGGCGCGGTCGATGAAGAGAGCCGGTTCGGCTTGCCCTGAATAGGGAATACGAACTCGCAGCAAACCAATAAGTGAAATTGTGCGCTAACAGTCAGCCAACCTCGAGTACGATGAGTCGCGTATTCAGAAACGACCAACCTTCAAGCATAGCTTAAACGAACTGGAGATGAGGTTTGGGTGAATCAAACGCAAACGATGCCGAATTACACAACAGCATTCTGATCTCCGTCTATACAGCCGAAAACGCAGAGCAATTTGATGTTGCGGAAGAGATTCTCGCGAAAGCGATCCGACAGCAAATATCGCCGGGGCATACGGCCCTCTATCTTGGCGAGCTCGCCCTTATCAATCTTGCACGCGGACGGTACGAAAAGGTTTTGGATATCTGCGGAAACTTGCTTGCCAACAGTTCCCAAATCGAAGCTCAATTCCCATACCTCTATTTGAACCTCCTTGCCTGTCAGGAGATAACGATCTTTCTGCAGGCAGGAAACGATGTCGCTGAAGTCCCGTTCCACGGCCATACCCTGAAATTCGCGATCTCCGGGCTCAACAGCGAACTCGAGATTCAGCATATCCGGCAGAAGCTTTACGAACCGGAAGAAGTCGACCTTATTCTGAAGCATATGGGTGAGGACGATATCGTCCTCGATCTCGGAGCGAATGTTGGCAACCACGCCATTGCGTTGGCAACGGCCCGCCCGAACGCAACAATCCACGTCTTCGAGCCGATCAAGAAAACCTGCGAGCTTCTGCGCCGGAATATTGCGCTCAACGACCTGAAGAACATCGACGCCTCGAACCTCGATATCGCGGTCGATGCTGAAGACGGTGTGCTCAACATGGTGCAGCGAATCAACCTGGCTAGCAGCCGCGAAGCCACCGAAGGCATCGGCCCTGCGATTCCGAAACGCGCCTTAAGAGCGCTTTGGCCCGAGCGGGTCGATTTCATCAAGATGGACGTCGAGGGTGCGGAGCTGCGCATTATCAAATCGGTGCTGGATCTCATCCGCAGAGACCGCACCAAAATCATTCTAGAATGCTACAAAACCACGGCAGAGCAGGATTTTGCGGACCTGGCCGCACTCGGCCTGGAACAGATCGAGTGCATCGAACAATCGGCCGTTTTCAACGTCCTCGTTCAGCCCAGATAGCGCTCCGGCAGGCCGGCTTCTCAGCTGTATCGGATATACGGCGCGTCAGTTCTGTAGCTGAAGAATGGATATTTTTCCCGCGGCGCCAGGTTTTCCGCATATCGGCGCTGCACCTCCAGCAACATGAACTCGGTCACGTCCACCAGGGGAAGCTTCAGGGCTTCAGCCAGAGGGAAAAAATCGAGGTCGCTCAGCTCACCGCTGCCGCCGATATCGCCCGTCATATCATCGGCCCAGGCGAAGAAGAACCGGGCATTGAAGCGCGCCTTGCGCTTCGCGGGCGTGATCGCATGGCCAACATAGCCGAGCTTGCCAAGATCCGGTGCAATGCCGCGCTCGGCAAAACCCGTCCAGGTCTCGTGCTTGGTCGCGCCGACATCCGCTGGCCCCGCCAGCAACAGGCCGGTTTCCTCGAACGTTTCCCGAACCGCCGCCACGGAGAATCCCCGCGCGCGGCGCTGGTCTTTGGATATGCGGGTGAGGACATCGGGTGCGAGATCGCTGGCGAAACCGACAGAGCGGTCCGCAGCATCGACCTTGCCGCCCGGAAAGACGTAGACACCGCCGAAGACGGCCTTCTTGGCCCGCCGTCCCATCAGGACATTGAGGCCATCACCCTGACGCTGGAGCACAATCAGGCTGCCTGAATCCTTCGGGCGTACAGGCTTCTGTCCAGGCTCGGCAAGGCTGGGGAGGGATTTCGGCGGGGCGCGTCTCATGAGAACTCATAAACCAAGCGTAATTGATACCGCCCAGTCTAGGCCGGTTGGAGCAAGACCTCCAACCCCGATCGCGCGCCCTTCCGAAAGAGCAGGTGTTAGATGTTGTTCATCGCACCGTAATAAGCGACGGAACCAAGCAGGCTGAGAATGCCGGCACAGGTCAGGAGGGTCTGGGTGATGCTGAACTGGTTCATGTTCGTGTTCCTTTCGAAGGTGAACGAATGCACAAACCGAATATAGGTCGCGAAGAGCCATGCAAGATTCGCATATATTGCAATGCACAATTGCGCAAAATTCATGGGTTGCGCAAAACAACCTCCATTAATGCCCAAACATCACGAGTAATGCTTTCCTTACGCGGACACTCCCCCGTCCGCCCGAGAGGCATCCATCAATACGGAAAGGCGTCTTGCGGCCGTTCTCGCCAGCTTCAAGGTAAGGGACTTGCGACGCGCGGCATTCAATTTCGTCAGCTCCGCATCCCGGACAATCACAGCGTCATATTGATCCGCCAGAATCAGCCCGCAACGCGGATCGTCCGGCAGGATCTGGCGCGGGAAATCCGGCGTTACGGCGAAATAAAACCGGTCGCAGAAATCAAGGTACTCGTGCCATTTCCCGTCTGCATGATAGTCGGCCTGATCTGACTTAACCTCGACAATCGCGATGCCTCCGGAGGCATCCAGCGCCATGACGTCAACCCGACGCCCGGACCGCAACGGCATCTCGGTCACATGACACCAGTCGAGATTGGAAAACAGGCGCGTAACCCCGCGGGTAACCTGGAGCGTTATTTCGGGCCGGATCAGCATGCCCGCAGCCATCAGTCCAGAACGAGATTGGTCGCCCCGCGCGTATCCGCTCCGGAGAGGTCCGCACCACGCAGGTCCGCGCCATCGAATTCTGCATCGCGGAGCACTGCCCCCCGCAGATCACAGTCCCGCAGATCGGCACCGGTGAAAACAGCGCCACTCATCTCCGCCTGATGGAAATCACCGCCGCGCAGCACAGCTTTGTCGAACCGGGCCCGATCGAAATGCGCAGGCCAATGTTGCGTTTTCGCCCCGACAATCTGCACCGGGCTTGCCTGTACGCCAACAAGCTGCGCTTCCATCAGGTTGGCGCGGCGCATGGTGGCTCCGCGCAAATCCGCATTGGACAGATCCGCTGTCCGCAGATCGGCCAGCGCCATGTCCGCCATCAGCAGATTGATGCCGGAGAGATCGCATCCCGTCAGGACGCAGCATTCCATATTCGCCGCCGCCAGGTTAAGACGGCTGAGGCTCTGACGGCTGATGTCCCGGCGCGCAAGATTGGCCCGCTCGCCTTCCTTGCCGTTACTTTTGATCCAGACGTCATGGCGGACCATGATATCCGCCATTTCCGGACCGAGGGTATCCAGCAGCTTCGGCATCCGCGCCAGGCGGAACTGCGGGTCACCCGGGTTCATGTTGGAGAACACCGCTCCGGCAAGATCCGCGTCCGTCAGGTCCGTGCCGCTGAAGACCACATTGTAGAGGATGGCTCCGTTCAGGATCGCGCCGGTCAGCACTGCCTCTGTCAGGTCCGCTCCTTCAAGGTCAGCCCCTGTCAGGTTGGAGTGACTGAGATCTGCGCGAACGAAGCGTGTGTTGCGCAACTTCGCGTCCGTCAGGTCGGTCTGCACGATGAAGGCGTTGGAAAGGCGGGCCCTGCTCATATCCGCGCGGGTCGCGTTGGCGACAGCCAGATCCGCATCGACGGTATTGTAGGTCACCGCGACGAGATTACCCTTCCGGTCCGGCTTCAGCAGAACTCCGTCCCGGAGATCCGCCTCCATGAGCAATACATCGCAGAGATCTGCCCCGCGCAAGCAGGCGCCCCGGAGGTCGGCACGGGAAAGATCAGCGCCCTTCAGGATGGCTTCACGCATGTCGCACGCGAAGAGATTCGCCGTCTGAAGGTTTGCCCCCTCGATATTGGCGTTTCGCAATGAGGAGCCGGACAACTCGGCACCGCGCAGGTCCTTGCCGGCAAGATCCATATATTTCAGATCGTAGCCCGGCAAGTTGGCGCGCCCGCCACCGCTCTGGCCTCGCAGAAACATGCCGTGACGCTCGATGATATCTTCGAGCTCCGGAACAGAGATTTTCCTCAGGGGAAGGTCGCCGGTCGCGGAAGCGCCGAGATCCAAACGTTTTTCCGATGCCGCCCAAGCGACTTCGGACGGGATGCCCGTCACCGCATCGATGTCAGGGTCTTGATCGTTGTCAGGGTCTTGTCCCGGCAAGAAGCGCGCCTACTCTCCAACTCTGTGCATCGGCACGAAGCCTGAATGCGTATCTTTCAGTAAATTGTGTTTTGAGCGTGGATTGCAAAACAATAGTGACGGAAGAGACGCTACATCCAATCCTGGGCTTGCGGAAAATTATACGCCACAAACCTATAAGTTGACTGAACTGCCTCACGAATGCCCTTGGAGCGCGTCGAAAGGTCAATCTCCCAGGTCTCAATCACCTCATCCCAGATCATGATCTTCTTGTGCAACTCGTCCCGCATTTCACGAATGAAGTTGATCGTCTTGTCATAACTTCTCAGCACCGTGAGGATTTCACCGGTCTGGGCATCGACCTGATCGAAGATGAAGCTGAAATCGCGGATCGGCGGCTCCATCAGGGTGCGCACGCGCTGCACCTCACTGATGAACTGTCTGTCACCGCGATGCAGGGCAATCACCTGGACCAGTTTCGTTTGGATCGCGCTCGCATGGGCAAAGCGGTCGCGCAGGGCTTCAATATAGGCGAGCTCACGCGCGACCCGGTCCACCAGGTCGAGCACTTCCTGTTTACGCTCCTTGCCGAGGCCCAGCTTTTCAGCAATGTCGGCAACGCCGTTCTGGATGCGTGCTTTGGTCTCTGGCTTTGCCAGCTCAGCCTGAATATCCGACTCCTCCATGGAGACATTTTCGCCGGAGACCCATTTGGCAATCTGCGCCATCAGGCGGTTCTTCGCGCGCTCGAGATGCTTTTCTTCAATTGACCAACTGGCCGAACCGTCAAGCAACTCGCGCGGTATAGTATCGCCAGGCCGGATATCCTTGACGAAATTCAGCCCCTTACGGACCGTGACAAGCAGTTTCCCGTCCTGGGAATCCTCCTCGATACCAAACTCCGTACACAGGGATTCAAGCGGGACCGACGCTTCAAGATCGCCGACTTTCACGCGCAAAGCCGGAATCCGGTCCTGGCCGGTCAGCTTGAAATGCGCGCCGTTAACCTTGAAAATCTTATGCTCGAAAGCGAAGTGCGTGGACGGGTCCAGCGCGCCTTCTTCTTCAGCAGCGGTCATTTTCGCTCCAGATCACAGGGCCCAGATCACATGTAAAGGGCCGGTCGCCCTGTCTCATAATGCCGTCATACGCCAGAAGACTGAACGAATTGCTAACATCATTATCAATCTAATCCAACGTATGCCATCAACAGAACTTTGATAGACAAAATTGATTAACGGAAAATTAGGAACGCTGAGGTTATGGTGTAGTCTAATTGGAGTGGCGTCGCACAGAGTAAAAATCGGGCGCGCCCTGAAGTCTAACAAGTGCTGAGGTCGCGCCGTGGGTGATGCTAAGGGAAGAGTTTTCTCGGTGGAGCGCCGCGCTCAAGAACGCGGATATCCGGTCCAATCGCCAACCACTGCGAAGGACATCATGCCATCTTTCTCTTCCAGCGCGTTCGAAGAAGCCCTTCTCGCCGAAATTTCGAGCTTGAGAACCGAGCTTTCCGAGATTCGCAAGGCCATCGGAATGGGTGTGACGGCTCCCGAGCGGCTGCCCGAGCCTGAAGAGACCCACGAAACCCAGGAAACCGGGGCGCATCAGGAAGCAAACCCGATCGACCACGATCTGCGAATCGAAATCGCGCAGATGGTCCGCTCGATCGGTAAGGCCAAGACCCAGATCGCAGCGATCAAACACCCGATGTCAGCGGAAGACCAGATGCAGACAGCTTCCCTGCAGCTGGACACGATCGTGCAGACGACGGAAACCGCGACCAACGAGATCATGGAATCGGTCGACGCCATTGAAGGCACGCTGAAGCAGATTCACGGCTTCACGCTCGACGATCCGGAAGTCCAGCAACTGATCGATCAGGCATCCAATCAGCTCATTTCGATCATCGAAGCCTGCAGCTTCCAGGACCTGACCGGCCAGCGGATCAATCAGGTGGTGAAGACACTGCGCTTCATCGAGAGCCGGATCCTGGCCATGATCGACATCTGGGGCGGCCTTGAAGCATTCAAGGATCTGCCGATCCCCGAGGACGAATCCAGAACCGGTGACGGCGTGTCAGAGGAGGAAGCAGGCCTTCTCAATGGACCCGCACTCGGGGCCCCGGGCCTCAGCCAGGACGATATCGACGCCCTTTTCGACTAGGGTTTCCCGCAAACGGCCTGTGCCGCGTGTCAGGGTAAATTCACCGGGAAACACGGGACGAAGGAGCCGGATCTTGATCCCGGCCCGAGGATCACCTACATGAAGTAGGCGCGTGATCAATGAGGATGCGCGCCCTGAGTGCCGCGACGCGGGCTCGAAGATCGTCTCGCTCATGCCATGAGGGGTTGGTCCCATGTCACGTATGTCAGTTTTCAATTCTCCGCTCCTGCTCGGATTCGACCATTTTGAGCGGACGCTCGACCGGATATCGAAGTCCACGGCCGACGGTTACCCGCCCTACAATATCGAGCAAACCTCCAGTGACGGCCTCCGCATCACGCTTGCCGTAGCCGGTTTCGGCTCCGACGAACTCAGCGTGCAGATCGAGGACAATCAGCTGGTCATTCGCGGCCGGCAGATCGAGGAAGACGACAGGATTTACCTGCATCGCGGTATTGCCGCGCGCCAGTTCCTGCGCACGTTTGTTCTGGCAGAGGGTATCGAGGTTCAATCCGCAGACCTCGACAACGGCCTTCTCCACATCGATCTCCGCCGCCCGATGCCCGAGGTGAAGGTTCAGACGATCGAGATCAATGCCGGCAAGAAGCCGGCGGCATCGAACACAAGCACAAAGCTCGATGTCGAGCGGGCTGACTAACGTCCGTCGACTTGCGGATTAGCAATCAGGACGTCAACAGGACATTGTCCGGAATCGGAGATGTAAATGGGAACCGAAATGAACGGATCTAACAGCGTGCGCCAGCTGAATACGCGGGACTTTGCCGCGCTCGGGCTGTTCGATATCGCTTTTGTTAAGCCGGTGACCAGTGATGGTGAAGAGAATTTCGAAATCCGCACCGCGGATGGAAAGCTGGTCGCCGACGCGCCGAGCTGGGAGGCCGCTGTCTCTCTGATCGCCGAGAACGAAATGCAGGCGGCCCGCATCCAATAGGATGCGGACACGCTTGAACCATTCAAAAAATAAAGTGTAACGGAGGCGTCAGGCCGCGTTGCTGGCAGTCGCTTCAGTCAGAAGCGCATAGATCGCATCGACACTGTCCGCGCCGCGGATCTTCTCGCAGATCCCCTTGTCGCGCAGAAGGCGGGAGACCCGGGCCAGGGCCTTCAAATGATCCGCACCGGCGGATTCAGGCGCAAGCAGCAGGAAAATGACGTCCACCGGCTTGTCGTCGATCGCATCGAACTCGACGGCACGGTCGGCGCGCGCAAAGATCCCATAGAGACGATCAAGCGATGGCAGCTTGCCATGCGGTATCGCAATGCCATTGCCCATGCCGGTCGTGCCCAGGCGCTCACGCTCCAGCAGCACGTCAAAGATTTCTCTCTGCTCAAGTCCGGTCACGTCGGCAGCACGGCGGGAAAGCTCCTGCAGTGCCTGCTTCTTCGAGGTGACCTTCAGATGAGGGAGAACTCCCTCCGGAATTAGGATGTCCGCGATTTCCATCGGGTCTACCCTGCTCTCGTTTCATATCTGGCACCGCGCAGGCTTTCTCCATCGAGGGAGCAGCCTGGACGCCGTGCCGGTCCACAAAGGGACAAGCTCATCCCTGAGCCAGCCCCTTCGGATCGATCCAACCGATATTTCCGTCACTGCGACGGAAAATCACATTCAATTCACCGTGTGCCCTGTTCCGGAACATCACGACCTGTAGTTCCCCGAGCTCGAGACGCATCACGGCTTCTTCAACCGAGAGATCTTCGATCGAGGTCGTCATTTCCGCGACAACCACCGGCTGCCACTCATCCTCGACCACGGGTTCCGTAGCGGCTTGGTCCGCTGCGAGGACATACTGCTGCGCTGCAACTTTTACGCCAGCCTCCCCGCGATGATGATCGCGGACGCGGCGTTTGAACCGGCGCAGGCGTTTGTCGATATGCTCGCCGGCCTTGTCCGCGGACGCATAAGCATCCGCCGCAATACCCTGGCCGCGCACGAACATCTCGCGCCCGACATGGACAGCGATATCGGTACGGAAATCGCTCCCCTCCTTGGAAACGGTCACGCTTCCGTCGAGAGGATCGCCAAAGTATTTCTCGGAGATCGCAGTGACTAGACGCTCAATATGTTCATTGAGTGCCTCGCTGACCTGGACCTGCTTGCCTTTAATCGATAATTGCATGCTTCTTTCGCGGTCGATGAAATCGGACCTGTCTGTGTCTGGCTCGAGGCACGCAAGCCCAAAAAATCCAGCCTGAACGTCGCCTCTCCGACGAAGGCGCGGAACTTATTCGCGCCCAAGGGGAGAGTCAAGCGTTGCACTTACCGGATTCCTAAGTGCCCGACAACTAGATCAAATTCGCATCGATTTTTCGCGCCTCCTCTGAACCGACGAGGGAATTTTCATCGCTTCACGATACTTTGCGATTGTTCGACGTGCGATATCGACGCCTTGCCCCTTCAGTATTTCCACGATGCGATCATCCGATAGCACTTTGGTTGGTGGTTCCTCGTCGATCAATTTTTTGATTTTGAACCGAACCGCCTCCGCGGAAAGGGCATCTCCACCCGCCGATGATGCGATGGCACTGGTGAAGAAGTACTTAAGCTCATAAATACCGCGCGGTGTCGCCATGAACTTGTTCGATGTGACGCGGCTGACGGTGCTTTCATGCATCTCGATCACCGTCGCGATGTCCCGCAACACAAGCGGCCGGAGATACTGAATACCATGCTGGAAGAAGCCATCCTGCTGACGGACGATCTCGCCTGCCACTTTCAGGATCGTCGTCGCCCGCTGATGCAGCGAGCGCACAAGCCAGTTTGCCGACTGATGACACTCGCTTAGATATTCGCGGTCGGACTTCTGTTTCGGCGCCCGGCTGACCTGCGACAGATACGCGTTGTTCACCAGCACGCGCGGCAAGGTGTCCGGGTTAAGCTCCACAATCCAGGTTCCGTCCGGTGCCGGGCGTACCAGCACATCCGGGATGACCGCCTCGCTGGTATCCCGCTCGAAGGCGAGACCCGGCTTCGGGTTGAGGGAACGGATCTCCTCGACCATCTCGGTCATGTCCTCGACATCGACACCGCAGATCTTTAGCAGCCCCTGCATGTCGCGCTTGGCCAGCAGAGGCAGGTTATCGAGCAGTGCCTGGATCGCCGGATCGAGCCGGTTCCGGTCCTTCAGCTGCAAGGCGAGGCATTCCGAAAGGTTTCGGGCAAAGATACCGGGCGGGTCCAGGCTCTGCATTTTTCCGAGTACGGCCTCGACTGTTTCGAGGGGACAGGCAAGCTGCTCCGCCACGTCCTCGAGGTCGCCGGTGTAGTAGCCGGCATCGTCCAGAGAATCGAGCAGATCGGCGGCGATGATTCGCTCGTCCGGCTGCACGATATCGAGTGTTATCTGTTCAAGAAGATGCTCGCGCAGGGTCTTGTCCTGGCCGACGGACTCTTCCAGGCCCGGCAGATCCTCTCCGCCACGCCCGCCGCCGCTGCCCGCGTTCTCCCAACTACCGAGGGTCGGCGACAGGGACGGGTCCGCCTCCTCGACACTGGCACTGCTCCAGTTGTTGTCGTAATCCGCATCACCGGGATCATCGTTGCCCGCAGGCAAGGATTCCGCACTTGTCCGGTCCATCGTATCGGGGCCGTCGGGCGCCTCTTCCCAGCCGCTGTCGGCGGCTGCATCGCTCGGAGCACCCTCCCCCTCGACCGCCTTGTCATAGGCCGCAATATTATCCGCCTCGAGCGCTTCAAGCGTCGCCGGCCCGTCGCCGTCATCCCGCTCAAGCAGCGGGTTCTGTTCGATTTCCGCTTCGACGAATTCGTTCAGCTCAAGGTTGTTGAACTGCAGCAGCTTGATCGCCTGCTGCAGCTGCGGCGTCATGACCAGGTTCTGGGACTGCCTGAGGTCCAGTCTGGCAGAGAGCGCCAAATCCGGTCTCCCTAGAGCCTGAAGCGCTCGCCGAGATAAACCCGGCGGACGTCATGATTGGACACGATCTCATCCGGCGCGCCGTCCATAAGGACCTTTCCATCGTGCAGGATGAAAGCTCGGTCGACAATATCCAGGGTCTCGCGCACGTTGTGATCGGTGATCAGGACGCCGATGCCGCGATCCTTGAGATGGGAGATCAGATCGCGAATTTCCCCGACCGCGATCGGGTCGATACCCGCCAGCGGCTCGTCGAGCAGGATGAAGTTCGGATGCGATGCCAGGGCGCGGGCAATCTCCACCCGGCGCCGCTCGCCGCCCGACAGCGCGATGGATGGGGTCCGGCGCAAATGGCTGATCGAGAATTCGGCAAGCAGGTCTTCCAGCAACGCATCACGTTGGCTGGGATTGTCCTCGACGATCTCAAGGACCGCGCGGATGTTCTGCTCGACCGTCAGTCCCCGGAAGATCGAGGCCTCCTGGGGCAGGTAGCCGATACCGAGACGGGAGCGCCGGTACATCGGCAGATCCGAGATATCGGCGCCATCGAGATGGATGGAGCCGTAATCCGCTGAGATCAGCCCGGTAATGACATAGAAACAGGTGGTCTTGCCGGCGCCGTTCGGGCCGAGCAAACCGACCGCCTCGCCACGCTGCACGGAAAGGCTGACATCGCGCAGCACCGGCCGCGATTTATACCGCTTGCCGAGATTCCGCACGACAAGCCCGCGATTGCTGCTGACAAGGCGCGGGCCATCGCCAGTTCCCGAGGAGCTGTCCGTCTCGCCGATATTACTATCGTTCATCCCTAGCCTATGCCCCGCTTTCCGGTGTGCCGTTTGCCGTGCCGGGTCATTTCTTGCCCGACTTCGGATTGAACAATCCCCTGACCCGCTGCCGTGTGCCGTCCGGACCGGCCAGCAATTTGCTGATACCAGTCTTGAGATTCACTTCGGCCCGTTCGCCGTTCAGCTGGTTCTCTCCCCGGGTAATCCGCACATTTCCCTGAAGGATGGCGGTCTCCGAATCAACATTGTAGATGCCTTCGTCCCCGCGCGCGACCTCCTCGGCCGTGGTGATCACAACATTGCCGACCGCATCCATGCGTTTCGCGACCAGAGTACCCGCGGCATCTTCCTCGAAACGGGCAATCAGTGTATCGGCCCGGATCGTCCGGTCATCCTTCTTCGCCTCCGCATTTCCGCGAGCAACGGCGATCTGACGCTTGTCCCAATATTCCAGACTGTCGCGTGCCGTGATGGTCTCGGTTCCGGTTTCCAGCCGGGGCGGCTGCTTGGTGCCGAGCAGGACGGCAACCGCCTCGTCCAGATCATAAACCGCCCGCTCGCCATATCCGGTCTGCTTTTCGGAGGTAATCACCACATTGCCGATCGCCTCAATCCGATAGATGTCCGTGGCACCGCTCTGGTCACGATAAAGCGCGGTCAACGTATCGGCGGCGACAACCACCCCGCCCCGCTCGGCCCTGGCATTGCCGCGCGCCACATACATCTGGTCTTCGCGGATCCATTCAATACCGTCATCCGCCTCGACAGTGACAGGCGCGTCGTCGCCGTTGGCAGATTGAAGGGATTGGCCATAAGCGCCGGCAGAGCCATAGAGGATTACGGCGAGAAGGGACACGGCACCAAAAACAACGCTGAAATACCGATGAAAAGACTGATTGTGCATTAATTCACGCCCTGGGGCTTGCCGCCCTGGAGTTGAGCCGGGAAGAAGATGATCTTGCTTTTGCCGGTGAACACAACGCGTGCGCCCCGATCATAGATCCGGAAGCCCTCTCCGGTCGCGATGCCGCTCTGGCCATGGGCGCTTACCGGATCGTCGCTCCTCGCCATGCCCTTATCCAGCAACACCTGCGCGGTATCGGACGTCACCGTGTAGCCCTGATCGTGGAATACCGTCACACCGCCCGCCAGATCGATCGTCTTCTGCTTTTTATCATAGACCCCGGTGGCGGCGGAAAGTGCCATCCATTCATCGTCGCTGACCTCAAGGTCAGCCTGCGGATTGACCAGATCGAGCCGATCGTCGCCATGGGACTGCTGGCTCGCGCGGGAGGCCGTTACTTCGTAGGGCCGGTGCTCCTCATCGACGCCGACATAGCGCGGCTGATCCATGCTGAGACCGTCCGTCGCCGCGACAAAGACATTCTTTACCTTGTCGCCGAGCCGGAATTTCGTGTGATCAGGGATCAATTGAGGCCAACTGACAATGAGCGCGATGATGGCCAGCGCCAATGCCGGCAGGATCAGCTTCATGAAGACCACAAGGCGACTGGCGCGAAACTGGGCTGCTCTCAGCGTGCGCGGGCCGTCCGGAATGAAACGCCGACCGTCGGGGTTTCCACCCACATTTTCCGCGATATGGTCGGCCATCCAATCCTCTTTCGTGAATCCCATGGAATCACTTCGGATTCCCGCACGCGGCACCAGTCCGTTCAGGTCGGCACCACCATGCGCGACATTTTGGCCCGACAATTGCTTGTCTATACGGCGGAAGTATGGCGAATGAGCGCCAAAGGGTCAACGAATCCCGATGGTTCCGCCATCAATGAGAGAAAATATCCTCGCCGCCATAGCCGATCAGATCAAGCGCAGCGCGGGTCGGCAGGTAGGCAAAGCTCGCAGCGGCGATCGCATCACGACCCTCACGCACGAGCCGACGATCCAGCTCTTCGCGCAACTTGTGCAGATAGAGCACGTCCGATGCCGCATAGGTCATCTGCTCCTCGGTCAGCTCGTCCGCGCCCCAATCCGAGGATTGCTGCTGCTTTGACATGTCGACGCCGAGCAACTCCCGGCAAAGATCCTTGAGACCGTGGCGGTCCGTGTAGGTGCGTACCAGCTTGGACGCGATCTTCGTGCAATAGACCGGAGCCGTCACCACGCCGAGATAGGCCTGCATGACAGCCACGTCGAAGCGGGCGAAGTGGAACAGCTTCAGGACATTCGGGTCCGTCAGCAGCCGGACCAGGTTCGGGGCGTCATGAGCGCCCTTGGCGAACTGAACAAGATGCGCATTGCCGTCGCCTGAGGAAAGCTGGACCACGCAGAGCCGGTCGCGCTCCGGGCGCAACCCCATGGTCTCGCTGTCGATCGCCACCACCGGCCCGAGATCGAGGCCATCCGGCAGATCGCCCTTGTGCAACGTAATCGTCATGGGGCTCTCCTGCTCCATCTGGTCCAAGGCCTCTGAACGGCCACACGCAAATCAGGTCCTACGACAGAATATCGGGACCCGCCAACGGTTTTGCTATTTCTTTTAGGAGAGTCGGTGCCCAAGTCGAAGCCGGATCGGATAAGCATCCGGGTATCAGATCGACTTTAGGAGAGATGGTGCCCAGGAGAAGACTCGAACTTCCACGACCTTGCGGCCACTGGCACCTGAAGCCAGCGCGTCTACCAATTCCGCCACCTGGGCACAACCAGCGGGTAGGTGTCCGCCGGTGAGGCCGGGTAAATGCCAGCACGCGACGCGTCTGTCAAAGGCTTTTTACGGCGATATGACAATCCGCCTGCCCATCATGTCGTTGGTCGGGATTTTTGATCGCCCGGGCCGCTCTGCTATATTATAAGCGGCGGTAAGATTATGGAATGCGCCTCCGGTTTTGCTGGGACCGAAATGGCGCGCTTGAAAAGGACACCAACCATGTTCCGAGGCAAGAAGGTCACCGTTTTTGGCGGCTCCGGTTTTATCGGCCGTAACATCGTGCGCGAACTCGCACAGCAAGGCGCCCGGGTGACCGTTGGCTGCCGCGATGTCGAGGGGGCCAAGCATCTCAAGGTTCAGGGTGTCGTCGGACAGGTGACCCCGGTGCATATCGACGTGACCAAGGGCGACGGCATTGCCGCGGCCCTGGAGGGCGCGGACATGGCCATCAATCTCTGCGGCATCCTGTTCGAGAGCGGGCGCAACCGGTTCGACGCCGTGCAGAGCACCGCCGCGGGCCTGATTGCTACAGAAGCAGCGAAAGCAGGCGTCACCAAGTTCGTCCATGTCTCCGCCATCGGCGCGGATGCCAATTCGGCATCCCGTTACGCCCGCAGCAAGGCCGCTGGCGAAGCCGCCGTGAAGAGCGCCTTCCCGACAGCGACCATCCTGCGGCCGAGCATCGTATTCGGTCCCGACGATGATTTCTTCAACCGCTTCGGCACGATGGCGGAAGCATTTTCCTTCCTGCCGCTTATCGGTGGCGGTCAGACGAAGTTTCAGCCGGTCTATGTCGATGATGTCGCCCGTGCCGCGCTTGCGGTGCTGACGTCCGACGCGGCGGAAGGCCAAACTTACGAGCTCGGTGGCCCGACGATCTACAGCTTCAGGGATCTGATGGAACTGGTGGTGGCGCAGACCGGTCGCAAATGCCGACTGGTCCAGATCCCGTTCTGGCTTGCCTCCCTTGAGGCAACCTTCCTCGAACTGTTGCCGACACCGCCGCTGACCCGCGATCAGGTGGTTTTGCTGAAATCGGACAATGTGGTTTCGGAAGGGGCGGCAACTCTGGCAGACTTGGGTATTAAGCCGACAGCCTGCGAGGCGATCCTGCCGACCTATCTCGACCGGTTCCGTTCCGGCGGCCGCTACAACCGCTTTCGCGCCGCCTAGAACCGTCAGCTATCGGTAGCCGGACCTGGAGGCCGGTGCGGGGCAACCCGCATCGGGGTTTCCGCGTCCAACGATGACTCTACGTTCCCCATGAAGATATGATTGGGCTGCACCGGGTCGCCACGACTCCGGCAACAGAGCCCCAGAGTTGCAGCATCCCGTCATGATGGGCCGGGCGATATCGGCCCATTCCGCGCAGATCATCTCTCATGAACGCTTTGCCGCTCGTCGCCCCCGCAAAAATTTGAAAAAAAATCACGCATACATCAAACAAAAAACCGCCCTCGACGACAAAGTTATTAAATAGTTATTTTATAATATTCAGCATTTTCCTGTAATTTTATTTCTCGTCGTGCCTATATGTATAAAGTCAACTTCTGTAATTATTTTGCTTGTACGAAGCGAAGCACCAGAATTAACGCTGCAGTGCGCTTCGATATTTTCAAATTATTGCATATTGGGAAAGACGGCGCTCACTGAGTGCGCCTTATTCTGCCTGAAGAAACGCGACACCCGGATATGAACCTGCGGCCATGGCGCCGCCAGATGGAGTATACACTTTGACATTACCTGAATGGGTTAAGCCGAGCATTCTTGGCTGCGGATTTGGTGCTATCGCCATCACAATAGTCGGCTTTACCTGGGGCGGCTGGATTACCAGCAGCAAGGCGGACAAAATTGCTTCCGACAGGGCGCAAACAGAAGTCGTTAAAGCCTTTGTCCCAGTCTGCGTCGCCCGATCCAAGACAGACCCTAATGCGGCCAAAATACTGGCCGACCTGGAAAAAGCGCAATCCTACCAGCGTGACGATGTAATGATGGATTCCGGCTGGGCCACACTGCCTGGCGCAGGTAGCCCGTCACGCCCGCTGGCGCTGGCCTGCATCGAAATAGTCATGGCAAAAGCCTGACGAACACTGAGCCGCTTCGGCGGCGCAGTGTCCAGCATGCCCCCATAACCGGGCAAGCGGGATCCCATTGGGATGCTTGCTTGCTCGGCACCAATTTGATCAGGTCCCAAGCTGTGATGACCGACATTTCCCGACACCTTCGCGCAGAAATTATGT
This sequence comes from Nisaea sp., assembly GCF_034670185.1. Lineage (NCBI taxonomy): Bacteria > Pseudomonadati > Pseudomonadota > Alphaproteobacteria > Rhodospirillales > Thalassobaculaceae > Nisaea > Nisaea sp. The sequence continues at coordinate 585,665 of NZ_JAXMNY010000002.1, forward strand.
CGCTGCTTCCACCGCGGCAAAAAAGGAAGCCGTGTCTCCGCTGGCTCCATAGCCCTGGGATGACCGGGATCAGAGCGGACTCGAGCCCGAACTATTTCCGGGCGCCGTGATGCAAGCCGACACCTATCTCCGATAATGCGCTACATAGTCACGGTTCGCGTAGGGCCCCTGTGCTGAAGTCAGGACGGCGTAGATATATGCCGGAGCGAGAGCCGAAATACAGGCAAACGGAACAGTAAGTATATCCGAGATCAGTGCGACGCCCGGCTGATGGCCAAGAAACAGGTATGCTTCCCAGAGAGTGAACGGGAAGCGCGCGTCAAACCGACCATCGTACCATGAGGTTACCAGCCAATACCCATACTGGACCATTGTCTCTGACAGCACGGTCGCCAGGAAGAGAAGCGTGATAACTCCCAAAATCTGGAGCTGGTACCCGCGCACCATCGCTGCGCTGCTTTCAGTTGCCTCGAGTGGACCGACGCGCTCCATCGCGGCAATCGGCGCTGCGAGGAACCAGGAACAAAGCGCCATCACACCTGGCACGACAAGTAGCAGGAATCCTATCGTGATTCCGAGCTGAGCCAATGCCGTCGCCATGAAGACCCAAGGGGCGCACGATGATCCGGCCCTTACAGCCGCTGATGACGAAATGCGTGCTGAGCGAAGCTGCTTGATAGAGGCAACGGAAACGATCGCGATGCTAAGACTCCAGACGAAGTGTTTGAGTCCCACGATCCACAAAACTTCCCAACCACGCGGCCACCATCCACCGAACTCGCGTACGATGAGAAGCGCTGCGTTCAGAGCTATCCCCGGCAAAACCAGCACGAGCGTGTAGAACAAGAACCGATCGCTGTACAAACCGAATGTGTTCGTCAGAATTTCCCTGAGCGTCAAGCCAAAGGCCTTCACGTGGTAATAGGAATCCATTGGCTAGAACCATAATTCTGTGAGATTCGACGCTAATAATCAGCCGCATCGATCCCTGCTTGGCAATACCGGAATTCTCCGGCCGCTCGGTCGCGTCGGAATGTGCGACCTGCCCCAGAAGCACCAGTCATCCTGTCGGAAACAAACCCAGTAACGGACGAAGCCCGCAGGTTTCCCTGCGGGCTTCGATGGTGGAGCCAAGCGGGATCGAACCGCTGACCTCTACAATGCCATTGTAGCGCTCTCCCAGCTGAGCTATGGCCCCGATAACCATGCGCCGGTTTGGGCCCCGGCGCGGGTGGGCTCGCTATGTAGCGAGCCCAGCCCAATGGATCAAGTGCTTTTTAACGATATCGTCAAAACACCCGTGATCAGAGATCATCGTCATCTTTTTTGACGACAACGACATCAGCGTCGTCATCGTCATCGTCATCGAGAAGAGAGTCGTCAACAACATCATCATCATCGTCGTCGAGATCGGCAATCAACGTGTCTTCACCGTCATCGTCATCGTCATCGTCATCATCGCTGTCATCATCAGCGTCATCTGCGACGACGACCTTGTCCTCATCCGAGGCAAGCTCCTCGACACCATCGTCCTCTTCTTCGAGTTCGGCGTCCTCAGCCTCGGCTGGTTTCTTTTTCTTCACATCCGCCACCGGAACCGGACGCGCCCGACGGCTTTTCAGCACCGCCTCGGGATCGTACTCGGTTTCGCATTTTGGGCAGACGATGGGAGATTTCATCAGGTCATAGAAGCGCGCGCCGCAGGATTGGCAGGTGCGCTTGATGCCCCATTCCGGTTTCGCCACGTCGTTCCTCCGACAGTCACTTGACTCTGGATCGCTATTGCAAGAGGCGCCGAATAACTGTGATGCGCCCATCTGTCAAAGTGAAAATGCGCAACGGAGCCCCCGGAATCCCGCCAATCGTGCCTATTTCCCCCAGACAGGCCGCCAGCCTCTGTGATAGAGAGCCTGCGGTCAACCCGAAGCCGACGCGATTTTGTCCGCGAAAAGCCCGTGAGAATCCCATGACATCCCTTACCTCATCAAAAAGCGCTGCACTCACCGGAACCCTCAAGGTGCCGGGCGATAAGTCGATTTCCCATCGCTCCCTGATTCTTGGCGGCCTCGCCATCGGCCGGACCGCGGTTTCGGGCCTGCTGGAAGGAGAGGATGTGCTCGCGACGGCCGCCGCCATGCGCGCACTCGGCGCCAGCGTGAACCGGCTGGACGACGGCACATGGGAAGTCTTCGGACGCGGCATCGGCACGCTCGACGAGCCGGAGGACGTGCTCGACCTCGGCAATTCCGGAACCGCCGCCCGGCTTCTTATGGGACTGGTCGCCGGTCATCCGATCAATGCCGTCTTCACCGGCGACGCTTCCTTGCGCCGCCGCCCCATGGGCCGCGTCATTACCCCGTTGAGCCAGATCGGCGCCGCCTTTCACGGCCGCGCCGGCGGCCGCCTGCCGCTGTGCGTCGAAGGCGCCACTGACCCGCTGCCCATCCGCTACACACTTCCTGTCGCCTCGGCCCAGGTGAAATCGGCGATCCTGCTCGCCGGCCTGAACACGCCGGGCGAGATCACAGTGATCGAGCCGGAGAAAACCCGCGACCACACGGAAACCATGTTTCGCCATTTCGGCGCGGACGTGCGGGTCGAGGATCTTCGCGAGGGGCGCGTCATCACGCTGACCGGTCAGCCCGAGTTCAAGGCAAGCGATATCGTCGTTCCAGCCGATCCCTCCTCCGCCGCCTTTCCGGCCGTGGCCGCACTGATCACCCCGGACTCCGACATCACCCTGCCGGCGGTCGGCCTCAATCCGCTGCGCTTCGGCGTGTTCGAAACGCTGATCGAGATGGGCGCGGATATCGAGATTTCGAACCGCCGTATCGAGGCCGGAGAGCCTATCGGCGACATCCGGGTACGCAGCAGCGCGCTGAAAGGCATCGAGGTTCCGGCGGAACGCGCGCCGAGCATGATCGACGAATATCCGATCCTCTCCGTCGCCGCCGCCTTCGCCGAGGGCGCCACCATCATGCGCGGGGTCGGCGAGTTGCGGGTCAAGGAAAGTGACCGTCTGGGAGCGATGGCACGCGGCCTTGCCGCCACGGGCGTCCGTGTCGAGGAGGGCGAGGATACGCTAGCCGTCACCGGCTCCTCGAATGGCGTGGCTGGTGGCGCAACCATCGCAGCCGATCTCGACCACCGGATCGCCATGTCCTTCCTCGTCCTCGGCATGGGGGCCCAGGCTCCGGTCGCCATCGACGATGCCAGGACCATCGACACCAGCTTCCCCGGTTTCGCCGACCTGATGCGCGGCGCCGGTGCGAAGATCAACAGCGGAGCTGTCGCATGATCATCGCCATTGACGGGCCGGCAGCGGCCGGCAAGGGCACGCTCGCACGGCGTCTGGCCGATCATCTGGGATATGCCTATCTGGATACCGGCTCGCTTTATCGCGCTGTTGCCGTGATGGTGCTGCGCCGGAACGGCGCACCCGACAATGCGGAGGCCGCCACAGAAGCGGCCCGCACGCTGGATCTCGACCTGCTGGGAAGCCCCGATCTGCGCACGGGCGAAGCCGGGGCCGCTGCCTCCAAGGTCGCGGCAATCCCCTCAGTCCGGGCAGCGCTGACAGATTTTCAACGGCAGTTCGCCACGCATCCGCCGGGCAATGCGGGCGGGGCCATACTGGATGGCCGGGACATCGGCACGGTGATCTGCCCGGACGCCGACCGGAAACTCTTCGTCACCGCTTCTGTGGAAGCCCGGGCCGAACGGCGATTCAAAGAGTTGCAGGAACGGGGCGAGGCCGCTATATATGCGCGCGTTTTGCAGGATATGCGTGAACGTGATGCCCGCGACGCCGGTCGGAGCGATGCCCCGATGAAGCAAGCGGACAATGCGATCCTGATCGACACGTCTTCGATGACCCCGGACGAAGCTTTTACAGCAGCGCTGGACGTGATTGAAGACGCGGGCTGATCACCGCAGTCTGTGGAACGTGAGAACTGCGGAACGTGAGAGATGCCGGTCATTAGGTCCGATGACCGGTTTTGGAAACCAACGGTGGCTGACAGGCTCAGCCGCGTTCCAACCCTGGACCGGGTGGAACGGTTCCGCGATGCGGGACGCAAATCCAATTTGCACAGCCACCATGAACAGATGCCGGCAAACTTCGGTTTTCCGGCAAGATCCATTGAGGAGCTTACATGGCTGATACAGCCGGAGCGGTCCAAGAACCGGAAATGACTGAGAATTTTGCTGCCCTGCTCGACGAGTCGTTTGGCGACGTCACGAGCATCGAAGGCAGCGTCGTAAAGGGTACCGTTATCTCTGTAGATAACGATGCGGCCCTGATCGACGTCGGACTTAAGTCCGAAGGCCGTGTGTCGCTGAGGGAATTCGGCGACCCGGGCAAGAAAGCGGAACTGAAGCCCGGCGACATCGTCGAGGTTTATGTCGAGCGTATGGAAGATCGCAACGGCGAAGCGATGCTCAGCCGTGAAAAGGCTCGCCGCGAGGAAGCCTGGGCGGTTCTGGAAACCGGGTTCGAAAACAACGAACGCGTCACCGGCACCATCTTCGGTCGGGTCAAGGGCGGCTTCACCGTCGATCTCTCCGGCGCCGTGGCATTCCTGCCGGGCAGCCAGGTCGACATCCGTCCGGTCCGCGACATCGGCCCGCTGCTGGGTACGCCGCAGCCGTTCCAGATCCTGAAAATGGACCGTCGCCGGGGCAACATCGTCGTTTCCCGCCGTGCCGTTCTTGAAGAGTCCCGCGCCGAAGCTCGCTCCGAGCTGGTCGCGAACCTCCAGGAAGGCCAGGTCCTCCAGGGTGTGGTCAAGAACATCACCGACTACGGCGCGTTCGTGGATCTCGGTGGCGTCGACGGCCTGCTGCATGTCACCGACATCGCGTGGCGCCGCATCAACCATCCGAGTGAAGCCCTGCAGATCGGTGCGACCGTCAAGGTCCAGGTCATCCGCTTCAACCCGGAAACCCAGCGTATCTCTCTCGGCATGAAGCAGCTCGAGGCGGATCCGTGGGAAGGTGTGGATCTGAAGTATCCGGTCGGCACCAAGTTCACCGGTCGCGTCACGAACATCACCGACTACGGTGCGTTCGTCGAACTCGAGCCGGGCATCGAAGGCCTGGTCCACGTCTCCGAAATGAGCTGGACCAAGAAGAACGTGCATCCGGGCAAGATCGTCTCCACCAGCCAGGAAGTCGAGGTCATGGTCCTCGATGTCGATCCGGCCAAGCGGCGTATCTCTCTCGGTCTCAAGCAGTGCATGGCCAACCCGTGGGACGATTTCGTCACCAGCTACCCGGCCGGCACCGAGATCGAAGGCGAAGTCAAGAACATCACCGAATTCGGTCTGTTCGTTGGCCTCTCCGGCGAGATCGACGGCATGGTTCACCTCTCCGACCTCTCCTGGGAGCAGTCGGGCGAGGAAGCCATCAAGGAGTACAAGAAGGGCGACATGGTCAAGGCAAAGGTCCTTGACGTGGATACCGACAAGGAGCGTATCTCCCTTGGTATCAAGCAGCTCTCCGAGGATCCCTTCGAGTCCGGTGCATCCGATCTGCGCAAGGGTGTGGTTGTCACCTGTACCGTGACCACGCTGACCGACAACGGTCTCGAGGTTGCTGTCGGTGAAGGCCTGCACGGCTTCATCCGCAAGTCCGACCTGTCCCGGGATCGCTCCGAGCAGCGTCCGGACCGGTTCGCGGTTGGCGAAAAGGTCGATGCCAAGATCACCCAGATCGACAACAAGACGCGCAAGCTGACCCTGTCGATCAAGGCTCGCGAAGTCGAAGAAGAGAAGAAGGCCATGGCCGACTACGGTTCGTCCGACAGCGGCGCCAGCCTGGGCGACATTCTGGGCGCAGCCCTGAAGCAGCGAGAAGAAGGACAGCAGGACTAAGGCATCGCCTCTGTCCGACTGTTTCTGGAAATGCGGCGCCGCCCCTGTTTGGGCGGCGCCGTTTTCGTATTCATCGTGACAAATCCGCACTTCTGATTTGATGAAGTGCGTTTTTATTATGCAAAAGAGAGACTTACACTTGACGAACCACGATAAAATTCGGTTTTATTGTGGCGATGTCCAGTCCGGGCGCGACATGTGTGAGCTGGACTGTCAATTGGGGGAGCGCGGCAAACATGACCAAATCTGAGTTGATCATGCGTCTTGCCGAGGCAAACCCTCACCTTTACCAACGTGACGTAGAGCGGATTGTCTCCGCTATCTTCGACGAGATCTCCGATGCCCTTGCCAGTGGCGATCGCGTTGAACTCCGCGGTTTCGGCGCATTTTCCGTGAAAAAGCGCGATGCCCGCGTCGGCCGGAACCCGCGCACCGGAGATTCAGTCCCGGTTCAGGAAAAGTTCGTGCCCTTCTTCAAAACCGGCAAGCAACTGCGCGACCGGATCAACGACGGTTAAGGCCTTTCCGACTGCCCCGCAGTTGGTCGATTGAGAAAATTCACTCTGATACCGCGCCGCGGGGCTTCGATCTGCCTGTCTGATCGCCTATATTCATCTGATCGCCTGTATTCGATGGCAATTTCGCAATCACGGTAGCGCCATGGCCCGCAGATCCTTCATCGCAAAAACAATGAGCATGCTGATCGGCCTACCGGTCGCGCTGGTCATCGTCCTGTTCGCGATCTCCAATCGTCATCTTGTCGAGGTCGGCTTCTGGCCTCTACCGGTCATCGTCGAGGTGCCAGCCTATATTCTCGGTCTGTGCACGATGGCGTTCGGCTTCATCCTCGGCGTCGTCGCCACCTGGATCAGCGGCGGCTCGACCCGTCACCGGGCGCGCCTGGCCGAAGGCAAGGCGCGCCGGCTGGAAGAGGACCTCGATCACAAGGCGCACGAAGTCGAGGATCTCCGGAAAGCCCTGCCGGCTCCGGAAAAACGCTGATCCCCGGGAAAGTCGATACATCAATGGATGTCAAAATCTGCGGGCTGAAAACGCCGGAAGCCGTCGAGGCCGCCGCCGCCTCCGGAGCCAGCCACATCGGTCTGAATTTCTTTCCGCCCTCCCCGCGCTCGATCACGCCGGAAGCAGCGGCGGACCTCGTCGCCCACGTCCCGGACGGGGTGAAGGTCGTCGCCCTCGTGGTCGATGCCGACGACGCGCTTCTCCAGGCTATCCGGGATGCAGCCCATCCGGACATCTTCCAGCTACACGGCACGGAGAGCCCCAATCGGGTGCGGGAAATCAAGGCGCGTTTCGGCGTATCGGTCATGAAGGCCATCCGGGTCGCCGATGCGGCGGACGCGCGCAGCGCCGAAGCCTATGACGGGATCGCCGACCTTATCCTGTTCGATGCCAAGCCGCCGAAAGACAAGGACAAGCTGCCCGGCGGCAACGGGCTTATTTTCGACTGGATGGCACTCAAGGCCTACAAGGGCACCACGCCCTGGATGCTGGCTGGCGGGCTTGATGCGTCGAACGTTGCCGAAGCCATCCGGGTGACCGGTGCGAAAGCCGTCGATACCGCCTCCGGTGCCGAGGATGCACAGGGTGAGAAGAACCCGGACAGGATCCGGGCCTTCGTCAGTGCCGCTTTACAGGCACAATAGCACCCGAAATGGCCTTCCCAGCCTTGCCTTACAAAAGCGCTCAACGCATTATGCGGCGTTTCGCGAGCCGCCCTGAACCCGCGCCTCGAGTCCGCAAGCCCCGATCCGACGAGGAAGCCTGATAAATGGCAAGCTCCACGCCAGCCCTGAATTCATTCCGCAATGGCCCCGACGAGAACGGCCATTTCGGTATTTTCGGCGGTCGCTACGTCGCCGAAACCCTGATGCCTTTGGTCCTGGAGGTCGAAAAGGCCTACCTGACGGCGAAAGGCGATCCGGATTTCTGGGCGGAGATGGAATATTACCGGAAGCATTATATCGGCCGGCCGAGCCCACTCTATTTCGCGCCCCGGCTGACGGAGCATTTCGGCGGCGGCAAGCTCTACTTCAAGCGCGACGAGCTGAACCATACCGGCGCGCACAAGATCAACAACGTGATGGGTCAGGCCCTGCTCGCCAAGCGCATGGGCAGGACCAAGATCATCGCCGAGACCGGCGCTGGTCAGCACGGCGTTGCGACCGCGACTGCCTGCGCGCTGTTCGGCATGGAATGCGAAGTCTTCATGGGTGCCGAAGACGTCAAGCGGCAGAAGCCGAACGTCGACCGGATGCGGCTGCTCGGTGCCAAGGTCGTTTCGGTGACATCCGGCTCCTCGACCCTGAAGGACGCCATGAACGAGGCGCTTCGCTACTGGGTCTCGAAAGCGGAAACCCACTTCTACATCATCGGCACAGCCGCCGGCCCGCATCCCTATCCGGCAATGGTCCGGGATTTCCAGTCCATCATCGGAGAAGAGGTCCGCTGGCAGCTTGAGGAGGCCGAAGGCAAGCTCCCCGACGCGCTGGTCGCCTGCATCGGTGGCGGCTCCAACGCCATTGGCCTGTTCCATCCGTTCCTCGATGACGAAAGCGTGGAAATCTTCGGTGTCGAGGCGGCCGGTCACGGCATCGACAGCGGCGAGCACGCGGCATCGCTGACCGGCGGAAACCCCGGCGTGCTGCACGGCAACCGGACCTACCTCTTGCAGGACGATGACGGGCAGATCACCGAGGCGCATTCGATCTCGGCCGGTCTCGATTATCCGGGTATCGGGCCGGAGCATTCCTGGCTGCATGAGAGCGGTCGGGTGAAATATGTCAGCGCCACCGACACGGACGCACTGAAAGCCTTCGCCCTGTGCTCCAAGCTGGAAGGCATCATTCCGGCTCTGGAGCCGAGCCATGCGCTGGCTTATGTCGGCACCATGATCGGCGATCTGGCGAAAGACAAAATCGTGGTCATGAATCTCTGCGGCCGCGGCGACAAGGATCTGGATGCGGTGATTCCGCGGCTCGAGGAAATGGGCGAACTCTGATGAATTATACCGCTTCCCGCCTGGACAAATGCTTCGCGGCTCTCAAGGACGAAAACCGCGCCGGTCTCGGCATTTTCGTCACTGCCGGCGATCCCGATGCGGAGACCTCGCTCGCCATCATGAAAGCCCTGCCCGGTGCCGGTGCCGACATGATCGAATTCGGCATGCCCTTCTCCGATCCGATGGCGGACGGCCCATCGGTCCAGGCCTCAAGCCAGCGGTCGCTGAAGGCCGGCGGCAGTATGGTAAATACCCTCGCTCAGCTCCGTGCTTTCCGGGAAGACGACAAGACCACGCCGGTCGTTCTCATGGGCTACTACAACCCGATTTATATTTATGGGGTCGAGCGGTTCCTGACCGACGCAATCGAGGCTGGAGCCGATGGCCTGATCGTCGTCGATCTGCCGCCTGAAGAAGACGAGGAACTTTGCCTGCCCGCAGTCAAGCGCAACCTGCCGTTCGTCCGACTGGCAACGCCGACGACAGACGATGCCCGCCTGCCAACGGTACTGACCAACACCAGCGGTTTCCTGTATTATGTCTCGATCGCCGGAGTCACCGGAACAGCCGAAGTTCCGATCGACATGGTCACGGCGGCCTTGGCACGCTTGCGCAAGCATACCGATATTCCGATTGGCGTCGGTTTCGGTATCAAGACGAAAGAGCAGGCCGCAGCCGTTGGCACGGTCGCCGATGCCTGCATCGTCGGCTCGGCCGTGGTCGATGCCATCAGAGATTCGCTCGACGCTTCCGGCAAGGCGACCGGCAAGACCGTCGGCGCCGTGACCGCGCTTGTCTCCGACCTTGCAGCCGGGGTACGGAACGCCCGGTCTTAGAACAGTATAATCACCGCACCCTGCGGAGAGGACGGATATGAACTGGATCACCAACTCGGTCCTGCCGAAGATCAAAGCCCTCGTGCAACCGCGCGACGTTCCGGATAATCTCTGGATCAAGTGCGGCGGCTGCGGAGAGATGATCTTCCACCGCAATCTCGAGGAAAATCAGCAGGTCTGCCCGAACTGCCAGCATCACCTGCGGATCGGCGCCGAGACCCGGATGAAAATGCTGTTCGACGACGACAGCTTTAACCGGATCGAGCTGCCGAAGCCGGTTCTCGACCCGCTGAAATTCCGGGACCGCAAACGCTATACGGACCGCCTCAAGGAAGCCCAGCACAAGACCGGCGAAGATGATGCGATCATCGTTGCGCATGGCAAGATGGGCGGTGCGCCGGTGGTGCTGGCCCTGTTCCGCTTCGATTTCATGGGCGGCTCCATGGGTGTTGCCGTCGGCGATGCACTTGTCCGTGCGGCCGAACTTGCGAAGGCCCAGAAAGCCCCGCTGGTGGTCTTCCCGGCATCGGGCGGCGCCCGCATGCAGGAAGGCATCCTGTCGCTGATGCAGATGCCGCGCACCGTGATCGCGCGGGAGATCGTCCGCGAGTCCGGCCTGCCCTTCGTCGTCGTGCTGACCGATCCGACCACGGGCGGCGTCACCGCCTCCTTCGCCATGCTGGGCGACATCCATATCGCCGAGCCCGGCGCGATCATCGGCTTCGCCGGTCAACGGGTTATCCAGGAAACCATCCGCGAGCAGCTTCCGGACGGCTTCCAGCGCTCGGAGTATCTGCTTGAGCACGGCATGGTCGACATGGTCGTGCACCGCAAGGACATGCGCGACACGTTGATCCGCGTCTTCTCCATGGTCCGCGATCCGTTGCCAAAGGCCGTGGTCGTCGCCATGCCGAAAGCGGACAAGCCGGAGAGCGAAGAGGACGACAGCGAGAGCTGATCGCCCGCCGGAGGATCCTGAAATTTCCGTACCCGCGCTTTCGCCGCAAACGATCCTGGACCGGCTGCAACGTCTGCATCCGAAGCTGATCGACCTGTCTCTGGACCGCCTTGAAAGGCTGCTCGGCCTGCTCGGCAACCCGGAGCAGAAGCTGCCGCCGGTGATCCATGTCGCCGGGACGAACGGCAAGGGCTCGACCATTGCCATGCTGCGGGCGATCTACGAAGCGGCGGGCCGGAAGGTCCACGCCGACACCTCACCGCATCTCGTCCGCTACAACGAGCGCTTCTATATCGCCGGCAAGGAGATCGAAGACGCGCCGCTGGTGGATATTCTGGAAGAGTGCGAGCGGGTCAATGGCGGCACACCGATCACCCATTTCGAGATCACCACGGCGGCGGCTTTCCTCGCCTTCTCCCGCACCCCGGCGGACGTTCTGCTGCTCGAGGTCGGGCTCGGCGGCCGGTTCGACGCGACCAACGTGATCGACAAGCCGGCGGTCTCCATCATCACGCCGGTCTCGATGGACCATATGGGTTTTCTCGGCGACACGATCGAGAAGATTGCCTTCGAGAAAGCCGGCATCCTGAAGCCCGGCGTGCCGGCAGTGATCGGCCCGCAGGACCCCGCGGCGCTCGCCGTGATCGAGGCCCGCGCGGCGGACGTCGGCGCTCCGCTCTACCGCTATGGTCATGAATGGACGATTGCCGAGGGCGGCGACGGCATGCTTTTCAGCACCGGCGGCAAGACAAGGCGCTATCCGCGCCCGGGGCTGCTCGGCGCGCATCAGATCCTCAATGCGGGCCAGGCGCTGATGGCGGCCGATCTCGCCGAAGCTTCCGTCAAGACAACCGAAGGCGCCCGCGCCAAGGGCATTGCCGAGGCTTCGTGGCCCGCCCGGATGCAGCATCTGGAAAGCGGCGCGCTGACCGAATATCTCAACCCCGGCTCCAGCATCTGGATCGATGGCGGGCATAACGAGAGCGCCGGCGAAGCGGTCGCGAAAATCCTCGACGGCTGGGCGGCCGAGCCCGGTGCCCTGCCGGTCTATCTGCTGTTCGGCTCGCTCAATACCCGCGATCCGGCAGCCTATCTGAAACACATGCGGGGACGGGCCCAGCGGCTCTACGTCCTGCCGATCCCGGGCGAGGAAAACAGCCTCACCGAGGACGCACTGATGGACGGCGCCAAGCGCGCGGCCCTACCCGCCATTCCGGTCTCCACCGTCCAGCAGGCGCTTCGGGACAGCCAGAAAAAAGGCAAGTCCGTGCGTTTCCTGATCTGCGGCTCTCTCTATCTCGCCGGCCATGCGCTCGGTCTTAATCGAAACGCCTGAAGTCTCGGGCGTTACCACATTTTCAGTCGTCATCCCTGCGAAAGCAGGGACCCAGCGATCGTAGGATTGTTCCTGCGGTCCCTGGGTTCCCGTATGCACGGGAATGACAGTTTTCAAATGGGAGCAGCAGTATGGACCTCGGACTCAAGGGCAAGAACATCATCGTCACCGGCGGCACACGCGGCATCGGGCTTTCGATCGCCGATGCCTGCGCGGCAGAAGGGGCTGCGGTATCCGTCTGCGGGCGCAGCGAGGAAAGCCTGAAGAAGGCCGAAGCCTTCCTCTCCCGCCATGGCGGCAAGGTGCATACGGCACCCTGCGATGTTGCGGATGCGGATGCCGTAGCCGGTTACATCGCGGCAGCGGCCGAGACATTCGGCGGCATCGACGGGCTGGTGAACAACCCCTCCGGCTTCGGCGCCTCCGACGATGAGGACGGCTGGAAAAAGAGCATGGATGTGGATCTGATGGGCGTGGTCCGGGCGACCTGGGCGGCCTATCCGCACCTCGTCGCCAGCCAAGGCGCGGTGCTCACAATCTCCTCGATCTCCGGCATCGGCGCCTCCGGCTCGATTCCCTATGGCGCGGTCAAGGCGGCCGTGATCCAGCTGACCCAGAGCCACGCGCAGAAATTCGCCGCCGACCGGGTCCGGGTAAACTGCATCGCCCCCGGTTCCATCGAGTTTCCCGGCGGCAGCTGGGAACGACGCAAGACGGAAGAGCCGGAGAAATATACCTCCACCCTCGCCAAGATCCCGTTCGACCGCTACGGCACGCCGGAGGAAATCGGCACCGTCGCCGCCTTCCTGCTCTCCCCCGCGGCACGCTGGGTGACGGGTCAGACCATCGCCGTCGATGGCGGGCAGAACCTGTAAACATCCGACACCGTCAAACGAAAACCGTCATCCCGGACCTGATCCGGGATCTCTGGGCGGCGGTCGCATTCCCGGAGGTCCCGGCTCTTCGGCCGGGATGACGTCCAATGCTGGGTAAGACAAAAAGGGCCTCCCCCCCCACGCAACAGGAGAGAGCAATGCCGCAGGCCATCAATCTGGCGGAAAAGCTGGAGAGATTCAGCGATCACTGGTCGCCGAAAATCGTCTCCGCCTTCAACGGCCACGACATCATGGTCGTGAAGGTAAAAGGCGAATTCAACTGGCACGACCATGCCGACAGCGACGACTTCTTCCTCGTCCTGAAAGGCTCCATCCGGATCGAGACCGAGCAGGGCAATGTCACGCTCAATCCGGGCGAGCTCTATGTCGTCCCGCGCGGCGTCAAGCACCGCCCAGTCGCCGAGGAGGAAGCCCATCTGCTGCTGATCGAACCGGCAGGCCTGCCGAACACGGGCGACGATGCCACGGCGGCGGTGAAAGAAGAAATCTGATCGGAACGCTCCGGACGGATGGGAAAACCGTCCGGAGCAGCTGACCTAGCGCGACTTCGGCCGCATCGCGAGCACGGAGCCGGGCATGGACCGCTCCAGCCAAGCCTCGATTGCTGCGTGTCGACGCTGCAGCAATATGCCCAGCAAAACGACAAGCGCCCCCGTCACTGTCAATGCGATCGGGAAAAGCGCCTCGTCCGGGAAAATTTTCAGGGAGAGATGGCCGAGATACCAGATCACGCCAAACGCTCCGAAGATGATGAAAATCCGGCGCCGGAGATAGACCGAGGCAAGTATCAGGACGAGATTGATCAGGAAATAACCGAAGCGGGACAGCTCCGAGCTCGAGTCCAATAGGCTCAAGCCGCCCCAGAAACTCGTCGCGCCGGCGAGATAGAGCCAGAAGGCGAAATCCGTGCGCGACCGCAGGTCGACACTATAGGCCACGCCCAGAATCACGAGCCCGAAGACGAGGGACACCAGCCGCCGTTCCTGCCAAGCGAAATCCGCGCTCCCGAACAGGATCGGCGTCAGGTCCATCGACAGGTACCAGAGCATGAAGGCGATGATCGCGGTCAGGAATGGAAACCGCACCCGGCTCAGCACCAGCACGGCAACGGCAATCGTCGCCACTTCCATGGCGAACCAGCCACCGCGGATCCAGCGGAAGAAATTCCGGTATTCCCCCGGATCGTCGAATGCCCAGAGCCCGAAATGGCGCTGCAGGCCGTAGACGAACAAGGGCGTGAGCGCGACCGCCATCGCGATCCAGAGACCGCCCGGCGTCCTCGTCTCGGGGGCCTTGCGCCAAAGGTACGCGCCGACGGCGCCGTAGAGCACTGCATAGGCGGCAGCGATGAGTGCGATCGCCCCGCCGCCCAGATCGTCCCATTTCAGGCCGAGCCACCAGCCCATGGCGCCGAT